>JAEUSP010000084.1 GCA_016788565.1 Chlorobiota bacterium | reverse complement strand
ATCGGCATCACCTACCTTACCAGCTTGCTTGCCCGCCGAAGCCTGTACTGCTCCAAACACGCCAACAGCAAACACTCCATTGCCGGCACCTTCGCCAACGATTCTGGCAATATCTGGTTCCAGCGGTTGGAGCATACGTGGGAGGGCCAGAAATGCCAATTTTGCGGCGCGCCAAAAACAATTTTCGACCGCGACGAAGGGCTGGAAACCCACGCCTACGCCTTTATCCACACCAACAACATCAACGCTCGGGTTGCCGAGCTTTTTGGAGACTCTATGCAGTTCGATGTCATTATTGGGAATCCGCCGTATCAGCTGAAAGGTGGTGCTGGCGGCTCCAGCGATTCTTCCATTTACCACCTGTTTGTTGAGCAAGCCAAGAAGCTCAAGCCACGTTTTTTATCCATGGTCGTTCCCTCACGTTGGATGGCTGGTGGACGGGGGCTTGATGAGTTCCGCAAGGAGATGCTCAGTTCGCACAAACTTGTCAAGTTGATTGATTTCCCAGTCTCAAGAGAAGTCTTTCCGAATGTTGAAGTCAAGGGTGGTATTTGCTACTTCCTCTGGTCAGATACTCACAACGGCTCATGCGATGTCACAGTAATTCGTGGTGATGAGGAAACAACTTCATCGCGGCAGTTAGATGAGTTTGATGTCTTTGTGCGGGACACAAGAGCGGTTGGCATCCTTAAGAAGGTGATTGCATCTAAACCATTGGGAATGGATGTGCTTGTCTCAAACAGGGAACCATTTAAACTTGAATCCAATTTTGACGAATTCCATGATGAAAAGAAGCCGAGGGACATATCTCTCCATTATGTCCGAAGTGGGAAGCGCGCCATTGGGTTTGTCCAACGGAGCGTAATTACAAAGAGTGTTCCTTTCATCAATAAGTGGAAAGTGCTGATACCAAAAGCAGGTTCAGACGGTGGTCAAAAAATACCCGATTCAGTTCTCGGTAAGCCGTGGCTGAGTTCACCACCATCTGTGTGTACTGGTTCTTTTTTGATGATTGCCGCCGATTCAGCGACAGAAGTAGAAAGCATCCAATCCTATTATGCAACGAAATTCTTCCGATTTTTAGTCTCCCTTCGCAAAATCACTCAAGATGCCTTTAGTCATATGTACACCTGGGTACCCATCCAAACGTGGGATCGGCAATGGACGGATGCTGTGCTGTACAAGAAGTACAAGCTAACGCGGGAGGAGATTGCGTACATCGAGGCGGTGATCAGGCCGATGGAGTTGAGCGGAGATGCTTCGGATGAATAGCGCGGCCAGCCTTCCACCTTCTGCGCCGGAGGGATTATTTGGGCGCGTGGTTTCCATTGTGGAGGGTGCGCGTGGGAACATCGTGAGGGTGGTGAACAGCCAGATGGTGCTGGCCTACTGGCTGATTGGCCGCGAGATTGTGCAGGAACTGCAAGGGGGTGAAGAACGGGCGGAGTACGGGAAGAACATTGTGGAGGAACTATCGGCCCGGCTAACCGAGCGGTACGGCAAGGGGTTTTCGGCAACGAACCTTTGGTATTTCCGGCAGTTCTATCTGGCGTATCAGCACCACGAAAACATTCTCCGCCCATTGGGTGGAGAATTGCCCGCGCCCCAGCAACCGGCCTGGGCGGGTGACAAGCCGCACGGATTTTCGCCGCAGCTCACCTGGTCGCACTACCGGGCGTTGATGCGGGTGGCTCCGCCTTTTCGGCCGCCCCTTCAGGGCTTGGAATCCTTCCTTGCCTTTGTTCCCAGGGCGTTGCCCTGGGCTGGCATAGAATGCCCCTTCAGGGCGGTACATGCAAACATCCAACGGATGCTCACAACCAAAACCAAACAACATATCACTCACCATGACCACGCACGGGGGAAATCTTCCAAAGCCCTGAAGGGGCGAACCATACCAGCCCAGGGCAACGCCCTGGGACCCGAGGCCACATAACCAACCAAAGCCCTGAAGGGGCGATCTAAAAAGGGGAAATCTTCCAAAGCCCTGAAGGGGCGAACCATACCAGCCCAGGGCAACGCCCTGGGACCCGAGGCCACATAACCAACCAAAGCCCTGAAGGGGCGATCTAAAAATGTCAAACTCCGCCCAATCCAAACCTCAACGGCATACCTCACGAAAACCCAAAACAATGTCTTGGGTATGCAATGAACAAATAACCCACGGTCTGAAAATGCGAACCGAACGTGCAGGAACACACCCATGAGTAAACCCATCGAAGAACTTCTTGCGCCGAAACCGGAATTGCGGCCACGGATTTACGCCTACTCCATTGCCGACACCGCCCACGCCGGGTTGCTAAAAGTTGGCCAAACCACCCGCGACGTCAGGAAGCGGGTGGCCGAGCAACTGAAAACCGCCGCAATCAAGAACTACAGGATTGAGCTGGACGAATCGGCAATTCGCAACGATGGCACAATCTTCAGCGATCACGACGTGCGGGCCGCACTGGTGAGAAAAAAGTTCGAGAACCCTGAGTTGGAGTGGATGCGCTGCACGGTCGCGGATGTGAAAACTGTGCTGGCCGAGCTTCGGGCCGGCGAACGTTTCACCGGCACTCACAACCAAACCTTCCCGATGCGTGCCGAGCAGCGGGCCGCAGTGGAAAAAACCCACGCCTACTTCCACTCCATCTGGCAGGAGGATATGCACGCGGTCCCCCGGTTCCTTTGGAACGCGAAGATGCGGTTCGGCAAAACCTTCACGGCCTACCAGTTGGCCAAAAAGCTGGGCGCAAAACGGGTGCTGGTGCTGACGTTCAAACCAGCGGTGGAGGATGCCTGGCAGACCGACTTGGAATCGCACGTGGATTTTGAGGGGTGGCAGTATCTGTCGCGCAATTCCGGCGGGGCACCGCCACCCCAAAAAAGCCGTGACCCGTTGGTTTATTTCGGCTCCTTCCAAGATTTGCTGGGCCACGATGGCGCGGGGAACATCAAGCCAAAAAACGAATGGATTCACCAGACGAAATGGGATTTGGTGGTGCTGGATGAATACCACTTCGGCGCCTGGCGCGAGACCACGAAGGAACTGTTTGAAGGGGAAGAAGAAGCGGTTGCCAAAAAGGAGGCGAAGCTGGAGTACACCGCGGGTCTGGAGAAAATCAACGAGGAGCGGGGGGTGCTTTCCGAGCAAGAATCTGAGTTTTTTCCGATCACCACCAAAGCCTACCTCTACCTTTCCGGCACACCGTTCAGGGCGTTGGCAAGGGGGGAGTTCATCGAAGAGCAAATCTTCAACTGGACCTACACCGACGAGCAGCGGGCCAAGGAGGAATTTGCCGAAAACAATCCCGGCAAACCGAACCCATACGGCGCGCTTCCGCAGCTTCGGTTACTCACCTACCAGATGCCGGATGAGTTGTTGGCAATCGCCAGCGCGGGTGAGTTCAATGAGTTTGATCTTCACGAATTCTTCGCCGCACAGGGGGATGGCAAGGGGGCGCGGTTCACGCACGGAAGCTACGTGCAGAAGTGGTTGGACATTATCCGGGGAGGGTACGCGCCAACCCTGGCGGAAAACCTGAAGACCGGAACGCGCCCTCCCTTCCCCTACTCCGACGTTCGCTTGCTCCCCTATCTGCAGCACTCGTTCTGGTTTCTGCCAAGCGTTGCCGCCTGCCACGCAATGGCAAACCTGCTTGCGGCAAGGCAGAACACGTACTGGCACGATTACACGGTTGTGGTTGCGGCTGGCGCGAAGGCAGGGATTGGCATCGAGGCGTTGCCGCCGGTGCGCGGGGCAATCGGCAGTGGGTTCGACACCAAAACCATCACGCTTTCCTGCGGCAAGCTGACAACGGGCGTAACCGTGCCGCAGTGGTCCTCCATCCTCATGCTTCGGAATCTGAAATCGCCCGAGGCGTACTTCCAGGCTGCGTTCCGTGTGCAGTCGCCGTGGTCAATCAAAAACCCGAACGGCGACAACCCGAACGAGGAGGAGATCATCAAGCCAATCTGTTTTGTGTTCGACTTCGCGCCAACCCGCGCATTGCAGCAGCTTTCCGAATATGGGATTGGCCTTTCCCCCAGCCAACCAAACCCGGAGGACGCGGTGCGCGAGCTGGTGTCGTTCCTTCCGGTACTGGCGTTCGATGGCGCAAACATGACGCAGGTAGATGCCGGGGGAATTCTTGACATTGCGATGGCCGGAACCTCGGCCACGCTTCTGGCGCGCAAATGGGAATCGGCACTGTTGGTGAACGTAGATAACGACACACTGCGCCGCGTGCTGAACAACCCCGAAGCAATGGCCGCAGTGGAACGGATTGAAGGGTGGCGTTCGCTTGGGGAGAACATCATTGAGACGATCATCAACAAAAGCGAGAAGGTGAAGGAGATAAAGGGGAAGGCCAAGAAGAAAGACCTGACACCGAAGGAGACGAAGGAACTGACCGAGGCGGAAAAGGAGTACAAGTCCAAGCGGAAGCTGATTCAGGAAAAGCTGATCAAGTTTGCCACGCGCATTCCGGCGTTCATGTACCTCACCGATTTCCGCGAGAACACTCTGCAGGATGTGATTACCAAGCTGGAGCCTGATCTGTTCCTGACCGTCACCGGCCTGACGGTGAAGGATTTCCATCTGCTTGTCAGCCTGAAAGTCTTCAACACCGAGCAGATGAACCAAGCGGTGTTCGCCTTCCGGCGATACGAGGACGCTTCGCTCCGTTATACCGGAATTGAAAGCCACCAGGGGCTAACCCAATATGGGCTGTACGACACAGTGGTGGCGATTGAGCGGTGAGCCGCAGACATTGTGATTGATCCCCCCACCTCGTAGGCCGCCCCTTCAGGGCTTGGAATCCTTCCTTGCCTTTGTTCCCAGGGCGTTGCCCTGGGCTGGCATAGAATGCCCCTTCAGGGCGGTACATGCAAACATCCAACGGATGCTCACAGCCAAAACCAAACAATCTTTTCGGCCGCCCCTTCAGGGCTTGGAATCCTTCCTTGCCTTTGTTCCCCCAGGGCGTTGCCCTGGGCTGGCATAGAATGCCCCTTCAGGGCGGTACATGCAAACATCGAAACGATGTTCACAGCCAACACCAAACAACAAATCACTCACCATGACCACGCAAGGGGGAAATCTTCCAAAGCCCTGAAGGGGCGAACCATACCAGCCCAGGGCAACGCCCTGGGACTGAGGCCACATAACCAACCAAAGCCCTGAAGGGGCGATCTAAAAAATGGATTCTACCTCTGCAATTGCCCTCCCTGATAGGCCGCCCCTTCAGGGCTTGGAATCCTTCCTTGCCTTTGTTCCCCCAGGGCGTTGCCCTGGGCTGGCATAGAATGCCCCTTCAGGGCGGTACATGCAAACATCCAGCGGATGCTCACAGCCAAAACTAAATCGGGAACTCACTCACGATGACCACGCACGGGGGAAACCTTCCAAAGCCCCAACGGGGCGACCCATATCAGCCCAGGGCAACGCCCTGGGACCCGAGGCCATATAACCAACCAAAGCCCTGAAGGGGCGACCTAAAATTCCCAATCACGGCTCCATTGAACAAACAAAACCACCCACTGAAACTGCGAACTACTTTATGCCTCAATCTCTTGCACGTCTCTACATTCATCTTGTCTTCAGCACCAAACACCGTGAACGACGCATCACTGACACTGTACGCCATTCACTGCACGCTTACATCGCCACCATGCTGAAAAATCTTGGCTGCGTTCCCATTTTCATCAATTCTGTTGAAGACCATATCCACCTCCTTTTTGAACTCGCTCGAACCGTATCAGTTAGCCAAGTGGTGGAGGATGTCAAAAAATCCTCCTCCAAATGGATCAAAATTCAAGGACCAGAATTTGCAGAGTTTGCATGGCAGTCTGGTTATGGGGCGTTTACCGTCAGCCAATCCAACGTGCCATCCGTCCGTGACTACATTGCGAAGCAGCAGGAACACCATCGCCAAAAAACATTTCAGGAGGAATACCGCGCCTTCTTACAACGCCACGGCATCACGTTTGATGAACGGTATGTGTGGGATTGATCCCCACGTTCGGCCGCCCCTTCAGGGCTTGGAATCCTTCCTTGCCTTTGTTCCCAGGGCGTTGCCCTGGGCTGGCATAGAATGCCCCTTCAGGGCGGTACATGCAAACATCCAACGGATGCTCACAGCCAAAACCAAACGCGATTACACTCACGATGACCTCACCCAGGGGATACCTTCCACAGCCCCAACGGAGCGAACCACGACAGCCCAGGGCAACGCCCTGGGACCCGAGGCCACATAACCAACCAAAGCCCTGAAGGGGCGATCTAAAAAATGGATTCTACCTCTGCAATTGCCCTACCTGATAGGCCGTCCCTTCAGGGCTTGGAATCCTTCCTTGCCTTTGTTCCCAGGGCGTTGCCCTGGGCTGGCATAGAATGCCCCTTCAGGGCGGTACATGCAAACATCCAACGGATGCTCACAACCAAAACCAAACGCGATTACACTCACCATGACCACGCACGGGGGAAACCTTCCAAAGCCCCAACGGGGTGACTTGCTCGCAAACTCTTGAGCCAAAGACGCTCCCCAACAAAAAAGCCCCCGGCACATCACTGCGCCGGGGGCTTCCTGTTTTTTTTTGCTGATTGCTGTTGCTGGCTTACACCCCAAACAAGACTTTGGAGACCCTTGACGGGGCCGTTTCTGGAAGAAGTTTCTTCCGGTCGGCGGTGTCAATGGCGTTTTCGTTCTTGCTGGTGACAAGGATGTCGCGGTAGCTCTTCAATCCGGTTCCTGCCGGGATCAATCGGCCCATGATGACGTTCTCCTTCAAGCCATGGAGGTTGTCAATTTTGGCTT
The DNA here is from genome assembly GCA_016788565.1 of Chlorobiota bacterium. Lineage (GTDB taxonomy): Bacteria > Bacteroidota > Ignavibacteria > OLB7 > OLB7 > OLB7. Next base: position 34,685 of record JAEUSP010000084.1, on the reverse strand, counting down.
CGATTGCGGCATCGGTCAGCACCTTGGTTGTTTCCTGGAAGGAGGCTGCCGAGATGAAGGATTCCGTGGTCAGCGAGGCCTGCGTGATTCCAAGCAGCAACGGTTCGGATGTTGCTGGCTCGGCATCGCGAGCTTCAATCGCAGTCTTCCCTTTCTTTTTCAATTCGGCGTTCATCTCCTTCAACTTCCGGCGCAACACCAACTGCCCAACCTTCAAGCGGCTATCCCCCTTTTCGGTGATGACCACGTGGTTTTTCATCTCCTCGTTCTCTTCCTGGAATTTGAAGCGATCCAGCTGGTCACCTTCCAGGAATCGGGTGTCGCCTGGGTCTTGGATGCGGACTTTCTGCATCATCTGGCGGACAATCACTTCGATGTGCTTGTCGTTGATGTTCTGCCCTTGCATCCGATAGACTTCCTGAATCTCATTAACGATGTACTCCTGCACCGCGCTCAAGCCCATGATTCGAAGGATGTCGTGCGGGTCAATCGCGCCATCGCTGATCTGCTCGCCGGAACGGATGAAGTCCCCTTCCTGCACCAGCACGTGCTTGCCGAAACTGACGGTGTACTCGGTGCGGGTGTAGCCGTCCAGCGACGTAACGACCACCACCCGGTTGCCACGCTTCGGTTTGTCGAAGCTGACGATGCCGTCAATGTCGCTGATGACCGCCGGTTGCTGTGGCGAGCGCGCCTCGAACAGCTCGGTAACGCGGGGAAGACCGCCGGTGATGTCGCGTGTTTTCCCAACATCGCGTGGCATCTTGGCAACCACGGTTCCTGGCTTCACCAGTTCGCCATCTTCCACGTTGATGTGGGCGCGAACCGGGACGATGTACGGCTGCACCACTATCCCGTTCTCATCAACGATTTCGATGGTTGGGCTTTTTGTGCGATCCTTGGAGTCAATCACCAGCTTGGTGATGTAGCCGGTTTGCTCGTCGGCCTCATCGCGGTAGGTAACGTTCGGGATAAGGTCACGGTAACGGATGTAGCCTTCCTTATCGGTGATGATGACGTTGTTGTACGGATCCCATTCGTACAGCACCGCCCCTTTCTGCACACGGTCGCCATCCTTCACGTGAAGCTGCGAGCCGTAGGCAACATCGTAGCGGTGGATCACCCGGTTGTCGGCATCCAAAATTGCAATCGCGCCGGCACGCCCTGTCACCACGGTTTCTAATTTCACTTCCCCTGTGTCGGCATCTTCCTGGTGGCGTTCAATGAACTTGATCCCTTCGTACTGCACACGCCCTTCGTTCTTGGTTTGGACGGTGCTTTGTGCCGAGATCAGCGAGGCCGTTCCACCGGTGTGGAAGGTGCGGAGCGTAAGCTGCGTGCCTGGTTCGCCGATGGACTGGGCGGCAATAATGCCAACGGCTTCGCCCACGTCGGAAAGTTTTCCGGTGGTGAGGTTCACGCCGTAGCAACGCCCGCAAATGCCACGCTTGGCTTCGCAGGTGAGCACCGAACGGATGACGATCGCCTCCAGCGGAGTTTCGGAGATTGCGGCGGCAATATCTGGCGTGATGACCTGCTTTGATTGGACGATCACGTTGCCGCTGATTGGGTCAATCACATCCTCCAACGCCACGCGGCCAACCACCCGCTCGTGCAGATGCTCCTTGATATGCTCGCCATCTTTCAGTGCGCGCATTTCGATGCCACGGATGGTTCCGCAGTCAAGCTCGCTGATGATGGAATCTTGTGCAACGTCAATCAGGCGGCGGGTAAGGTAGCCGGCATCGGCGGTTTTCAACGCCGTATCGGCCAAGCCCTTCCGCGCACCGTGGGTGCTGATGAAGTACTCCAGAATGGAGAGACCTTCCTTGAAGTTGGCGGTGACGGGGTTCTCGATCAGCTCGCCAATACCACCGCTCAGCGATTTCTGCGGCTTGGCCATAAGGCCACGCATTCCGGCAAGCTGGCGGATCTGTTCTGTGGAACCACGAGCCTTGGAGTCGAGCATCATCCAGAAGGTGTTGAAGCCGTCGTCGGCATTCTTCAGCTCGTTCACCACCACCGACAGCACGCGGTTGGTGGCGTTGGACCAGATGTCAATCACCTTGTTGTAGCGTTCGCCGTTGGTGATAACGCCTTCCAAGTAGAAGTTTTCGATGCGGTTAACTTCATTCTGAGCTTTGTGGATGATCTCATCCTTTTCCTTCGGGATGATAACGTCCGAGATGGATACCGACAACCCGCCTTTGGTGGCGTAGGTGAAACCCATCTCCTTCAGGTCATCCAGGAACTTCACGGTTTTCAGCAGCCCTGCTTTGCGGAAGCACTCGCTGATAAGGCGGGTAAGCTCCTTTTTGGTCAGAAGAATATCTAAATATCCAAGCTCCTTCGGCACGATGAAGTTGAAGAGAACGCGACCGGTTGTGGTCTCGATCATCTTACCGTCAATCCGCACCTTGATGCGTGCGTGAAGATGCAGGCGGCCGGTGTTGTGGGCCACCACAACTTCCTTTGGCGAGGCGAACATTTTCCCTTCGCCAGCAACGCCCGGGCGTGCTTTGGTGACGTAGTAGCAGCCAAGCACCATGTCCTGGGAAGGGACGGTGATTGGATCACCCGATTGGGCGGAGATGATGTTGTGCGAGGACAACATCAGCAGCATCGCCTCCAGCTGTGCATCGTGGCTTAGCGGAACGTGCACGGCCATCTGGTCGCCGTCGAAGTCGGCATTGAACGCGGTACAGACCAGCGGGTGAAGCTGAAGTGCTTTCCCTTCAATCAGCCGTGGCTGGAATGCTTGAATGCCCAAGCGGTGAAGGGTTGGAGCGCGGTTCAGCAGCACCGGGTGGCCATCAATCACAATCTCCAGGATGTCATAAACCTCGTTGGTTTTTTTCTCGACAACCTTCTTGGCCGATTTCACCGTTTTTGTGTGGCCGCGTTCAATCAGTTTGCGGATGATGAACGGCTTGAACAACTCCACCGCCATATCCTTCGGCAATCCGCACTCGTGCAGTTTCAGTTCCGGCCCCACCACAATCACCGAACGGCCGGAGTAATCTACGCGCTTGCCAAGCAAGTTCTGGCGGAAACGCCCTTGCTTCCCTTTCAGCATATCGCTCAGTGATTTCAGCGACCGCTGCGACTCGCTACGGACCGCCGAACCACGGCGTGAGTTATCGAACAGTGAGTCGGCAGCTTCCTGAAGCATCCGTTTTTCGTTCCGCAGGATCACCTCCGGTGCTTCGATGTCCATCAGGCGGCGCAAGCGGTTGTTGCGGATGATGACGCGGCGATAGAGGTCGTTCAAATCGCTGGTGGCAAATCGCCCACCTTCCAACGGAACCAGCGGGCGTAGCTCTGGCGGGATCACCGGGATCACATCCAACACCATCCACTCGGCACTGTTTGGTTCCCCTTCCCCTTCTGGGCGTTCGCGGAAAGCGTTCAGCACACGAAGCCGTTTCAGGGCATCGGCCTTTTTCTGCATGGAGGTTTCGGTGGCGGCTTGCTCGCGCAGGGTCAGGGCCAGCTCATCCGGTTTCACCCGGCGCAGAAGCTCCTTCACGGCTTCGCCACCAATCAAGGCAATGAATTTTTTCGAGTCTTCATCGTCCAGGTCGGCGTTTGTTGGGGGAAGGCTTGCCTTGATGTCAAGGTATTGTTCTTCGGTCAGCAAGTCGTTCACCTGCAACCCGGTAAAACCGGGCTGCACCACCACGTAGGACTCGTAATAGACGATCCGTTCCACATCTTTTGTGGGCAATCCCAGAACCGCTCCAATTTTGGAAGGAAGCGACCGCAGGTACCAGATATGGACGGCAGGAACGGCAAGGGAAATATGCCCCATGCGTTCGCGGCGGACCGCTTTTTGGGTTACTTCCACGCCGCAACGGTCGCAGATGATCCCTTTGTAGCGGATGCGTTTGTACTTGCCACAATGGCACTCCCAGTCGCGAACCGGGCCGAAGATTTTTTCGCAAAACAGTCCGTCCTTTTCGGGGCGGAACGAACGGTAGTTGATGGTTTCCGGCTTGGTGACTTCGCCGTGGGAACGGTTCAAGATGTCATCGGAGGATGCCAGCTTGATCATGATCCGGCGGAAGTTCTGCCCGACGATCTGATTCGGTTGTGTGAACACGATGATCTCCCGGTTTATAAGTTCAGTGCTTCAGTTATTCAGTTGATGTGCTTCGGCACGTGTGGCGTGCCAGCGCGTCGGCGAAGTGCGATTGCTCAGGGGGTTAATCAATCTTGAATTAATCAATCTTGAATTAATCAATCTTGAATTAATCAATCTTGACCTCAAGCCCAAGCCCTTGAAGCTCGCGCACAAGCACGTTGAAGGATTCCGGAATGTTTGGCTCCGGCAAATTCTCCCCTTTCACAATGCTTTCGTAGCTCTTGGAGCGGCCATGAACGTCGTCGGATTTCACGGTCAGGATTTCCTGCAACACGTTCGACGCGCCGTAGGCTTCCAACGCCCAGACCTCCATCTCGCCAAACCGCTGCCCACCGAACTGTGCTTTCCCACCCAGCGGCTGCTGGGTGATAAGGCTGTACGGGCCGATGGAACGGGCGTGGATTTTGTCTTCCACAAGGTGCGACAGCTTCAGCATGTAGATCACCCCAACGGTCACTTGCTGGTCGAAACGTTCGCCGCTGCGGCCATCGTACAGGTCAGTTTTTGCGGAGCGTTCAATGCCAGCTTTTTCTAACCAGTCCATCACATCCTCCCACCGTGCGCCGTCGAAAATTGGGGTGGCGAAACGGACACCAAGCCGGGTTCCGGCCCAGCCAAGAGCGGTTTCGTACAGCTGCCCCAGGTTCATACGCGACGGCACACCAAGCGGGTTTAGCACAATGTCAATGGGGGTTCCATCGGGAAGGAACGGCATATCTTCCACGGAAACGATTTTGGCAACAACGCCTTTGTTTCCGTGGCGGCCGGCCATTTTATCCCCCACTTGCAGCTTCCGTTTTTTGGCAACATAGACCTTTGCCATCTGCAGAATTCCTGGCTGAAGCTCGTCCCCCTGCGCCACCTTGTTTTTCTCGATACGGATGTCGTCCTGCACCAAGTCCACAATGGAGCGGAAATTTTGGTAGGCTTTGCGAACAAGGTTGTTTTTCCGTTTGTTCTCCACCCAGGGGTCCTCGGTGCTCCAGAGGCCAACATCTAAACCATCGGCTAATTTTGCGGTGAAAGTGTCGGCTTTCAGCCCGGTGCCGGAACGGATCACGGTAGTTCCGCTTTCGTCGCGGATGCCCAGCGAGGCCTCGCCATCCAGCAGGATGCCAAGTTTCTCGGCAAGCATTTTGCTGTAGCGATCCAGCTCCTCAATCAACTTCCGATCCAGCACTTCTTGGCGTTTCTTTTCATCCTTGCGGACATCGGTGTCCTTCTTGATAACGCGGCGGCTGAACAGCTGCGATTGAATCACCACCCCTTTGATTCCTGGCGGGGTTTTCAGCGAGGCATCTTTTACGTCGCCAGCTTTATCGCCGAAAATTGCCCGCAGAAGTTTTTCTTCCGGTGTTGGGTCAGTCTCCCCTTTCGGGGTGATTTTGCCGACAAGAATCTCCCCTTCAGTGGCCTCGGAACCGATCCGGATCATGCCCGACTCATCAAGGTTCCGAACGGCTTCTTCCGAGACGTTCGGGATTTCGCGGGTAAGTTCTTCCTCACCCCGCTTGGTGTCGCGGACGTGTGTGGTGAACTCTTCGATGTGGACGGAAGTGTAGATATCCTCACTTACCACCCGCTCGCTGATGACGATAGCGTCCTCGAAGTTGTAGCCGCGCCAGGGCATGAATGCCACCAGCAGGTTACGCCCCAACGCCAGTTCGCCATCCTTTGTGGAAGAACCATCCACCAGCACTTCGCCGGCGGTGACACGCTGCCCTTCGCGAACCAACGGGCGTTGGTTGATGCAGGTGTCTTGGTTGGTCCGGAAGAATTTGGTGAGTGGGTACTCCTTCACACGGTCATCAACAAAGCTGACCAACTGGTCGTCCTTGCTCAGGGTCTGGTCATACTCCACAATGATGTTGGTGGAGTCAACATATTTGACAACGCCGTCGCGTTCGGCAACGACCAGCGTGCGGCTGTCGCGAGCAATTTTCCACTCCATGCCGGTCCCGACCACCGGGCGTTCCGGGCGAAGCAGCGGAACGGCTTGGCGTTGCATGTTCGATCCCATCAGCGCGCGGTTCGCGTCGTCGTGCTCAAGGAATGGGATCATTGCCGCCGCAGCCGAAACAATCTGGTTTGGCGCGATGTCGGCATACTGAATCTGGTGTGGTTCCACCATCACAAAGTCGCCCGACTGGCGTGCGCGGACGCGGTCGGTGGTGATAGTGCCGTCCTTGTCGGTTTCAATCGTTGCCGTGGCAATGATTGCCCCTTCTTCAAGGTCGGCCGAGATATACTCAACATCATCCGTCACCTTGCCATCAACCACCTTGCGGTACGGTGTTTCAAGGAACCCGAAATCGTTGATGCGTGCGTGGATACAGAGCGAAGAAATAAGGCCGATGTTCGGACCTTCCGGAGTTTCAATCGGGCAAAGGCGGCCGTAGTGGGTGTAGTGAACGTCGCGAACCTCGAACCCGGCGCGTTCGCGGGTAAGGCCGCCGGGTCCCAATGCCGACATACGCCGCTTGTTGGTCAGTTCGGCCAGCGGGTTGGTCTGATCCATGAACTGCGACAACTGGTTGGTGCCGAAGAAGGTGTTCACCACCGAGGTGATGGTTCGGGCGTTCACCAATTCCGATGGAGTAAAATTCTCCACGTCGTGGATATTCATCCGCTCCTTAATCGTCCGCCCCATGCGTGCCATGCCGATGTTCACTTGCGCGGCAAGCTGTTCGCCAACGGTCCGCACGCGGCGGTTCCCCAAGTGGTCAATGTCATCCACCTGACGCTTCCCTTGCTGAAGATCAATCAGATATTTGATGATGGAGACAATGTCCTCACGGGTCAGCGTTGTTTGGTCGCCAGGGATTCCAATGCCTAATTTTTGATTGATGCGATGCCGCCCAACTTCCCCAAGATCGTAGCGTTTTGGGTTGAAGAAGAGTTTCTCGATAAGAGCGCGGGCGGTTTCCAAATCTGGGGCTTCGCTGGAGCGGAGTTGGCGGTAGATTGCCTCCAACGCATCTTCTTCGCTGCGGGAAATGTCTTTTTGAATTGTCTTGACGATAATCGAATCGCTCTGGGAAGCCTCCACAGTGTACAGTTGAACGGTTTCCGCGCCGGAGGCTTGGAAGCGTGCAATCAACTCTTCGGTGATTTGGGCATCGCGGCCAATGATAATTTCGCCGGTTTCCATGTCAATCACGTCGCCAGCAATCACGCGATCCACGAAATCGAGATTCAGGTCCGAGACGGCCACATCCTCGGTCAGATCGAACAGCTGCAGCAGGTCGTCATCGCTGCTGAAGCCAAGCGCACGCAGCAGTGTGGTGACGGGGAATTTTTTCTTGCGGTCAATGTAGGCGTACATCACATTCTGGATGTCGGTGGTGAACTCCACCCACGAACCACGGAAAGGGATGATACGTGCCGAGAAGATGCGCGTGCCGTTTGGGTGCATGGCATCGCTGAAGAAAACGCCTGGGGAGCGGTGAAGCTGGGAGATCACCACACGCTCGGCACCATTGATAATAAACGTGCCACGGTCGGTCATCATGGGGATATTCCCCAGATAGACTTCCTGCTCCACTGTTTCGATAAAATCATCGGACTCTGGGTCGGCCTTGGAGCTAAGCCGCAAGCGTGCTTTCAGCGGGACAGCGAAGGTGAGTTCGCGGTCGCGGCATTCAATCTCGCTGTACTTTGGGCGTTCAACCCGGTACTCCAGATACTCCAGCGTAAAAATTTCGCGGGCATCGCTAATCGGGAAATTTCCGGAAAATGCGGACTGAAGCCCCATCATTTTGCGTTCGGCTGGGGGCAGTTCCCCCTGCAAGAACTCACGATATGCAGTAAGCTGCACATCAAGCAAGTCCGGCATATCCAGCAAATGCTTAATGCGGGAGAAAGTAATGCGCCCGTCGTTGTGGCTGATCGTTGGTGCGTTGGTTGTCACAGGTATGATCCTCCGATCTATCAGAATAGTTGCAAGGTCACGTCAGACAAAAAAAGGACTCGTCCCGATTCTGGTGGAATCGCGAAGAATCCTGAAAACTTCTGTGTGTTTGTTGAGAGCGATCTTGATGAGAGTGTGTGTGCGCTGAACATGAGCGTTTGGGCCGCGAACAACAGCGGGCAAGGAACCGAAATCCGCCAGTTAAAGGCATTGGATTGTTGGAATCCCCTTCTGTTGTGTCATCACGGTTGTGAAGATACGGCGAACGGTTGACGAAGCAAACAGCCGTTGTATTGCCCCGCTGCCATAGTTGGCATCCCTTCACTTCACCATCAAAAAGATAGAGTTCTCCCCGACAGATGCGGCATTTCAAGCCAAACGAACTATCGGGGAGATTCAAGATGCGCGCTCGGTTGGGGTAATCACACCGCTGTGGCAATGCCACAAGTGGGGTGACTGCCCGCCAAAATTACTTCAAGGTAATTTTGGCACCAGCATCCTCAAGTTTCTTCTTGAGGTCTTCTGCTTCAGCTTTTGCAATCCCTTCTTTGACTGCCTTCGGTGCGCCTTCCACCAAATCTTTGGCTTCTTTCAAGCCCAAGCCGGTGATCTCGCGGACGACCTTGATGACGTTGATCTTCTGTGCGCCAGCGTCGGTCAGCTCAACCGTGAACTCGGTTTGCTCTTCAACAACTGGGGCCGCAGCAGCGGCTGGCATCATGCCACCCATCATCATCGGCGCAGCGGCGGTGACGCCGAACTTCTCTTCCAACGCCTTCTTCAGCTCGGAGGCTTCAAGAAGGGTGAGATTGCCAATCGTTTCGACCAGTTCTTCTACGTTTGCCATTTCTGTATTCCCTAAGAATGTGTGAGTTGTTTGTTCAATGTTCAAGTGCGGAAGGGGACGTTCGCGGGATTCCGCTTACGCCGAAACCCCTTCTTTCTGTTTAGCGACCTCTTCAATCACCGAGGAAAGGTCGCGCATGACGGCGTTCAACGCGCCAACAATGCCGGAGATTGGAGCTTGGATTGAGCCAACAATGGCGGCCAGCATATCCTTGCGTGAAGGCATGGCGGCAATCTCGGCAAGGCGTTGGCCTTCAAAGATTTCCCCTTCCAACACGGCAAAGTTTAGCGTTGGGCGTTCCGTTTTTGGGTCAATGAACTCCTTCAAGATGCGGGCTGGGGCTGCGGGATCGTCGTATCCCAGTGCAATGCCGGTTTGCCCAACAAAGCGATCAAGGACGTGATCGTAGCCACCCCGTTCTTGCAAGGCACGCTTAATCAGCGTGTTCTTGGCCACTTTGTATTTCACCCCCGCCTTTTTGAATTCGCGACGCAGGCGGATGGTGTCGGCTACATTCAGCCCAGTGAAGTCAATGGAGTAGATGCCACTGGCTCCATCCACCATCTCGGCTACTTCGGCCACAACTTGTGCTTTCTGTTCTCTGTTCATAGTCTTCGGTGGACAGATTGATCCACTTCAATCTTCTTGGTGATCTATGTTGATTCCGATCAAGAACCGATGGGTGGTAGCGTTGATTGTGTTGGAGAAGCCTTGCACAGTCACGATAAGCGGACGCAAGCCAAACACAACAGGAAACACACACACATCGGAAATGCCGGAGTAGGCGGAACCCCTTCCTTTGTAGGTGGTGGTTAATCACCACACGGCGGAAGAGGGAGTGCGTAATCGAACGAATTAGTGATGGTCGGCAATGCCGGTGAAGGTTGCTTCCAGCACCGGAACCCCAGGCCCCATTGTGGAGCTAAGAGTGATACCGCGGACGTACTTCCCTTTGGCTGTTTGTGGCTTTGCGCGAAGGATGCTTCCAACAAAACTTTGGATGTTATCCATCAGCTTATCAAGCTCGAAGCTGGCTTTGCCAACCGAGGCATGAACCACACCGGCGCGGTCAACGCGGTATTCAATTTTACCGGCTTTCACCTCGCGGACAGCGGTGCCGACATCGGTGGTGACGGTTCCCGATTTTGGGTTTGGCATCAAGCCGCGTGGACCCAGAATTTTGCCCAGCTTACCAAGCTCACCCATCACATCTGGGGTAGCAATGATAACGTCAATATCAGTCCACCCCCCCTTGATCTTCTCCAGCATATCCTCGAACCCGACTTGGTCGGCACCGGCATCGCGGGCATCTTGCTGTTTTGCCTCGCGGGTGATGACGGCAACACGAACGGTTTTGCCGATGCCGTGCGGCAGCGAAACCGTACCGCGCACCATCTGGTCGGCCTTACGTGGGTCCACACCAAGACGGATGGCGATATCCACCGACTCGTCGAACTTTGCCGTTGCGTTTTCCTTCACAAGTTGAACGGCTTGGCGAAGCTCGTACTGGTTGTCCTTATTAACCTTGCGAGTGATGTTGCTGAATCGTTTGCTGTGCTTTGACATATCTAAAATCTTCAATCCATCCGCCGCGTTGTTGCGGGGAAGTCAAATGGTGACTGTGTGGAAAACGCCTTGTTGATAGCGAAGAACCGAAACCCAGTGGTTGCGGTGAAAAACCAACATGGTTTTTGGCCGCGAGCAAGGGGGATTAGTCTTCGACGGTGATGCCCATCGAGCGTGCTGTGCCGGCCATCATCGTGACCGCGCTTTCGATGGTGTCGCAGTTCAAATCGTTCATCTTGATCTTGGCGATCTCCTCCAACTGCGAACGCTTCACCTTTGCAACTTTGTTGCGGTTTGGCTCGGCCGAACCTTTTGGAATGCCAAGTTCTTTGATAATCAGAACCGCAGCGGGTGGGCTTTTTACAACGAACGTGAACGACTTATCGGAGAAAAAACTCACAAGAACCGGGGTCAGAATCCCCCCATCCTTTTGCGTTTTTGCGTTGAATTGCTTCACGAACTCCATGCCGTTCAATCCGCGCTGACCGAAGGCGGGACCAACTGGCGGAGCCATTGTTGCCGAACCTGCGGTGATCTGGAGTTTGAACGTGCCGAGTAGTTTCTTTGCCATGACGGGAACTCTATCTAATTGCTGTTGCTATTCTTTCTGCTGCGTTGCTGTTGTATCAACAGGGGGCGTTTTACCGCTCCATTTCCACTTGCGAAAAATCCAATTCCACTGGGGTTTTCCGTCCGAAGATCGAGACTTCAACTTTCAGCTTTTGCTTGCTCATATTCACTTCGCGAACAACACCACTGAAATTATTGAACGGACCTTCAATCACTTTCACTGGGTCCCCTTCGCGGAAGGCATCAATGATCGTCTCCACATGCTTCCGCTCCTCCACTCGATCCAAAATTTTGTTGATTTCATCCGGCTGAAGGGGTGTTGGTTCGGTTTTTGTTCCAACAAAGCTGATGACCGAAGGGGTGTTTTGGATCAAGTCCTTCACCTTTTTGTTCAGCACCGCTTCCACCAAAACGTAGCCGGGGAGGAAGTTTTTCTGACGGGTTCGTTTTTTGCCGTCGCGAACTTCAAAAACTTTCTCAAGGGGGATCAGAACGTTGGGGACAAGCTCATCCAAGCCAAGCCGTTTGATTTCGCTATCAAGGATTTGCTTGACACGCGCTTCGTGGCCAGAGTACGTTCGGATGGCGTACCAACGGCGTTGAATCGCCATTTCGCCGCCAGCGGTTGCCGTATGTTCGGGTTCGTACATCGGGGGGAAACCTTAGAACAGAATTTCAAAAACTTTGGTCAGGACAAAATCAACAACGCCAACCATCGCCACCACACACAAGCAGACGATGATGGTCACGGCGGTTGATTCCTGCAATTGTTCCTTGGTCGGCCACGAGACTTTTTTCATCTCGCTGCTGACATCACGAACAAAACCGATGATAGTCTGCTTCATAAGGATCGCTTATCTGAAAAACCTGATTCCTTCTGTGGATTCCTTGCACGGGCGGCAGGACTTGAACCCGCAACCTCCCCGATTGGACATCGGGGTGCTCTACCTCTACTCCTTACTTCCTTGCACGGGCGGCAGGACTTGAACCCGCAACCTGCGGTTTTGGAGACCGCTGCTCTACCAATTGAGCTACACCCGTAATCACTCTTAGCGTGTTTCTTTGTGGACAGTGCGCTTGTTATCCCACTTGCAGAATTTTTTATGTTCCACACGCCCTGATTGCTTCTTCTTGTTTTTCGTCGTCGTGTAGTTACGACGTTTGCACTCGGTGCATTCCAGTGTAATGATGTCGCGCATGGTTATCGGCTTCTGAAATGGTACATGAAAGAGCGGGAGACGGGACTCGAACCCGCGACCAACAGCTTGGAAGGCTGTGACTCTACCAACTGAGTTACTCCCGCTTTGGTAAAGCTATGATTTGAAAGAGAGAGCTCACGACCGGGATTGAACCGGTGACCTCGTCCTTACCAAGGACGTGCTCTACCAACTGAGCTACGTGAGCTTACTTGTTCAAAGACTGAAAGAGATGTGACGGCGGCGGTAGGATCGGGGAAGGAAACGATGGTGAGGAATTTCACTGAAACGTGATGATCCCAACATCGTGCTAAAGAGCAACTCCCGCATGGCTTCCCAGCCGGCAAGCTCAATATCCATTGAACCTGCGCTGAGCGGTAGTCTTCCCCGGTGAATCTTCCGGAGCCGTAACGTCACTCGAAAATGAACCTGACAAAGAACTGAAGTGGGCAGGGAAGGATTCGAACCTCCGTACTCGTAAGAGAGCAGATTTACAGTCTGCCGCCATTAACCACTCGGCCACCTGCCCTTGGCTCAGGGGGATTATGGTGTCCCTCTGTTCAAGAGCCTGCAAATATAGGCGAAGCGGGTAGGGGCTGCCAAACGTTTTTTTGGCAAAAAACAACGTCTAACAAAATGGCACGAACTTGGGAGATTAGGGGTTGTTTGCCGGAAGCAAGCCATACGTGCGGGCGATATGTTCCGCAATTCGGGAGTGGACGCCGGGTTGCCCCAAGCTATCCCGCACCTGCTGGAGGCCAGCGGTAACTTGCCCGCGATATTCGGGATTGGTGGCCAGCTTCCGTAACTCATCGGCAACAGCCTGGGGCGTGGCTTGCTTCTGCAGAAACTCACGAACGATCTCCTTCCCGGCAATGATGTTCGCAATTCCCAACTGGTGCACCTTTGCAATCCTGCTGAATATCGCGTAGTTGATTGCCGAGGTCTGGTAAAACAGCGCGTAGGGAACGCCCAACATTGTTGCCTCCATTGTGGAGGTCCCCGATTTCACCAACGCAACGTCCGCCTGCATCAGCGCGGCGTGGGGTTGGTGTAGAATTTCAAAACCAACTCCATCGCCCCCCCGCAGCATCCCCTCCGGAATGGACGGGGCGCGCTGCACCACGTGGCGGAATTGATCGCCAAGCAGTGTGGCCACTTCCACCACCAACGGCCAATGCCGTGCTATCTCCCCTTTCCTGCTCCCCGGCAAGTAGGCGATTGTGGTTTTGGCGTTCGGCAACGCCGCACGTTTTTGGGATTCCAACTCCGTGAGGAGGTCAACCAGCGGGTGCCCGAAATAGTGTGGGGTGATTCCATGCTTGCGGAAGTACTCAACTTCAAATTGGAACCCCACAATTAAGGTGTCAATCACGCGGCGCATCTGCTTCACGCGCGACTCCTTCCACGCCCACACTTGCGGGGCCATGAACCAAACAACGGGAATCCCACGCTGCTTCAGGATTGCCGCCAGCTTCAGGTTGAAGCCGGGGTAATCCACCAAAATTGCTAACCGTGGGGAGCGTTCTTGGATGGAGGCAACAACATCGTTGAAGATGTTCCGCAGAGTTCGGTATTTCCGCACAACCTCGCTGATCCCCACCACCGCCATTTGGTTGATGTGATGCAGCAGTTCAACCCCTGCGGACTTCATCCTCTCCCCTCCCGTTCCATAAAAATTGAGCGAAGGATTGCGTTGGAGTAGCTCGTGAACAATCATCCCCGCATAGGTCTCCCCCGATTGCTCGCCGCTGATGATTAAGATTGAGTTGTTGGACATGGGGGTGAAAAATAAGGCATCCTGCAATCAAGCACGATGCCCTTGTTGTGTGTTGTCGCCTACTACGTGCGCTTAATTCCCTTTGGCAATCACCTTCGTCATTGCGGTCACCGAGCCGTAGGCGGGGAACGTTGGGAGGGCAATTCCGGTGTAGCTTCCCAAACTGATCGTCTTCGCTTCGCGCTCCTCGCGGATGATTGCGCCAAGCTCGGAACAAATCCACGTAGTCCGCAAAATGGAGTTTGTGTTGAGCGCGATAAGCTGATCGCCACCAAAACCGAGATTGACAATCAAGCTAAATTTCAGGTCCAACCGATGGGTGGTTTTTGTGGTTTTGTAGCTGACTCCATCAACCGTCAGGTTCTCCGCTGCCGAGGCGATTGCGGAATCGCTGACGGAGATTTTCACCCCTTTCACTTGCGGCGGAAGCCCGTCAATCTGGAAGGTGTCGGCAACTTCCCCCAGGAACCATTTTGCGGAGGTCGCGCCAAGCGTGGCCTCGTGCCGCCATGCGCTGCCGATGTCCAACGATAATCCAGCAATCCCACTGAAGTCCAGTTCCGGGGCCAACGATGCATAGCGGTAGATTTCGTTCGTTCCCGATGCCTGCTGCAACAGCACCGAATCGGTGACGCTCAGGAATCCACCAGCGGTTGCAAACAGACTATCAAGCGAAACAGCAACTCCGGCTTTTCCATTCACGCTGGCGTTGGATGCTATCAGCGTGCGGGTTTTGGTGCGGCGGGTGCTTTCTATCGGGGCTTGCGTGGCCGTGTCGGTGCTGTAGGTGGTGTATTCGTAGCGCGCACCGGGCTTGAACTGCATCGTCTCACCGGTTGGCTGTGGCGTTGGTTCGGTGGTGGATTCGTTGCAGGCAACAATGCCAAGCGTTAGCAGTGTGCTGCCGCGATCATCAGTTGTGGTTTCATGCTATCTCCGTTTGTGGAAGTGTTGTGTTTGATTCTTGTTTTGGCTCATTTCAAGTTATACTCAGAGCAAATTGGTTTGCGAAATTCTACTCAGCTAGGTGTGCTATGGATTCCCGCTTTCGCGGGAATGACAGTGATTGAGTTTTTCGCAAACCACTCTGTTTGGAGTATAGCGTGCGAACGGGAAAACGGTATGTGGAAGATCGGCTACTTCTTGGTTCGGTGGCTCCGCTCATACTTCGACGAGGTTCAGCATGAGCGGGGACTCTGTTTGTCGGTAGCTTGAATCAGACTTTGCTCGCTAACTGTAAATGATCTCCTGTTTTTTGGTTTCGGTGAACCGCACCGAGACGATTTTCGACACGCCATCCTCCTCCTGCGTAACTCCATACATGGTGTCGGCGGCCCCCATTGTCCGCTTGTTGTGGGTAACGATGATAAACTGCGTTTCGTTATCGAACCGCTTGATTAGCTGCACAAAACGGTCAATGTTGGCATCGTCTAACGGGGCATCCACTTCGTCCAGAATGCAGAACGGAGAGGGCTTCACCAGGTAGATGGAGAAGAGCAAGGCAATCGCCGTCAGTGTTTTTTCGCCGCCGGAAAGCAGGTCAATCGAGTGTGGCCGCTTCCCGCGAGGCTTGGCGATGATTTCAATCTGCGCTTCCAGCGGGTCGCCGTCGGCAATTTTCAGATCGGCCTCATCCCCTTCCAAAAACAGCGTTCGGAAGATGTCCTGGAAGTTGGTTCGTATCTGCTCGAAGGTCTCAACAAATTTCCGCTGCGCGGTGTCGTTAATCTCGGCAATGGTTTTCATCAAGGAATCTTCGGCCTGCTTCAGGTCGTCTAACTGCCCTTGCAGGAACTGGTAGCGTTCGTTCTCCTCGCGCCATTCGTCGTAGGCCAGCAGGTTCACCGAACCCATCATTTTCAACCGCCCTTTTATCTGGCGCAGCGTCTCGCGAAGCTCCCCCATCTTCATGTCATCGTCGCCGAACTCTTTCAGTTCAAGCTCAATCTCCAATTCCTCGCGGCCCCGCTGGACAAGGCTTTCGGCTTTCAGTTTCAACTCGCCAAGTTTCAACTCAATCTCGTGCATTTGCTCGATGGAGCGTTCGTAGTCGCGGCGTTCCTCGCGCAGGGTCTCGCCGTGGCGGAAAATCTCCTCCCGTTTTGCGGATTGGCGTTGCACCACTTCCTCGCGCTTTGCTTGGGCCTCGGCAAGCTCGGCACGGAAGCTCTGCAGCTGCACCGCATACTCCTCAAGCTCCCCTTCCAGCTGCCCAAGTTCATCCTGGGCGCGCTCCTGTTCTTGGGTTCGGCGTTGGATTGTTCGCTCGGCATTTTCGCGGTCGCGGGCCATTCGCTCAAGCTCGGCGCGCGCGCTTCGTTGGTCGCCGCGCAGCCCAGCCAGCAGAACTTGTTTTTCGTTCATCTGGCGCGACTGTTCAGCAAAGCCTACCTCCATCCGTTCTAATTCGGTGTTCAGTTGGCGTGCGGTTTGCTCGGCGGTGGATTGCTCCTGGGCCAGTTCGTTTCTGCGCGGTTCGGTCCCTTCCAGCAATCCTTCTAACCGTTGGATTTCCTCGTGGGCGCGGGCGCGGTCGTTCTCGTGGCCGTCCAAAAGTTCGTTGGCCGATTCTTGCTCGTACTCAGCCTGCCCGCGCTGCTTCTCCAAGTTCCCCACCTGCTGCTGCGCTTGGCGAATGGCGTTGCTCAGGGTTCCCAGATTGATGGCGTTGTGCTGCTCCGTTTTTTCGGCAATGGCACGGGTTAGCGCGTCAAGTTGGGTTGTGAGTTTTGCGGCCTCCTGTTCCAGCCGTTCAATCTGCTGGCGTTTGCCGATCGTGATCCCTTCGTCGGCAGTGCGCCCGCCGCCGCGGATCAGCCCGCCGTTGCGGATCAGCACACCATCCAACGTCACGGCCTGCTCCACCAGGTTGTGAGCCGATGCGGCAAACGCTTGCTCCAAGGTTTCAACCACGACGGTTCCGCCAAGTAGGTGGTGGCGAAGATGATCGAAGTTCGGTGCCGAAACGCACAGGTCGGCTGCCCAGCCGATTGCGCTCACCCCAGCCGGCAACGGGCGTGGCGCGGTTGGGGGGATTCGATCCAAGCAGACGAACGTGGCTTTCCCCTTGCGGTTGGATTGCAGCGATTGCACGCCGCGCAAAGCGTCGTCGGCAGTGGGGACAATCAGGAATCGGCCAGCGTTGCCAAGCGCGGCAGCAACGGCGGTGCGGAATTGCTCATCGGTGGAGATTGACTCGGCAACGGTGATCCGCTCCACCGGGGTCCAATCGGGTTGCTGAACCAGGAATCGGACTGATTCATCTTGATCCACCAAGCCGTTCAAGAAATCAATTTTCGATTTGCGGCTGTTGATGGCGTTGTGAAGCTCAATCGTTTGGGTGCGAAGGTCATCAATCTCGGCCCGGAGCGTCCCCTTTTCTGCTTGCCCTTCTTCAAACTGGCGTTGCGCTTCATCCAAGTTGGCTGTGGCTTGGTTCAGTTGGGTGGTTAGGCCAATCAGCACTTCCTCAATCTGCTCAAGATCAAGGCGGGCTTCTTCATCCTGTTCGTCGAACTCATCCAAGCGTTGGCGGATCACCTCAATGCGGGCGCGGGTGCGTTCTTCTTCGCCGCGCAGCGCGGCCAAGCGGTTAATCACATCAATCACCCGGTCTTGCGAACGTTTGGCTTCGGCGCGGCGGCCGGCCAGCGCGGCTTCGTTCAGCATCACTTCCGAACGGATCGCTTCGTACTCCGCTTCGGCAATGCGGTTCTGTTCGGCCAAGCGTTCAATCAAGGCTTCCACCTCGCCGCGTTCTTTCATCAACACCTCAATCCCCCCTTCAGCTTCCTTGATGTCACGCTGGGAATTTTCGATGATGGAGGTAAGCGAGCGGCGGCGTTCCGCCGAAACGGCCTGGCGTTGCTCCACCGTGGCAATCCGTTCGGTGACGGCGTTCAGGTCTTTCTGGGCTTCAATCAGGGCGGACTCTATCTCACCTTGTTCCCGCTCCAACTCACGCAGGATTGTCTCCTCCTGGGCCAGCACGGAATCCAGCTCGGTTCGTTTGGATTTGGCTTCGGCAAGGCGTTGTTCCAGCGGAGCAATGCGTGCGCTGGTGGTGGCGTACTCACGTTCCAGCACCTCAATCTCAACCCGTTTGCGTTCGGCATCAAGGGTGGTGTATTCTTCCGCTTTTTTTGCTTGGCGTTCCAGCGCGGCCACCTTTTTTGCCACCTCCTTCACGATGTCGTGAACGCGGAGTAGGTCGGCTTGTGTGGAGTCTAATTTGCGGAGAGCTTCGCGGCGGCGGACTTTGTATTTGGTGACCCCTGCGGCTTCCTCGAACAATCGGCGGCGTTCGTCGGCGCGGTCGCTGAGGATTGTTTCGATCATTTTTAGCTCAATCACCGAGTAGGCGTTGGCCCCCATTCCGGTGTCCATGAACAGGTCCACGATGTCGCGCAAACGGCATTGGGTTTTGTTCAGCAGATACTCACTATCGCCGTTGCGGAACAGCCGGCGTGTGATAACAACTTCGCTGTACTCCGTTGGAAGGATTCCTTTGGTGTTTTCGATGGTGAGCGAGACTTCGGCCATGCCAAGCGGGCGGCGTTTTCCGGCCCCGTTAAAGATCACCTCTTCCATTTTATCGGAGCGAAGGACCGAGGCTTTTTGTTCGCCAATCGCCCAACGGATTGCGTCAATAACATTGCTGTTGTGGACAACGATATTGTCAGCAACGAAGTTGTGGGTTTCATCTACGCAGAGATCATATACCCAGGGGTCTTGGGGTTGTAGTTCATCAACAGCAATAATTTCATCCCAGCTAACAGTATCAACGGAGTTTGCTGCTATACTCCAATGAAAGTGGTCTGCCACAATACTCACACTGTTGTTCCCCCGAAGGCGCGAGCCGATAGGCCTGCGATGTGAATCCATTCGGTCTATCGGCGCATCCAGATTCGTAGGATTTCGCAAACTATTTTGTTCCGAGTATAGCTTGCGTGGTATCGCAATCCGTAGCCCTACCGTTATCTCCTCAGCTTTCACAGCTTGCAGTTTTCCTTCTTTCAGCGTAAACAGCGGATGGTAGGGTGTTGCTGTCACCTCGCGCCCACTGCGTGTGCGGATACGAAGCAAGGTGGGTGGCGCAGTGCGGCGAACAAAAGCAGTCACCGGACGCGCTTCAAAGCGCAGAGTATTAGGGTTCAACGAAAGAACCTGCGTTGCCCCTTCTCTATCAAGCACAGCGACGCCGTCGTCGTAGTGAACACGGTGGTTGTTGCTATCTAACGCTTGCTGAACAAGTTCTTGGATTGTTATCCTGCCCCCATCAGCAAGAGTGACAACAGAAGAACCAACAACACACTTCCCGCAACCATTCGGCCCAACCACAGCGGTGATGCCATCGTTGAAACGGAGGATGGTTTTGTGCGCAAACGACTTAAAGCCGACGATTTCGAGTTTGGAAAGGTACATATCTGTTCAGGGTGGCTGGCTTCGCGGATTGTGCGCAAACACCTGGCGATGGATGCGCCAGCCGTAGGAGTTAGAAATGGTTGATAGGGAAGTAGCCGCCCCTTCCCCGATGCTTGGGGATCATGGTTGAAGCGGCGTTGGAACGGCGCGAACTTACGGAAATTTGACCGGCGGCGGGGCGGTGATTTTCGCTCTCGGCAGGCGGGGCCAGCCGCGTTGCCGGATAAGGGCAAACGGCTACACCCTATCCACCACAATCATGTTCGTGCTGGCTTTCTCATCCAACGGGTAGCCGGTGGTGATGATGACCACCTCCCCTTCCTCCACCACACCCGCTTCGATTGCTGCGCGCTTCATCACCGAGACCGCATCCTCGGTGTCCTCCGGCTGCTCAATCGTGATGGTGTAGATGCCACGATACAGGCACAAACGGCGGCAAACATCAAGGTCCTGGGTCATCACAATAATCGGGGCATCGGGGCGCTGGCGCGACATTGTTCGGGCGGTGTTGCCGGTGTAGGACAGGCAAAAAATTGCGCTGGCGTTCACCTGCGACGACAACACACAGGCCGCCATTGCCACCGCGTTTTCGGCCATCTCCATCTCGGTTTCCCCGGCTGTTGATCGTTTCCAGTTGGGGTCGAACCGGACGACGCTTTCGGTGGAGCGAAGGATGTCGTTCATGGTCATCACCGTCTCGACCGGGAAGGCACCAACCGATGTTTCCGCCGAAAGCATCACCACATCGGTTCCATCATACACCGCATTGGCTACGTCCGAACTTTCGGCGCGGGTGGGGCGCGGGTTCTGGACCATGGATTCCAGCATCTGCGTTGCGGTGATCACTGGCTTGCCAAGCTCACGGCACTTTCTGATGATCCTTTTTTGCAGCAACGGAACCTCGTAGCTGGGAAGCTCAACCCCCAAATCGCCGCGGGCAATCATCACCGCATCGGCGGCCATGATAATCGCGTCAAGCTCGCGGATCGCCTCAATTTTTTCAATCTTGGCAATCACTGGGGTGGTTTTGCCATGCTTGGCAATCAGCCGCTTCAGGTCATAAATATCTTTGGCCGAACGGACAAACGACAACGCCACATAATCCACCTCAAGCGATAGCCCAAACTCAAGATCGCGACGATCCTTTGCCGTCAGGCTTGGCTCGCTAACGTTCACCCCCGGAAGGTTCACCCCTTTGTGCTCCTTCAGCAACCCGCCGTTGATGACATCGCAGGCAATGTTGCGGCCACTTTTGGCAACTACCCGAAGCCGCAGCAATCCATCATCCAGAAAGATGCTGTCGCCGGTGCGCACGTCGTCGGCAAGTTTTTTGTACTGAACGGGGATTCGGTTATCGCCGCTGGCAACGGCATCGGTGGTAAGGATCACCCGCTCGGCAGGGCGCAGCAGCACGGGGCCATCAGGAAGCGTTCCCACACGAATCTTTGGCCCCTGCAAATCCTGGATAATGGCGATGTGGCGGTCAAGCTCGGCGGAAACCTCCCGCGTCATCTCGGCTAACTTCCGGTGAGTTTCATATTTGGAGTGCGAGAAGTTCAGCCGAACAGCATCGGCACCGGCCAGGATCAACTGGCGAATGCGTTCCTTGGTTGCCGTTGCCGGGCCAAGCGTGCAAAGGATTTTGGTGTGCTGAAGCGAAGGGGGGAAAAAGAGTTGCTCTTCCAGGGTTGCTTTCTTGGTTTTCGACATAGGCCGCAAAAATAAGAACGTGAGGGAATCGGCAAACGGTTTTGGTGAGGATGGTGGGTAATCAGAAGGTAATGTTCGCGGCTCATTGACCGGTTAGCGTTCCACAAATGATTCGAGTTACTGAGCATGGTCCCCACTCATGCTGAGTATCGAATCCCCACCGCACTCATGCTTGAAGCTGCCGCCCAACAGCATCCATCACCACAGCCTGCTCAACCCCCCGCAAATCATTTGGCGAACCGTTCACGGCCACCGACAGAAGCGATGATGCTTGGCCAACGGTGAGTTTTCCCAAATCGCTGAACTGCAAAATCTCCGCACCGTGAATCGTCAAGGCTTTCAGCAAAATTCCGGCGGGAAGATTGGGGAAGCGTTCCAGCACCATTGCGGCTTCGTCGAAGACATCAATGCTGGGGTTGGAGCCACGCCCGTCGGTTCCGAACCCGAACTGCAATCCATGCCGCACCATCGCCATCACGTCCGGAAATTTCCCCGTGATATGGAGGTTGGAGGCTGGCGAAAGGATTGCCCGCGCCCCCCGGCTTGCCATCAGCGCAATCTCACGCTCGGTAGCATCGGCCAGATGAACCCCGACGAAGTTGCCATCAATCAACCCCATGCGGTCGTAAAACTCAATCGGCGGCACTCCGAACGCTTCCCATGTTGGTTCCCAGCCGCCAATCCTTTCCAGAAATTCACGCCACGGGCCGGCAGCTTCTTGGTAGAGTAAGCGTTCGTCGGGGTCCTCGGCAAGGTGTTGGAAGGTGAACGTCCCTTGCTGGGCGTTCTTCTGCTGGATCAGCTTCATCAACGGCGGCGAAACTGAGTAAGGAGCATGGGCGGCAAGGGTGTAGAAAATCGTTGATGGAAGCTCGGCACGTTGCTGACCGGTTAGCGTAGCCAGCATTACCTGATGAGCGCGGTTTTCGGGGAAGCCCAGCAACTCGTGCATGAAACGGCAGCGGATGCCCGTTTCAGCAATCGCAGGAATTGTTCGGAAGTTGTTGGCTACTTCGCCAACCGCCACGGTTCCGCGCTCCATCATTTGGCGCAACACTGCGCGAACCTGTTGCTGAAAAATTTCCTCCGGTTGGGCCGTGCCCCGCGAAGCAAGCAACCCTTGCACCCACCGCACCAACCCTTCCCCCCCGCCAACTGGTTTTGCGATACCAGCATCGGTAAGATGAGCGTGGCAGTTCACCACCCCCGGCATCAGGATTTGGTGGTGAACCGTGACATCGGATTTGGAACGGAGTTCGTGCGCTTGGCCAATCGCCAAGATTATTCCGGCGGAATCGCACAGCAGGCCAGCATCGGCTTGCAGAGGATTCGATTCGCCGGGTTGGATTAAAAACTCAGCCGTGTGGAGGGTGGTTCCGTTGCTCACCTTCTTCCCTCCTTTGCTGCGCGTCCCTGGCCCCACCATCCAACGTGAAGCTCGGTGTCGTATTCCACCCTCACTTTCCCATTTTGTTGGTGGCGATTGAAGAGTTCTTGCAAGGCTTGGATAGCTTCGTTGAATCGTGGGTCGCCTGGCGCGGGCATGTAGGAAGCGGAGCGGGCGCGGCCAATCAATCCCTCGGCATCAAAGTGCTGGAAATTATCGGGGATGATGTGCTTGCGGTAGTATTCCGGAGTGAAAAAATTCTGAATATCGCGCGCGCCGTCATCGGTGGCAGTGTTGGTGATTGTTCGGTGAATAACCTCGGTGTATTCTGCTCCAAATTCAGCAAGCAACGCCTCGTACTCACGAAGAAACGGGGTGGCATCGGTGCGGCGAACATTCCAGATCAGCACAACAATTCCGTTCGGTTTCAGAATGCGCTGAAATTCTTTTTTTGCGGCTTCCTGCTGGAACCAGTGGAAGGCTTGTCCGGCGGCAAGAATATCCACGCTCCGTTCTGGAAGCTGAGTAGATTCGGCAGTGGCAGCAATGCTCTGGAAGTTGGGATATTCTGCAAGAAATTCCTCCCCAGCCAGCCGCATTTCTTGGTTTGGTTCAACGCCATAAACCACGTTTCCATTCTTCAAAAAAAGCTGAGTAAGCAAGCCAGTTCCGCTGCCAACATCGGCAACAACGGCATCAGGAGTTAGGCCATACTCCTGCTGCAACAGCGTAACCACCTCCGCAGGATACCCTGGGCGATAGCGAACATAATCGCAAACACGATTGGAGAAACGGGCGGTGGGGTTGGGGAGGATTGGTGGGGGCATTGCGCGTGTGGATGCTGGTTGAGTTTAGTTAGCAAATCCTTGTGTCGTGAGTTACCATGTAGTCCATAGTCTCTTGCAGAATAATGGCAAATGACTCCTTCGCTTCGTCTTCACTTCTACCATAGCCAGTAATATCCAGCACAGGAGAGTGAGCGTACCAGATATTCTCGTCGTCGTCATTAAAAACCACAACAGGGATGGCGATTTCGATATGAGCTTCCATTATGGTATGCCTTGGTTGTTGATATTACAGTTATACTCCAATGAAAATGATTTGCGGAAAAACTTGTGTCGTTATTCCCTTCTTACCGGTTGGTGTTTTGGGAATGCCTAATTTTTTCAGCCCGTCGCTGCTGGGAGGGCGGTGGCGGTTCCGTCTTTTTTGATCAAGTTGAGGCTGAAGGTAGTTGCTTTGGGTCAGGAACTCTGCATTCTGGATTTGTAAATCTGTAAACTCGATTCATAAGCGTGCAATAAGTCTCGACAATTCTTCGATCAGACTGTGACAACCTTCTATGGTCTCAGGTCGTTCCATCATTTGCTTTGAAGTTGGTGTATACTCGGAATATTGGAGTTTGCGAAATTCGATAAAATAGATGTCTGCATTCACGGGCAAGGCAAATGAAGGATTTTCGCATTCTCCTTTTATTTGAGTATAAACCTGTTGCAGTTTACTCAACCATCATTCATCCACGTGAACTGGTGACACCCAAATTGTTACCAAAAAGTATGATTTTGAGTGAGGGCTTTCATCACTGCTTACTTAGCGGTTGGCTCAGGAAGCAAAATAATCTTCAAGTTCATTTCGCATTCCAGTAAATCGTTTTTAAAATTTTCGACAAACTGGCTAGTCTCCATCTTCAGCTTAGTGGTTATCTGCCGATAATAATTAATTCCTTTAAAGAGGTTTTCTTTAAAGGCAATTAATTGTTTTTCTTTTTTTTCGTTTAGCTCACCAAATGTTTTTTTGATTTCCCTGTCAAGATAATCAATATATAACTGAAGTTCATTGATAAACATATGTGGTCTGACCAGTGAATTAAGTACATTGCCACGGCCATATATATGATCAACCATCTGGCTAAGTGAAAACACTCCTGAAAAATATGCCAAGTTAGGCCCTGGACAAATGGTTACTGCCTTCAGATTATGTGGCACAGGAATTCTATTGACCAGAAATACCGATGCCGACAGGCCTTCGCACAGGCAATCCTTTACTATCACATCATTTAACTGTTCATCGGTTGCTTTTGTATCATCCTGATTAAGTTGATTCAGTTTCAGGTGCTGATACTTACGTGATGCTGTGCATAAGGGTTCACCACTAAACTCATTATTAAATGCAAGGAATTTTTTATAGCATGGGCTGCCGGGCCGTTCCTTTTCTATACGTTCCTTCCGTTGTTTTTCTGCTGATGTTTTTCTGAAATTATTAAACGGCACACCAAGAGGTGACGAATCGCTCAGGTAATAATCGTCCTTAGAGGCTGTGGCTAATAGATGTAGGGTTTCTTCATCCACATTTGTAGCTTCAGGCACTAAAAGAAACGGGCTGCCCCATCCGGTACCATCCATTTCATAGTACTGCAGCAAAAACGCGTTTTCCGAAGCAGTACCAATGCCACCCTGAACGGTTATGCGCATATCCGGGTTTTCAGTAAAACAGGTTCTTTCTTTTTGTGCCAATGCAGCCTGGCACATTGAAAACAATTCATCGTATAAAATTTGCCGGTTTTGTTTAAATTCTTCCAATATGGGACCCAACAACAGTCCATTAGTTGCAAAAGCATGGCCGCCGCAATTAAGACCTGATTCAATACGAAATTCCGAAATCCAGATTCCTTTTTTTGCAAAGAACCTTCCCTGAATTTGTGCTGAGCGAAAATCACTAACTTTAATTATTATTTTCTTTTTTACAACACCATTAATATCTGGAAAAAAATCTCTAAATTGTTCACAATACGAATACAATTTCGAATTAAAACCTGCCGAAAATACCACCGAAGAATTTAGACTGCTGTTTGCAAAGCCACGCAGTGCAGTCATGGCATCTGAAAATTCAGGCGGCAGTGCTTGGCCGTTAGTGTCGTAAGCGGGGCGATCAACCTTGGTCATTATGTTTACATCAATGGCTCCAGCTACTATATAGTTACGTAATCTATTTTGCAATTTATTTTTTTTAGCCACATCGTCAGTTGATAGCATTTGTTTGTAAAGCTGTTTTACATCTAAATATTCAGGTAATAGCAAAAAATATTTATTAATGTCGTTTTCATTTTCGAAGGACTCGTTGCACAAGTCTCTAATTTGACCGCTTACTATTTCATTAAGTAGGTTGAGGTATTCAGTAATGCGTTTCGACCGGTAGTCATCATCTTTTGAAGTAATGGCCACATATGGCCGATTTGTTTCATGGCAGTAAAAACTACGCATGGATTCCAGCATGTTGTGCTCAGTGATCGAAACCACTGATGAAATGCCAAAACGAGCTACCTTAACTGGCGTGTCAACAGTGAAACTCAGACCCATTACGGGTATATGAAAATTATGCAGACTATATTGACTCATTCTAAAGTTAGTATTGTTTGTTAACGGTTTTGTTCAATTTCTTTTAAGCTCAATGCAAAGCCGCCAAACGGATTACGCATAACGGTTGCATTACCGCACTACCTGTATTTCGCTTGTAAGTTCAGGTTACCCAAAGGGCTTGTTCTTGAGGTTCATGTTTGTTCTATCATCCCTTGCCTCCTTATTATTGCCATCAGTTTGGTTATTAGACAGATCAGCCACATTACTACTTGTCCAATCTGTGCCGAAAACTACTCCACTTCTATCCTCGTCTATTACGGCATCAATAAACTACATAGATTTCATCTTCTGCTCACTTCTGCTCAATACATCCCCTAAATAGCTCTTGCTGAAGCACCATCAACAACTGAGTACTTCCGCTGTTCCGCCACAGTTTTTCGTTTGGTCTCGATCATAATCTTCAGATATACGTTACACCGGCTTGAACCCCTCAAACGCTTGGCGGCAGTTGTTGCAGTAGTGCAGCGAACGGCAGAGCGTGGGACCAAATGGTGAGTGAAGTGTGGTGTTGTGGCTTTTGCAATATGGGCATGGGGTGTTGTTCAGCACCTCCAATTCTAACACCCCTTCGTAGCGGGGTGGCGGCGCAAGACCGTGCTGGTTCAAGGCCCGCAACCCTTCCTCGGTGATCTTGTTGGTGTTCCACTCATCCTCGAACGTCATCTGCACGTCGCTGTGCGGGAAGCCAAGCTGGGCAAGGCGTTCGCGCACTTGCTGCTGCATGAAATCCATTGCCGGGCAGCCGACAAAGGTTGGGGTCATCCGCACGTGCGGGATTCCAGCATCGTCAAGGCTAACGGCGGTGATGACCCCAAGATCAACCAGTGAAATGGTCGGTATCTCGGGGTCTTTCACCGATTTCAATGCTTCCCAGATTTCGTTAACTGTGGGCATTATGCATCATCCTTACCACTCGGCTGTTGGGTCAATTCGATAGACCTCCGTCATCTCGTTCAACATCGGCTGCAGATGCTCGGTGTGGTATCCTTTCCTTCCACCATAGCTTGCCGAGCGGTCAATTTCTTCTACCGACGGAAGCTGCAATGTGGCTTGCTCTATCACCGGCGCGATAAGCTCCAACCAGCGTTGCTGAACCTGCTGCTCGCCCGGGTAGATTCCGGCAGCGGCAAGCTCGCCGTCAAACTCCGATGGCTCGAACATCCCCAACGCCAGCGCGAACGTCTCGTTCAATGCCGATTGCATTCGGGCGTGGCTTTCTTCGTTCCCTTGCGCGCCAAGCTGCACCACCCACGTTTTTGCATGAAACAGGTGATACTTGATCTCCCCTTTGATCTTCCGCGCAAGCTGCGCCAGCGGCACAAACGTGGATGACTCCAACGCCTCGTACCGGACCCACTCGGCTGCATCGTACAGGAAGTGGCGCATCAGACTGAAGGCGTAGTCGCCGATGGGAAGCTCCACAAGGTGACAGCAACGGAACTGCGACTCGTCGCGGGTGAAGGCACCGGCATCGGGGGACGGCCCACCGAAATTGGTGTGCAGGATGTTGTAGAGTGCTTGCGCGTGCCCCAGCTTATCCTGGGCAATGGAGGAAAAGGCGATGTCCTCTTCTAAAAGCGGACCCAAGCCAGTCCACTCGGAGTTGCGATGAGCGATGATAAGCGCATCATCCGCAAATTGAGTAATCAGGTTGTTGATTGCTGCTTCGTTCATGGGGTGCCCTCGGCATTGGCTTGTGCTTGTTGTTGCTTGAATGCGCTTACCCGATTGCCAACGCGGTATCCGCCGGCATCGCGGTATTTCTTCTCGGAGTTGGTGACAAAGATGTCTTCATCTTCGGTGCTTAACGTCAGGATGTCGGCGGTGCGGACTACCCAGATTCCAACGCATTTGAATCGGCGGGCATATTGCTCCTTGGCCATCACCAATGCAAGCTGGGCATTGGGCGCGTGAAGCGAACCAGCGTGTTCTGGGTGGCCCCCCCGTTTCTGCTGGTGGAATACTTCCCACGTCTCGAACTGGTCAAGGTCTTCTTTCGGTTCTAAGGGTCTGGAATCTTCGGTAGGGATTCCTGCTCGTGTGATGCGAGGGTCAAGCGATTGAATGGTCATGCTGGATGGGTCGTTCGTTGGTTTTTCTACAAGGAACAAAAAAGGCACCGAGGGGGGAAACACACCAGATACAGGACTGCGCTCTATGTGTGTGGTCACTCTCCGTGCCTTGCAAACTTTACTCATCATGGTTAGGGTGCAACAATCACCGAATCTCGCCCTCCCCCTCATGCTAAGCCCCGTCGAAATATGAACGGAGCCACCGAACTGCAAATCCGCCCCCCCTGCTCCGCTCTGGCGAGCTTCGCGTCCCCCCAATTCTGGGGGGAAATGTTTAGAGGGAGAACTGGAGGTGTCCCCTTCGCACGCTACCTATAATTGAGCCGTAAATTTTACGGAGCAGACGCTGAGTTACGACAACGGCGCAACGTAGGCGTGGTTGGGTTTGCGAAGTGCTTGGCGAACCCAGCGGCCTTGTTCTTCGGCCATCCGGCGGACCGCAAGCCGCTCGGCATTGCAAGGGCCGTTGCCGTTGATGACCCGCTTGAACTCATCCCAATCGGGGTCGCTGAACTCCCATTGCCCGGTCTCAGAGTTTTTCCGGAGGTTGGGGTCGGGGACGGTAAGCCCTAA
The DNA here is from genome assembly GCA_016788565.1 of Chlorobiota bacterium. Taxonomy (GTDB): domain Bacteria; phylum Bacteroidota; class Ignavibacteria; order OLB7; family OLB7; genus OLB7. The sequence goes on along the minus strand of JAEUSP010000084.1, from coordinate 6,090 downwards.
GTCCCAGATTTTTGGGACGTAGCTTTCAAGGAATTCCTGGCGCATCTCGTCGTTGGTGGCCATTTTCACTTTCCAGCGGACTAATTTTTCGGTGTGCTGCGAGGCCTTGTCGGGGGGGCCATGGAAGTGCATGATTGGCCGCCACCAGCGGTTCAATGCTTCTTGCAGCATTGCCCGTTGGGTTGGTGTTCCGGTTGCCAGGGTGACAACGTTGTCGTAGCCATATTTCAGGTGGAATGATTCCTCGATGCAGATGCGATCCAGGGCGCGGCAGTATGGGCCGTAGCTCCCCTTTGCGTTGGTGTGTTGGTTGATGATTGCCCCGGCATCAATCAGCCAAGCAATCACGGCGGTATCAGCCCAGGTGACGGCTGGATAATTGAAGACGTTGGAGTATTTGGATTTGCCGTTCAGCAGGTCATCAATCATTGCCTCGCGCGGTTTGCCAAGCGTTTCGGCCGCGCTGTACAGAAGCTGGGCGTGGCCAACTTCATCTTGCACTTTTGCCATCAACGCCATTTTCCGTTTGAAGCCTGGGGCGCGGGTGATCCAAGTCCCTTCCGGCAGCGCGCCGATGATTTCGGAGTGGGCGTGCTGCTCGATCATTCGGATCAGTTGGCGGCGATATTCGGCGGGCATCCAATCGTGCGGCTCAATCTTTTCCCCACGATCAATGCGTGCCTCGAACGCGGCAAGAAGTTCAGGATCGTCGGCAGGTTGCTGGCCGACCGGTGTGTCAACTATTGAAAGATTTCCGTACATCGCTGGTGCTCCGTGTGGGATTGCTGGTTGGATGCTGGATTAGCGTTGCTTCCGAAGGTTTTCGGAAGATGATTTTCAGATGGCGGGCAAGTTACGCAAAGAAGAAAACTGCGGCAGACAGTTCAACCGTTACAATAAACATACGCCCCCCGCCGAGCTGGCAACACTGACGGAGGTCACTGTTTTTTCGTGCTTTTTTCGGGTGAGAGAGGAAGCAGGAGGAAGGAAGTAGGAAGTAGAAGCAAGAGCGAATGATTCCGAACCCAGCCCGCCGCTCATGCTGAAGCTCCGTCGAAGTATGAGCGTGAGCCACCGAGCCGCGCGGCCACCAAAGCCCCGAATGGGGCGACAGCCAGCTTAGCCCAATGGCGTAAGCCTTGGGTGATTGCGCGAACATCAGGATTGGATAGCCCCGTAGCGGGCGGAAGAATGGCTGGTGTCGGTGAACTCTGTCGCCCCATTCGGGGCTGTGGGTTGTTGATGTGCGCGATGTTCCCAGGGCTTGCGCCGCTGGGCTATGGGACTACCGCCCCATTCGGGGCTAAAAACAAGAAGCCCATCTGGTAGCCAGCACGGTGTCCGATGCCTTCCCAGAAACCCGCGAGATCGCTTCGTCGAAGACTCCTTGTCAAGGACCCCGACTCGTCGGGGCGATGACAGCGCGTTGGGTTTCGCTTGCCTGCCCTCACCCCCCGCCCTCTCCCAAACGGAGTATAGTTCTGGTTGCCTCACATCCGTCGGGTGGGAGAGGGAGCCAAAGCCAAGTAAGGAATTGAAGAAGAGTGGAAGTGAGGTGGCACTCAATCCCCGCGCTGAAGCTCGGAGTAATGCTAAAGAGAAGCCCCCACTAACCACTGACCACTGACCACTGACTAATGCCCACCACAAATCCAGCCCCCCGATCACCGCCCACCGCTCTCCACCATCAAACAACTCCGCACCCCTTGCTTCAGCTGCTCGGCATTCAGATTTTTCCCGATGAACACAATGCGGTTGGCGCGCTCGGCTTCACCCCAGGGGTTTCCGTACTGGCCGCTCCAAAGGCGGTGCACCCCTTGCAGCACGTACCTTCGCGATGCCCCGGGAAGGTTCAGCACCCCCTTCATTCGGAAGATATTTTCATGGTTCAGTGCCAGCAGCAGATCAATCCATGCCTCGAACGCCAGCAGGTTCATCTGCCCGGGAATCACTACTCCAACCGAGCCAATCTGCGATTGATGCGTGTGGTGGTGATGCTCCCCTCCTCCCTCCTGCTGCTGCATTATTTCCGTCGCGCCAAAACCACCGACCGACAGCATTTCACTAACATCCACCGCCGCTTGCTCCACCCGCCGAATCTGCGCCAACGGATTGATTCCGCGAACCTGCGATTCGACTTCGGCAAGCATGGCATCGCTGGCAAGGTCAATTTTGTTGAGCAAGATCAGATCGGCATACGCAAGCTGCTGGGCGGCTTCTTCGGTTGTGGCAAGCTGTCCGGGAAGGTGGCAGGCATCGGCCAGGGCAATCACTCCATCCAGCCGGAAGCTCTGCGCATATTCGGGGTGATTCAGCAGTGAGATAATGGTTGCGGCGGGAATGGCCATTCCGGTGGTTTCAATCAGCAGGTGATCCAAACGATTGCGCCGTTCCAGCAAGTCGTCCACCACGCGAAGCAGGTCATCTTGCACGGTGCAGCACAGGCAGCCGTTGTTCAGTTCGTAGATGTCGGCATCCACTTGGACGGTGAGTTCGGCATCAATCCCAACATCGCTGAACTCATTCTGGATCACCCCAAACCGAACGCCGTGATCCCCGCGCAAGATGTTGTTCAGCAACGTTGTTTTGCCGGAGCCAAGGAAGCCAGTGATGATGGTGACGGGGATCATGCAGTTAGAGCAATGTTCCGTGAAGGATCATCAAGGCGATGGTGAAGTAGATCACCAACCCTGTCACATCAACCAGCGTTGCCACAAACGGGGCCGACGACGTTGCGGGGTCCAGCCCCAGCCGCTTCAGAATAAACGGCAGCATCGAGCCGACGATGGTTCCGAACAGGACAATGCAGACCAGCGACACGCTCACCGTCAATCCAAGCAACGCCCAATGCTGTGGGTAGTAATCAAACAGGGTGTGCCACACCGCAATTCGGCAGAAGCCGATGATCCCGAGGATCATTCCAAGCACCACCCCGGAAAAGAGTTCGCGGCGCATCACCATCCACCAATCTTTCAACCGGAATTCACCCAGTGCCATTGCGCGAATAATCAAGGTTGCCGCCTGCGAGCCGGAGTTTCCGCCACTGGAAATAATCAGCGGGACAAAGGAAGCAAGCACAATGGCGCGTGCTAACTCTTCTTCAAAGTACTGCATGGCGGTGGCGGTCATCATCTCACCCAAGAACAACACCACCAGCCACGTTGCCCGCTTCTTCACAAGCTGAAGAATTGGGGTGTCAATGTACGGTTCATCTAATGCTTCCTGGCCACCGAATTTCTGGATGTCCTCGGTGGCTTCTTCTTCCACCACATCCAGCACGTCATCCACGGTAACGATGCCGACCATCACGCCAACGTTGTCCACAACCGGAAGCGCGGTGCGGTCATATTTCCGGAAGCTCTCGATTGCCGACTCTTGGTCATCCATCACTGAAAGCTGCACGTACTGGTTATCCATGATGGAGCGGACCGTAGCGTACAGCGGTGCAATCAGGAATTCTTGGATGCGGATGTCGTCAATCAATCGCTCCTCGTCATCTACCACATAAATCCAATCCAGCGTCTCGATATCTTTTGCTTGGCGGCGGATATAATCCAGCACTTGCCGAACAGTCCAGTCGGGCCTCAGGGCAAGGAAGTCGGGGGTCATCAAACGGCCAACGCTGTTTTCGGGGTAGGATAGCAGCGTCTCGGCAACGGTGCGCTCCTCACGGGTCAGCATCCGCATCAGCTTCTCGGCGGACTCCTCGGGAAGCCCTTCCAGCAACGCCGTGCGGTCGTCCGGCGGCATTGCGTTCAGGATGTTGCGGACGTTATCGTAGGGGAGCTGGGCGATTAACTCATACTGCTGCGCCAAATCAAGGTGGGCAAACATTGCCGATGCCACCGGGGTGTCAATGTTGCGGAACACCGCAAGCTGTTCCTCTTCGGAAAGCTCGTCCACAAGGGCAGCAAAGTCCGCCGGTTCCCAATCTTCAATGATGTCGCGGAAGGTCTCGAAATCGCCAACAGCAATTAGGTCCTGTAGCTCCGGCCGAAGCAGTTTTTCAATCATCAGGCAGTGTGTGCTAAGCGGTGGGAAGGACGAGAAATGGAACGCAAGATATTGCGGCAGCGGCGGCTAATAGTTGAACAACGGGTAGATCAACGCAAGAATCACCACCAGAATAATCAGCAGGAAGAAGAGCTTCAGCATCTTCTTCACGGCAAGGGCCACCAGCAGAACGGCCATGCCAGCAGCAGCAATCTGGAAATGGAGCGGAAGCGAAAGGAACCAACGCATGATGAAACGTTAGAAAGCTGCGTTCAGGGTGATGCGGTGCTGCGCACCAAGCCGCGCAAGGCTGTTGAAAGCGTAATCAAAACGGTAATCTTTCACCAGGATTCCGATTCCGGCGGACAATCCCCCCAGCCCTTTCGATGAGCCATACGCTACATCCGAGCGGACTTGGTTGTTGTAGCCAAGCCGCAACCGAAGCGGGTTCGATAAGCGGAATTCGCCACCAACCGAGAACGAAGCAAAACGGTTGAAAAAATCTTCCTGCGGATCAAGCAATCGGGTGAAGTTCAACGCAATCAGCAGTGGCAACCCGCGCAGCCGGTGCGAAATGCCAAGCCGAAGATCGGTTGGCAACTCCTCACTCTCTTCGCCAAAAGCCGAGACCTGGCCGCCAACATGAAGCAGCGAAAGCCCCGCCTGGAATCGTGCGGCGGTGTCTTCAAACAGCAGCCCGCCATCCAACGCCAGCGCGCTGGAGCCTGCGTTGTCAATCGTGCTGCTAACGAAGCTGCCGGAAATCCCTGCAGAAAATCCTTCCCCCAGCGTGCTTCCCCACCCAACCGTGAAGGCGATGTCGCTTGCGCCAAATGTTGAACCGTCGGCTTGGCCGTTGCGGTCGGTGCGGTTGAACGAACCGTAGCTGTTGTAATTGACCCCCACCCCAATCTGCCCAACGTCTTCAATCCCAGTGGTGAAGGTTGCGTAGCCGCTGTTCATATCCAACAAGTGCTTCTGGAACGTCAGCGAGACCTGCGATGAGTCAATGGTGTTCAGCAATGCGGGGTTGTAGAACATCCCGGAAACATCCCCGCCGACGGTGAGGAACGCCCCACCCATCGCCGCCGCCCGGGCCGAGGATTCGTTGCGGAGGAAATCATACACGTACGCGCGCTGGCCAAAGGCAGCGGAGGCCGAAACCAGAAAGAACAGAAGCGAAAGGATGCGCATGATGCTTGGTTTAGTATCGGGAGGTTCTGGCTGAACTGCGGCGAATATACAGCAGACTTCGGCCACAGACGCAAAGTAGCCAAGCCATAATGGGGTTGTCAAGCCAACGGTGGGGGGATATTTTTCCAAAGCCAACGGAATCTTGGAATGTCGAGTGCCGAATGTCGAATGTCGAATAGAAGAGAGTGATGGAGTTTTCGCCGAACAGCGAATCACCGTAGAAATCTCCCTGCACCCACCTCCGAATCCCGCCCTCCGCTCATGCTGAGCCCCGTCGAAGTATGAGCGTGAGCCACCGAACCCAGCCGCCGCCGCTGCCTGCCCTCACCCCCCGCCCTCTCCCAAACAAGTGGTGCTGCTGGTTGCCTCACATTAGTCGGGTGGGAGAGGGAGCCAAAGCCGGGAAGGAACCGAAGAGGGGGATGTGAGGTGGCCTCACAAGTTCCGCGCTGAAGCACGGAGTAATGCTGAAGAAAAGCCGCCAGCGAACCCAGCCCGCCGCTCATGCTGAGCTTCGTCGAAGTATGAGTGGAGCCACCGAACAGGGCGGCTCTCTTCTTCGTCATCGCGAGGAGCGATTAGCGACGTGGCGATCTCGCGGCTGGCTGTGTGGCCGATGACTTCCCAGAAACCCGCGAGATCGCTTCGTCGAAGACTCCTCGCGATGACAGGGTGATGACGGGGCGTGAGTTCCGAAAAAAACTTGCGTCCACCACCGAACCCCGCCCGCCGCTCATGCTGAGCTCCGTCGAAGTATGAGCCTGAGCCACTGAACAGCGAAGCCACCAAAGCCCCGAATGGGGCGACAGCCAACATAGCCCAATGGCGTAAGCCTTGGGGATCGTGAAAACATTTCGGTTGGATAGCCCCGTAGCGGGTGGAAGAATGGCTGGTGTCGGTGAA
>JAEUSP010000118.1 GCA_016788565.1 Chlorobiota bacterium | reverse complement strand
CCGCGAAGCAAGAGGGGGGTGATAAAAAAATTATTCAACCAAAGCGACCCGCATCCAAACGGCCCTGGGTTTGGGGATGGGGGGTGAGCAACACAAGGAGAACCAGACAATGACGATGAAGCCCTGGCGTGAGATCGCCATTCCCCACGAAGACGTGTTAAAAGGGACGTTCCAGCAGGCGGAGTTTGCTGCCGACTTATCGCTGGTGCACAGCAAGGCCGCAGCAGCGGAATACCAGCAGCCGGACCTTTTTTTTCAGCGCACCTTCATCACCGAAGGGATGCGGTTGCTGCTGGGTTCGGTGGTGAATCGGCTTGCGGGCCGTGGGGGCGATCCGGTCATCCAGCTTCAGACCGCGTTCGGCGGGGGGAAAACGCACACGATGCTGGCGGTGTATCACCTTACCAGCGGCCAGCAGCCAGCCAGCCGACTTGCCGGCATCCCACCAATCCTTGATGCAGCCCAGATCACCGAACTTCCCGCGGCGCGGGTTGCGGTGTTGGATGGGAACAAGCTGGCACCGAACATACCGCAGAACTACGGGAACATCGCCCCCCGCACACTCTGGGGCGAGCTTGCCTACCAGCTTGGGGGTCAGGAAGGATATGCGATGGTGGAGGCTGCCGACACCAGCGGGACATCGCCCGGGAAGGAGGTGTTGGCCCAGCTGCTTTCGGCCTATGCGCCGTGCGTGATCCTGATAGATGAGTTGGTGGCCTACATCCGGCAATTCGAGGAAGGGAAGTCGTACACTGGGGGAACCTACGACTCCAATATCTCCTTCATCCAAGCACTAACCGAGGCACTGAAGTCGGTGCCGACGGCGGTGCTGTTGGCCTCCTTGCCGGAATCGGACAAGGAAGCCGGCAGCCAGCGTGGCATCAACGCACTGCGGACGTTGGAGCATTACTTTGGGCGTGTGCAGGCGTTGTGGAAACCGGTGGCCACGCAGGAATCGTTCGAGATTGTTCGGCGCCGGTTGTTCGCCCGCATCGCCGACACCGCCGCCGCCGAATCGGTCTGCCGTGCCTATGCCGATTTCTACACAGCCAACGGCACCGATATGCCGGAAGAGACGCAGAAGAGTGAGTACTTCGAGCGGCTTCGGGATGCTTATCCGATTCATCCCGAAGTGTTTGTGCGGTTGTATGAGGACTGGTCCACGATAGACAACTTCCAGCGCACCCGCGGCGTGTTAAAGCTGATGGCAAAGGTGATTCATCGGTTGTGGAAGGATGGCAATAACGATGCAATGATTATGCCGGGAAGCCTTCCCCTGTACGATGCCGACACACGCAACGAAGTGATCTACTACCTTCCACAAGGTTGGGACCCGGTGCTGGAAAGCGACATTGATGGCGAGCGTGCCGAGACAACGTTGATAGAACACAACGCGGCACAATTTGGCAGCCTGCATGCCTGCCGCCGTGCTGCACGGACGATTTTTCTTGGGAGCACTCCATCGCCAAACCAAATGGCGCGTGGCTTAGAATCCAAGCGCGTGCTGCTTGGTTGCGCCCAGCCCGGCCAGGCGATTGGCGTATTCCAGGACGCGCTGAAACGGATGAGGGATCAGCTCCAGTTCCTGAATTTTTCCAACGACCGTTACTGGTTCGACAACCGCCCGAACCTTCGGCGCGAGATGGAAGAGCGCAAGCGGCGATTTGATGATCAGAACGACATCTTCCCTGCCATCCGCGAACGTCTGCAGAAATTGGTTGGGGGAAGCAGTGTGTTTGGTGGGGTTCATGTTTTCACGCCAAGCGCCGACATCGCCGACGACTGGGCATTGCGCTTGGTGGTGCTTCCCCCCGATGCTCCCCACAGCAAGGCTGGGAACAGCAGTGCAATCAAGCGGGCTGCCGAAGTGCTGAAAAACCGCGGCGACCAACCACGCCAAAAGCAGAACCGGCTGATCTTCCTTGCCGCCGGGCACGATACCGTTGCCCGGTTGAACGACATTGTGCGCTCGATGCTTGCATGGCAAACGATTGTTGATGACGTCCACGAACTGAAGCTGAACCTTGACGCGCTCCAGTCTAACCAAGCACGCAAAAATCTTGAGGAAGCCAAGAACACCGTTACCCGCATGATTGCCGAATCGTACAAATGGGTGCTGGCCCCACACCAGGATGCCGCCCCAGGGAAGGGTGTTTCGGAGATTCAGTGGGATCAACTTCCCCTGAACAGCGGCGCGGCCAATCTTCAGCAGGAAATTACCCGGGTGCTGAAAGAAAACGAGCTGGTGATTGGCGAATGGGCCGCGATTCATTTATCCCGAATGCTCAGGGATTGGTTCTGGAAACCAGAGTCGCCGGAAGCCAACGCCATAAGTGTGTGGCAGAAGAGTTGCAACTACCTCTACCTCCCCCGGCTCCGCGACGAATCCGTTTTTCGTGCAGCGATTGCCTCCGGAACCAATAGTGCCGACTTCTTCGGGATTGCCCAGGGGAAAGGGGAGGAGCAGTATGTGGGGTTCAACTTCAACCAATCAGCATCCCCATCGCTGGATGGGTCACTGCTGCTGATTGAACCGAATGCCGCCGCCAACTACCAGGCCGTCCAGCAAGCCAAGCAGCAAACAATGGTTGCTCCGATACCGCCAAGTGGTGGTTCGCCAATCGCTGGCGGAGATGCGTTGCCCGGCAGAACCAACAACGCTGCCGGTGGTAACGGCAATGGTGATATTCCCCCTGTGCCGCACCCAAAGGTGATGCGCCAATTCTACGGCTCGATTGAACTTGATCCGGTTGAAGCAAAGCGGCAGTTCTCCGACGTAGCGGATGAAATTTTGATGCAGTTCACATCCCGCACCGGGGTGAGCGTCACCATCTCCGTTGAGATTCAGGCCGAATCAGCCGCCGGATTCAATGAGGCAGTGCAAAGGGCGGTGAAGGAGAACAGCCGCGTGCTAAAGTTCAAAAGTGCGGAGTTTGAGGAGGGGTGAGAGGGGGAAGAAAATAGGAAATAGGAGGTAGGAAATAGGAGCAAGAGTGGAGGGGCTGCGAACCTGAGCCACCCTCCGCTCATGCTTCGTGATTGATCCTTCCACCGAATCCAACCCTCCGCTCATGCTGGGTTTGCGGCTATCGGTCGGAACTCTACGCTACACCACCCCCCACCACGGCGCGGCAACGACTCCCGGCGCAAGTATTCTGATTGTTGGGTCGTTGGTAAGAAGCAATCCACGCACGGCGTTCGGGTGGCGGTCGCAGAACGTCTGCAGATGCCGTGCGTGCGATTTCTGGGCCACGGCGGTTGCTTTTATTTCTACCGGAAGCAGCAGCCCATTTTCTTCCAACACCAGATCCACTTCCTGCCCGCTGGCAAGCCGCCAGTGATACCATGCTCGGTTTGGCGCGTTCCCTTTCCACACGGCAGCGTCGGAAACGATCAGGTTCTCCAAGTGAAATCCGGTTGGCTCGGTTTCGTGCGCGGCTGCAAGTGCCAACGCCGAATCAACCATGTAGAGCTTCGGAGCCTTAATGACCCGGTGACTGCTGTTGCGGAGAAATGGAGGGATCAGGTCAATCAAGTACGTGCTTTGCAATGCCTGAAGCCAGCGGCGGGTTGTTGTCACCGGAACGGCTATTTCACTGGACCAGCGGTCGGCGTTTAGTTCCTGCCCAACCCGTGCGGCAACAACGCGGAAGAAATTTTCGAAGCGGTCAATTCTCTCAACAGCCATCACTTCCCGAACATCCCGCTGGACGAAGGCTGTGACGTAATCACTCAGCAGTCGCGCCCGCTCCTGCTGCCGCATTGCAACCGCCCGTGGGAAGCCTCCGGTTCGGACCACTTCATGCCAGTCGGTGATTGCGTTTGCCGTTGCGCGCCGCTCAAGTTCGTGCATCATTGTTGTTTCATCATCGCCGAACAAAAAACTCCAGCCGGGGTGTTGTTCATCAAACCGTAGTTCGCTTAGTGTAAGGGGGCGCAATGTTCGGTAGGCCGTGCGCCCTAGCAACGAATCCCCCACGGCGCGCCCCATCATCGGTTGGTTGGAGCCAGTAAGCAGAAACTGGCCGGGACGGCCATCACGATCCACAACGGATTTCACCGCCAGCAGCAGATCGGGTGCGCGCTGTATTTCGTCAATCACCAGGCCATTCTTCCCCGCGACTGCAAGCAACCCTTCGGGGTCCTGGGTTGCTTGGTGGCGTGTGTCGCGGTCGTCAAGGGTGCGGTATGCAACCCCCCGCTGGCTGGCAATCTGGCGGCAAAGGGTGCTTTTGCCAACTTGGCGCGCTCCCATCAATGCGACGACCGGGTACAGATCAAGGTCGGCAAGAAGAGGCCCGTAGGCAGAACGAGGAAACATCATGCTGTTGTCGGAAAACAAAAACGTTATATTGGCCACTTGCAGCCAATATAACGTTTTTGAATCATGAAGAATCCTTATTCTTTGGAAGCCTTGTTAGACTTCCTAACCCATGCCAGCCAGCGTGGCATACTGCCGACGGCAACAGCCGCCGCGCTTACCGTTGCGGCCCGAAGCGTGCTTGGAATGTTGAACCCTGACGAACAACATGACCTGCGCACCACAAATTTGGATAGCGCAATCAATCGGTTCAACAACAAGCGGGCAGAAGATGTTAGCCCAGCCTCGCTGAAAGAATATGGCCAACGCACACGACGTGCCGTCGAGCATTTCCTTCGCTGGCACGATGACCCAGAAAACTTCTCAGCCAAAACAAGGCAAACAAAAAAGCGTGCGGCCTTACTGAACAAGGGGCAAGCCAGCCCACAGCAAGGGGGGGCAGATACCTACGATGCACAACAGGTAGAGAGCAGAACAGTAATGGAGCCACAAGTCGTTGACCAGGAAAAGCTGGAACTCTATGATACTGCATTCCCGATACGCCCGGGAGTAGTTGCTTGGCTGACCAACATCCCCTACAATCTTACCAAAGCCGAAGCCGAGCGGCTTGCGCAGTTTGTGAGGATGCTGGCTATTTAATAAGTGAGTTCAGCACTGAAGTTGAAAAGATCACGGAACGGATGGCGTGGGGAACACACGTCCATGCGTATCTTTGCCGGCTACTCACGCATCACACACACACGCAACTATGGCCGACGGATCACTGCCAATAAAGACGATTGCCACCAACCGCAAAGCACGGTTCGAGTACGAAATCCTTGAACGGGTGGAGGCCGGGATTGTGCTGACCGGAACCGAGGTGAAATCCATCCGCGCCGGGCATATCTCCCTTCAGGAAAGCTACGCCACACCAACCAGTGGCGAGCTTTGGTTGGAAGGGTGCACCATCCAACCCTACGAGCAAGGGAACATCAACAACCACATCCCAACCCGCCCGCGCAAGCTGCTGCTGCACCGCAAGGAGCTACGGAAACTGATACAGCGCGCCGCCGAAAAAGGGCTGACGCTGATCCCGCTATCGGTCTATTTTAAGGGGAGCAACCTGAAGGTGGAGCTTGGCCTGGGGCGGGGCAAAAAGCTGTTCGACAAACGGGAAACAACAAAACAACGGGATGTTGAGCGGAGCTTGCGGCGCGGGGAGGAGTAGGAGATGGGAAGTAGGAAGTAGGAGTAGGAAATAGGAAGTAGGGGGCCGAGAATCGCGTGGGCCACGAACACACATTGAACAATCACAACACACGACAACACTGTTTCATGTCAAATACATCATTCCCACCGCTGAACGAACAGATGGACCTGATTCGTCGCGGAGTTGAAGAGATTATTCCCGAAGAAGAGCTTGCGACAAAGGTGGAGCGGGCAATCAAAACGAACAAGCCGCTGAAAGTGAAATTGGGCTGCGACCCTTCGCGCCCGGACTTGCATCTTGGCCACGTTGTGGTGCTTCAGAAGATGCGCGACTTCCAAGACTTGGGCCACCAGGCAATCCTGATTATCGGCGATTTCACCGCCATGATTGGCGACCCCTCCGGACGCAGCAAAACACGCCCCGCGCTCACCCTTGAGGAAACCCGCCACAACGGCCGCACCTACTTCGACCAAGCCACAAAAGTCCTTTCCGGCAAACGCCTGCAGATGGTTTATAACTCCGAATGGCTTGGCGGGATGAGCTTTGCCGAGGTGATTGCTCTATCGGCCAAATACACCGTGAGCCAGATGCTGGAGCGGGAAGATTTCCACAAGCGATTTAACGACGAAGCCCCAATTTCCCTGCATGAGTTCCTCTATCCGCTGGCCCAGGCAATGGACTCGGTGGCCATTAAATCCGATGTTGAGCTTGGCGGGACCGACCAGAAATTCAACCTGCTTGTTGGGCGCGATATTCAGCGGTCCTACGGGGTGGAGCCGCAATCCATCATCACCTGCGCCTTGCTGGTGGGGACCGATGGGAAGGAGAAAATGTCCAAGTCCTACGACAACTACATTGCCCTGAACGACTTCCCGAACGACATGTACGGGAAAATCCTTTCCATCCCCGATGAGCTGATCGCCACCTATTTCAAACACACGCTGTTCCGCAACAACCAGCAGGTGGAGGAAATCCGCGCCGGCCTTGCCGATGGCACGCTTCACCCGCGCGACACCAAACGCCAGCTTGCGCGCCAGGTTGTTGCCCGCTACACCAGCGAAAAAACCGCCCAAAAAGCCGAAGAAGAATTCGACCGAATTTTCATCCAGAAAGCCGCGCCGGAGCAGATGGAGTCGTTCGGCCTAACCGAGGCGATGCCACTGGTGGATGTGATGGTGGCCGCCGGGCTTGCGCCGTCCAAAAGTGAGGCGCGGCGGCTAATCAACGGCGGCGGTGTCTCGATTGACGGCACCAAAGTGGAGGACCAGAACGCAGCCTGCACTATCGCGGGCCAGGCCGTGCTGAAAGTTGGGAAACGGAGGTTTGTACGGTTAGTGAACCAAGCACAATAATCCAATCATCATTGCCATGAATCCCCCCACCAACCGCCGTGCTGATGGCGCAACGCAGGAAGAACTTGCGTTGGAATACCTGCTGGCTTTGGGCTACCGACTGGTGAAAAAAAACTTCCAGTTTGGGAAGGTGGGGGAGATTGATTTGGTGATGCGCGACGGCGAAACCTACGTGTTTGTTGAAGTGAAAGCGCGCCGCAGCCACGGGTTCGGAACGCCGGAAGATGCCGTCACCATGGGGAAGCGTCGGCAAATCCGAAAGGTGGCCGAAGGGTTTATTCACATCAACAAGATGAGCGACTACGAAGCCCGGTTCGATGTGGTGGCGATTGATTACGCCACGGGGAAGGAGGGGAAGCCGGAAATCAGGCATCACAAAGATGCGTTCTGAGGATTGACTGACTCCCGAAACCACGTTGTTCCGGAACACACAACCCACGCACACACTCCATGAATATCCAAACGCTTGCCGTTCATGCTGGCCACCAAGCGGAGCCAGCGGCAGAAGAACCCATCCACCCGGTTGCCCCGGCGATTGTCCTTTCCAGCACCTTCCAGCGGAACGCCGACGGCAGCTACCCGGGCGGTTACCTCTACTCCCAAATCAACAACCCCAACCGCGCCGCGCTGGAATCCACGATTGCCAGATTGGAAGGGGGAAGTGAGGGCATCGCGTTTGCTTCCGGCTCGGCGGCGATGATGGCGGTGTTGCAATCGCTCCGCCCGGGCGATCACGTTCTGGCCCCGCTGGCGATGTACTACGGCAGCCGAACAATGCTTGGCGCAATCTTCCAGCAATGGGGCCTGCACACAACGTTCGCCCCAATGGATGACTTGGAGCAAGTTCGCGCGGCCATCACCCCGGCAACGCGGTTGGTGATCACCGAAACTCCATCCAACCCCACGCTTCGCATCACCGACCTGCGCCAGGTTGCAAGCATTGCCCACGCGGCTGGCGCGTTGGTGTTGTGCGACAACACCTGGGGCACACCAATTCTGCAACGCCCGATTGAGCTTGGTGTTGATCTTGTGCTTCACTCCACCACCAAATATCTTGGCGGCCACAGCGATCTGACCGGTGGCTGCATTGTTGCCGCCCCCAAGCTCAATGAAGGTTCCCGGCTCACCGAATCAATCCGCCAGTGCCAAGTTGTTGGTGGCGCGGTCCCTTCCCCGTTCGATTGCTGGTTGCTGCTGCGCAGCATCCCAACGCTGCCGTTGCGGGTGCGGGCGCAATCGGCTGGGGCGGCGGCGGTGGCTGGTTTTTTACAGGATCACCCTGCTGTGGAAGCGGTGCATTATCCCGGGCTGCCGTCGCATCCGGGCCACCAGATTGCCGCAAGCCAGATGGAGTTGTTTGGCGGGATGCTCTCGTTCCAAGTTGCTGGCCACCGCGCCGAAGCAATGGCGGTTGCCGCCCACACCAAACTCTTCACCCGCGCAACCAGCCTGGGTGGTGTGGAAAGTTTGATTGAGCATCGCGCATCGGTGGAGCCACCCAACAGCGGAACCCCGGAATCGCTTCTGCGCCTCTCGATCGGCCTTGAACATCCCGACGACCTGATTGCCGATTTGGAGCAGGCGTTGGCTTGCTTGCCGTAAACGTGGAAGGATCAGATAGGCGTAGTGTGCAAAGCCTGCTCCAATCCACCGAACACCGCCCCCGCTTATGCTGAGCCGCGTCGAAGTATGAGCGGAGCCACCGAAGAGAGAAGCATCGGTTGCCCCCTCTACCTCGTTCCTTCGCACACCCTCTAAAAGAAGTCAAATGGGTGTGCTATTTTGCCGCGCATCTTGCCGATAACTCACACACACAATCATCATTCGCCATGCGTTGCCTGCTTCCAATCCTTGCCGTGTTCCTCCTTTCCTCCGTGACGGGTTGTGCCCAGCCGGCCCCCGCTTCCAACCCCGTTGCAACCGCCCAGCAGTTTGTTGGCCACCTATCGGCCAACCGCTACGCCGATGCCGTTGCGATGATGGATGCCACCATGAAATCGGCAATGCCGGAAGCAAAGCTGAAAGAGCTTTGGGAAGGATTGCAGCAGCAGCTTGGCAAGTTTGTGAAGCCCACCGGGGAAACCCGTACCGAGAACGTTCAGCAGTACAACATCTGCTACGTGGTCTGCCAGTTCGCCAGCCAGCACCTGGATGTGAAAGTGGTGATGAATCAGCAAGGAGCGGTGGCGGGATTGTTCTTCCTTCCGGCAAAGGCACAATCGGGCGCGCTGCCGGGCTACGTGCAGCAGGGGAAATTCACCGAGCATGAAGTAACCGTGGGCGGCGGCGAATGGAAACTGCCCGGAACCTTGACGCTCCCCAAAGGGCAAGGCCCATTCCCCGCAGTGGTGCTTGTTCACGGCTCCGGCCCGAACGACCGTGATGAGACCATCGGCCCCAACAAGCCGTTTCGCGACCTTGCTTGGGGGCTTGCCTCGCAAGGGATTGCCGTGCTCCGCTACGACAAACGGACGCTGGCCCACCAGATGAAAATGGCGGCGCTCACCAACCTGACGGTGAAAGAAGAAGTGGTGGATGATGCCGTTGCTGCCGTGGCGTTGCTCCGTTCCACCGCAGGGGTGAACGCAAAGCAAATCTACGTGCTGGGCCACAGCTTGGGGGGAATGCTGGCTCCAAAAATCGCGGCTGCCGACCCACAGATTGCCGGGCTTGTGATCCTTGCCGGAGCCACCCGCCCGCTGAACCAGGTGATCGTTGAGCAGATGACCTACCTTGCCAATTTAGATGGGAGCATCAATGCCGCCGAGCAATCGCAGATTGAGATGCTGAAACAGCAGTCCGCCGCAGTTGATGCACTGCAACCCGGAAGCACAAAAAGCCCTGCCGAGCTGATGGGAGTCCCCGCTGCATACTGGCTGGACCTGAACGCCTACAACGCCCCACGAACCGCCGTAACCCTTCCGCAGCGGATGCTGATTCTGCATGGCGAGCGCGACTACCAAGTGACAAAAGCGGACCTGGCAAACTGGCAAAGCGCGCTTGCCGGAAAAGGGAAGGTCACGTTCAAAACCTTCCCCACTCTGAACCACCTGTTCATGCCAGGCACCGGCCCCGGCAACCCCGCCGAGTACGAAGTTGCAAGCCACGTTGCGCCGGAAGTGATTGCGGAGATTGTGGGGTGGGTGGGGAAGAAGGAGTGAGTGGAGAATCATATCCGGTGGCGGTTCCAGCATTTGGTATTTCCCTCACTGGTGGTCAGTAGCTAGTGGTCAGTGGTCAGTGGTCAGTGGTCAGTTGCAAGAATAAATTCGACATTCGGCATTTGGCATTCGGCATTCGGCATTCGACATTCGGCATTCGACATTCGGCATTCGACATTTGGCATTCGACATTTGGCATTCGACATTTGGCATTCGACATTCGGCATTCGGCATTCGACATTCGACATTCGACATTTGGCATTCGACATTTGGCATTCGACATTCGGCATTCGACATTTCCCCATGCCTTCTCTTGCTATCCACACCGAGCTTTTGCGGAAGGAGTTCCGCCGCCGCAACCGACAGCCGGGGATTGGGGGCTTTTTTCGTGGGCTGGCCGGGCGTGGCCCGCAGGAAGTAACCGTGGCGGTGAAAGGGCTGAACTTGCAGGCCGAACGTGGCGAGCGGATTGCGTTTATCGGGCCGAACGGATCGGGGAAATCCACCACCATAAAAATGCTGACCGGCATCCTTCACCCCACCAGCGGCCATGCCGAAGTTTTGGGCTTCAATCCCTGGCGGCAGCGGAAGCAGTTGGCGTTTCAGCTTGGCTCCGTTTTCGGCCAGAAGTCCCAACTCTGGTTTCACCTTCCACCAACCGAGACCTACTACCTCCTCTCAAAAATCTACGAGCTTGATCCCCAACTCTATCGCCAGCGGTTGGGGATGTTGGTGGAATCGTTTGGGATTGGCGACTACCTCACCACGCCGGTTCGGAAACTTTCGTTGGGTGAGCGGATGCGGTGCGAAGTGGTGGCAAGCCTGCTGCACAACCCGTCGTTGCTGCTGTTGGACGAGCCTTCGATTGGGCTGGATGTGGTGGCCAAAGGGTTGCTGCGCGAACATATCCGCAGCGTGAACGCCACCGAAGGAACCACCATTTTCATCACCTCGCACGATGCTGGCGATGTTGAAACGTTGGCCGAGCGGGTGGTGGTCATCAGCGAGGGGGAGGCAATTTTTGACGGC
Organism: Chlorobiota bacterium; assembly: GCA_016788565.1. GTDB lineage: Bacteria > Bacteroidota > Ignavibacteria > OLB7 > OLB7 > OLB7. The sequence goes on along the minus strand of JAEUSP010000118.1, from coordinate 58,275 downwards.
CCCGTGAACGACCTCCGCGAGCGGTTTCTGCGGGGGAAGCGGCTTGAGGCAACACTGGCCGAGCCGTTCACCGGCCAGCTTGCTGATGCCGATGTTGCCGGCCACCCGTGGCAGGTTCTGGCCGCCGAGCCGTTCCGCATCGTGCTTCATCTTTCCATCAATCGCCCCGGCATCACCCGCGATGCCATCACCTTCCTGACCGAGCGTTGCGCCGTTGAAGACATCACCATCACCGAGCCACCGATGGAGGAAGTGATCAGGGCGATTTACGCAGCGGAAGCCACAACATAGCCACCGCCAGCAAGGTCCATTTTGCCACAACCCTACACACGCCGCCCCCTTTTTCGGTGTGGGGCAATCGCTATCTTTGCCGGTTCAAAAAAAATAGAAGCAGGAAAAAGTCTGCAAGTCCAACAACTCAATCAGGAGAAAGACTCTCAATGAAGAAAGCATTTGCAATGCTTGCGCTGGGCCTGGGATTGGCCGCGTGCGAGCAAGGTGGCGGAAGCGCCAGCGGCAGCAAACCAACGTTCAACGGGCAGATGGATAGCGTCAGCTACGCCGTCGGTCTGCAAATGGGGCAATCGGTTCGCCAGGACTCCATCAACATCAACCCCGACCTGGTGGCCAAAGGGATTGCCGCCGGAATGAAAGGGGATTCCAGCGTGATGAACCAAGCCGCTTTTGTTGCCGTGATGACCAGCTTCCAGCAAACCATGATGCAGAAGCAGATGGCCAAGCAACAACATCAGCAGCAGGAGACAGGCGCGCAAGGCGGAGCAAACAAAGCGGAAGGGGAGAAGTTCCTTGCCGAGAACAAAGGGAAGCCAGGGATCGTCACCACTGCCAGCGGGTTGCAATACCAAGTGGTAAGCGAAGGGAAAGGGAACTCACCAAAGCCAACCGACAAGGTGAAAGTGAACTACCGTGGCACGTTGATTGACGGAACTGAGTTCGACAAAGGGGAAGGGGTAGAGTTCGCCGTTGGTGGCGTAATCCCCGGCTGGACCGAAGCAGTGCAGTTGATGAAGCCAGGGGCAAAATTCAAACTGTTCGTCCCAAGCAACTTGGCCTACGGCGAGCATGGAATGCCGCCACAAATCGGCCCGAACGCCACGTTGGTTTTTGACGTTGAGCTTCTTGAGGTGAAAGCTGGCGAGGCCGCAGCAAAGCCAGATATGAAATAACATTGGCCACGCTAAACTCTCCGTTCATGCCGAGTGCTGAGCTTGTCGAAGCAGTCGAAGCAGTCGAAGCATAAAATTTGGAGTAAGCGCAAACCATTCTCACATCAACATTTTAGTGGCCACAAAGCCAGGATACAAGAACCGATGAACAAGTGGATTACGATACCGGCGGCGCTTCTGCTGCTGGTGTGTGCCGAGGCCTCGGCGCAGAAAGGGAAAAAGCCGGCAGCCCAACCAGCGGCCCCAGCCATGAAGACCTCCAACGATAGCATCAGCTACGCGATTGGGTTGAACCTGGGGAAAAGCCTGAAGGAGAACGGTGTCACGGTGGCCCCGGCAATGGTTTCCGTTGGTATTGCCGATGGATTGGCGGGATCGCCAAAACTGACTGATGAACAAATCCAGCAAGTACTGATTGTTTTGCAGCAGGAGCTTGCCGCGCGCCAAGCCGCCCAGGGTGGCGGCAACCAAGCTGGCACCGCACAAGGTGGTGGCGGCGGGGCGCAAACAATACCTCAACAACAAGGACAAAACCAAGTGCCACCAGAACAACTTGCCGCCCAGAACAAAGCACAAGGGGAAGCATTTCTTGCCCAGAACAAAACGCAGCAGGGGATAACCACCACTGCCAGCGGGCTGCAATACCAAGTGCTGACCGAAGGGACCGGCGCGTCGCCAACAGCCACCGACAACGTGAAGGTTCACTACACCGGAATGTTGCTGGATGGGACCGTGTTCGACAGCTCGGTCCAACGTGGCGAGCCGATCAGCTTCCCGCTGAACGGTGTGATTCGTGGCTGGACCGAAGGCCTGCAACTGATGAAAGTCGGAAGCAAGTATCGCCTGTTCATCCCAAGCGACCTTGCCTACGGCCCGAGCGGCTACCCAGGCTCGCCAATCGGCCCGAACGCCACATTGGTGTTTGATGTTGAGCTGCTGGGGGTTAACCAGTAAACGGGAAATACCGCACAATAAAAACGCCGGAACAAGCGAACCTTGTTCCGGCGTTTTGCTTTCTTCAAAGTCTGGATTACGCCACCACACCTCCGAACCCAGCCCTCGGCTCATGCTGAGCCGAAGTGAAGAGTGAAGAGTGAAAAGTGAAGAGTGAAATGGGGCCAAAGCCGGAAACTCACTACTGACCACTGACCACCACACCTCCGAACCCCGCCCTCGGCTCATGCTGAGCCCCGTCGAAGTATGAGCGTGAGCCACCGAAACCCGCGCCCCGTCGCTGCCTGCCCTCACCCCCCGCCCTCTCCCAAGCCTGTGAAGCTGCTGGTTGCCTCACATTGGTCAGGTGGGAGAGGGAGCCAAAGCGAAGAGTGAAGAGTGAGGTGGGAAGAGTGAAATGAAGACAAAGCCGGAAACTCACTACTGACCACTGACCATAAGCACCTACTTCACCTTCACCTGTACCTTCAGCTTCACGCTGTCCTTGTTCACAACGCGAAGTTGGCGCACCCCAGCGGGTGGATGTGTGGTTTGTGGCAAGGCACGTTCTTCTGTGACGGCGGTTGCTTGGGTTGCTGGCTGCGTGGTTGCAGCCGTTGGATTTTGGGAACGGGATTGTTGATTGCTCCGGCTTGCCTTTTCAGTTGCGCGCTCGGTGGTTCCTTCGGTTCCCGTTGTGTTGGCTTGCTTGGCAAGTGGCGCGGCGTTGTCCGGTGTGGGTGCGGTTGCTGCGGACGTAGCAACCGAGCTTGATTCAGGGGTTGCCGAGGGCGCGGTTTGTGGCGCAACAACCACCGGCGCGGCAACCGGTGATGGTGGCTGGGAAGTGGTGCTGCTGGGTTGCTGCACCAAAAAATATCCGCCAACGCTTAACCCCGCCACAACAACCGCCCCCAACAATCCTTTCAGCAATCCTCCGGAAGCGTACCACGCCGCGGCACCGCCACCAGCTGCGGCAATCCCCGCCGGGGCTTTCACTGCGGCCAGCGACTCCATCAACCGCGAGCGCGTCAGGGCGTGCTCGGCGGGGAAGGCGGCAAGGTCACCCCGCACGGTGCTGCGGATTAACTGCTCGGCTTCCAGCGTTGCCCGCAGCGCGGGGTCGGCAGCAACTTGGGCCGCAAACTGCGTTTGCTCCTGCACGCTCATCGTGCCGTTCAGGTAGCGGTCAATTGCTGATGGAGTATGCTTCATGTTTGGGAAATTGAGAGTTGAGAAATTGATAATTGATAATGAGAGTGTGCTGCAATGGATGCAGAAGGATTTCTATTTCCCCATTCGTTTCACCACCTCGGCTCTTAATTTTTCGCGGGCGCGCGATGCCCGTTTCCAGATTGCTTCCGGGGATTTTCCCAGCATGACCGCAATTTCATCGAAACCATAACCGCTGTACATATTCAGGATCAGCACTTCGCGGTAGTCCATTGGCAGTGTGGCAAGGGCGGCAACCACGATCTCCTCCATCTCGCTCCGTTCCCGCAAATCGTCGGTTGGGTGGGCCGATTCTGGAAGGTCATCGAACCGTGAGGTGCGTGCGCTTGCTTTCAGGTGGTTCAGCGAAAGGTTCCGCGCCATGGTCAGGAAGAAGCCAACGGGGTTTTCGATGCTTTTTGGTTGCTGCCGTAGCCGGATCACTTTCTCCCACAACTCTTGCGTTAGGTCCTCGGCCACCTCACTTCTACCTACCATCTTCAAGCAGTATGCAAACAGTCGGTTATTATGGCGGTTGAACAGCTCAACAAATGCGGAATCGTCCCCTTCCAAGTGGCGCGAAAGAAGCAGCGTGTCGGGCCCCACGGCGGTGTTGGCTGTGGGGGTGTGGCGTTCGCTGCGTGTGCTGGTTGCCAGGGGAATGGCAATTGCCAGTTGGCTCATGGCTTCGTTGTTATTGTTTGGCTTTTTTTCCATGACAACGTGAGTAAGCAAATCCTGACAGCCGATTTTTTTTTCTTTGGCTTTCCTGCTTCTGTCAGGTTTTGGCGATGGTGATTGTCACCGTTGCGTTCCAGTGCCGAAACAGGATTCGGGAAACGGAGCCGTGTGAATATCCAGCAGAAGCATCTGCATCAACAACATCATCAACAGTACCATCAACGCCCAGCAATGATACAGCCATTACGCCAGATAGTCCTCACCGCCAGCCTTTTCGGGTTGCTGCTGCTTGTTCCGGCATCGGCGCAAGTGCGTCGGCTTCCGGGGGCGGTGATGGGGCTTGGGGCCGGCTACGACCACGGCATTCTGATCCCCGCCAACGGAACGCAGGAATACGACCCGTACAGCAACTACACCCAAACCCCCTGGGCTGGCTTCACGATGATCTTCCCAAAATTATTTGGCGAAGGGCTTGGCCTCTCCACCAGCATGAACTACGCCCAGTACAATCTTCACGCCACCAGCACCCAAAGCCGCACACTGCAAACCACTGGCGGGGGAACGGCCACCGCCACGGTGGAGCATCGCTACGATTTTTTCAGCCAAGCCGCCCAGTGGGATTTTATGTTCTACGCCCAGATGGGGAAGGTGGCGCGATTTGAGATTGGCCCCTGGGGGGGAATTGGGTTCTTCCCTGAATGGAACGAGACCGAGACGATTACCCAACCAAGCGACGCACGATTTAGCAACGGAGAAACCAACCAAACCATTGATGCTGGCCGCACCACACGCGAAGGTGTTGGGACCTTCGGCATGGCGATACGGGCTTCGTTCGAGATTCCGTTCCTGTTCGGCAGCGCGCTGCTTCCAAGCATCAACGCCCGCGTGGCCGGGGTTATGCCAACCGACCAGAAAGCCGCTGATGCTGCGATCTCGGGAACAATCGGCGCGGGGTTCACTCTGCTGTTTGGCAACACACAGGGGGAGGTTGTTCCATCCGAGTTTGTTTCATCCGAGCCGGAACCAGTGTCGGTCTCCAGGCCAGACACCACCCCGGTTGCGCCGCCAGCTCCGCCCAAGCCCTCGCTAACGGCCACGTTGGATTTCTACTCCCAAACCGCTGCGGGCCGCCGCTCCGATACGCTTTGGCTGCAACCGGAGCGGACGCTGCACCAGCTTGAGTCGGCGTTGCCCGATGCTGTTCGGTTCGACCCAAACTCGGCATCGCTCCCGAATCGTTATCGCCGATTGGACAGGGCCGCCGCCGCAGCCTTCACCCTTGACTCGCTATCTGGAGTAGATGCTGCCGAGTTTGCCGGGCAGACGCTGAACATCGTTGGTTTCAGAATGGCGGCCTCACCTTCTGCGCGGCTGACCGTCACCGGTGGGAAGCAGCGGAGCGAGCCAGCATGGTTTTCCCGCGCCCGTGCCGAAGCCGTTCGTGAGTATCTCACAACGGTTTGGGGGATTCCGCCAGCACGCATCACCGTTGCCGCCGCAAAGTCGGGAGGGGGCGAAGCTGCGGTGAAACTTGCCGCCACCAGTCCTGAAATTTTGCAGCCGGTGAACGTGGAATGGATTGAGCAAGAAACAGTTGCTGGCGCGGTGGGAATCGAGCCGAAGATTGCTGCGGAGCATGGGGTGAAAGGGTGGCGCGTGACGGTGATGCGGAACGGCAAAGAAATCGCCACGCTGCGTGATACCGACGGAGGAACCGGAGGCTTGGATGCTGGGTTGTTGCTTGGCGATGCCGCCGCCGGCGGCGCGATGCCACGGCTGCAAGCGGAGTTAGTTGTGGAGGACTCCGCCGGGGCCACCACCATTGCCCGCGACGCGCTGACGGTTGCTTCGGGAACGGTGGGGGAAGCGTTGGCGCAACGTCTGTTCCGCAGGCATATTCTGCTGGCGGTATCGGCAACGGAGCTTGAGCGGATTGCCGCCCAGGTCCGCGACAGCGCGACGGTGACGGTTGCGGCCACGCCGGGGAGCAGCCTGCAATCCATCCGCGACACCCTTGCCGAAAGTTTTCGCAAGCAGGGGAAACGGCAAGTGGCATTGCAAGCCGTGGCAGTTGAGCCGCCGCTGGCCGACCCTGCTGCTGTGGAGATCACCATCAGCCAACGCTACTAACGGAAGTGTTCTGCATCTGGCCACATCTTCTAACATCTCCCCGCGCAACCCCGCACCCATTGCTCGGTATTCGCCGCCCCGATGCTTGCATGGCCTGCAAAAAAATCAACCCGCCGATGTATCCTTCGGCACATGATGCAGGCGATTGCTCCACCTACTTTTGCAACGGCTCACCATTCATTAGTTCAGTACGAACACAAGAACAATTATGACCACGGTACACCACACAACGAACGGAACATTGAGAGCAGCTTGGACCCGAACAGCGGCAGCATGGATGATGCTGGCCGCTGTTCTGGTTGCTGGCGCGCCGGCCCACGCCCAGCAACAAACCGCTGCCGGTGCCACCCTGAACGGCTACGTCACCGATACCGAAACGCAGGAGACGTTGATTGGCGCAACGGTAGCAATCAAAGGGACCAAGCTGGGGGCCTACACCAACAAAAGCGGTTACTTCTCCATCCCCAATATCCCCCCAGGCCGCCACACCGTTTCCATCAGTTCGGTGGGGTACGAACGGAAGGAGGAGGAGATTGAGGTTGGGCCAAGCGAATCGAAAAAACTCACCTTTGCGCTTACTCCAAAAGCTGTTGCCAAACAGCAGATCACCGTCACGGCCGACAAGGAAGTGGAGAAGCGGCAGATTGATGTTAGCCGTGTGAACATCCCGGTGGAGCAGTTGCGCCAAATCCGAATTGGTGGCGAGTCGGACATCTTCCGTTCGCTGCAATACATGCCGGGGATTCTCACCTCGTCGCAAATCTCCAGCGGCCTGTATATCCGTGGCGGCTCGCCGGACCAAAACCTTGTGTTGATTGATGGCAGCACCGTCTATAATCCCTCACACTTGCTCGGCTTTTTCTCGGCATTCAACCCCGATGCCATCAAGGATGTTGATCTGATTAAAGGGGGATTCCCGTCCGAGTTTGGCGGGCGGATGTCGGCGGTGCTGAACCTGACGCAGAAGGATGGCAACCGGAATGAGTTCGAAGGGGTTGGGTCCATCGGGGCGGTGTCGTCGCGGTTGTCGTTGCAGGGGCCGCTTGGCAAGGGATCGTACTTTGTGGGGGGCCGCCGCACCTACCTTGATTTGCTGATGGGCTTGTTCCCCGAAGACAAAGCCAACCCATTCCCCACCTTCAACTTCTACGACCTGAACGCAAAGGTGACGCAGGATGTCAGCGACAACGACCGCATCTCCCTGAGCGGATTTACCAGCGAGGATAAGTTGGGGCTTTCCGGGGCAGGGTTCGATTTCAACATCGGAATGGGGAACCGCACCGGCGCGCTTCGCTGGACCCACATCTTTGGCGACAACCTGTTCACCGTGCTGAACCTTAGCGCCAGCCGCTACCACAACGGTTTCAGTGGCGAGCAATCGGGGTTCAAGACGAAGATGGAGAACGTGATTAACGACTACACCGCCAAAGCCACCGTGGAGTGGTTTGCCAGCAACGACCTGACGGTGAAGGCCGGCTACGAAGGGACAAAATACCGGTTCGACTATCTGCAGAATTTTACCGGGAAAGACTCCGTCGGGCAGTCGGGACAGCTTGGCGGGGCGGCAACAAACCTTACGGTTGATGATTGGATGCACGCCGGCTACGGCCAGATCAACTACCAGATTACCGACCTGCTATCGTTGCAAGCCGGGCTGCGGGCCAGCTACGTTCAGCTTGCCGATACCGTGGTGTTCGACCCACGCGCCGCGCTTCGTTACCAGTGGCAGGAAGACATTGCGTTCAAAGCTGCGTGGGGAATCTATCACCAATATCTCCACCTTGCTTCGCTCCCCGATTTCAGCTTTTTCGACACCTGGTTGCCAACCGATTCCACTGTTCTGCCGGGGCGTTCGGAGCAGTACATCTTCAGCGTGGAAACCACACCGCTGGAAGGCTACGGATTGAATGTGGAGGGCTACTACAAGAAGCTGTACAACATCAACGAGATTGACCAGTACGAAACCAACGGCAAGAACGTGAACGACCTTCTGTTCAGCGGAAACGGCACGGCCTATGGTGCCGAAATTCTGCTTCAGAAAAAGACGGGGGACCTAACCGGGTGGGTTGGCTACGCGCTGGGGTACATCAACGCCAAGTTCGACAGCATCAATTACGGCAAGGAGTTCCGCCCCAAATATGACCGCCGCCACGACCTGAAAATCGTGGCCCAGTACAAGCTGAACGAGCGTTGGGAAATTGGCGCATCCTTCAGCTTACAAAGCGGGCAATCCTACACCGGAGCAACCTCGCGGTTCAACAGCAATCTGCCCGGCGAGGACCCTGGCGTTCCGATCACGGTTCCCGCCGACCGCTACGCGCTGCGGCTTCCGGCATCGCACCAGTTGAACATCAACGCCAACTACAACACCACGTTGTTCGGGCTTCCGGCGCGGCTGCTGATTGACATCTACAACGTCTATTCCCGCCGCGACATCTGGTTCCGCTACTACGACACCACCAAAGAAGTCACCGAAGTAACCGATGTCCGCTTGCTTCCAATACTTCCGACGGTAGCGTTGGAGGTGAAGTTCTAAAAAATGTCGAATGTCGAATGTCGAGTGGAGAATCGGATCTTCGCTAATGACTATACTCGGCGCAAATTGGTTTGCGAAATTCTACTCAGCTAGGTGTGGTATGGATGCGCTTCGCAGGCCTTCGGCTCCCGCTTTCGCGGGAATGACAGCGCGGGTTTTGTCGCAAACCACTTTCGTGGGAGTATAATGACTAATGACTCTCTTTGCAACTGACCACAAACAACTGACAACTGACCCTACTATGAATACATCTTTCATCAACCGCCTTTCCCTTGCGGCCCTTGTTGCTGCTATGCTGTTCACCGCAACCGGATGCGAGGACACGCCGCCAGATTCCTACATCCCGCAGTATGTGCTTGAGGGCTACATGCTGGTGGATAAGCCAATGGCCGGCATCCGCCTTACCCGCTCGCAATCGGTGACGGACACCTTCAAGTTTGAAAATGGAGTTGTGCCAAACGCCGATGTGAAGATCATCGCCGGCGGCAACTTCTATCAGCTTCAGTACCGGGGGAACAATCGTTCGGGTGAGTATTTCTACCCCGACACCACAATCACGGTGCAGCCAAACACCACCTACAAGATTGAGGTCCGCACGGCCGATGGGACGATGCTAACCGCCCAGGCCACAACCCCAAGCCGCATTGCCTGGGTGAATGCGCCAAAACCGTTGTTGTACTATCCAACCGACACGCTTACACTGCCATCGCCCGACTCGCTGAAGCTACGCTGGACCGCCGCGCCGGGCGTTGTGGAGTACCTTATCAGCGTCCGCTGCGACGACACGTTGGAGTATGGGAAATATCTGGAATCCTCCACCAGCGAGCGTAACCGCCGGATTGAACGGAGCTACGAACAGCACGTGCCGCTGTACAATGATGTTAGCCGTTGGGGATTTATTCCGAACACCGAGGTGGCCACTGTCTGGTCGGCATTCAAGTGGTTTGGGCGCAACACCGTGGCGGTATATGCCACCGATAACACCATGTCGGCGTGGTTCAAGCTGACCCACTTTGGCGCAAACCCAACGTTCGATCCCCTCTACTCCAACGTCAGCGGCGGGTTGGGGGTTTTCGCTGCTGCATCGGTTATCGAAGCCCAATCGTTTGTGGTGAAAAATCAGCCGTAAATCGCTTTCCCCAAACCACCCCAAGCCTCACAAAAAAACATTCCCCCGTTGTTGCTGTTTCAAAAGCAATGGCGGGGGAATGTTTTGTGTTGGGAGAAAAGAATGAGGTTCTGGCAAATCACGTTCATTGGCTGATGACCAACTCGGTAAAAAAAGCTCCCCCGCCACTGCTGCCAGTTTTCATGGAGAGTGGCGGGGGATAGAGAGAGAGAGAGAGGAAGCCGATGTTCAGAAACTCAACGATTAGGCTACTGCTGTTGCCCGCTGCTGCTCCAACTCCACAGCTTTTGGGAACAGGATGTTGTTTTCCAGATGCACATGCTGGTGCAGGTCTTGCTCGAACGCATGGAGTTCTTGGTAGAGCACGCGGTAGGTCATGCAGGCATCTTCTGGCGGAGTAAAGCCGCTGCTCAGTTGGCGGATTTCTGCCATTTCGTCCCCTGCATCTTGGTGCTCCATCTCCATCATCCGAATCGGGTTGCGCACCGAGCCGAACGGCATGAACGGGCGGCTTCCGGCTGGCGCAACCCCGGCAAGCCCTTTGATGGCTGGGAAGAGAATCCCTTCTTCCTTCTGCATGTGTTGGTCAAGGTCGCGGGCAATGCCTTCAAACAGTTCGGCAATCCGCACCGTTTCGGGGTGGTGGTCGCCATGGACGCGGGCAACTTTTTTGGCGTGTGCCAAAATTGTTGGCCCTGTTTCGCGGACGTAGCGGTGGTGGTTCCCCACAATGTAATCAACCAACAGATCGGGCGACCAGCGGTTGAACTGTGGAACGCCAGCCGCAGGAGTGGCCGCAAGCTCCTCCAATTGCTTCGATAGTTCATCTACGGCAACCCCTTTGGCTTGGCAAGCATCAGCAATGGTTCGCCCGCCGCCACAGCAGAAATCAAGGCCATGTTGTTGGAAAATTGCAGCGGCGCGGAAATCCCCGGCCACGACGTCGCGGACGGTGGTTTGTGTTGGGTCCATCATAGCGTTTAGTGTTTAGATAGTTCGATGATTCTGTTGCTTTGTCCAGATGATTTTCCCGTCGTCAATCCGCAGTGCCCCTTTCCCCTCCATCCCCTTAATCGAGCGGATCACCGTCTCCACCCGCAATCCTGTCATGTCGGCAAGTTGCTGCCGCGTGAAGGGAACTTTCCACACGCTTTCCTGCTGGGCAGCGGGGTCGTTCCGGTGGAAGTACTCGATCAGCGTTGATAGCCGGTGTTCCGCTTCCTCAACAGCAATTTCCGTCAGCATCATTGATTTGTAGATCAGCCGCCCACTTAGCACCTGCGTCAGCTTCAAGTGAACATCGAAGTTCTCGCGAAGCAGCTGCACAAACCGATCGTAGGGAAGTTTCCAGACTTCGCTGGATACCACTGCAAGTGCCGATGCTGGATAGGGGAGGTGGTTGAACAATGGCGGCTCGCCAAAGCTCTCCCCTTCGGTGAAATACCCCTGCACAAATTCCCTTCCCTGGTCATTCCACGTGGCCATTTTTATCCGCCCACTTTTCACCACGTGAAAGTGGGTTGCGGTTTCCCCTTGCTGGAACAACATTTCATCGCGCCCAAGCTGAACAATGCGCGGCTGGTACTGCCGAAGGATTTCTTCCGGGATCATCGTGTGAACCTTGTTGATGCAAACTTATCCCCTCCACAAGCGGAGGCTTTATGATGTAGATCAGAAGATGGGGAAAAAGGGATTAAAAATTCACAGTGCCGCTCACAAACCCCCACGACACTGTTTTTCTTCCGCGCAGAACTAAGCGTTCCGGGTCGCCATCGAACAACGACCACCCCATTTGCAACGCTAATGCATCGAACAACTTGGCCGTAAAAGTGATATCCAGCTCCTTCCCAACCGTTGCTGTTCCCCCGGTAATGCCAAGATCGGCAGGGTTGCTGGCAAGGCTGAATAGATGAAAATCGGCAGCAAGTTTTGTGGTCGCCGACGTTGGAACCGAAGCCTGAACAATAATATCCTGCAACCCAAAACCAGCACGCGGCGAAGGGTTATCCAGAATATCCATCTGGCCGTAAAATTTATGGTTGGTGGCGTACAACGTGTTGAACACCTGGTACTTCGTCGAGTCGCTCCCCCTGCCGGAAAGCATATCCATGCCGATGCCAAGCCGTAAGCCCATTGCCTCCTTCATGGTGTAGCCCACACGCAATCCAACCAACGTGGCAGCAATCGCTTGCTTGGTTGCGCCAGCATAATAATCGCCGAACTGATACGCGCCATCAACCTCATAATCAACCCCGCTGAATGCCCCGGCCGAGTGGATGCCGGCGGTGTGGCGATTTTGGCGCGTGGAGTCGCTGCGTGGGTTGTCGAACAGGAAAAACCCTTGGATTGTGGCGGTTGGGTCGGCTGGTTTGCCAGCGGTTTTCCACCCTGCCCACAGCCCGGCAAGGATAACATCGCGCGTGTAGGTGGGGGATGCGGGGTTCCGCGCTATCGCTGCGGCGATTCCGTCAACCGTCACCTGGCCCAACCGTGCTTTTGCCGTCAGCCCATCGAACGACTGCCCAAAATTTCCCCAATCGGAAGCACCAACCAACCGTTCGTTGCCGTAGATTAGCAGCTGCCTTCCAAGCCGCACCGTCAGCGTGCTATCAAACAGGCCGCGAAGCTCAATCCATCCTTGCCGTAGGTCCAAGGCGGCCGCTCCGCTGTTCAGCACCGAGCGGCTTGCGCCAAAGGTTCGCGCATCTTGCAGCTCAATCATTGCTCCCAAATTGTCGTTGAAAGTAATCGCCCCGCCCAACCTGCTTCGTAGCAGGTGAAACGGATCAAGGTGCGGATTTGGGGCGAACGAGCGGTTATCCAGTTCCGTCCGCTCACGTACTTGTCCGATGATTTTTACAGTCTGTCCCTGAATCGTTTGGCTAAGCAGTAACAGGCCAAGCAGCGCGAGAAAACCAGGTGTTGTGAAAGCCTTCATGATGGTGTTGCTCCATTTAAGTAGTAGTTCCGTTGGTGCAGCGCGCAAGACAGAGGGAATGGTGAAAATTTCTAAGCCCCACCCTCTGCTACGAACGTAACTCACTTATCTGGCGCGAAATATGATTCACGTCATAGATCACCCAGAACCTTTCGCATAGTTTGCAGCCGTGAAAATAATACTGGGTAGAGGGGGGAAGGGAGTGAAGGGGAATCGAATAACCGCTAAACCGATAACATCATGAGATTTTTCACACAACACGGAAAACGCCTGCTCTGGGCATTGGGTCTTAGCCTTCTGATTACGGCTTGCGACGATCAGAAGCAAGCAGAGCCACAAAATGAAGTAGAGGAAATTCAAGGCCAGGAGATTGCAGTCCTGACCGACCCGCCAAGCGTTCCGCCGCCGATTACTCGGAAGCACGCAACAAAGGTTATTGTGAATTTGGAGGTGATTGAAAAAGAGATGCAGATGATGGATGGCGTTAGCTATGTCTTCTGGACATTTGGCGGAACTGTCCCGGGAAAATTTATCCGCGTTCGGCAAGGTGATTTTGTGGAATTTCACCTGAAAAATCATCCGGACAATAAATTGCCGCACAACATTGACCTTCATGCCGTAACCGGGCAAGGTGGCGGCGCGGCAGCAACATTTACTGCACCTGGCCACGAAACCCAATTTTCTTTCACGGCATTAAATCCAGGGCTGTACATCTACCACTGCGCAACAGCCCCAGTGGGTATGCACATCGGCAACGGCATGTACGGACTGATTTTAGTGGAGCCAAAAGAGGGATTGCCAAAAGTTGATCGCGAATTTTATGTCTGCCAGGGCGATTTCTACACAACAGGAAACTACGGTGATGCAGGATTGCAGCCGTTCGATATGGCCAAAGCAGTACGTGAAGAGCCTGATTATGTGGTGTTCAACGGAAAGGTTGGCGCGCTTACTGGGGCGAATGCGTTAAAAGCAAAAGTTGGGGAGAAAATTCGACTGTTTGTTGGCAATGGCGGACCCAACTTAGTCTCCAGCTTCCATGTTATTGGCGAGATTTTCGACAATGTTTACCGTGAAGCTGGAAGCGTACCGGATCATAATATCCAAACGACGTTAATTCCTGCTGGGGGGGCATCAATCACCGAGTTCACATTGAATGTTCCTGGGGAATTTATTCTTGTGGATCACTCAATTTTCAGAGCGTTCAACAAAGGCGCGCTGGGGATATTAAGTACAGAAGGAGACCCAAACAAGTTGCTTTTCTCTGGGCAGCAGGATGACCGCATTTACCAACCAGAGGGCGGTGCAATTCAGTCAATGCCAACTGAGCCAGCCCCAGAGGCAAAGCCGATGACAAAAGAGGAAAAATTGACGCAAGGCAAGAATATCTACGCCAGCAACTGCCAAGCCTGCCACCAGGCCGATGGCAAAGGGATTCCCAATGCGTTCCCGCCGCTGGCTGGCTCGGATTATTTCGCCAACGACCCTTCAAAGGCAATTATGGCAGTCTCGCATGGGTTAAGCGGAAAAATCACGGTAAACGGAAAACAGTTTGATGGCGTGATGCCCAAACAAAATTTGAGCGATGCCCAAACAGCCGCAGTAATCACCTACGTCCTCAATAACTTTGGAAATAAAGGTGGCGAGGTAAACCCTGAGGATGTGACGAAGCTGCGGAAATAACGGGGGATAACCCAACGGTAAGGATATGGCTATGATCTGGTTCATTCTAATGTTTGGCTTTGCTGCCGGCACCGCACATCAAGGGCCGGCAACAAGAACAATGGTGGAAATACAGGGGGGAACCTACACCCCCCTGTACTCCCTTGACAGCCAAGAAGTTAAAGTACAACCATTTCTGATGGATGCTTATCCGGTCACGAATACCGATTTTTTAGCGTTCGTTAAAAAATACCCTGACTGGAAAAAAACTTCCATAAAACGACTCTATGCGGACTCCAGCTATTTACGCCATTGGGCAAGCGATACAGGGTTTCCACAATACCTGTCTAACAGCCCTGTGGTGAATGTCTCTTGGTTTGCGGCAAAAAAATACTGCGAGTGCGAAGGGAAGCGGCTGGCAACAACAGCCGAATGGGAATTAGCCGCAAAAGCCAGCCCCACGAATAAAGATGGAAGCCGCGATACTGCTTTCCGTAAGTGGATAGTGGCGGCATTGTCGAAGCCAAGCGGAAGCACTACTCCATCAATCGGCCAAACACCACGGAACTACTATGGTGTCTATGACCTGCATGGGCTGGTGTGGGAGTGGACGTACGATTTTAACAGCGCGCTAACAACCGGCGAATCAAGAGGGAACAGCAGTTTGGATAATACTCTGTTTTGTGGCGGTGGGTCGTTCGCATCAAAAGATGTGGAGAATTATCCGGCATTTATGCGGTTTGCAATTCGCTCTAGCGTGAAGGCGCGTTACTGTGTGCCAAACTTAGGATTTAGATGCGTGAGGTCTCGATGAAAAACAGAATACTATCAGCAGCAGCATTGCTGCTCTGCATTGCACTTCTTTCCTGCGAAAGCAGTGTTAGCGAAAAAGTGGGTGAAAAGCAATCGAAAGAATGCTGCACAACATCAACCGATAAAGGATCAGCGTCCGCGAAAATTCCCGATGAGTCGGTGTATAACCTGAACTCAACTTGGAAAACCCAGCGTGGTGAGTCGGTTCCGTTTAATCATTTCCAGGGGAAGGTAACGGTGGCGGCGATGGTTTTTACGCACTGCGCTTCTGCTTGCCCGCGAATTGTTGCCGATATTCAAAGAATTGAGAAAGCATTATCGCCCGAGGAGCAGAAGCAGGTGCAATTTTTGCTTATCAGCATGGACCCAGAGCGCGACACGCCGGAACGAATGCAAGAATTTGCCGGGCAATTCCAGTTGAACACACAGTGGACGTTGATCTCCAGCACAGAGGATGCCACAATGGAAATGGCAAATATTTTGGGGGTGCGGGTGAAAAAACTTTCCGATGGTGGATTCGACCACTCGAACGTTATTCACGTCATCAACCCGGCCGGGATCGTCGTCCACCAGCAACAGGGGTTGTCGGTTGATCCGGCCGAGACGGTGGTGGCACTTCAGCGGTTGCTGCGCCCGGCGGCGTAAATCGCTGCTGCTGTTGGCTTGTGATATTGAACCGTAGCTGTTCTTTGGTTTCACCAGGAATGGCTACGGTTTTTTTCTGGCTCGAGCATTCATTATTGCACAACGGCGGTGTACTGCTGGCCAAACCATAAACCTATGTACTTTTGCAGCCGTTGCAACACTTGCTATCGGGTTGGCTGGCAAGCGAATAAGCCAGGAAGAAATCGTCTATCCAGCCCCTGATTCTTACGACCAAAGCTGTTCATGCGTACAACACACAACACCAGATTAGTTGGGATTCTGTGCCACCCCGTTGCCGAAGAGTTAATCCATGAGATATTCTCGTGGGGTGTGGAGATCACCGATGCCGATGCCGCTTGCTTGCAGTTCGATGCCCAAGCCAAGGATATGCGCGGGGTGATTGCTGGGCTTCATGCGTTGAAAGCTACCGGGGTGTATCTAACAGGGCGATTGCGAACCTCTGCGGCTGGCATTGCCGATTACCTCTCCGATGAAGCACATGGCACCGGGGTTATCAACACCATCACGTTCGACCAAGACCGCACCACCGGACACAACACCGAAGCAAGCGCGATTATTTCGGTGCTGGAACCGTACCAGCATATCTTCGCTCGCGGAAGCGCGGTGGTGCTGGGCGGGGGGGCAATGGCCCGCTCGGTGCTGTATGCTTTGGTGCGCCATTTCCGCATGAAAAATATCGCCATTGCCGACCGCACCTTGCAGCAGGCACAGTTGCTGCGGCAGATGTTTAGCGAGATGGCCAATCCCAGTGCGCGAATCGAAGCCCATGAGTTGTTCCCCCCCGATATTGCGCAGCTTCTGGCCGAGGCACGCTTGATTGTGAACGCCACGCCGATTGGAACCATCACCAGCATAGACCAATCCCCGATTACGGTGCCGGATATTTTTCACAATCGCCAACTGGTGATGGATGTGAACTTCGGCCCAGCTATCACCCGAATGTTGGCCGAAGCCGCCGACAACGGCTCCACCATTATCAGCGGTGCCGAAATCCTGATCCGCCAAGTTGCTCAGTCGTATGAGCTTCTGACGCACTCCCAATTCCCCGCCGAACGCATTCGCGCGATGCTGGCCGCGCATGAGTGAGTAGTGGGAGCGGTGGTCAGTGGTCATTAGTCAAGAGTGAGTTTCTGGTTTTGGCTTCATTTCACTCTTCACATTTCACTCTTCACTCTTCGCTAGGTCAGGCAATCATCCGATTTGCGGCCACACCCTACCGCAGCCGTGGCGTTCCCATGTTGGTTTCGGCGCGCTGGCTTAGTTCCGATTCGGCTCCGTCGTCGTCGAACAGGGCGCGGATGGCGTACTGGTGGCGGCCCCCCATTTCGGTTTCGGTGTCAACAAACACGCGCTTATCGCCGGGGATTGCACGGTACTGCTTCAACGGCTCAATCCCAACCGACCGATAGATGATAAACCGCAGTTTCACCCCTGCCGCCGGCTTCGGATATTCCCACGTTAGCGTTGCGGTGCGGGCGGCGGTGTCCCCTTTCACCGTCACCTTCGTCACCGGCGGGCGAACTCCATCATCGTAAGGCCGGGCGGTGAAGGAGACTGCTTCCGGCGAACGGAATCCGGTGCTGTCCACTGCGGCCACGGTGTATTCATAGACCACTCGTTTCTTCACATCACGGTCGGCAAAAACGCTATCGGTTGCCCCCATTGTTTTGCCGATTTGCTTCCAGGCAGTGTCGCGGCTGGCGGCGATGCGGCGGTAGAGGAGATGCGATTTCACATCGCGGCTGCTGCTGGGGATCCACGACAGATAGACGGCGGTATCGGTGACAAGCACATCGCTGAACATCGGCGCAACCGGCGGAAGCAGGTCGGGGCGTTCCAGCCGAAGCTGATCCGAGAATTCGGAGTTGTTGTAGTTCCGGTCCACCGCCACCACTTTGTAGAACACTTCGGTGGTGAGCGTCCGCACCACAACGGTATCCACAAACGTTGTTTGGCCAATCGGCTCCTTGGTGATTTGGATAAACTCATATCCCTTCACTGTTGAGTTCGTTCGGTAAACACGGTATCCCAGCAGGTCGCGCTCCTTCCCCTTGGCCCAACTCAGTTGTACGATCCCGTTCGTGTCAATCGTTCCCTTCAATCCAAGTGGCCTTGCTGGGGGGATTGAGTCCACCCGGTAGCCGTAGGTGGCCACCGACGACGAAACATTCCCCGCCGTGTCCCAGGCCTGAATCATGTAGAAATTGGTGGTGTCGCCGCGTGGTGATTTGTCAACAAAGGCGTTCACCGTGGCCGGCAGCACTCCCGTGTGGAGAGGTTTGTACTGGCCGTCGTAGGAGGTGCTGCGGGTCACAATAAATCCTTTGAAATCGGTGGGAATATCCCCGGCGCGCCACGTCACGGTAAGCTCCCCCGGCCCCGATTCCTGCGCACCCAACACCACCGGCGGGGTTGGCGCTTCGTGGTCGCGGATCATCACGGCAACTTGGGCGGAAGGCTCGGTTTGTTCGCCAAATGGAGTTAGCCCCCGCACCCGATAGCGGTACTGTTGGTACATCGGGATGCTATCGCCAAACGCCACCTTGCCGCGCATCTCCACCGGGATGCTATCCTGCGCCCCTTCGTTCTGGAACCCCACAATCGGCTGGCTGCTGACCGCCCGAAACTGGTTGCTTCCTGGCTCGGCGCGTTCAACGATGAAGGCTGAGTAGGGGGGGGCGTTCGGGGTTTGGGCATCCCAGGTAATCAGTACCCGCCCTTGCTTATCCTGGCTTGCAACGTTGGTTGGTGCTGGCTGCGGTTGTTCATCAACGGCGGCGGCCATCATGTATGCCGAGGAGACGGTGTAGGTGCTGTCGAAAAATGCTTTCACCACGCGGTAAAGATATTTCTGGCCAGGCTTCACGGTGCGATCCACAATGCGAAGCGCCAAGCCTTCGGCGGCCACGGGGTCCACATCGGCGGCAAGGTGAGCAAAGCTCCAGCGGTTGGTAAGCTCATCGGCGCGGTTGCGGAGCGCGGCCACGTTCCCCTGCTGCGAAGGCTGGAACGATTCGCCGTACAAGGCGTGGGCTGCCACCGCCCGCATGGTGATGTTTGCCGCGTCCCGTTTCTCCCATTCGGCCAGCGGCCAGGGGAAGATTGGTTCGGGGGTGATTGGCGTAAACCCTTTTGTGGAGTCAATGTTCAGGCTGTCATCCAGCTCGGCACGTTCAACAAAGAAGCCATCCTTGTTGGCAATCACCCAGCCGCCGGGTTTGGTGATTCCCCACCGCAGGACGATGGAGTCCTTGTAGCCGCGCGTGGTCAGGACGATTGCGGCGGCGCGTGGGTTGGCGCTGTCCTCCTTCATTTTTCGGATGGACTGCACAATGGAGTCAATCCCCGGCGGAACCTCCATTGCCTTGTCGTTGAGGATCGGTTCGGTTGGTTTGGTTGGAGGTTTGCTTGGCGGCTTGGTTGGCGTGCCACGCTGCGCCTGTGCCGAAGCAACCGATAGCAGCGCGAACAGCAATGCCAGAAAGAAGGTGCGTGATTGCCGTAAACCTGTCAGAATGGTGTTCATAAACTGAGCCGAAAGGAAGATTGATGCCGAACGGAGAGGCCGTGAGCCTTTCTCCACACCAATCAATCTACACGCCGAAGGCCAAGATTTTGGGGGAAGGATGCCAAGATTGGGGGGAGGGGGGAGAAAATCAGTGGTCAGTGGTCAGTAGTCAGTGGGCAGTGGGCGGTGGGAAATGTCGGTTCCTCATTGCTTCGTGCTTCAGCGCGGAGATTGGTTGCGGCTCGGTTCGGTGGCTCCGCCTCATACTTCGACGGTGCTCAGCATGAGCGGAGGGCGACGTTCGGAAGAGGTTCCAGTATTCCCAGCTTCCCATTCCTCACTCTTCTATTTGGCATTCGACATTCCAGTGGCTCCGCTCATACTTCGACGTAGCTCAGCATGAGCGGAGGGCGACGTTCGCAGGAGGTTCCAGCATTCTCAATCTCCCATTCCTCACTCTTCAATTTGGCATTCGACATTTGGCATTCGACATTCCGGTGGCTTCTCAAATATCCTGCACAACCCCCACCATCAGCGATTGCCGAATCTGCGTTCGTAGCGATTGCTTCACATCATGCACCAGCGTGAAATTCCACGTGATCCCCAACGACTTCCACACGTTCATCCGTAGCTCGTTCTCCGAACGCACCGTCCACACTCCCAACGCATCGAACGTCCCCAGCATCCCGAATCGCCCTGTGTAGCTGATCGAAGAATCCAGCTGTGCGTTCATCTCGTTCACCCACTCCACTCCCGATTGCGCCCGGTACGCCTCCACTTCCGGCGTTCGCGTGTCGTTGGTTTGTTGGGTGTGGTGGCGGGCGCGAATCTGTTGCAGCGTCAAACCCAATCGGGTACTCCATCCGGCAGTGTGATCTCCAAGAAAGTAGGTGCAGCCAAGTGCTTGTTGGGAAGTCACCGGGTCCCAAAGTTTTGCTGTGCGGGTTCGCAGCGGCCCGGCAACGGCAAAGGATTCTGTGATGGGTGTGCGGGCGTTGGCACTGAAGTAGGGATCAACCCGCCAGCCGAGAGGGAGGGTCAGCACTCCTTCGGCAAAGGCCTCGTTTTCGGCAAGGCGGAAAGCATTTTGTGGGATGGAGTCATCGCGGTAGCTGCCGCCGAGAGTGATGGTGAGGTTGCCCCGAAGTTGAAACGGCTGAACAACCCACTGGTAATTGCTTCGGGTTGCAAACCGCGCCGATAGAAGAAGCTCATCCCCCTGTGTGGTGTTCCATGAGGCGGATTGGACGATTGAGAAGTTGAGGTTGGTGGTTGATGGGAAGGATAAAGAATTAGGAGCCGACCCAGTTTGCGCCGATGATGTTTGAATATGAAACGCCATAATTCCAACCAGACGCATAGACAACCAGCAAACCCGAATATGCTTACTGCGGCAATGCATAAGTAATCATCTTTATTATTATTCAAATAATTTCTCAATTTCTTCTTTCGCACCATCTTGAGGCCCAGAGGCTTGATCGTTGACAATTAAGCCATATCTATTTATTAGGATATGGCGAGGGAATCCATATATTTGATATTTTTTTTCTATATCTTGAAAAATCTCTCTTGATGAAGCTATTACATGATAGCCTTTAATACTATCTTTTTTTATTAAAGATTTCCATTTCTCTACATTACGATCGAATGCAACGTTCAGAAATACTATCGAAGTATCGGGAAAATAACTTTGTAAAGAATTTAGATATGGAATATCTTCGACACATGGAGGACACCATGTACCCCAAAAGTTAATATAGATGACTTTACCAAAGAAAGATGACAATCGGATTGTGTCTCCATCAATTGATGGAAGGGAAAAATCGGGTGCTAATTTATTTAATCCTATATTGATTTTTCGATCAAACAAAGATTCGATGACTTTATAATTATTAGCATTAAAACATTGCGCTTTATAATCCAGAACTATCTTGCTAAAGACTTCCATTGCAACTGTGTCTGTTGATGGTATCATCATCGCCATCTGCTGAACAAGCATCATAACCGCATAATCACGGTCTATACCGTATGTTAAATGTATGATCTTTCTATAACATGCATTCCAATCCAAAGGATTATTAAAATCATATAAATTGGTTAATGCATTTACAATTGCGGATGTAACAGATGACCTGTGGTAGTAATAGCTATCATCAATAGATGCGTTCATTAATTCTTTTGACAATCTTTCAATATCGGACATGTCACTGTTTTGATTTTGTAGCACATATTGAATTTGAATATATATTTTCATGTACAATAGAGAATTATAAATAAATACATTTACATTATCTTTATGTTTGAACTTCAGCATTGAATATTCTTTTTTTAAAGAATTAGATAATAAATCGATTTTTTGTAAATCATAATTTTCAAATTTATTATTAAATATTTTATTAATGAAATCGTTTTTTTCTTTCCAAAAATTTTGAAGTATATAATTTGAATTAATATCTTTGTAATTTACAAAATGATTATTGGTGTCACATTGGTATGATAAATAAATCGTATCATTAGGCTTGATGATTAACATAGGGTCGAAAAATTTATATTTTTCGTCTTCTTCAGCATATAAAGCATAAAATCCAATTTTATCAATAGGAATGTCTATAACATATTCATCTTTATTTTTTTGTAATTTCATTGGCTCTTCTTCTAAAAAAAGAATGGCATTTTTTATTGGCCGAATGTAAACAGATTCATCTTTTTTTATACAAGAACAATGGACATTGATTCGTGAAAATCGCGATTGATTTTGAGAATAAATTTTTCCATTCCCAACATTCGCGATTATCAGAATTGCAGCAATTATGATCTTGTTTATCATTGTTTTTTGTTTATTGACAGATTCTATCTGACTTGGACTACGCCTGAGCTATTCGTGTGATTTCATCTTAAAATAGCACAGCGGCTCTTGTTTTGATCATAGAGCCACTGTGCTATCTAACCGAACATCAATAAAAATTACCCAGATGGTTTACCTGAGCTAAAGCCTTACTATTACTAGCTTGGCACACCGAAGATGAGTTGCTTGGGCAGGCCTCGTTACAGCTAGCCCAACTACAAGGGAAAGGATCACCGCAATTCAAAATCCCACAAAGACGCATAGCAGAAGCACTAATGAGTAAGGACCCATTGTTTGATGATAGCGAGACACCATACGTTGCACCATCTCCTGATTTTGTGCCATACGCTGTTAACCACCATATACCTGCAGCTTGCTGAATTTGCACAGTAGAGGCAGATATATCCGTTCCATCGTTTAGCTCAGACTCAAACGCCTGCTCTAAGGTGCTTTGTGCGATATCAAGCACAGGGCTGCCGCCTTGTAAATGGCCTACCGGTGTTTGACTTTGCGCAAATGCCCCTGATAGAGCAAGTACCATGATTGCCAGACTGGCAAAGATTGCTCGTCTCATTGCTGATCTTCCTTTTGATTAGGTATGTTTTGTTTGTTCTATCTCAGCCATGCCCACTCATTTTCTACAGTCTATGTGGCCACCTTCTAATGCAGTAGAAATGCACTAACCGATTTCCCACACCGACATAATGAATGCGCAGTTACTGACACGTTGAGTTGCACCCCACCCCAGTACACGACGGGCAAAAACTGGAGAGTAGGGTCAGAAGCGTTGCCCCACTTGTTGGACAACACACCGTATAATCACGGGTACTGTAGTTGCTTCCGCAGGGGGGGAACGATGTGCTGCATCCACTTCCGGTTCGATTGACACAGGCAGGGAAATAGACCCGAACCAGAGAACCATCCGAGCAATTTGCAGGACAGAGACTAAAGCCAGCCGCTACCCCCTGCGTTACTGCCGCCTGCGCAAGCATTGAGAACAATGCGGAGGTGGAAAGGCCATCTATCCCCGTGCAAGGCGCGCTAATGCTGATAGCGTTGGGATCAAGCACGTAATCGGTTCTACCCGAACTGAGTTGCCAGACAATCACTTGATCGGAGCAGGTTGTGCCATTTTCAGTGCCCACAATGGCGATTTTGAATGAACCGAGATACTGAGCCGTAGGATCATCCGGGTGTGTAGGTGTTGTTGCTACAACAGCACCGGGGCATAACCATGAAAGGATGACCACGCATAAAAAACAGGTGTTGCCGAACATAGGGTTGCAGGAGGTTTGAGGTTGTTGCCACCGTTGAGAACCATATTCTGGTTCTACCACGGTGGCAAAACTACCTTGCGATCTTCTGCTGGTTCAATACCCTTTTAGTGGTAGTCAAAACACCTATTTCATGGTAGCTCTTGCGACTTAAGATCTATTGGCGGGCGGGCCAGACGATCAATGGCTGACAAGACCAGACTGATCAGCTCAAAGCTGCTACGGGTGCCTGTCCGTTTACGGATATTGCGGGTATGAACCTTTACGGTCTGTTCGGAAATCTCTAGTGTTTCTGCAATCTGTTTATAAGGCAGGCCAGAAAACATCAATGTGAGCACTTGGCCTTCACGGTAAGAAAGCTGGTATTCCTCTGCAAACTGAGAAAGCGCATGCTTTGTTTGCATTGCTATAGGGTGTAGCTGCTGATGGCGCATGATTAAACTGAGCAATGTGGCGGCGATGCCATCCTTCAAGCCTTCTATCACGGCAATGGTGTCCGGAGGAATCGGTGGTAATTCCTTACGCCGCCAGAAAAAGACTGAGCCAACGTAGATATGCCGTCTGATATGATAATCATAGCACAATGGAGGGTGATACTGATGTAGCGGAAATTTTTGATGCCGAAGCATTGCTATCAGCCACTGATGAGGTTTCATCCCAGTAACTTCCTGCAAAACCACTTGTGGTGAACGATTCAGATCATTAGCAACAATCGTTGATTTGGCTAAGCCTTTATCGGTATGCTCAGGGTTGCCTTCCCCATCAGGATTGCTTGAAGTCCGTGTTAAGACCGATACACGATCAATATCTGGCAGCAATCGTTCAAGGGTATCTTTTACTACCTGTGCAACGAATGTGCTCCCATTGTCTTCTACTGGAACCGCATCTAATGCCATGGCTAACGATTGCATCCCTTCAGCAATTAGCTGTTGCACAGATGCTGACCGCGGTGGTTGCTCCGTCCGCTTCTTACTATCCATCCTCCGTAATAACTTCCATACTCCACTCACACTATAGGATAGACGATGTTCTTGTAGCAACCAATCCCGAACATCTTCTATGCGCGGCAAGTTCCCAGCAGCACGTAGTTCTGCCAGTTGATTGGACACCTTAACGGTAATTTTGGGCTTGGCACTGTTGGTGCTGTTAGCACTATTCAGCAATGCAGTAATCCCACCTTTGCGGTATAGCTGTAACCACCGATGCAATAGGCGTCGGCTACATCCTAACAGTTCTGCATGTTGCTGTATTGTGCGTGGGGGTGAGTCGGCAAGCTGCCGTAGCATTTTCAATCGGCGCAATTGGAATGGGGCTTCGGTGTAACGCTGCTCTAACTCCGCTAACGTCTCAAGAGATTCTGCAATGTGAAGGGTAGTATTTCTCATGGCACCAGGTGGTTTGGATGAGATAATGGTATGAAGCTAATGAGACAAACTTAAGTGAAAAAGCAGATGTTTTAGGGGAAAAATAGACCATTCAGTGGCTCCACTTCATACTTCGATGAGGCTTCAGCATGAGCGGAGGGCTGGGTTCGGTGGGGGTGGTCAGTGGTCAGTAGTCAGTGGTCAGTAGTCAAGAGTGAGTTCCCGGCTTTGGCTTCATTTCACTCTTCCCATCTCACTCTTCACTCTTCGCTTCGGAGGGCTGGGTTCGGTGGGGGGGGCAGTAGTCAGTGGTCAGTAGTCAAGAGTGAGTTTTTGACTTTGGCTTCATTTCACTCTTCTCATCTCACTTTTCACTCTTCGCTTCGGAGGGCTGGGTTCGGTGGGGGGGGGCAGTAGTCAGTGGTCAGTGGTCAAGAGTGAGTTTTTGGTTTTGGCTTCATTTCACTCTTCCCATCTCACTTTTCACTCTTCGCTTCGGAGGGCTGGGTTCGGTGGGGGGTGGTCAGTGGTCAGTGGTCAGTGGTCAGTAGTCAGTAGTCAGTAGTCAAGAGTGAGTTTTTGGTTTTGGCTTCATTTCACTCTTCCCATCTCACTCTTCACTCTTCGCTTTGCTCCTTCTCCCACCCGACGAATGTGAGGTAACCAGCAGCCTCACTTGATTGGGAGAGGGCGGGGGGTGAGTTATCTCTCCCCTTTTTTCCGCGCTGCAACCAGCATTACCATGCTTGCTACTACTACGGTGTAGAGCGTTCCGGCAATGCCGCTGCGGAGGAAGAAGGACCAGAGTGAGAGGTCGGTTGGCTCAACGTAGAAGAAATCGAAGATGAGGTTGTGGATGGCTGTGCCGAACGCCACAATCAGAAGAAACCGGAACGCGCCGATGGATTGCTGCAGACTTAATTGCTCGTTGTAGAAATAGCCGATCACAAACCCCGCCACCACTTTTGCCAGCGCGTTGGTTCCGGGGATGTTGCTGCTGATAATATCGAACGCCAAGCCGAGCACGAAGCCAACAATAATCCCAATAAATTGCCCTTCCCGAAGAGCAATGACGGCAATCAAAATCACCAGAAGATCGGGGGCAACCCCTTCGATGGTGATGTAGCCAAGATTTAATTGCACCAACAGCAGCAGCAGCCCACTGATGGTGTACCAGATTAAGTTGGAGTAGGTGGTGGGCATGGTTATCGGTTCCTTCCTCCCCCGTTCCGCCGCGATTCCCCTTCAATCAACGATTGCTCCAATTTTAGCCGCGCTTCGTCTGGGTTGTGCAGCACCACAAACGCTTCCTCGAAGGTTGCAAAGTTGGTGGCTGGCTCGATAATAATTCGGTCGAATAATGTCCCTTGCTCCTCCTGAACATCAGCGATAACCCCAATGGGGATATTTTCCGGGAAGAAAATGGATTGGCTGGAGGTGACTGCCGTGTCCCCCTTTTTTTGCTTCAGCGCGGTCGGGACGTATTTCATCACCATCACTCCGTCTGGCTCCCACGTCACGATCCCCTCGTTGCGGCTTCCCAGCATCCGCGCCGGAACTTTGGTATCTACGTTCACCAGCAGTTGCACGATGGAGTAGCGGTCGTTCAATCCAACAACCCTTCCCACTAATCCCCGCTCGGTCATCACGGGCATTCCTTCTTTTACTCCGTCGCGGCTTCCAACGTTCAGCGTTGCGGTGTTGCGAAGCTGGATGATGGTTTTGCCAACCACTTCTGCGGCCAGCAATTTCATCGGTGTTTTTTCCTTGAACCCCAACATCGCCTTGTATTTCTCGGCCTTCACCGCTTCCTCGCGAAGCTGCATTGCTTGGGTGGAGAGGTCCTTGTTGAGTTGGCGGAGTGCGTGGTTTTCGCTTTCCAGCGCGAACGGGTTGGGGACCCAACTGAAGGCTTCCTGCACCGAAGCCACAATCCCCACCGAGATGGTGCGGAAAGAACGGAGTTGCTGGTTGTTGCTGGTGGAGATCAGGATCAGGGAGATGGAGATAAGCAGCAGGGTCAGCGCGTATTCCTTGTAGCGAAGAAGTAGGTCAGCCAAGCGCCGCATGAGTGCTGTTCAACGGTGACGTGATTGTGTGCGTGTGACGATGACACGGAACCAGAGAAGACAGAAGCAGAGAAGGCAGAAGCAGAGATACCTCACACTCCACAACGCCAACCTCCGCAAATCGCTCCGATGCCGAATGCTCCGGGCAAAACGAAGGGAAGAGATTGCCCCGCTTTGTTAGTAGCGGCGGCTTTTGATTAACACTTGCGAGTAGTGGTTCAAGCTTTCCAACACCTTCCCCGTGCCGCGAACAACGGCGGTTAGTGGGTCGTCGGCAACGAACACCGGAAGTGAGGTTTCGCGGCGAAGGCGTTCGTCCAGGCCCCGAAGCAGCGCACCGCCGCCGGTCAGCATAATCCCACGATCCAGAATGTCGGCAGAAAGTTCGGGCGGGGTGTGCTCCAGCGATAGCTTGACGGCATCCACAATCGCCATGATCGGCTCGCTCAGTGCTTCGCGGATTTCGGCACTGGTGACGGTCGTCATCCGTGGGACACCCGCCACAAGGTCGCGGCCTTT
Organism: Chlorobiota bacterium; assembly: GCA_016788565.1. Classification (GTDB taxonomy): domain Bacteria; phylum Bacteroidota; class Ignavibacteria; order OLB7; family OLB7; genus OLB7. The sequence continues at coordinate 30,812 of JAEUSP010000118.1, read as the reverse complement.
TACCTCAATCTGAATCTCTTCCTCCATCGGCATGGCAGTCCCAACCTCATGTTTGATTGCTTCGGCAGTCCGTTCGCCAATCAAAATGTTGTGGTTCTTCTTGAAGAAGTGGACGATGGCGTTGGTCATTTCATCGCCGGCAATGCGGATGGATTCATCGTTGACGATGCCGCTCAGGGCAATCACCGCAATCTCGGTGGTGCCGCCGCCGATGTCAATAATCATGTTGCCAACCGGAGCCTCAACATCCAGCCCGATGCCGATTGCCGCGGCCATTGGCTCGGCAATCAGGTGGACCTCCTTTGCGCCAGCGTGTTCGGCACTGTCGCGGACGGCGCGCTTCTCCACCTCGGTAATGCCCGATGGAACGCAAACAACAATCCGGCGCGCCGGCTGCCACGACGGCGAAATTTTGCGAATGAACGCGCGCAGCATCCCTTCGGCAATTTCGAAGTCGGCAATCACACCGTCCTTCAGCGGACGGATGGTTTTGATATCCTTGTGGGTCTTGCCAATCATCGCCTGAGCCTCGCGGCCAATGGCCACGATTTTCTTGGTGGTGCGGTCGAACGCCACAATGGAAGGTTCGTTTAGGACAATGCCTTTCCCTTTCATCCAGATAAGGGTATTGGCAGTGCCTAAATCTATTGCAATGTCGTTGGATAAAACGCCAAACACGGAAGGGGATTCAATCAGAAGTTGGGAAAAGAAGCAAGCGATTCCCGTTTTTTAGTGGGAATCGCTGCCGAATGCGCCGCAAATATGGCCAATACAAAAGGGCTTTCCAAGCAGGGAATTTCTTTTGCACAACTTTTGTGCATCCTGTTGCCAAAGGTGCGCAAATGAACGCCAAGTTTTTGGCAGTAAAATGGCAAATAGATGAACTGATGTTAGACTGGTGGTCGCATGAGCATCTTCCGCAGCCGTAACCGCGCCCGCCCTTCGGCAGCGTACGCCTGGCGTTCGGCTGGGATTTGGCGATATGCCCGATGCAGCCGCTGCTGCCAGCTGCCGCCGCTGCGTCCAAATCCAAACCGGAGCATTCCCCACAGATACGCCAACCCGTAGCAAGCGTAGAACAACCGCTGGTTCCGTTGCTGGCGGATGTGGACGGCTTCGTGCAGAATCAATAGCAGCAGCGATTGCGGGGTTGCCGTTGCCATCGCTTCCTGCAGATAGACTTTTTGGAAAAGCGTAATCCCCACCATCCCTTGCCGGTGAACCCCAAACGGAAGCGTGGGGCGGAAGAGAATCGGGAAATCAAGGGGGAGGCCGCCGAACAGAATCGGCACGGCGTTGGGGGGCAGCGCAAGTTGCGTTGCCAAACTATCCACCAGCGTTGCGGCAATCAAAGTGTGTGGCACAGGCGGTCTCCTGCATCGCCAAGCCCGGGGACGATGTAGCCGATTTCGTTCAGCCGCTGGTCCACCACAGCAACGTGGATCTGCAGGTTTGGGAACTCTGCCAACGTTGCCGCAATCCCTTCGGGCGCGGCGATGATGGAAAGAAGTGAGTACGATGCCGCCCGTTCCAGCGGCAGTGCGCGCATTGCGGCGCGCACGCTTCCGCCGGTGGCCAACATCGGGTCCAGCAGAAACAGGTGAGCGTTGGCAAGGTCGCTAACGTTGCGGTAGTACTCGTACGGTTCCAGCGTCTCCTCATCCCGTTTCATCCCGATGAACCCGGTGATGGCATCGGGAAGAACATCCAGAAATCCATCCAACATTCCCAGCCCTGCACGAAGGATTGGCGCGGCAATCACCGGATTGCGCAGTTGCGCCCCGGTGGTGGTTGCCAACGGGGTTTGCACCTGCACGGGAATCAGTGGCAGCCACTGCGTTGCTTGGAACGCCAGCCCGCGCGCAATAATGCGGGCGTGGGCGCGGAACTCAACCACGGACGTATCCCTATCGCGCAGCACCGTAACGGAGCGGGCGATAAGGCTGTGGTCAAGAAGATGGATGTTTGGATGCATGGGAACGGTAGCTGCAATGAAATATGATCTAAACTTACGCTAATCATCTGCTCCCTGTACTCTATCCTCCCCGTATCTTCGCCCCCATGCGTGAAATTCTTTTGGGACATCAGTTTACCATGCGGGTGCGCGTTACCGATGCAATGACCGCAACGTTTTTCGGTTCCACCATCCATCGCGTCTATGCCACCTTTGCGTTGATTGAGCACGCCGAGTACGCCTCGCGCCAAGCAATCCTGCCGTTTCTTGATCCAGAAGATGATGCGGTTGGCGCGGCGGTGACGGTGGAGCATTCTGCCCCGGCAATCGTTGGCGATGTTGTGACCGTGGCCGCAATCATCGCCGAAGTTGATGGCCGAACAATCGTCTGCCGGTTCACCGTCACCAACGGCGGCCAACCCCTGGCAACCGGAACCCAAACCCAACGCGTAGTGAACAAGGCAAGGCTGAAGCAGAAAATTGCGGAGATGTATGAACGGGGAAGTGATCATTGAGAACTCAGAGTTGTGGTGGGCAGGCTTTGGGGAATCTGGGCGATTCATCACAACCTTGTATTGGAATCCCCCCCGTAACCTCGTATTCTTGTGCGGGTTTACTGGCGCAGGAAGCAGAACTCTACTTCTTCGCTCACTCAACATCAACTCACACGATCAGCTCACAAGATTAACTCACAACCAACACGATGTCACTTCGCGCAGTCGTTCCCGCTTTGTTAATTGCTTGCCTTGCCGCAGGCTGCACCACCGACCCCGAGTTCCCGGAAAAATCGGTGCAAGTTGCCGTTACCAACCTTCCCCCGCTTGATGACCAAGCCCAGTATCACCTCTGGTTCAGCTATCCCGAGGACCGCGCCAACAATGCCGGCGCGCCGTTCGATAAAGCGCAGCATGGCGATAAGGAGTATCTCAGCATCGGTGCTTTCCGCGTTGCCGCCGATGGCTCGCTGGTTTCTGCGGCTGGCAGCGGGGCGGCGGCGTTCGCAATCCCGGACGGCTACAATCCTAACTTGATTGAGGATGCAATCCTGACTGTTGAAAATGCGGACGCAACACCAACAACGCCCGGCTCGCGGGTTATTGGCGGTGTATTCACCGGCACGGCCACCGTTGCGCGTTGCACGCTTACGGTGCAATCCAACGATGCTTTTGGGGCGATCATTCAGCTGGATTCCACTGTGCTACGCACCTACTTTCTGGATGCCCCAACCAGCCTGCCGATTGATGATTTTATGCAAGGAATCTGGTTCGGTGCTGTGAACGGAACAGCGGTACGCCCGGGCCTATCGCTTAGCCCGCAACCACTCAACAGCCAAAACAAGCGGTGGACCTACGAGTCCTGGTTGGTGCAGCGGCAGGGGGCCACGGTGGATTCCTACATCTCGCTTGGCCGGTTCGATAACATTGACACGCCCGACAGCACCGGCCCCGGCGCGGGTGCTGGGCCTACTTCTGCCGAGGCGTACAGCATCCCCGGCGAAGATTTTGTGGCCGCCAGCGCCCAGCGCACGTTGAACGATGGCAGCTATCGGGTGGTGGTCTCGTTGCAACCCAGCGATGTTCCGCTGCGCCGCCCGCTGCTGACGTTGCTGCAAACTTCCGGCCCAATCCCGACCACGGCCGCACGCTATCAAAGCCTTCCGCTATCGGTGAACACAACATTCCCGACGATGCAGATCACGGTCAATCGCTAAACTCCAACATCAATTCAGGCGTTACCGTGGCTACCGTGAACAAGGCTCTATACTCCAAACAGAGTGGTTTGCGAAAAACTCAATCACTGTCATTCCCGCGAAAGCGGGAATCCATAGCGCACCTAGCTGAGCAGAGTTTCGCAAACCAATTTGCGCCGAGTATAATTCTGCAATTGATGTTGTTGGGCTGCTTGCCGCTGTGGCTGTTGCTTCCGGCGGCAAGCCTGCCTGCGCAACCGTTCCAGCGGCACCTGGCTCCGTTCGTTGTTGAATCGGAACAGGGGGCGGTGATGGGCAACCCTTTTTCTGGCGGCCTGTACCAGCCACGCATTGGGTTGCGCGATGTGAGTGCCGACCGCATCCCCGATCTGTTCTTGCTCAATCCCGATAACGTTTTGCGGATGTATCACAACTACGGCGATTTCATTTTCCGCCGCGTGTTCCCTTCCGTTTATGATTCGCTTCCTGTGCGTCGCTGGTTCCGCTTTGCCGATATTGATGCCGATGGCGACGACGACCTGTTCAGCAGTGGCAATCTTTCGGAAGTGATGCTGTTCCGCAACACCGGAACCCAAGCTGATCCGCAGTTCGCCCGCAATGCCGACACAATGAAGGGGGCTGATGGCAGCACCGTTTTTACCCAGCAGGAAACGGTCCCTTCGTTCGTGGATATTGATGCCGATGGCGATTTGGACCTGTTCTACGGCAAGGTTGATGGCTCCATCATCTTCTACGAAAACACCGGAACAGCGCAATCCCCCACCCTGACGTTCCGCACCGATACGTACATGAATATCTTGGTGATTTCGGGGCTGGCAAAGCCGGACGAAGGGGCCGCAACACAGCGTGAACAACAGGAGCGGCATGGCGCAAGCGTCCTGGGATTTGCCGATATGAACGGCGATGCTGATCTGGATATTCTGTTCGGCGATTTCTTCACCGAGCGGCTGCTGTTGTTCCACAACGACGGAACGCCACAGCAGGCAAAGTTCGGAATGAACCGCCTGGACACCGCCTTCCGTGGGATTGGCGACGATGTGGCCAGCGGTGGATTTAACCAAGCCGAAGCGGGGGATATCGATGCCGATGGCCGCCAGGATGTCCTGATATCCTCGCTTCTTCCCAACAGCCTGTTCCCTCCGTTGCAGTTGTTCCGCAACACCGGAACCAACAGCGCGCCGGTGATGCGGAATCAACAGAAAGACCCAACCGATGAGATTGATGTTGGCGAGTATGCGGCCCCAACAATCATCAACGATTCGCGGCGGAACGGCGTGCTGATCGGATCGCTGGAAGGGACGCTGAGCTACTACGAAACAAGGCAAGAACAAGGGCAAACAATCTGGCGGAAAAAGGAAACGTTCGGGGTCCCCGGGTGGCAACGCACCGCCCCTGCAACGGGCGATCTGGACGGCGATGGAGTAGCCGAGGTGGTGATTGGTGGGGTAGTGGACGACCCCACAAAGATGATCTCCATCTGGAAATTCCAGGGGAGCCGGTTGGTCTTCTCCGAATCGCTGGCCGATGTCAGCGGCATTAACACCAACGTCTCCCCCTCGCTGGGTGATCTGGACGGCGATGGCGATTTGGACCTTCTGTTGGGGGCGCAAAATGGCCAGGCATTCTATTTCCAAAATATCGGCACCGCAACAACACCAGCGTTCGAGCGGGCATCGCCGCCGCCGCCGCTGGACGCGCTGAATGCCGGGCGCGATTCGGCCCCGCGATTGTTCGATATTGACAGCGACGGCAAAATTGACCTTCTGGTGGGGAACGCCGCCGGGTTTGGTGCCGGAAACGGGCGGCAGCGCGATGGCATCCAATTCTACTTCAACACCGGCGAAGGGGATTTCCAGAAACGGCCCAGCTTCCCTGATATGGACCTTCCCGACCGCTCCAACCCAACACCAATGATCTTCCGCGACCGCAAAGGGGCGTGGCTGATTTTGGGAATGGAGGCGGGTGGATTGCAAGCCTATTACCAAGAAGGGAGCTTGGATGCCCCGGCAGTATCGGAACCCCCAAACCTCTACCTCACAGTTCAACCGAATTTGCTGGAAGGCAAGTCGGCAGCAATGGTGCAGTGGAGCATCGGCGCGCCGCTGGGGGAACTGCGGGTGGTTGATCTTTTTGGAAGGGAGTGGTATCGGCAAGAAATTGTTGGAAGGGTGGGAAGCGCAAGAATAATGCTTCCAAAACTGCCAGCGGGGATGTACGTTTGTTGCGTGGCAACCAACGCCAACGTGGCTGCGGCTCCGTTGATGCTCATCCGATAAGTGGCGGTGGGCTTCAGCATAGGGGCTTCGCAGACCGGAACCGACGTGGTACTCTTGGTTCAGCCATCTCAACCAGAGCGGAAGCAGCCCGGCGTACTTCGGGTACGCCACACACGTCGGGTTGCTTCGCTCATTTTTTTGCGCGCCACATCACCCCCTCTGCGCTCGCCTGCGAAACTCACCTGCCGCTCATGCTGAGCCACTGGAATGTCGAATGCCAAATGTCGAATGCCGAATAGAAGGAGGGTGATGAAGTTTCCGCCGGATGTCGCCCTCCGCTCATGCTGAGCCCCGTCGAAGTATGAGCCGAGCCACCGAACATCGCGCCCCCCTGCTTCGCTCTGGCGAGCTTCGCGTCCCCCCAAGTTTTGGGGGAAAAGGGTGGGTGGAGCACGCAATCCCCCCGCGCTGAAGCACGGGGCAATGAAATCAAAGCACTCACCGATTTCCAACGACCGCCCCCCGACCCCCGACTCCCGATCCCGGCTCCCCGATCCCCGACCTCCGCCCCCGATTCCCGATCCCCCACCCCTACGCGGTTGCCCCGCCGCACGAGCTTCCCGCGCCGGCGGTGCAGCCGAAGCAGTGGTCGGCAAACACAATGCGTCGGTGCAGCAGTGCATCGAAATCCCAATCGAAAATTGTTTGCGGCGCGGCGGATTCCACCGGCAAATCCAGCATCTGGTTGAAGTCGCAGTCGCTTAAACGGCCATCGTAGTTGACACTGATTTGCGAGCGGCACATCACCCCTTCGGCGGCGGCGGGGTTGAAGGCATTCAGCAATTTCTCCATGTAGGCATCGTAGCCGCCATGCCGCACCAAGTCCGATTTGAACCGGTGGATTGGCATATTCGTAATGGTGAAAAGACTGTTGAAATGCAATCCAAACTTGGCCGATAGCTCCCGCTTGTAGTCGGCTTCCAGCCCGGCTTGCGATGCCGGAAGAAACGCCCCCACCGGATTATAGACCAGGTTCAGCACCAGCCCAGTTCCCTCCTTCCCGTAGCCAACATCGTTCAGCCGCTTCATCCCCTCCATGGATTTATTGAACACCCCGCGCCCCCGTTGTTTGTCGGTGAAATACTGCGAGTAGTAGGGGAGCGAGCTGACCACCTCGCAGCGGTGTTCGGCAAAAAAATCTGGCAGATACTCCTTGCTTTCGCCGGTGATGGGGTTGCCGTCGAACTGCACGGTAAGGTTGTGGCGCACCATCACGTGCTTCCCCAATTTTTTGGCTTCGGCCACCATCCAATCAAAGTGTGGGTTCAGTTCCGGCGCGCCGCCGGTGATGTCCAGCGTGGTGATCTGCGGGTGGGCGGCAAGCACTTCCATCACCCGTTGTGCGGTTCGCGTATCCATTGCCTCGGTTCGTTTTGGCGAGGCATCAACGTGGCAATGCAAGCAGGCTTGGTTGCACAGCTTCCCAACGTTCACCTGCAACGTGGCAAGCCCGGTTGGCGGAAGTTCCAGGTGGTGTTGGCTGAGTTTGTCGTGGAAATCTATCATGGGAGTCGGGGATCGGTTGTCGGGAGTTGGTTGTCGGGGATCGGTTGAAAGAGAGGGGGGGGTATTTCTGGCGACTGGCAGATTGCCTTTTCATTCCATTGTTAGCTGCATCACCCGCACCCAGTTTTTGTGAGCAAGGTTCTGAAGTAGTTCGTCGTTGTAGCCGTGTTGGCGAAGCGCTTCGATCAAGTTGGGTAGCCCGGCAGCGTCGCCAATGGCTTGCGGCACGGCGGCCCCGTCGAAATCGCTTCCGAATCCCACCCGTGTTGGGCCAAGCCGTTTCACCAAGTAGTCAATGTGGCGGATCATCGTTTCGATTGGGGTATCGGTGGTTTGGCCGCCATCGCTTCGCAGGAAGATTGTGGCGAAGTTCAGCCCCACCATCCCATCGCTGTCGCGGATTGCATCCAACTGGTAATCGGTCAGGTTGCGGGCCGATTTGCAGAGCGCCCAAGCGTTGGAGTGAGTTGCAACCAATGGGGCCTGGCTTCGCGCCGCAACGTCGCGGAAGCCTTGTTCGTTCAGGTGCGAAAGGTCAATCAGAATGCCAAGCTGGTTGCACTCCCGCACCAGCTGTTTCCCCGCTTCGGTTAGCCCCGGGCCGGTGTTTGGCGTTGCCGGGAATGCGATGGGAACGCCGTGGCCAAACGCATTCGGGCGGCTCCAGACAATCCCCAGCGAACGCAAGCCAGCTTGGTGGAAAACATGGAGCGCGTTCAGGTCGGTATCAATCGCCTCGGCACCTTCGAAGTGAAGGATTGCTGCCACAACGCCCGATGCCAAGCAGTGGCTGATCTGGTCGGCTGTGCGGATCACTTGTACTTTGCCGTCGGAGGCCGCCTCAATCTTGAACAACGTTGCCGACATCGCAAAGGCAAGGCGTTGCGATGCTGGCAAATCCAATGGCGGCGGAAGGGGAATCATGTACCCGCCGGGCATCGGCTGGAACCCGCTTCCCTTCCCCTGGGGCGGCAACCAGACGGCAAAAAATCCACCGCCAAAACCCCCTTCCTGCATCCGTGGCAAATCAAGGTGGCCTTCGGAGTTTCGCCGAAAAAAACTTGCGCCGCTGTGGTCGCCAATGGCGTGCAGCCGCGACAACAGGTCGTTGTGTCCGTCGAAGATGAGCATGGTTGTTTTGGTTCGTTGATGTTGGAATGTTTGTTCTGGTTCCGCTTCGCTACCTGCCCTCACCCCGCGCGCGCGCTGCCAAGTTGATGAAGCTACGGATTGCCCCGCATTCGCCAGCTGGGAGAGTGGGAGCCAATGCCGGGGGAAGGAAATAGGGAGTAGGAAATAGAAGCAAGAGCGGATACCACCGAACCACGCCCTCCGCTTATGCTGAAGCTCCGTCGAAGTATGAGCGAAGCCACCGAACTCGCGCCCCCCTGCTTCGCTCTGGCGAGCTTCGCGTCCCCCCAAGTTTGGGGGGAAAGGGAAAGAGAGAGTGGGAAATATCAGAGCCACCACCGAACCCCGCCCTCCGCTCATGCTGAGCCCGTCGAAGTATGAGTGGAGCCACCGAACGGCGCGCCCCCCTGCTTCGCTCTGGCGAGCTTCGCGTCCCCCCAAGTTTTGGGGAAAAAGGTGGGGGGGCGCGCAATCCCCCCTCGCGCTGAAGCACGGGGCAATGAAATCAAAGAATTACTCACCGATTTCCGATCCCCGATTCCCGACAAAAGTCATTAGTCATTGGTCATTAGTCATTAGTCGGAAACCTGATCCCCGCCCCCCGATTTCCGATCCCCGCCCCCCGATTCCCCGCTCACGCCCCAACTTTCTCCAGCCCGTTCAGCATCTGCACACCGTGCACCAGCGAGGCTCCGCCACGGACGGCGGCGGCAACGTGCAGTGCCTCGGTCATCTGCTCAGGGTCGGCACCCGATTCAAGGCAGCCGGTGGTGTAGGCATCAATGCAGTAGGGGCATTGGATGGTGTGAGCAACGGCAAGGCCGATCAGTTGTTTTTCGCGTTTGGTCAAGGCTCCGTCGGTTCCGGTGGCCATGCCGTAGTATTCAAAGAACTTGTCTATCAGCGGACGTTGGTGGGTTCCAACATCGGCAAAGCGGGCAAGGTCGTTCGATTCGTAGTAGGTTGGCATAGGTTTGTTGATGAAGTGTTGATGAATGGTTGAAGGTTGATTGATACAGGTCTGTTATCGGCTGATTGTTGTGATGCCGTAGGCTGCGGGGTCAATCGTCATCCGTTCGCGGGATGGACGAACTCCGCTAAGCCATTCGGTGAGGTTATCGCAGAAGTTATCAAGGTGGGTAATCTGCTGCACCCCTTGCTCCACTATCCCATCCAGGGTTGTTGCAAACAGGCATCCGCCGTACTGGTTGGTTTCCCAGGAGACGATTTCACCATCGCCGTTGCGTTGCACAACGCGAGCTTCGGAAGGGATTCGGGTGTAGGCCCCGTGCGTGTGCCAGCAGGCGTGGCGCGGCTGCAAGCCACGGAATAATGGATGCTGAACATTGGTATCGGCCACCGGCGGATTGTTGGGATGTTCCACCCACCAGTAGTTGTTCACTGGGCGATCCTCCCACTGTGCGTCCAACCAATCGGGGCGGCTGTCCCCTTCCACAAACACGGTGTTTCCCGCCGCCAAAAAACGGTAGATCACCCCCTTCCGTTCGGCTATGGCATCTTGGTTGGATTGGAACGGAATCACCAATGCCCGCATGGTGGCAAGTCGAGCATCGGTTAGGTCGTGGACATACACCAGCTGGTAGATGTCGCGGTATTTCGGCGCGGTTGCAAACACGTAGTGGGACCAGACACCGTTAAACAGCAATGCTACGTTGTTCATGGTTGGATTTTTTGTGATGAGTATTCAAGGAGGTTCCGGTAGAGGTGCGATAGGGCGTTGCTGTTGCTGCCATCGTACCTGAAATCGGCCAGCGGTCCGCTGGAAGTTAGGATCATTCGCCCTGGCGTTGTGGCTTCGTCCAGCACCACCATTGCCCTGCCCCATGTGTCGGTTAGCAGAACTTCGGCGTTGGCGGCGGGGGTGATAAATCCGCAAGCCCACCAGCCGGAAATACCATGATTGAAGATCAGCTCATCAATGGCTACGCCATCCAAGATGTTGTGCTGGTCGGTTCCAATCTGGTAGCGTATTTCAATGGTTCGGCGGCTGTTATCCATCTGCCAATGGTTCCCGGGAATCCATGCAGTGAACCAGCCATCGAAACAAAACAGCGTTTTGCCGGCCTGAAGAAATTCCACCACAACATTGCTGGCATCCAGCATTGCAACGTGGTCCGAACCGTTCGGAACAAGCAGCGCGTCGGCAGTGGCAAGCGTGGCCGCAAGCCGTTCGGGGAAGCCAGGGCCGGTTCGCACAAAGGTGTAGCTGGCTTCCGCCGTCGGTTGGAACATCAGCTCCAACTCATGGATGCCATTGTGGATCACAACTATGTTCAGCATGAAGGTTTTGGGTTGTGTTGCGTTGCGGGATTTGATGATTGTCCCACCAGCACCGGAATCACAATCGGAATCACGTTGGAGTTGCTGGCGCGAAGCTGTTTGATGTCGAAGTGATGCTCAAAAAAATGATCACACCACAGGCAGATATTGCCAAGCCTGGCCCCGACCTCCATTGCCTGGGCGCGGCTAATCCCGATTGATTCCCCCATGCCGTACGGATCCCCCTGATTGATGGCTTGCAGCACTGCCGAACCAGCAACGCGCCCAAGCACCTCCGATACTTTCTCAACCCGCGCATCCCCCATTGGGTGAAGCGTCCCGGGGCAGCAGGGATTGATTTTCCAGAGTTGGATGGAGATTTCTTGCGGAAGCTCCGTTCCCCCCAAAAAACCCCGCCCGCCGGAAAGGATTGCGCAAAAATTGTGGGTGTGATCGTTCAGCCAAATATCTTTTTCCATTGCCCTCCCCCGCGCCCAATTTCCCCCCAGCCACATCTCCTCGGTGGCTCCCCAAAAACCATAGCTGGCGGTGCCTTGCTTCAGGTAGGTTTCTTTCTCGATTAACGGGTCGGTGTCGTCGCCGTTCATCCCGCGCGAGCGGAACAATTCCTCCAACATCTGGCGGCGTGTGCCGGCGTGTTTGTGATAGCGGTCAATGCTGGCAATGTCAACGCGGGTTACGCCACGGGCAAGCAGTTCGTCAAGGATCTTTTCTGTCAGAAGGTCGCCGTTGGTTTGCAGCATGATCTGGGTTGCGGTCCCGTATTTGGCACGTAGCGCGTCCAGAATGGAGTAGAGCAGCGCGCGCTCGGCAAGCGGCTCGCCGCCGGAAAGGATGATACGATCGGCACGGTTAGGAAGATTGCCAACGATTGCCAAACATTCTTCCAGGGTGATGCGTTCGCCGCGTGGACCGGAGTTGTTGTAGCAATGGTCGCACTGGTCGTTGCAAAGCTGCGTGAACACCCAGTAGATGGATTCGATATGGTCAAACGCTTGCTGCATATTCTTCGGTTGTGGTCTGCTGGCGTAGCGAACTCCAGAACTCCATTTCCTTTGTTGCGCCGTAATCAGGATGATTGATAAACTCCTGCCGGTTGGCAAAGGTTGTCAGCGTTCCGTCGGCCATGTATCCGATGCTATCCCCCATCAGAATTGCTTCCTTCAGGTCGTGGGTGACAAACAGCGATGCAATCCCATATTCCTGTGCTAATTGCTTGAACAGCTGCTGCATTGTTGCGCGTGTTTCTGGGTCCAAGCTGCTGAAGGGTTCATCCAGCAACAGCACGTTGGGGGTGATGATGATTGCCCTGCCAAAAGCCACGCGCTGCTTCTGGCCGCCACTAAGTTGGTGGGGGAATTTTTTTGCGTGAGACTCCATCCCCAGATGCTCCAGCATCCGTCCGGTGCGGCTGGCAATTTCGCTGGCGGAAGCGCGGCGCACCCGCAGCCCGAACGCCACGTTTTCCAACACCGTCAGATGCGGAAACAGGAGTGGTTCCTGGTACAGATACACCACGTTCCGCGCCTCCGGAAGTTGTTGGCCAATCTCCGTTCCGTGCAGCCGCACCGCGCCGCTATCGGGCTTCACCAGCCCGGCAATAATTTTCAGCAGTGTGGTTTTGCCGCAACCGGAACGCCCCAAGATGCTGAGCGTGCGGCGCTCGGCAACCGAGAGCGTCACCCCTTGCAGCACGGTTTGCTGGCCAAAGCGTTTGCAGATGTCTTGGACGGTTAGGATCATAAATTTTTGGCCATGCGTGAGCAAGGCGTTATCCAAATCGTAGGGTTATTGCGCGGTTCCCCCACAGCAGCACCAACGGGGGAATCATCAGCAGAAGGCTGGCCGCAGCAGCGTAGTAGATGTTGGCTTCGCCGGTATAAAGATAGACCAGCACCGGAAGCGTTTTCACGGTTCCCCCGCCAATCAGCACCGTTAGCCCGTACTGGAACCAGGAAAAAAGAAACGTCTGCAGGAAACAGAGCAGCAACGGCTGGCGCGAAATTGGGAGCAACACCCGGCGGTATGTTTGGAGTGTTGTTGCCCCCAACATCCGCGCAGCTTCCCCCAACGCTTTCCGTTCGGCATTCCAGAAGCTGGCAAAGAAGATCACCGCAAAACCGAGCGCAAACATCATCTGGGCAACGATTACCCCGGCCGTGCTGCCAACCAATCCCAAGCGAAGAAAAATCACATGGACACACGCCCCCAACACCACCGGCGACATCACAAACGGGATGTACGACAGGAACAGCAACCCGCGCCGCCACCGGTGGTAGCTAACGTACCGCGCCGCAACAAACCCCACCAATGTGGACCCCACAGCCACCACCACCGAAAGGAAGATGGAGGCGGCCACACTGCTTGCCAACCCTTGCTCGCGCCCCCAGATTGTTTGCCACAACTCCGCCGAGACTTGCGGCGGGAACAGGTGCGGAAACGTCCAGTGTTTGGCAAACGACACCAGCACCAGATATGCAACGGGCGCAGCAAACAGCAGCCCCATTGTGGCCACAACAACTATCCGGGCAAGGTTAGCGGGGCGATTGCTCATGCTTCATTCTGCGCCACGCAACGGCGATCAGCGAAAGTGAAAGAAGGGTATAAAGAATTGCGCAGATAAAGGCTTCCGGTTTTTGCTGAAGATCGAACATGCCGTACTTCTGCATGGTCAGAACGGAGATCATTTGTGGGGATTGCGCCCCCAGCAGAAGCGGGACTTCATAGACCCCAATCACCGCCACTAAATGGAGTATCACCGTGGGGAACGCACCATGCAGCAGCAGTGGAATCGCAACCCAGGCCACCCGTTGGCGGCGGCCTGCACCGATTGTTTGCGCAAGCTCCATCAGCTGGCGTATCCGTTGGTTGTGCCACAGTTGCGCAAACAGCAACGCAAAAAACGGGACCCCAACAATCACCTGGGCAATGATAATCCCAACTCCATACTGGTCGTGCACGATGCCGGGAAACTGGGCGGGGGTTTGCAGCAGCCCCAGCGCGTAGGCAATGCGCGCAGCAATTCCCGACCCGGAGAACCACTGAAGCACAAGGAACGCCAGCACCGTCCCCGGCAGCGCCAGCGGAATGGTGGATAGGTGCGCCAACAACCCGTTATCCAGCGAACGCCGCGCCGCCAACACCAACAACAACGCAATCGCCAGAGTGATTGCCGTTGCCGCGCCAGCAACCAGAAGGCTAAAAACAAACGATGCAAAAATCTGGTTCCCTTCCTGGAACGGACGCGCCCAATACTGCCACGTAAACCCTTCCGACAGCAACCCCACAAGCCCCACGCTGTAGCCAGCGGCGTAGGCCAAACTTGCGGCCATCGGCAGGATTGCCAGGATCAGAAACAGCAGAAATCCCGCACGGTCAAGATTGCTTCTGGATAACATATTTCCTGAAGTCATCGAACAAACGGATCATGTACTCCGGCGCAAGCTCCATCAGGGCTTGGGCTTGGATTGTTTCTCGTGGGGGGGCGTACTTCCGCCCCGGCAGGTTGCGGAATTTTTGTTGCCACTGGGCTGGCAGCCGGTTGATATCCAGCACGGTTCCATCGCCCCAAACGGTTGGGTCCAATTTGCGCAGCTGTGCTTCCGGCGAAATCAGGAAGTTGCACACCACCATTGCCCCAGCTTTGTGGGGGGACCTTTTGGGAATCCCCATGTAGTGGCTGTTCTGGATTGTTCCCCGCTGCAACACGTAAGCGCGGGCCGTGCCGGGGAAGATGCCTTGCAGCACCTTGTTATCCACTTCGCCATCGTTGTTGCTCATGGTGAAATTCACTTCGCCGTTGGCAAACATTTGGTGAAGCGGAGCCACCGCCGTTGGATACGTTTTCCCTCCTTTCCAGAAGTATGGTTTCAGGCGGTTGATGTATTCCCAAAGCTGGGCCGAGTAGGCCGCGTATTTGGCCGAATCGAACGGGCCGGCAAGTTGCTGCTCGCCGCCAGCAATGTCAATCAGCAGCGATTTCAAAAACGTCATGCCGGTGAAGGAGTTATCGAAGGTGAAGGTTCCTGGGTGGGCCTTCACGTAGTCCTCCAGCTGCTGGCGGGTTCGTGGCGGATTGGGAACGCGAACGGTGTCGTAGATAATCGCCAGCTGCACGTTCCCCCAGGGGCATTCGTAGCCATCCACAGGTTGCTGGAAATCGGTGTTGATAAATCGGTTGCCGAAATCAATCATTGCGGCGTTGGGCAGCTTCGCAACAAACGGGCCGTGCAGAGCCTGCACCTGGCGCAGTTGGTAGAAGGTTTCGCCGTTAATCCACATCAGGTCGTAGCTGCTTTCTTCTTTTCCTGCTTCGGCTTCGGTCATCAAGGTGGAAACGATGTCGTTCCCCTGGTTTCCCACAATGTTTAGCGTGACATCGTGCTGCTGTTTCAGCGCCGGGGCCACGTAGTTTTTCATGTAGTCGTTAATCAGCGGGTCGCCTTGCCACATGGCAAGTGTGACGGTTTGGCCACGTGCTTCGGCCGCTATCTGCTCCCACGATGCTGTGGCCAGATTCACCGGCTGCGGCTTGTCGGGGGTGCTTCTGCCGCAGCTCACCAGCAGCAAGCAGAGTGGGGCAAAGAGCAGTGCGAAAAATTTCATGCGAACAGTGACTGAGTAAGGTTGACTGAGTAAGGTTGACTGAGTAAGATTGACTGAGTAAGATTGACTGAGTAAGATTGACTGAGTAAGATTGGCTGAGTAAGATTGGCTGAGTAAGATTGACTGAGTAAGATTAACTGAGTAAGGTTGGCCGTTGCAAGCAAACGGTTGGTGTGATTGAGCAGTAGAAAAAAGGGGGGGAAGGGGTGGCAACATCCACCCCTTCCCGCCGCCGATCAGAACAGCAGCCGCGCTCCAAATTGGAATTGGCGTAGCGGCGCAATGTTCCGCTGCACCACCGGATCGCCAACCTCACCAACCTGAATCTGGTTGCTTTGCGTGGCGTTGTTGGGGTAGCCGCTAAGGTTCACAATGTTGAAGGCGTTGAAGATGTCGGCGCGGACCTCCACCTTCATGGCACTGCTAACGGGGATGCTGTATTGGATTCCCAAATCAACAGTTTTTGACCAGGGCAATCGGTCGGCGTTCCGCTCCACGCCCGGGGTGCGATCCACATTGGCCACGTACTGGTCGCCGTAGCTGGTCCCGTCGCCGTTCAGGTCGGTGGTGCCGAACTTGGTGCCGTCGGCAACGCGGTTGATTGGTTGCCCGCTTTGCAGCAATGCCGCCACCGTCACGCCAAGATCGGCGATGGGGTAGTAGTAGAAGATGCCGCTGACGACGTGTGTTCGGTCGTTCACCGATGGCCCCCACTCTGCCTGGAAGTTGTTCCCATCCTGTGCCTTGAAGTTGATATCCTCGGTGTTGTTGTACGACCGCGACAGCGTGTAGCTAAGCCGATAAGCGTAATCGTCGCCCCCTTTCTCCTTCACCACATTCAGCGATGCTGCCATGTATTCCCCTTTCCCCCCCATCTCTGTCATCACAATGTTTTTGGCTCCGCCTGGTATCACCGCAATTGGGCGCGTGGCATCGGCAGCCGAGTCGGTGCGGACCACCACATTTTGCGCGTTGATTGGATAGAGCGCCGGTGCGTTCAGGTTGTACAGCCGCGGCAGGTTGCGCGATTGCGTGTACATCAAGTCGGCATAGAACAGGGTGTTGTCGCTGGCTTGGTATTGGTAGCCAAGCGAAACCTGGTGGGTCATCGGGTTTTGGTAGCCGTTCGGGTTCAGGATGCGCCGCTCGTTGCTGGTGGCAAGTGCGCGGGCGTTTTGCTGCGATTCGGAGGAAGGCCCTTGCAGATAGGTGACACCGTTGGCGACATCGGCAGTGACGTTGCCGTCGTTGGTGATGTTATCAAGGTCCGTGTCGGCGGGAAGCAACCCACGGTCAATCAGCTGCTGAAGCTGCTGGCGGTATCCGGCCGAAGTGGAGTTCTGCTGAAGCGCGTCGCTGTAGATGGCGTACAAGATTTTATCATAAAAAATTCCGTATCCACCCCGAATCACGCTTTGCTCATCCAGCTTGTAGTTGAAGCTAAGGCGGGGCGCAATGTTGTCAAGGTCGCCAGCATCGCCGCCGCCAACCGATAGGTTGTCGTAGTCGTAGCGCAGCCCAATTGTCAGGTTCAGATTGCTGCTGACGGAGAACAAATCCTCGGCATAAACGCTGATGATATTCTGGCGCTTGCCGAACGATGTGGGCTGCAACTCGATGCTGTAATTCAGCACTGCCACATCCGAAGGAATGTCGTTGATGCCAAACCCCGACCCCAGCTGGCGCGCGGCAAGGTCGCGCTGTTGTTGGCCGTTCAACCGCACCGTGTAGTTGCCGTTCGGGTTGCCGCCGCCGGTTAAAGCAAAGTCAGCCGAAAGAAGTTCGGCACCGAATTTCAAGCGGTGGTTCCCCATGTTCATGCTGATTTTCTGTTGGACGTTGATGGTGTTCTCAACGTCATCGAAAACGTAGCCCGGGTGGCCCAACACCGCCAGCGCGTTGTTGCCGCTGGAATCCAGCACAAAGACTTGCGGGCTGGTGGGGTTTGCTGGGTTGGCATAGTTCCAGCGGAACCGGCTGAATTGGAGGTTCCCTTCGTAAGTGAAATTCTCCCCCGTGTAGATGTTCTGCGAACCGATCAACACCGAGTTCCGATCCTGCGTGTTGGCCGACGACGGGAAGCCGATGCCCCCTTCCAAACCACCCCCTTGCCGTTCAATCCCCACCAGCCCCACGTTGGCCCGCAGCGATGAACTGAACCGCTCGCTCCAGAAATGATTGATCTTGAACGAAGCAAAGCTGAAGTTGTTGGTCCCGCGAACGGTCTGGCTCACGTTCAGTTGTGGAACGGAAAGCAGGTTATCCTTCAGGTCGAACGTTTGCTCGAAGTTGGCATAGAAGAAGGTTTTATCGGGCACGATTGCGCCGCCAACGGCAACACCAGCTTGGTGGCGTTGGAATCCATCTTTCACCTGGTTTCCGGAAAGGTCACGCTGGGCGTACGGGTTGCCAGCATCAATCGAAGGTCCCGGGCGAACAAGGTAGAATACCTCCCCCGACATGGTGTTGCTTCCCGAACGGGTGGTGATGTTAAAGATGCCGCTTCCGGTCCGTCCGAACTCGGTGGAGTAGTTGTTGGCCAGCACCGTAACGCTTTGGGCGAAGCCGCTGGGCATGGCAAATTTCTGCCCCCCCAGGAAGTTCTCGTTGTTGTCCATTCCATCCACCAAGTAGTTGGCATACAAGCCGTTCACGCCGTTGATGCTGACGTTTGGAGCCTCGGTGAAAAAGCCGGTGGCTTGGGTGACGTTCGGAAGCCGGAACAGCACGCGGGTAAGGTCGCGCCCTTCCACTGGTAGTCCCTCAATCTGGCGTGTGCTAATTGTGGAGGAGACCTCGGCGTTGATGCTGTTTAGCTCGGCTTCCCCTTTGCCAATCACGGTAATCGTGCGCGACTCCGTAGTCCGTTTTGGGATCAGCACCAGGTTGATGCTGCGTGGGGCGTTGGCCCGCAGGGTGATGTTGGTGACGCGCCCGGGCAAGTATTCTTCGGAGTCATCGGTGGAAACGGAGTACGCGCCGGATGTTGTTAGGCCGGAGAACCGGACCTTCCCTTGTTCGTTGGTGGCCGCGGTTGCGCGGAATCCAATTCCGGCGTTCTCCAGCGTCACCATAATTCCGGCAACCGGTTGGCGGGTTGCGCCATTGCTGATTGCCACCTCAATATCTTCGGCGGCGGCCGTAGCGGTTAGCGCGATAATGGCCGAAGCAAGCAGCCCGGCTCGCTTCGTGAAAATGCTGAATGATAGTAGGCTATGTTTCATGCGTTGTTAGTGTTGTTGCAACTGACGTGAAGGCTTGCCGCCACGGCGAATGGATGCAAGCACATGGGTTCAAAAAGCAATGCCCACAGCGCGCCCGCCAAACGGCGAACGCACCATGGAGTAGCGGCATAGCAAGGCTATCACAGCAAGGCTATGCCACGGCGTGGTACTTGAATGGGAACGTCAGATACTGGGCGGTGCGGGAAGATGCGGGCGGGCAATGGCCCGCCAGATGGAGTGCCACTGGAGCGAGCGTGGTTGGATACGGAACGGGAGAAATGTTCGGATAGTGAAGCCGATCAGTTGCCGCAGTGCGTGGCGGGCAGCCGCGCTTGCCCACGTGTCGAAATCAGCCCGGATTGGGCCAACCGATGCCGCTGCGGGAAGTGCCAGCAATGCGGCAAACAGAGACTCAGTCTGCCACGGCAGGCTAACAAAGGTGGTGGGGGTAAAGCTATCGGCTGCCGCGCCAACAAGGTACGCGCCTCCGTCGTGCGCTGGGGCTGCGGTAATGGCGGCCCCTTGCTGAAGCGCGGCAAAGGCATCGGCAATTTCGTTCGGGGCCAGCGCGGGACAATCGTTTCCAACCACCACCGCGTGGCCGTAGCCCAGCGCGAACACGTCACACAAGGCGTTAGTAATTCGTTCCCCAAAACCAACGCCACGTTGCGGAATCGTGGTAAGGCCGCCAATCCGCTCGGTCCCCACCACAACCAAATCGGCGTTGGAAGTGGCGGCCTCCGATAGCCGTTCGGCAACCCTGCGGTTCAACTGCCGATAACCGCCAGCAACACACCCCTGCGGAAGCGGCTTCAGCAGCGCTTCTTCCTGCTCATCCCGAAGGAAGAGTATGATTGCCCGTCGTTGATTCATGGTTGAAAGAGCGAGCGAGAAGGGATAACTGAAAGAAAGATACGTCCGGTTCTGCGGCTTCGGCAAACATCGCCCTGAAAAGAAATGCCGGCGAATATCTCAACTCAGCATTCGGCGTTCCCCAGCGGCTACTGGATCACAAGCGGGCAACTGCTCTGTTCGGCTCCGGCGGCAAGTTCAACCCGGTACGCCCCAGGCGGAAGGTTCATCACCAGCGGCAGGCTGTGCGGGCCGGCAGCAAACTGGCCAAGCTGGTGCTGGATCACTTGCTGGCCCAAATTGTCAAACACCCGCAACTCCACTGCCGATGCCGAAGGGAGGGATAGTTGGAGGGTAGCCAAGCCAGCGGTTGGGTTCGGGAAAAGCTGCATGGTTGGCAACGCTACCGTTGAAGACTGAGCGGAAGGCGTGGCCGAACTTACTGTGGTTGGCAGGTAGTAGGCATCCTCCGCTTCGCGCACAAGCTCCTCTAACTCAGGCATCGCCCCCATTGCCGCCGTGCCGTTGGGGGTGCCGGTTGCGGTGCGGTCTGGGACACTATCCAGCACTACGTAGGCAACGGCAAAATGGGCAACATCGCCCGGCTTCATGGTGAATGGATGGGAGCCAAGCACCACCACTTGATCGCCGGCAGTGGTGTCGGGATCGAACGATTGCTTCTGCAGCAAGCTGGCGCGCTCAAGATCGGTGATGGGGTAGGGGATGGAGTCGGAACGCCGCCACGTAGCGAAGCAACCGACCTTTCCGAAACGTCGGTAGTCGGCGCGGCTGCTTGTGCCAATCACATCGCCAGGCTGGACGGTCGGGGCCTCCAGAATCGCCATTGCCAACGCCCCTAAACTCTCACCAGACTCGGTATCGCTCCAAGCATAACAGGCGCGCAGCGAAGGGTCGCGCGTGTAGAAAACAGCGTGGTCGTTGCCACGGTGTTGGCCGATGTCGGGGTCGGAAATCTGCGCAACCACACACTCCGAAAGTGTAAGGCCGCTGATGTTGGTGACGGCGTACTGCACCACCACCGTATGCCGTAGCGGTCCCGATTGCCAGGAATAGACGTTCTGCTGAACCTGCAATCCAATCGGATAGCCACGCTCGGTTGCGGCGGCGGTGCTGATCTCATACCGTGAAAGATCACGGTCGTGGTAGCGGACGGTGAACTGTTCGTCGGCAATTCCAACAAATGCCGGTTGGCTGTATTGCCCTTTTGTTCTTTTGCTGTTTTCCGGCTCGAACTGCCCGGGCAGCAGTGCGGTAGCAACGGGCTGAGTGGGCATCAGCCACAGTGGCCAGTTCGGGCCAGCATTGCCGGCGGATGGCTTCCCGCTCCAGCGGTCGTACTTGGTGGAGTGATAGACGATTGGTGGGGCGGCGGTGTCGTTGGTGAAGGCATCGCCGGGCGTTGCCGCGCTTCGGTTGGTGACGGGGTTGTAGGTGGAGAACACCAAGCGTTGCAGCGTATCGCCAACCATCCGTTGCGCCGCAAACCACAGCCCCCCGCCAAACAGATATTGCGACTTGCCCCCGCGTGGGGCAATAAATTTTCCGGTGCGGGCCGATGGGTTGTAGGCAATCATCCCGTTGTTCGTCACGGCAAACTCGATATTGCTCAGTGTGCTGTTCCCAACCGAATCAATCGGCTGCGCATGGGCCGCGGTGAAAAGAAGCATTGCCACAACAATGCAGGGGAGGATGAAAGAACGGAAAATGGAGGGGATAGGGTGCTTCATTCTGCTGTGCTGGAAAAGCCAATTGCTGAGCGTCGTTGCCGTAGTGCTACGGTAAAGACAACGAAACCTGCAAAAGTTCTCACCTGTGGGTAGTGCAAAAATTTGGTAGGTAGTGGGTGTGCCGGGCATCGGCTACTTTCTAAGGGTGATGCGGAAGGTTCCGCCATCAACAGCAACTTCATCGCCGTTGGAGTTGCGGGCAACAAACCAGAAGCTGCCGATAATCACCCCCAGCTCCTCATCAATCTTCAGGATGTGGACTTCGCCCCGGACAATAGTTGTGTTGTAGGTGTCGGGGAATCCCCCCTGCAATTTCCGTTCGTAGGTGGCCCCGTAGTAGGCCGGGAGCGAGGTGTCAATGCCATTTTTTGGCGCGATGTAGGGGCCATTGATAACGTACACCCCGGTGTCGCGAATGCCATCCAGCCGAAGAGAGATGATCTCATAATCCCCCCCCAACCCGTCGCGGGTAGCTTGGATGGTGAGGTAGTAGCCTCCGTTGACTTGATCGTTATAGACATCTGGACGCAGAACCTGGGTGGCAAATACCACTTGCTCGGTTTTGCTATTCAGGTTGATGGTGGCGTAGATGCTATCGCCCGGACTGCGAAGAAAAACGGAGTCCCGCAGGATTGCCGCATCGTGCGGGTTGACCTGGGTGACAACCGGCGCAACCGACAGCGGGTCGCGGCACGCAGAAAGCCAGATGATGCCAAGCAAGCCCAGCGTCATCAACAATGCTGTACTATGGTGTTGATTGTTCCTCAACGCACGCAATCGGGTTCTGCCAACGGAAGCAAACATGGAAGAAAACAGAGCGCAGCAAGCCACCCCAAAACCGGTGGCAAAACTACTGAAGAAAAGGAATTGATACAGCAACAGAACCAAAAAAAATGAGAAGGTTACGGGAAGCAGGTAAAAAACATGGCGAACATTGCAACACTCGGGCGGTTCCGGTGGGGCATGGGCAATCCGTATTTTGTTCCCAAACCTGGAGCAGTTCCCGATTTCTGCCCAGCAGTTGTTTGCTATTCCGCTTTTAGCTCCACTCTTGATGTCGCAACAAACCATCCATTTTTTCTACCGCTCCACTGGGGGGGATAATGGCAAAGACCGCCCGGCGTTCCATTCAAAAATGCTCTGCTTGCGGAGCTTCCTTCGCGCTTGGCAGCCGATCCGCCTGGGCGCAACGCTGACGTTTATCAACGATGGTCCCATGCCCGATGACCGATTGCAGGTGATGTCCAACTGGGGGAAGATCGTCGCCTTCCCCGGCTTGGGGAACAGCCCGTCGTATCGGCAAGTGCTGGGAATGGCAACCGCGCTGCCAAGCACCGATTTGGTCTATTTCGCGGAAGACGATTACCTCTACAAGCCAGAAGCGTTCAGCCAGATGCTGAATGCGTTTGCGGGATTGCCGAAGGTGGAGTACATCACCCTGTTCGATCACTTAGACCGCTACACCCGCACCGACGATGCCGGCGGCGGACGCAGCAAGGTGATGTTGGCTGGCGATCGGCATTGGCGCACGGTGGAATCCACCTGCATGACGTTTGGGGCGCGTGTTGGCGCGCTGAAACGTGATGCTTGGATTCACCGCTTGTTCACAATCCCGCGAACCCCGCGCGACCGTCACATCTGGCGATGCGCCCAGGGCCTTACCTACTTCTTCTGGAAATTCCCCAAGTCGCGGCTGATTAGCCCCATCCCTTCGTTGGCCACCCACCTGGACCCCGCCGCGCTTGCCCCGCACACCGATTGGGCCGCAATCGCCGCGGAAGTGAATGCTGAAATCAATGCCCCAACCAACAACGATATCGGATAAGCACTCCGCTTCGCGTAACATTACTTCAGGCCGTGGATGTCCGCAGCTGGCAGCCACGCAATCGCAGCATCCAAACTCAATTTTACATTCCACGGTTGCTCCGCCGCTTGGAATCCGCTAAGTTTGCCACCCCTGATTTTTAGTCCCAGATATGGCGGGTGTAGCTCAGGTGGTTAGAGCGCCTGGTTGTGGCCCAGGAGGTCGTGGGTTCAAGTCCCATCACTCGCCCCAAAAAAGCACTGCTTCCGTCGGTGCTTTTTTTGTTTGTGGTTCATCGGTGGGCCTGCGCGCCAGCGGCTTGCATGGCTCGCCTCCATTTTTTTACCAAGTCCCGTTATGGTCCGCGTTCGCTTTGCTCCGTCGCCAACCGGGCTGCTGCATGTTGGCGGCCTTCGGTCTGCGTTGTACAACTACCTGTTTGCCCGCCACCACGGCGGCCAGTGTATCCTCCGCATCGAGGATACCGACCAAACACGCTACGTTGAAGGGGCCGAGCAAAATATCATCGAAATGTTCCGCTGGGCCGGGATTGAGTTCGATGAAGGACCTCACGTTGGTGGCTCGTTTGGCCCATATCGCCAGTCGGAGCGGACGGAGTTGTACCGCCACCATGCCCAGGTGCTGATTGAGCGCGGAACCGCCTACTACGCATTCGACACATCCGAAGAAATTGAGCGGATGCGTGAACGCCAGCAGAAAGCGGGCATTGCCCCCAAGTACGACCGCACCTCCATGCGGAACCAGTTCACGCTGGGGCCAGAAGAAACCCAACGGCTGCTGGCCGAAGGTGCCGAACACACCATCCGCCTGTTCATCCCGCTCACCGGCGAAACCCGCACCACCGACATCGTGCGGGGCGAAAGCGTCTTTGCCAACCGCACCATTGATGACCAGATTCTGCTGAAGTCCGATGGCTTCCCAACCTACCACCTGGCCAACATTGTGGATGACCACTTGATGGGCATCACCCACGTGATCCGCGCCGAAGAATGGCTTCCGTCGCTCCCCAAACACGTGATGCTGTACGATGCCTTCGGTTGGGAAAAACCGCAGTTCGCACACCTTCCGCTGCTGTTGAGCCGCGAACGGAAAAAACTCTCCAAACGCGACGGCGATGTTTCGGTGCTGGATTACAAAGACAAGGGCTACCTCCCCGAAGCGCTGGTGAACTTTGTGGCACTGCTTGGCTGGAACCCCACTGCCGACCGTGAGATTTTTACGATGGAGGAGATGGTGGCCATGTTCGACTTGGAAAAAGTGAACAAAGCCGGGGCAATTTTCGATGTGGACAAACTGAACTGGATGAACGGAATGTACCTTCGCCAGCTTCCCGCCGAACGACTTGGCGATGAACTGATGCCACTGCTTCAGCAAGCTGGGTTCGATGGAGTAGAGCGTGCATACGCCACGGCAGTGCTGAACTTGGTGAAAGAACGGATCAACTTCGTGAGCGATCTCCCAACGTTTGCCAACTACATGTTTGGCCCGGTGAAAAACTTCGATCAGGAGTATGCCGAAAAGCACTGGAAGCCGGAAACCACAGGGCAGATTGCCGAGATTGCAAACCGGCTGGAAGGGGTAAGCGATGCCGATTGGAACACCACCAGCATTGAAGCGGTGATCAGGGCCTACGCCGAAGAACTTGGCGCTTCGGCGGGAAAGCTGATCCACCCACTACGCTACGCCATCACTGGCAAGCGCGTTGGCGCGGGGATGTTCGAGACGATGGAGGTGCTGGGGAAAGCGGAGTCGCTGCAACGGCTGCAAGCCCAAGCCGCCGCAAGGTAGCCCCGCTGCCGATGCCAGTTTCTTCCAAGTCATCAATCATGCAAAAGAAGGCTTTGCCGTGGCGAAACGGGTTCGCTACGGCAAAGCCTTCTCGCAACTGAACACAACCTCATCCAACACTGCGCCAAGCTGGCCGATAGAGTAGGTGCATAAAATGCCCCCTTGTGGAGCCTACGTACCAAAGGTGATATTCGCATCACTGCTTCTCTACGCTACTGCTTCGCGCACACACACTCTCTCCGTTCACTAAACACCTGCGAATCATGCGTCCTCGTCTGCACTTCTCGCTGTCTGTTGCTCTGCTTTTCTGCTGCTGGCTTCTTCCGAACACCGCTGTTCAGGCGCAACCGCCGCTGTACATGCGTGATGTTGTCGGCAACCTTGACACTCCCTGGGAAATTTTATGGGGGAAGGATAACCACATCTGGTTCACCGAGCATTATGGCCGTATCAGCCGGGTCAATCCGGCCACTGGCGAGCTTCACGTTCTGGCCCGGGTGGAGGAAGTTTGGGAAGGAGCCGAGTCGGGAATGTTGGGGATGACACTGCACCGCGATTTCCCCGACAGCCCCTACGTTTTTGTGGTCTATACCTACCTGCAAAAAGGGGTGATTTGGATTGCCGAAAAATTAGTTCGTTTCCGCTACGATGCCGCACGCGACACCCTGGTGGAGCCACGCGCTTTGCTTGACACCATCCACGCCGGATACTACCACAGCGGAAGCCGGCTGGTGACACTGGATGACGGGACAATCCTGATGACCACCGGCGAGCAAGGGGCCTACGAAACGCAAATGGATGCGCAAAACCAGAACCTGATCAATGGTAAAGTTTTGCGGATTAACCCCGATGGAACTGTCCCGGCGGATAATCCGTGGCCAAACAACCCCTGGCCGGCAAGCCTGTTGTGGACCACAGGGCACCGGAATCCTCAAGGGCTAACCGTGGGCAAAGGGGGAATCGTCTATTCCAGCGAGCATGGCCCGGCTGAGGATGATGAACTCAATATCATCCAGCGCGGACGCAACTACGGCTGGCCATTAGTCCACGGCTACTGCGATGATTGGTTGTTTAATGAGAAGCAGCACTGCCAAGACTCCAACATGGCTGATCCTATTCATACCTGGTATGCTGGCCAACAACTAACTGCGGCCCCGGGTGATGTTGTGTACTACAACCACCCCCTGATTCCTGAATGGCAAAACAGCTTGTTGGTCGTTACCCACAAGGATGGGATGTACCAGTTCAAGCTCAGCGAGGATGGAACCCGCATTGTAGATAGCACACGCCTGTTTGCCGAGCGATTCGGCGAGCAGACGTTGGGGCGGCTGCGCGGTATCTGCGTGGCTCCTGATGGCCGCATTTTTATCTCAACCTCCAACCGCGACGACCGCGCCCGCAGCGATTTAGGATTCCCCCGCGCCCAGGACGACCGGATTATTGAGCTGTGGCCAGCAAAGGAAACTGGCGCAAGCATCAGCACCCCAACGGTAGATCGCGCTGACTACCGCGCGGGCAACACCCTGCACTCGGCGGTGACGCTGAACGGAGTTTTTACGCCCGACAACACGCTGAACGTTGAAATTTCCGATGAGCAAGAACGCTTCTTCTGGAAACGAACCCTGACCCGTCGCAAAAGCGTTGGCGGAACCAGTACGCTGAACGTTTCGCTTCCGTGCGACCTTCCGGCTGGCACGTATCGGATTCGTGTCAGCACAACAAACCCGCCAGCAATCAGCCAAGCCAGCGACTCGTTCACCGTTGCTCCCAAGCAGCAAGTGACGCTGTCGCCCTCGGGGACAATTACGCTGTGCCAGGGGGATAGCGTTCTGTTGTTCGCGCCCGATCAAGCCGGAAGTTATCGCTGGCTGCATGGCCCAACCGAACGCTCCATTGTTGTCCGGCTGGCCGGCACCTACACCTTGATCTACACCGATGTTGGCGGCTGTACCGACACCGCCCGCGCCACGGTAAAAGTGCAGTCGCCCGTGCAGCCAACAATTGCCGTTGCCGACTCGGTGCTCACCTCATCCGAAGCGCGCTCCTACCAATGGTTCCGCAACAACCAAGCCTTGCAAGGGGAAACCGGTCAATCCATCACGGTCACGGTGAACGGGCGGTACAGCGTGCAAACGGTGGACTCGGTGGGGTGCGTTGGCGTGTCGGAAATGGTGCAGATGATTGTCACCGGCGCGCCGCAGCAATTTCGTTCGGAGCAAGGGATCAGTATCGAGCCGCACCCGGTGGAAACCGAAGCGGTGGTTGGGCTGGGAAGGGAGTTCGGCGAAGGGCGTGTGGAGGTGATCGGTATGGCGGGCAGGGTGGTGCAAACCGAAGCCTTCCGCGGCGGGCGCATCTTCCGGTTCAACGCAGCTAACCTGCCGCCAGGGGTTTATACGCTGGTGGTCTCCGACCAGAAAAAAACAATCCGCTTGCCGGTGGTGGTGAAGTAGCTGGCCTACTCACTCACTCACCCCCCCGCACGCATGGCGTAGTTTGCAATCCTTGCTGCCCCGCCCTTCTTTCCTCCGTTCATGCTGATGAAAACATCAGCGGGGGAAGGGGAGGGCGGGGCAAGTTTTTCACCCTTCATAATTCGTAATTCATGCAGGCTTCCCTTCCCCCGTTTCCTATTTTCGCAGCACGTTTTTTCCCACACACGGCAACCGCTGATATTTATGAAATTCGACCGCAGCAACCATTCCGATGAGTCCCTGCTGAAGCTGTACAAAGCAATCCTGCTGCCACGCATGATTGAGGAGAAGATGCTGATCCTTCTGCGGCAAGGGCGGATCAGCAAATGGTTTTCGGGGATTGGGCAGGAGGGGATTTCCGTTGGGATGACACAAGCTATCCGCACGGGCGATTACATCCTTCCGCTGCACCGCAATCTTGGCGTGTTCACCGGGCGCGAAATGCCGCTGGACCGCCTGTTCCGCCAGTGGCAAGGGAAGGCCGACGGCTACACCAACGGACGCGACCGCAGCTTCCATTTTGGCGCGCCGGAACACCGCGTCATCGGGATGATCTCGCACTTAGGCGCGATGCTTGGCGTGGCCGATGGAATCGCCCTTGCCAGCAACTTGGATAAAGAAGAAACCATCGCCGTGGTGTTCAGCGGCGATGGCGGCGCAAGCGAAGGGGACTTCCATGAAGCGATTAACGTTGCTGCGGTTTGGGAGCTTCCCGTAATCTTTCTGATTGAGAACAACGGCTACGGCCTCAGCACCCCTTCGCGCGACCAGTTCCGGTTCAAGCAGTTCATTGATAAGGCGATCGGCTACGGCATTGAAGGGGTGCAGGTGGATGGGAACAATGTGTTGGAGGTGTTCGATGCCGTCACCGCCATTGCCGCCAAGATGCGCGCCGACCGCAAGCCGGTAATCCTTGAAGCAATGACCTTCCGGATGCGCGGCCACGAGGAAGCATCCGGCACTGCCTACGTCCCGAAGGAGTTGTTCCAGGAGTGGGAAGTGAAGGACCCGGTGAAAAACTACGAAGCATTCCTGCTTGCCAGCGGCTTACTCACCGAAGAACGAATCCACGAAATCCGTGCGCGGCTGAAAACGGAAATTGAGGCCGGTGTTGATTCGATGCTGAGCGCGCCGGATCCAATCCCCAACGCCGCCACCGAGCTTGCCGATGTCTATGCCCCCGGCATCCCCGCACCGGTGGACCCAGAGCACAAAACATTCAGCGAAAAACGGTTGGTGGATGCCGTCAGCGACGCGCTGCGCCAGGGGATGGAGCATGATCCAAAACTGGTAATCATGGGGCAAGATATTGCCGAGTACGGCGGGGTGTTTAAGGTGACGGAAGGATTTCTGGAGAAGTTCGGTGCCGGGCGCGTGCGGAACACTCCGCTCTGCGAGTCAGCAATCGTGGGCGCGGGGCTTGGGCTTTCCATTGCCGGAAGAGCTTCGGTGGTGGAGATGCAGTTCTCCGACTTCGTCTCCTGCGGGTTCAATCAGATCGTCAACAATCTTGCAAAAACCCACTACCGCTGGGGGCAATCGGTGAACGTCACCGTGCGGATGCCAACCGGCGCGGGGGTTGGTGCCGGGCCGTTCCACTCGCAAAGCACCGAGGCGTGGTTTGCCCATGTCCCTGGCCTGAAGGTGGCCTATCCGGCCACGCCGTTCGATGCAAAAGGGTTGCTAACCGCCGCCCTGGTTGATCCCAACCCGGTGATGTTTTTCGAGCACAAACTGCTCTACCGAAGCATCAAAGGGATGGTCCCCGACGATTATTACTCACTGCCGTTTGGCCAAGCGCGAGTGGTGCGTGTGGGGTCCCGCCTGACGGTTGTCACCTACGGTTTGGGGGTTCATTGGGCAACCGCATTGGCCGCCCAACTTCCAGATGCCGACCTTGAAATTATTGACCTGCGGACGTTGATCCCGTGGGATCAGGAGACGGTGTTCCAATCGGTGCAGAAAACCGGGCGGTGCTTGGTGCTGCATGAGGACACACTGACCGGTGGCTTCGGCGGTGAGATTGCGGCAACGATTGCGGAGAAAATGTTCCGTTGGTTAGACGCGCCAGTGGTGCGGGTTGGCTCGATGGATACTCCGGTTCCGTTCAATCGCGGGCTGGAAGAAATGTTTTTTGCAAACCACCAGCTGCGAAGCAAAGTGATGGAGGTGTTGGAGTATTAGCCGCTGGCCGCAGCGCATTCTGTGCGGGATACTTCCGCCGCCAAGTCATCCAATGCCTGCATCACCTCGGCTGGCGGGATTGTGGCAACAGGTATCCCGGTGGCGGAAGTCACCACACGGTACGGAACGCCGAACGGCCTCCATTCGGCGGCAGCTTGGCCGCCAACGTACAGCCCAACAACCGGTGTTCCAACCGCCGAAGCCATGTGGATGATTCCGGTGTCGGGGGTGAGTGCCATCCAGCTTTGTTTGATGACGGCGATCACCTCCAGCGGGTCCTTGGTGGAAGGATAGAGGGCGACCCTGTTGTCGGAAAGAAGGCGGTGGAGTTGTTGAGCAATCGGGCGGTCATCCGGCGTGGCAATCAGCAGCAACCGCAGTGCCGGGTAGCGGCGCAGCACTTCCTGCAGAAGCTCATGGAATTTCTCAATCGGCCAATTATTCCGCGACCGTGCCGAAAGATTCACCGAGAGTATCTGCTCACCGTTCAACCCAAGCTGGGCAAGCCGTTGTTCGGCAGCCAGCGCGGAAGCATCGGGGATGATAACGTAGGGCTGAATCGCATCAACCGAGTCGGGAACATCGAACGTGTCGGCCACCAGCATCAGCATTTTCTCCCACGTGCTCCGTATCTCCGCCGCCCTGCGCGACTGCACGTTGAAGTAAGCGTGGTAGCGTGGGTCGCGGTTGACGGTGGCTTTCACGGCACGTTTTCCACCCATGAAATTTGCCAGCATTCCGGTGTTGGTCCCTTTCCCAAAAATGCAAGCCAGCACCGCATCGTAGCGGTGTTTTCTGGCTTGGTGAACGGCCCGCAGCATCGGCAGAAAACCGTGCGGCATCACGATTACCCGATCCACGTTTGGGTCCAGTTGCAGCAGCACTTGATTGCTTGGCGAAGCCACCACATGAATCTGGATATTTGGGTTCATCTGCTTCAGCAGCCGGAACATCGGCATGGTGGTCAGCATATCGCCAAGCACGTCGTGGCGAAGGAACAGCACACGGCGCACCGTTGCCGGATTCAGCCGGTGTTCCAGCGGGCGATTCCGCCAAAGCCAGCCGCTTGCCTTCCGCAGAAATGCTCGGTTCGCGCGTTCCACCGGCTTCAGAAACGCGCCGATTCGCTGCATGATTGTCCCGCCCGATTCCCCCGCGCCGGGTGCTGGTTTTACTCTTTTTTTTACCGCTCTTCTCACGCCTTTTTTCACTGCTTCAGCGCGGCAACAATCC
>JAEUSP010000074.1 GCA_016788565.1 Chlorobiota bacterium | reverse complement strand
CCATCGGTCAAATCATCGCCGTCGGTATCCACCACCAGCGGGTCGGTGGCGCGGCTCACCTCGTCGCCATCGGTCAGTTGGTCGCCGTCGGTGTCGGGGCGGTTGGGGTTGGTGTGGTGGGTGTTCAGTTCGGCATCATCGTGCAGGCCATCGCCGTCGGTGTCGGCGCGGGTGGGGTCGGTTCCGTGGCGGCGGACTTCATCGGGGTCGCTTAGGCCGTCGCCGTCGGTGTCGGGGTTGCATTTGTCGGAGCCAAGCAGCTCTTCTTCGCGGTCAATCAATCCATCCTTGTCGCAATCCAGCTCGCCAACAACGTAGTAGCTGACCCCAACCGATAACGAAGCCAGCGCATCGTTTCCGCCGCTGGGAAGATCATCCAGAGCATCGCTGAAGATTAGCCCGAAGGTGGCGCGTCCGTTCAGCGTCCATTTGTCGTCCAAGTAGTACTCAGCCCCGGCGGAAATCGGGACTTGCAGGGCGGTGCGGGGATACTGGTTATTCAGATTGTTGGGGAGCGCATCTCCGGCATCTGTTTGCGGGTTGAAGGCCACCACGCCAACCCCAGCCGCCACAAACGGAACAAACCGCTGGCCCGGCTGGAAGTTGTAAGAACCAAGCAACGCAAAGTGATTCAGCGGAAGGAAGTTATCCGGCTGGCGCGCCACAGCAGGGTTGGTGTTTGGGTAGAAACCGCTTCCAACGCCGCCGCCAAGCGGGCCGAAGTAGTTGGGGAATGCAGCGATGTCGTCGGGGGTTGGAGAGAAGGTGATGCCGGTGATCCCAGCAATCCCATGCAGCGAAAACTCAGGCTGGATATTCCACCGCAACGCAAGCTCGCCGCCAAGCCCAAAGCCGTTGCCAGCGTAATCGGAAAAGAGTGTGGTTGCCGTTGGGCCAAGCCCCACGCTAACGCGGTTCTCACCGGTTTGTGCGGCAAGGTTGGTGGCAGCAAGAAGCAGCAGAAGTAACGCAGCAGTGGTTGTTGATCGCATACGAACGGTGTGTTTCCCAATTTCCCATTTTCCTCTCCCCCTCCCTTCATTTGGCATTCGACATTCGACATTCGACATTCGACATTCGACATTCGACATTCGACATTCGACATTCGACATTCGACATTCGACATTTCAATCCACCCACTCACTCACCAACTTCACCACCGCTTCCGTCACTGAAAGGTTCACGGTGGCGGGGGTGTCGCGGCGGGTGTGGTAGGTTGGGTTGCGGGGGCGCAAGCCGGTTGCGCGCCAGGGGGTGCAGCTTTCCATGAACAGCACGGTTGGGAAGCCAGCGGCAGCAAACGCTTCGTTGTCGCTGTTGCGGCAGGGCGCGGTTGCTGCCGGAATCACCAGCCCAGTGTTCAACCCTTGGTTCAGCTTCCGCAGCGATGCCGCCAACGGGCGCGAGCGGGCATCGGCAAACAGCATTGTGGAGGCTCCGTTTGGGGACCATCCCACCATATCCATCACCACCACCGCACGCACCTTCTTCCCTTCGCGCCGCAATCGTTCGGCAACGGCGCGGCTTCCGTGGTGGTGGCCGGCGTAGTCGGGATTTTTTTCTTCGGCATTGCTGGCAACGGCAACCAGGGTGTAGCGTGGTTTTGCGGAAGCAACTTCGCGAACAATCTCAATCAGTGCGGCAATCCCCGACCCGTTGTCGTTCGCGCCGGGGGCGGCGGCGGTTTGCCAGTTTGTTTTCCATCCGGGGTCGCGGCTTCCCGAGGCATCAAGGTGAGCGCACAGCACCACCACCGAATCGCTTGCCCCTGGGATTTCGGCAATCACATTGGCAAGCCTTCCATCCCTCCCGTTCCAGCCCTTCACTTTCCAAAATGGTGCGGTGAAGGTGTCGCGCAGGGGGGCAACGCCGGCTTCCTGAAACTGCCGAACGATATACTCAACTCCCCACCGATTCCCCGGCGTGAACACCACGCGGCTTTTGTTTCCGCCAGCATCCGCTAACCGATCAATGTGCAAAGCAAGGCGTTCCCGCAGTGGCCGCACTGTCACCGATGTCCCGGCCTGGGATTCCCCTTTTTCCGCAACGGAGTCTGCAGGCTTCGATTGAAGATTGTGGGATTGATTGGGGGATTGATTGGGGGATTGCTCGGCTTCTTTCTGCTCAATCGGTTTGGCCACGCAGGAAGCAAGCAACAGCAATCCCAGCAGCCACCAGCCCCAGCGGCCCA
Organism: Chlorobiota bacterium; assembly: GCA_016788565.1. Taxonomy (GTDB): domain Bacteria; phylum Bacteroidota; class Ignavibacteria; order OLB7; family OLB7; genus OLB7. The sequence continues at coordinate 20,173 of JAEUSP010000074.1, read as the reverse complement.
TCATGTCCCGCAATAATTGACAACCGGAAGTAGCGGCAACATCGCCGAAAGCTGAGTATCCACCCCCTGGCCCAAAGCGTAATCGCCGTTGAACTCACCAACCCGGACCGCAACAATTTTCCCAGCAAGCGCGGGGTGGTACGGCAGCGCGACGCGGATGTAGTTATCGGTGTAGCCCTCAATCATCCCGTTCACTTCGCGCGATTCAAACAGGGCCGGGCGAACCTCGCCTTCGTGTGCGGCGGCAAAGATGCTCCGCTTTTTTTCCGAAAGGATTCGGAGCCGTCGGGTGCGGTCGCGGCGTTCGGCAACGGGAACCACGCCGCCAAACGTTGCGGCCGGTGTGTTCTCACGCTCGCTGTAGGTGAACACGTGAAGGTAGGCAATGGGAAGCTCGTTCAGGAAGGAGTAGGTTTCCTGGAAATGCTCCTCGGTCTCGCCGGGAAATCCCACAATCACATCCACGCCGATTGCTGCATCGGGGATCAGGTTCAGGATGGTCCCGACGCGGTCGCGATAGACGTTGCTGCGGTAGCGGCGGCGCATCTTGCCCAGCATCTGGTCGGAACCGCTTTGCAGGGGGATGTGGAAATGGGGCAGCATCCGATTGCTGGTTGCGGCAAGCTGGATGATTGGGTCGGTAAGCAGGTTCGGCTCGATGGAGGAAATTTTCAGCCGCCGCAAGCCGGGGACATCGTGAAGCCGCAGCAGAAGATCGGCAAAGGTTTCCGCTCCCCCTTTTCCAAAATCGCCAACGTTCACCCCGGTGATCACGATTTCTTGGTAGCCCGATTCCACCAAATTGCAGGCTTGGCGGTAGGCATCTTCGATTGGCTGGCTACGGCTTCCGCCGCGTGCAAGTGGGATGGTGCAGAATGCGCAGTTGTAATCGCATCCATCTTGCACTTTCAGGAATGCGCGGGTGCGGCTGTCCCCTTCGCCGGTGAATGCTGGGCCGAAGCTGGCTTCGTTGGCAATCTCGCCAACGGAAACCCGCGGGGTGGGCTGTTTTATGAAATCACCGCACAGCTCGAAGATTCGGAATTTTTCAGCCGAGCCAAGCACCATATCCACCCCCTCCATGGAGGCGATTTCTTCCGGCTGAAGCTGGGCGTAGCATCCGGTGACGATCACGAAGGCGTTGGGGTTGGCGCGAAGTGCGCGGCGGATCACTTGGCGGCATTCGCGGTCGGCATTTTCGGTGACGGTGCAGGAGTTAATCACCACAACATCGCCCCCTTCGGCAAGGTCAACCACGCGGTAGCCCTGGCCCCGGAATCGTTCGGCGATGGTGCTGCTTTCGGCATAATTCAGCTTGCACCCCAGCGTATGCAGCGAAACGGTTTGCGTGTTCATGGCCGCAAAGATAGGGGAAGGAATGGCGAATGCCGAGTGTCGAATGGCGAATGAGAGGGGAAGGAATGCCGAATGTCGAATGCCGAAGAAGAGTGATTCATGGTTCGGTGGCTCCGCTCATACTTCGACGGAGCTCAGCATGAGCGGAGGGCTGGGTTCGCGGGCAGCCACTCTTGATTCTATTTCCTACTTCCTCACCCTGCCAAACTCCATGTGCGCATCCGCTCAATGGCGGCTTCGGTGGTGAGCAAGGGCTGTTGAGCAGTATCCGCGGTTTGCTGCCATAGTTCGGCCACAACGGCTAATTCTGCCAAGCATTCTTCGATTGTCTCCCCTTGCGCAAGGCATCCGGGGAATGACGGTATTTCGGCAACGTAGCCCCCTTCAGGAGAAGGATAGATGATGACTGGCTGATTGATTTGCTGGCTCATTGCTGATCCTCTATTTGTTGGTCGCTGAACGCTCCTCGCGATGACGAAGAAGAGAGCCGCGCCATCCGCTGGCTCCGCTCATACTTCGACGGAGTTCAGCATGAGCGGTGAGCTACATCCGGTGACTTCCGCTCTTGATTCTATTTCCTACTTCCTCACACTCCCCTCCTCCAAACTCCACAACAGCAGATCAAGCTCCTGCGGTTGCAGGCCAAAGGAATCGGCAAGCTGGAAGAACGTTTGCTCCAACTGGAGGTACGCCCGGCGGGTCCCGATTGCGGCTGGAAGCTGGGGGATCGCGCCGCAGCGAAGCAGGTGCTTCAGGATGTGGCGGTCAATGATGGCAATGTCTAAATGGCCGATGTTCCGCAGCGCGTGCGAGGCCTCCTTCCAACCCAGCCCCTTCACGTTTTCCACCAGCCACTGGCGTTTTGTGGCGGTGGGTTGGTTGCTTGCCAACATGCTGGTGATCTCCTGTTGGCGTGTGGCCACCGCACGCAATCGCCCCCCTTTTTGGTTGTGGAAACGGATGTAGTTGGCGGGGTCGCGCAAGATTGGTGTGGGGTCAAGCCCGGTGTTGGGGAATCCAAGCTCGATCAATCGTGCCATTGCTTTCTCGGCATTTTCGGCTTTGGATTGCGGCGTAAGCAGGCAGAAGCAAAGCTCCAAAAAGTAGTTCTCTGCTGGAACCTGTTGGAACTGCCGCAGCCGTTCGGCAATGGTGGCGGCGTGGCGTTGGTAGTGCTGGCAGTAGTTGTCGGGAAGGTTCATAGACGAGGATCAACGTGATTTCTGCAGGATGAATATGCTGGGGTTCTGGTAGAACAGGGATGCTTTCCCTATCTTGTGCCACCGTTTCAACATCCTTGGTTTTACCAACCAGCCAGTTCTACCAGCCGGCCATGCCAGTGGCCAGGAGCAACCTACCGATGAAAGCAACAATAGTTCGTACCATTTCGCTTGTGGCATTGCTGCTGATTGCAGCCGCAACGGCGCAATCACAAGTTGGCATCACCAACGGAATCCCCTACAACAGCAGCATTCTGGACACCGCCGCCAGCCCCTATCTGCCCCAGCTTCCGCAAGGGCCGGCGGGGACGCACGGTTTTTTGAAGAATGATGGGAACGGGGGATTCGCGTTTGATGACGGAACGCCAGCCCGATTTTTTGGCGTGACGATGCAGCTTACCGCCTGCTTCCCCGACAGCGCCGACGCAATCGTGATGGCCGCACGGCTGCGGAAACTTGGGGTGAACCTTGTGAAGTTCGAGTATTTCGACTTCAGCTACGACTGGGCGCAAGTCTATTCGTTTCTGGACCAAACCACTGGGTTCCGCACCATCAACGAAACGCAGATGCGGAAGCTGGATTGGTTTATCTACCAACTGAAGCAACGGGGAATTTACACCGGGCTGACGCTGCAATCGGCACGCGCACCACGCCGTGAAGATGGGTTGGGTGAGCTGGCCGATTCCGCGCTGTACTACGGCCTGGGCTTTAACTACCTCTATCCACAAGCCAAGGCTACCCACAAATTAGTGGCGCGGCTTCTGATGGATCGGGTGAACCCCTGGACCAACATCGCCTACAAGAACGACCCCGCAATTGCCATGCTGGAACTGATGAAGCAAGGGGGGCTGGTCCCCTACTGGCGGGCAAACTACATCACGCATAACCCCGATGCTTACTCCTTCAGCTACCACCACAGCCGCCGTTTGGACACGCTGTTTGCCAACTATCTGAAGGGGAAGTATGGCTCCACCAACGCCTTGAACGCAGCCTGGACGATGGTTCCGCCACAGGGGGGATTTCCCAACCATGTTCGGGAATCGAGCTTTGAAGGGGATTTTGACCAAGCATGGGACATCAACGCCTACAACGAAACCACCATCAGCAAAATCTTAACCGGCGACAGCGTCCCCAACGGGAAGTATGCCCTGACGCTGCGGGTGCGGAACAGCTCGGGGGAAATTTACACGGCCTACATGCGGCAGTACCTTCAAGTTGGGTTCGACACGCTGTACATGCTGACCTTCAAAGCCAAAACCAGCGACCCCGCCGGGACAAATCTGGTGGTTGCTGGCTCGCAATCCACCGACGGAGCCGGCGTTGGGCTGTACCGCACCGGCATGATTTCCCCGTACTGGAAGGAGGACACCGTCGTTTTCCTTTGCCCGATCCGCACCACTGCGCCGGTGATTGTTGGGTTCTACTTCGGGGCCGGCAACGCCGATGTCACCTTCGACGACATCCAACTGCGCCCGGTCACGGTTCCTGGGTTGATTCCCGGGGAGACGATTGAGCAGGCAAACATCGCCCGCATCCCCTGGAACCACGAGGCGAACTACATCCTGAACAGCAAGCGAATCCAAGATCAATCCGCTTTCTACTTGGGCTTGCAGCAAGGGTACTTCGAGGATGTGAAACGCTACCTTGCCGACACGCTTGGTGCGCGCCAACCGATCACCGGGGCAAGCTACTTCTGGGCCAGCAACTTCATGGAGGTCCCAACCCAACAGAACATGGATTACGGATTGGCCGAAGCCGGTTGGGATTACAACGAGAATCTGGGCGAAGGGAAATGGCGAATTCGGAACTACTCCTACCTCCACAATTTTGGTTACGCCGGCCCGCTGTACAACCTTACGATGACCGCACTGGAAAAGCAGCCATACGTTGCCAGCTTTGCCCACCCCTTCCCCAACCGCTACCAAGCGGAATCCATGCTCTATCTGCCGGCATACTCGTCGCTGCAAGATTGGGACGGGATCACATGGGCGGTCTTCAGCGATGCGAACTACCTGCTGCGTGGCAATGCTATTGACAGCTTGCAGTACTATCCCATCGTCAAAAACCCTGTGCTGAATGCCCTGCTTCCGGCGGCTTCGCAGTTCTACCGGAGTTTTGCGCTTGCCCCCTCCACCTCACCCATCCACATCCAACACTCCGAAGCGAACACCCAACGAATGCCACGGATGGAAAATCAATGGTCGGTGTATGGCGTGCCGGGCAGCTTTAATGGCTACGTGATGGCAATCAACAAAGTGGTGGTGGATTCGCTGAATGCGGAGTACCCCACGCAAGCCAACGACATCGGGCTTCCGACCGTTGCCGATGGTGAGTTGATTAGCGACACCCGCGAAATCAACTGGCGCACCGCAACCTTCGATCTTAGCCTGAACGCCCCACGGGTGCAAGGGGCCACCGGGTACTTGGGCCGCTCGGAAAACATCACCCTGAAAAATCTAGAAATTGACCTGCAAAGCGGCAACGAAACCAGCACCTTCCTGTGGGTTCCGAACGACCCGGCCCAGAGTTTGGATAAAGTGGGGAGATCATTCTTGGTGATTGCCAGCCGCACCGAGCCAACCGGAATGGTCTGGCAGGACACCACCTACGCCTCGCAATGGGGCGCGGGGCCAATGCTGATTGACCCCGTCCGCGCAACGCTGACCTTCACGTTGGACACCGCAGTTCAGGGCCTAACCATCACCCCGTTGGATGCCGATGGGATGCCGAACGGAACACCGATCATCGCAACCCGCAGCGGAAAATTTTTCACCGCAACCATTGACCAGCGAACCACAAAAGCAATGTGGTACTCAGTCCAAGCTGGAACCACGTCGGCTGCGCCGGATGAAGAGACGCTGGCGGGCGTTGGGCTGGCCGCCTATCCAAGCATCGCCAGCAGCAGAACGTTTGTGGAAATCCGCACCCCCTCGCACCGCTCGCTGGTTCGGGTGGAGATTTTCAACAGCATGGGTGAGCGTGTGGCGACAGCCTTTGAGGGGAGCGTGAACAGCCGCGAATCGCTGCGGGTTGATTGCAGCAACCTTCCGCAAGGAAGCTACCGGCTGCAACTACGCACCGAGCAAGGTGAAACCGCAACAACCGGGCTGGTGATTGCGCGGTGAGCGTTGTTGGATTAGCTCATCTATCGTTTGTGTGCAAGGCATGATCCAAGCTACCGAACATCGTCCCCGCTCATGCTGAGCCCCGTCGAAGTATGAGCGGAGCCACCGAACTGAGAAGCAGCCGAACTCCCGCTTCGCTACGGTGCGGCGGGAAGCATCAATCTGCAAGCATTGGGCTACCAGCCAACACACCCAGCCGGTTATTTCGTTTATTGCCCACCGAATGAGAATGAAGGAAAAAAAGCGAGCAATCAGCGCAAGCCAGGCGAAGGGCATTGCCCTATTTATTCTGGCTTGCTGGTTGCTGCTTCCCGGATGCTACTCCTTCCGTGGGGGCGCGCCGCCGGCAAACCTAAAAACGGTGACAATCCCAACGGTGGAGGACGCAAGCGGTTTTGGCCGCGCCACCATCCGCGACGACATGACGCGCGAGCTTGCGCGGAAATTCCGCGAGGACAACAGCTTGCGGGTGATTGATGCCGCCGATGCCGATTCGCGATTGCAAGTAACAATCACCAGCATCCGCAACGACGAGCGTCGGAATATCTCCACCGGCGAGCTTGAGACCGTTCGCGGCGTAACCGTGGCGGCACAAGTCACATTTGTAGATAACCTTAAACGGTCCGAAGTGTTCACCAACCGCACATTTTCCGGCGATGCGCAATACCGCATTGAGGAAGGAGCCGCCGGGGAAGAGCGTGCAATCCGCACAGCTCTGGATAAAATCACCAGTGAAATTCTTTTAGCAGCGGTCGCCGATTGGTAAGCATGGAGACAACGTTTCTTATCATCTACTTTGCTGCATTGCTTGTGCTTGCGGCGTTCGGAACGTACGGGTTGGTGATGGTGATCTACTATCTTCGCCTTCGCCCAACCGATCCCAAACCGGCCAGGGAAGTCGCATTATCGCGTTACCCGCACGTCACCGTTCAGCTTCCGTTGTTCAACGAACTGCACGTTGCCGAGCGGCTGGTGGAAGCGGTCTGCCGATTGAACTACCCGATGGAGCGTCTGGAAATCCAAATCCTTGACGACTCCACCGACAGCACCACCAAAGTGCTGGCCAACCTTACGCGGCGGAAGCGGCGCATGGGGTTCAATATCCACCACATTCACCGAACCAACCGGCAAGGATTTAAAGCGGGGGCGTTGAAAGAAGGACTGACAACGGCAACGGGTGAGTTCATCGCAATTTTTGATGCCGATTTTGTGCCGGAGCCAGAGTTCCTGAACCAAACAATCCCTCACCTTCTGGGCGACCCGCAGCTTGGGCTGGTGCAGGCCCGGTGGGAACATATCAACCACGATTACAGCTTGCTGACGCGGATGCAGGCAATGGCGTTGGATGCCCATTTTGCAATGGAGCAACAGGTGCGCAACCGCGCAAAATGCTTCATCAATTTTAATGGGACCGCAGGCATTTGGCGGAAGGCTTGCATCCTTGACGCAGGCAACTGGGAAAGCGACACGCTCACCGAAGATTTAGATCTTTCCTACCGCGCCCAGCTTCGTGGTTGGCGATTTTTGTATTTGAACGATGTCACCGTTCCGGCAGAGCTTCCGGCGGAGATTAATGGATTAAAATCGCAGCAATTCCGCTGGACAAAAGGGGCGATTGAAACCGCGAAAAAACATTTGCTGCGGGTGTGGTTTTCGCGCCAGCCATTGCGGACTAAAATTCACGCCACGGTGCATCTCACCTCCAACATCGTCTTCCCGTTTATTCTGCTGGTGGCAATCCTGAACGTGCCGATGGTTTTCCTAAAAGCAAACAATCCAGAATTATCCAGCTATTTTAATTTAATGTCGGCGTTCATTTTCGCCTCTATTTCTTCATTTCTTTTTTATCTGTTTGCCCAGCGCGACATCCGCACCGATTGGCGCAACCGGATGCTGTTATTCCCGGTGTTCATGGCCGGTACCATGGGGCTTGCGGTAAACAACACCAAAGCGGTGATTGAAGCCGTTATCAACCACCGTAGCGCGTTCAACCGAACCCCGAAATACAACATCCGCCGCCGTGGCGACCGGGCGTGGCAACGGAGCAACTACCGTTACTCCAAAGTCAGTGCGGCAACCGCAATCGAGGTGTTGCTGGCTGGATATTTTGTGTTTGGGATTGTGGCCAGCCTTTCCTTCCGCGAGCTTGCGGCAATTCCCTTCCAACTGATGTACCTGTTTGGTTTTGCCCTTACCGGATTCCTTTCCATGCGCCACGCTTGGGTGAGGAAATAGAGGTTAAGGGGGTTTTCAGGGATATTCTTTTCATCAATGAAAATTATACTGAACAAAATAGAGTAAGGGGGAATCTTTGAAAGATTCCCCCTTACTCTATTGAAACACCATCCTGATTTTTAATTCACTTTTGCCGTTACTGGGCCGCGGGTTCCGCTGTAGCTGGTTAGCTCGCCGTCAATCGAGCCAATCACCACTTTGCTGCTTACTTTCACCGGAATTTTCCGGTCGTCGTCGGTCATATACACCACAATCCGTCCCTCATTTTTGAACAGCCCCCCTTCCACCACTAACGGCTCGACCACCACACAGTTAAAGGTTCCGGCATCCGTTTCCACTTTTTCCTTGCCAAGCACCCTGATGCGCAGGTTGTGAGTATTCTTGCCGTAAAAATTTTGCAGGGTGATGGATTGCCCTTTTTTCATCGCGCTTAAATTCAGGGTTCTGACGTAGTACATCGCGCTTAAAATGTCGTGAACAAACGGCGGTGTGGTGAAGGAGCCTTCGGTGGTTTTTGCTTTTTTTGCGCGCTGGTCAATAATTGCCGAAAAATCGCGGCTGTAATTCCCTTCCTTCACCGATTGCTCAAAACGCCACGGAAAAATTCCGTCAATATCAAGGTAGGTTTGGTAGCGGTCGCGAACCTTAAAAACGTTATCAAAACTGCTGGTGGTCCGCACCGTGAATTGTACGCTGTATGTTGGGCGGTCGCTGATGGTTTCTGGCTTGGAGCCAATTTGCATCACCGCTTTGCCAGCCGTGATAAATTTGTAATTGACATCGAAGTTGAGTTTTTCGCCATATCCAAAAGCCAAATTGGGGACGTAGCGAAGCGCGCCTGCCTGCCATGTTGCGGCCATATCCTTGGATGCTTCACCACTGGCAGACATCAAAGCGATCATTGAGCCAAGCGCGCCAACGGCCACAAGCCCAACGGTTAGCAGAGTTTGCCACCGTTTCGTGGGGGTTGATTTCAGCGTTTCCATGCGTGTTGTTTATTTCTGAAAAATGGTTTCCGTAGTGTGTGTGCTGGGGCTGGGACGCAAGCCCACGGTGCGGGTTTGATAAGCCAGATTTCTCAAAATTTTCACTGCTGAACATCCCACAAAACCATCCGAGAAACCATCCACCCGGACGTTTACGCGATGGAGTCTCGCAACCCTGCTCCTTTGCCGATCAGCATATCCATGCAGGCCGTTACCACACGCTCAGGCTTGATCCGCAGAACGCAGTTTTCCGGTTGATGATCTTTCTCGCAGCGTGGGCAGAATGCTTCGTTGGCGTGCGGAACCAGCGTTGTCACCTGTTCGCCAACCGGACCCCAGCGTGCCGGCCACATTGGCGGAAGCCCTGGATAAAGCCCCACCACAGGTGTCTTCACCAAGGCGGCAAGGTGAATCGGGCCGGAGGATGTTCCCAAAAACCCTTTCGCCCCCCGCAGCAGTTCGCTGAACATATCCAGCGACATATCCCCGACGGCATGGACGCGATCGCGGTTGCGCATCTGGCTGGTGATTTTTGCAACCAATTCTTCTTCATCGGGGCCGGCGGTGATGATGATATTCAGCCCCGACCAATCGGCCAACAACGCATCGGCCACCGCAGCAAATCCTTCGGGTGAGTAATCGGAGGCGTGGCCCCGGCTACCCGGGTGGATCACCATGTACTCCCCCACCATCCCCAACCCTTGCAATCGGGTTTTGGCTTCGGCAGCCGCCGACGGAGCCACCTTCAGCCGTGGCATCCGCAGCGAAAGTTCCCCCGGCAACAGCGGACTAAGCAGGTTCACGCCATACTGTGATTCATGCTTTTGCCCCCCCTTGCGGTGGTCATACACCCAGCGGGTGAACAGCCCGGAATACCAGCGGTAGCCGGTTCCAATCCGAACATCAATCCGCGCCCGCAAGGCATCCAGTGCCAGGCGGAACTCTGGTTTTGCAAAAATGACGGCGTTCGGCTGATAGATTTTCATCAGGTGCAGCCCCTTGCGCATTTCGGTGACGGTCAGCACCTTCCCAATTTCGCTGATGCGGTTCAGGATTGGCGCGGTATATGGCTTGGCAAGGAAGGCGACTTCTGCGTTCGGCAGGCGTTCTTTGATTGCGGCAGCGATTGGCAACGTCAGGATCACATCCCCCAAGCCATCGGTGCGGCAAACAAGGATTCGTTTCAGGTCTTCGGTAGGTGTAATAATCGGCATGGCCGGAAAATAGCGAACAACAACCGGAGAAGGAACAGAAAGATGAAGATTCCTGAAGAAGTTCTTGCTCCGTTGCGCAGGTTCACGATTGCAACCAACTCGGTTCGCTATCTTCGCGGCCAGATTGAAGCCGAGATGAACACCGTGAAAAAACAGTGATGGAACCGCAACAACATCCAGAACAACCTCACCCCCAACTGCGCATTGCCCTTGTTGGTTACGGGACAATGGGGCGCGAAATTGAGCGAGTAGCAGCCGAACGGAGAACCCAGATTTCGGCAACGTTTGACCTTTCCAACCCGCTGGCTGCAAGCTCGGCTCGTGATCTTGATGTTGCAATCGAGTTCACTCATCCGAACGCTGTGCTGGAAAACATCAGGACGTTGGTGGGGTTGGGAATCCCTGTTGTTGTGGGGACCACAGGGTGGGATCAGCATCTTGATGAAGTCCGGCAGTTGGTGGAAACCACGCAAGGGCGGGTGCTGTACGGAAGCAATTTTTCCGTTGGGGTGAACCTGTTTTTCCGCATCGTTCGCGCGGCGGCGGCGCTGATGAACAGCTTCCCGATGTACGATGCCGCATTGTTTGAAGCACATCACAACCGCAAAGCCGACGCGCCCAGCGGAACCGCACTGACGCTGGCCAACATCCTTCTGGAACATCTTGACAGCAAAACTGAGTTTTGCGCCGGCAATCCCACCGGGCGCATTGCTCCAACGGCATTGCACGTCAGCAGCCAGCGGGTTGGCGCGGTGGTGGGAACCCACACCGTAACGTTCGATGCCGAGGCGGATACCATCGAGCTAACCCACCGCGCACGCAACCGCCAGGGCTTTGCGTTGGGTGCATTGCTTGCCGCCGAATGGCTGGTAGAGCAGCCGCCGGGCCTGTACCAATTTGAAGACATCTTTCGCTAATCATACTCCAATGAAAGTGGTTTGCGAGAACCTCGTTACTGTCATTCCCGCGAAAGCGGGAGCCGAAGGCCTGCGAAGCGCATCCATAGCACACCTGGCTGAGTAGAGTTTCGCAAACCAATTTGCGTCGAGTATATTTCCCGAGAACAACCAACTTCCGAAACCATGTCACTACTGTTTCGCGGCACGGGGACCGCGCTGGCAACCCCGTTTCACGCCGATGGCTCGATTGATTTCCACTCGCTTGGGCGTTTGATTGATTTCCAACTTCAGGCCGGCGTTGAAGCACTAATCCCCTGTGGCTCCACCGGGGAAAGCGCGACGATGACCCACGATGAGAAGCTATCGGTGATCCGATTCACGGTGGAACGGGTTGCGGCGTTTGCTGGCAACCGGCCAACGGTGATTGCCGGAACAGGGTCCAACATCACAGCTACAACCATTCAACTATCTCACGAAGCTGCCGGGCTTGGGGTGGATGGCGTTCTGCTGGTCTCACCCTACTACAACAAACCAACCCAGCGCGGCTTGCTGGCCCACTTTGGCGCGGTTGCCGAAGCTCTTCCCGATCTTCCAATCGTCCTGTACAACGTGCCGGCGCGAACCAGCAGCAACATGATGCCGGAAACCACGCTGGAGCTTGCGCACCGCTACTCCAACGTGGTGGGGGTGAAAGAAGCATCGGCAGATTTGGAGCAATGTTCGGTGATTATCCGCGATGCCCCGGCGCATTTCGGGCTGTACAGCGGCGAGGACAGCCTGACGCTTCCACTGCTGGCCATGGGGGCGCAAGGGGTGATTGCGGTGGTCAGCAACCAGGTCCCGCAGCTTTTTGGCGACATGGTGCGCCACGGGTTAGCCGGGGATTTTGCCCAAGCGCGCCAGTTGCACCACCGCCTGTTCGGCTTGATGCGGATGAATTTTATTGAGTCGAACCCGGTTCCGGTGAAGGAGGCGTTGGGGATGATGGGCATGTTCGATTCGGTCAACTACCGGCTTCCATTAGTTCCGCTTACCGATGACCACCGCCAGGCAGTGCGCCAATGCTTGCAACAGTTGGGGCTGGTAGAGTAAGGCTCCGCAGCTTGATACTTCACACAATCACATTATTCAGGAACAGAGTTTGGACGCAGTTGAATTTTGGTCGGTCTGTTCGGTAAACGGGCTGGTGCTCTCGCGCGAGCAGGTTGCCGAGTTTGAACGCTACGCAGGGGACCTTGCCTACTGGAATGAGAAAGTGAACATGATTTCGCGGCGGGATATCGAGAATATCTGGGTGCGGCATCTGCTCCATTCGGTTTCGCTGGGGTTCACCGGGTTGCTTCCCAAAAGCGGGAAGGTACTGGACATTGGAACCGGCGGCGGATTGCCCGGCATTCCGCTGAAAATCGCCTATCCCAAATTAGACATTACCCTGCTGGACTCTATCGCCAAAAAAGTGCAAACCGTTGGGATGCTGGCCTCACACATCACCAAACATGGCTTGCGTGCAGTGCGGAACCGCGCCGAAGAATTGCCGAACGATCCCAAGCATCGCGGCCCCTACGATCTTGTGGTCTCGCGCGCAACGGCTCCGCTGGTTGATCTGATGAAATGGTCCGCCCCCGTTCTGAAACCGGATGGCAAAATTCTGACGCTGAAAGGGGGCGATTTAACCGAAGAGATTCGCCAAGCCCAAACCAAGTTCCGCGATGCCAAAATCACGGTTGTGGATATTGCCGTTCGTGGGGTTCAGTGGTTCGCCGAGGAAGAGAAAAAAGTTGTGGAGGTGACATTCCCCAAAGGTTGAGGCAGCAACAGAATAATTGCTGTTGCAGCATCACAATTCTCACAATAAAAGCTCCCTTTTCTCCGTCATTCTTTCGCGACTGGCCAAGCAATTCAACCACGTAATCCTTACCACCGTGAAGAACAAAAAACTCACAACCGAGGGCAAAAAGGGAGCAACACCAAAGAAGGATTCGCCTACAACCAAACCACCTCGTCGGGTATATCTGCGCCCTCAAGCCGATGGCTCGTTTACTGATGAGGACTTAGAGGCTTTTATCAAAAGACTTTATGGGGAGGGAGAAGATGAGGCGGAGGTAAAGGACCCGCCAAAAAAGAAATCAGGGGCGAAGAAATCGGGGACGAAGAAATCAGCAAAGGATTAGCACAGTTGATTGCGGCGTTAAAGAGCAACCTTCTTTTCTTGACGAATTGGGGATATCAAAACAGCCCTGAACGTTTCACCGTTCAGGGCTGCTTGCTTAAGCGTCGTTGTTCATCCTTGCATAACCGTCACATCGCCGCTTAAGAGGAGAGAAGTCATCATCGCATCAACGCTTGAACATCGTACTTCCTCTCTCTCTGGTTGCTCTCTTTATACTTCAGCTTCGTGTTGGGGGGGCGCGAAGCACCATCAATGTGGGCGATTCTCTCTGTTCCGTTGTGGTGGTGTATTCTCTATCGAACTGCTGCTCTCTGTTCAGCAGTGGTTGTTCAATGCTGTTGTCTGCTTTTTTGGTTGCTTAGTTGGCAGCGGCTGCCATTGTGCTCACCTGCGAAAGCTGGGCGGGGCTAAGCACGCTGGCAATCTCCGATTTCTGGCGAGCCACGATTGGCGTAAGTTGCTCGTTAATCTCAACAATCCGCTTCATGCGTGGTGCGGCTTCGGCAAAGGCGATGTCATCGCTGTAGTCTGGGCGCGCGGTGATCGCTTTGTACTCGCTCCATAGCTTTGCCCGCTCGGTTTGCAGTGCGGATACTTGGTTGCTCATCGCGTCAATTTTCGCGCTTTGTTGTGCTGTCAGTTTCAGTTCTGCTTTTGCTTTTGCGGCAACCGGTGCTGCCGATGTTGGCTGAAGTTGTTGTTGGCTAACTGGAACGCGACGGACGCGGGATTGAACTGGCTGCTGTGCGAACATGTCGGCAGCCGCGAAGGTGATGATGCCTGCCAAAACCAGTGTGCGGATTGCGATTTTCGTTGTCATATTGGCTCTTCTCCAGAGAAAGGTTTGTGTGGACGTTTTTTTGATGTTGCCGCCAGCGTGTTGCTGCTGTTGCGCGGGCTGTTGTTGTGAATCGCGGGCAAAGACCCCGCTACGTGTTTTGCGGTTTAATGCCTTCTCACCACTTTTTTCCCCCTTCCGCAACTACATTTGCGGCCACACTGACCACGCACCATCGGCGTTGGATTAACCAGTACCCAAGAACTTTTTTTGATGATGAAAACTTTAGGACCAAAACGGAACTTCCTTGCCATCGAACGCCAGCACTCCATGCTGGAGTCATCGCGCATCGCTATCGTTTCAGCACCCTACGAACACACCGTCAGCTACGGCGGCGGAACCCGCAAAGGCCCAGAAGCAATTCTGGATGCTTCGGCGTACGTGGAGTTCTACGACGATGAGTTCGACCGCGAACTCTGCTTCGATCTTGGAATCGCCACGCTGAAACCACTGGACTTTGGCGGCGCGGTTGACCAAAAAGCTCTGGATATCATTGCCGACAACGTTGGGCAATTGATAGATGCCGGAAAATTTGTGGTGACGTTAGGGGGGGAACACACCATCTCCACCGCTCCAATCCTTGCACACCTGCAACGATATCCGGCCATGAGCTTACTCCATTTCGACGCACACTCCGACCTGCGCGACACGTATCAGGAGAGCAAATTCTCCCATGCCTGCTTTGCTGCGCGTGTGGCCGAAGTGATGAACCCCGAACGGATTACCCAAGTTGGTATCCGGGCGCAGTGCATTGAGGAAGCTCAGTTCATCCGCGAACGGGGAGTTAAGACGTTTTACGCCAATGCCATCCGCCGCGGAGTTCACGGCCAGAAATGGCAAAACGCAGTGGCCGATACGCTTGGCGAACAAGTCTATGTGACGTTCGATGTGGACTTCTTCGACCCAGCAATCATGCCTTCGACCGGCACCCCAGAACCCGATGGCTTTTGGTACACCGAAGTGTTAGATGTCTTCCGCGCACTGCTGAAATCGGGAAAAAAAATCATTGGGTTTGATGTGGTGGAGCTGGCTCCAACAAAAGGGCTGCATCACCCCGACTTGCTGACCGCACGGCTGATCTACAAGATGCTGAACGTAGCCTTTGCCGAAACCGTCCCAGAATATCCGAACCTGTAAAGCACATTTCCAGAATCAACCTCACACTTCCATCTCACACTTTCATGCCAGCAAGCAAACCTCGTTCATCAACGGCCACATTGATTGACCGCATTGCCGACTCCTGGTGCGCCCGCAATCGCCCCGAATCCATGAACACCGATTGGGGGCAATCGCTGCTGGCGTACGGGTTGATGAAAGCGGTGCAAGCCACCGGCAATGCAAACGCACGGGAATATCTGCGCCGCTGGCTGACCTATCACTTAGGCGCGGGCGTTCATCCCAACTACTTTGTTGGATCGTGGAGTATCGGGCTGCTCTATCCGGATGTAGTGGAGTTGTTCCCAGAATTTCGCTACCCGTTGGAAGGGGTGGCCCAGCGGATTGATCGCTTCATCCGCCATAAAGCGATTCGCAACGGGGATGGGGTGCTCCTTCACAACGTTGATCTGCCCCATATCTACATTGACAGCATCTACTACTCAGCTCCAATCCTTGCTAAGCTTGGCAGCACGTTGCGGCGCGACGACTGGAAACCGGAGGCGTTGGGCCAATTGCGGGAACATCTTAGAATCCTGCGGGACCCGGCAACCGGGTTGTTTATTCATTGCCAGGAAAATTTATCGGAGCGAAGGTCCGAAGGGGCGTGGGGGCGGGGAAACGGGTGGGTAGCGATGACCTGTGCCGAGCTGTTGCCGCTGCTTCCGGGTGGCTCGGCTGAGCGGCGCGAAATTTCCACCATCCTGTTGGAGGTACTCACACGGCTACTCCCCTACCAAACACGCGGCGGGTTGTGGCGCACAATTCTTCCCGACAAAACTTCCTACCAGGAAACCTCCGCATCGGCAATGTACCTGTTCGCCATGCTGCGGGGGCGGCAACAAGGGGTCCTTCCAGCAACATTCGATGAAGCAATCAGCCGCTGCCAGCGCGGCCTGCGCCGCTACGTTACCAGCGACGGCAAATTTGAAGGGACCTCCGAAGGAACATGGCCTGGGACAGTGGAATACTACAAAAGCCTTGCCTGCGGCGAATGGTGGTGGGGAACAGGAGCGTATTTATTGGCGTTGGCGGAAGAAATTGAGAGTGAGTAAATTATGGGCGATGAAAATAATCAGGCTGGACAGCTCGGCAAATCAATTTCCCCGAGTAAAAATAAAAACAGAGGAATCGTCATTATCACGACTCCTCTGTTCTATTTCTACTCTACTTTACTACTATCATCCGAGTAGTACGCCTGTTTTGGTCAAGAATTTCGGCAAAATAATTCCCAGTTGGAATATCTGGTAGATGAAGCCGCCCCCCTTTTGTACCGTGAATCGTGCAGACTTGCTCTCCCATCATATCCCGAATTATTAACGTCACAGCACCGCTCCCCTGAATAACCACATAATCACGAACAGGGTTTGGAAAAAACTGCAATTTTTGATCGCTCGCAATTTCTGTTTCAACACCGGATGTTTGCGTTGCGGTGCTAAAAAATTCCCAAAAATAGTTTGCAGCCGCATACGGCACATTTTCTCCGTTGGGATATTGGTGGTATAAACCGTTCATCAGCGTAAACCGGAAACCGCTTGCATTGGTTGTTGCTGCTGGGTCGGCGTAGTGATAAGTCAAAAAAGTCTTTGCGGAATCTTTTGTGAACGTAGTGTCGTAGCCGTAGGCTCCTGTATATCGCCCAATTAATTTGCGGAACATGAACGTACTGCTGTCGTTGTACGGAAGCTCGGTAATTCCGTATTGCACAAATGGCTCAATCCACCGATCATCTTTTGTTCCGAAGGTCACCCACAGTGGTATTTTTCGTTTTGGTTCTGCCGAGTCCAACGGATTAAAGCCACCGCCGGAAGCCGCAACGGCTGCAAAAACATCACTCATTTCCACCGCTAACTTGAACGAAAAACAAGCTCCGTTGGAAAATCCTGAAACGTAGAATTTATTGGGATTAACAGGGAAACGATTTTTCAGGCTATCCACCATTGCCCGAACAAACGTGACATCATTTTTTAGATATTGCCCGGGGCAAGCAATTTCATCCAACTCTCCACAATGCCATTTAGTTGTTTTTTTCTGCTGGCCATCTTCGGTGATGCAGTAGGCAAGTGAGCTTGGGAAGACGGTGATAAATTTCTCAGCTTCCCCTTTTTCTTTCCAGCCGGAGATGTTGTAGAATTTTTCTCCATCGCCGCTGGTCCCATGGAACATGAATACCACCGGATAACCACCCGATGGCGGCGTGCTCGACGGAACGGCAACGATGGTTTCTCGCTTCACCGAGTCAATCATCATGTTGACATCGTAGCGATTTTGGGCAGATAGCCCCGCAGAAATGGCTATCAATCCCACAATCAGCATCGGCAAAAGGTTCTTGGCAGGTTTCATAAGGTTCTTCCCCTGTTACTGTGAACTGAATTATTGAGGCAGGACGAAGATAGAGATGGCGGGAGAAAGAAGCGATCAAAAAATTAGCCGACGTGAGTAGCTACGCACCAGCCCGAAAAGGCTACCTACTTGTAGGACTTCATCGTCTCAGCAATCCCTTCTTCAAAATTCACCGAAGGATTCCATCCTAATTTTTGCTGGGCGTGGCGGTAGCAGCAGACAGAGCGGAGTTGCTCGCCGGGGCGGGCAGGGGCATATTTTTCGGAAAAATTACTCCCGACCACGCGGTTCAGGATGTGGAATAATTGATTGACCGTTGTCTCGGTGTTGCTGCAGATATTGAACACGCCGGAACCGCCGGAAGTAAGATATTCCAGTGCTACTTGATTAGCGTTAGCAACATCCAATGCGAAAACATAATCGCGAGTTTGCTGGCCATCACCATAAATTATTGGAGGTTTATGATGAAGCATTTGCTGGCAGAAAATTGCCACCACTCCCGCTTCACCATGCGGGTTTTGGCGCGGGCCATAAACGTTGGTGTAGCGAAGAACCACGTATTTCAATCCGGCAACATGGCGGTAATAATGGAGATATTTTTCGACCGATAATTTGGCAACGCCGTACGGAGAAATTGGGTTTGTTGGATGTTGCTCGTCAGCGGGGAAATACTCCTGCTCACCATACACGGTCCCTGCGCTGCTGGCAAAAATTACTTGGCGCACCCCCGATTCCACCGCAGCTTGCAGCAAATTTAGCGCACCGATGATATTTATTTCGGCATCGAACTGTGGATTGCGAACGGAAACGCGAACATCAAGTTGGGCGGCATGGTGATTGACTACATCGAACCGCTCAGATTTCAACAACGACTCCACCGCGCCACGGTCGCGAAGGTCGGCTTCAACAAATGTTGCCTGCGGGTTCAGATTTTCCCGAACGCCGGTGCTGAGGTTATCCAGCACCGTGACGCTGTGCCCGGCAGTGATGTAGCGATCCACAATGTGCGAGCCGATAAATCCCGCACCGCCAGTCACTAGGATATTCATGCGCGATTCCCCCCACCAACGGCGCGGTGGCCGATGTCGCTGCGGTAAAACGCGCCGTCGAAACTGATCTGCTCCACGGCGTGGTAGGCGTGGCGAACCGCATCAGCAAGATTTCCCTGCTGGTTGATGGCCGTCACCCCCAGCACTCGCCCGCCGTTTGTCACCAATGCGGCATCACGCATGGCGGTTCCGGCATGGAAGACGATTCCTTCCTCGCGCGATTCGGCCTGCTCAATCCCGGTAATCTCCTTCCCTTTGGGATAGCTACCCGGGTACCCCTCGCTGGCAATCACCACACAGGCGGCCGCGCCTTCGCTGGCCAACTCACCAACTTGCTCCATTGTTCCGTTTGCCGCAGCCAGCATCACGGTGGCAAGGTCGTTGGTTAGAATTGGGAGGATCACCTGCGTTTCGGGGTCGCCAAAACGGCTGTTGAACTCCACCACCCGCGCAACTCCGTTGTGGATCATCACCCCAACATACAGGCAACCAATGTAGGGCGTTCCTTCGGCAGCCATGCCGCGCAACGTAGGCTCGATAATTTGCTGGCAGATGCTTTGCATCAGTTCTGGGGTGACGATTGGCGCAGGCGCGTAGGCTCCCATTCCGCCGGTGTTGGGGCCGGTGTCGCCATCGCCAACGCGCTTGTGATCTTGCGACGGAGCAAGCACCCCGTAGTGCTTGCCATCGGTGATTGCAAACACCGATGCTTCCTCACCCTGCATGAATTCCTCAATCACCACGGTCTCACCTGCGGCCCCAAACGCGCTGCCATCCAGCATCTGATCAAGCGTTGCAAGAGCTTCTTCGGTGGTCTGGGCAATCACCACACCTTTTCCGGCGGCCAGCCCACTGGCTTTCAGCACAACCGGCAGGGGATGAGCTGCAACGTAGTTGCGGGCAGCATCAATCTGCTCGGCAGCGAACGATTGCGAAGCGGCGGAAGGAATGCCATGCCGCTCCATGAAGTTTTTGGAAAACGACTTATCCCACTCCAACCGTGCGGCGGCCTTGCTTGGGCCAAACACCGCCGCGCCAGCATCACGCAAAGCATCGGAAACGCCAGCGGCCAGCGGGGCTTCCGGGCCGATGACCACAAGGTCTGGGGCAAGCTGCCGCCACAACTCCACCACGCCGTTGGCATCATCGGGGTTCACCGGAAGAAGCTGGCCTAGGGTGGCCATGCCGGGGTTTCCCGGCGCGCAGATTAGCCGCGTCACGGTTGGGGATTGGCGCAGTTTCCAAGCAATCGCGTGTTCGCGTCCGCCGGAGCCAAGAAGAAGAATGGTCATATCGGTTGTCGGGAGTCGGTTGTCGGGGATCGGGAATCGGTTGTCGGGGATCGGTTTTGGTTTGGTTGTAGGGCTGCCTTGCGCCCCCCTGCTTCGCTCTGGCGAGCTTCGCGTCCCCCCAATTCTGGGGGGAAACAAGATGCAGAAGAAGGCTGCTCATTCTTTCACTCTTCACTCTTCACTCTTCACTCTTCACTCTTCACTCTTCACTCTTCACTCTTCACTCTTCACTCTTCACTCTTCACTCTTCACTCTTCACTCTTCACTCTTCACTCTTCACTCTTCACTCTT
>JAEUSP010000071.1 GCA_016788565.1 Chlorobiota bacterium | reverse complement strand
CAGGAATGGCAGTTTCATGCTGGTCAGAAGAAGTGGTACAATCGGTTTTGTTTGGAGAAATCGGGGCAAAAATGGAGGAATGGCGGTAGATGACAAAGAGAATTTTTTGCTGCCTGCCCTGGCCCAAGCGGGTGATGGTGCTGGTTGCCTCACGTTCGTCGGGTGGGCGTGGAGGAAATAGGAGGGAGGAAATAGAAGCAAGGGGGGAGGTTTGCAAATCCAGCCCTCCGCCTTTATTCGGGAATTGGGGGAAATAAAAAACGTCCGTTCCAGCATTGGAACGGACGTTGAAGTAAGCAGACCACAGTTGCGATCGGCCTACGTTATCCTGCCATCTTATGGCAGGATAACGTAGTTGATGAAGTCCGCCGTAGTCAGTGCGGCGTTGGTCGTAACGGTAAAGGTTCCGGCACCGCGTGCTGTCACGGTTCCGAATGCTACAGTCCCTTCAACAGTAACGATGACGGTGTTGGTTCCAGTGATCGCAGCATCGGTAATGACGTGCGCGGTTCCTGCAGCGGCAACCGCAACCCGCCGGTGCGATCCCCACGACATTGTGCCGCCAGCCGTCGAGGTCATCACTCCGTTGCCAGCTCCAGCGGGTGCTGCAGCCGGCAGGGTATATGTCACGTTCGCAGTTTGCGCCTGCGCTTTGAAGCCGGTGTAGTTGGTTGCAGCATAACTAAAGGAGCTGTTGGGCTCATAGAAACGGACCTCACGGGCCGTGCCGTCAACGTTGCCAACAAGAACGTGAGCATTGCCGAAGTACGCTACGCTTGTGAAGTTTGCCCCAGTTAAGCTAAGGTCTGTTTGCGCCGCAGTGCTAAGGCCGTTAAAGCCAAAGCTGTTGGAGCCGATTTTCAGGTAATTGCCACCAGGAATTACCGAGGCATTTGAGCCAGAAATGCTGTTGGAGTTGCCGCCGCCAACCACCGAATAGTTGGAGGTTGTGATGGTATCATTCAACCCTGCGCCGATCATCACATTGGTGCTGCCGACGATCCGGTTTCCTGTGCCGCCGGCTATCACGCCGAAGTTGCTGGTGGAAACCGAGTTGATTGTTGCAGCCCCGTTCGAGCCACCGCTGCCAATCGCCGAGCCGCTGGAGCCGGTAATTGTGTTTCCATTAAAGCCGCCAATAATGTTGGGGCTGGTTGTTCCCGATTCGTACCGCATCACCCGCTGGTTGCCGCCAGTAGCAGCACCGCCATTATTCACACGGATTTCAAACGCAACGTTATCGGTGGTTCCCAGAAAGTTGGTTCCCGGAGTTGTGCTGGCGTTGCCGGTTAGGCTCCAGCCACTGCCACCGCCGCCAGCTGCGGCCCACTCCAACGTGGCCGCCGTTGCTGTTGGCGCGGGGGCTGCGGCAATGGCAAGCACTTGCCCCGCAGAGCCGTTGGTTGATGGAAGCGTGTAGGTGATGTCGTTGGCTTGTGTTGTTGCAGCTTTGAACGCCGTGTAGTTGGCGGTATTTGGGAATGCGCCAGCGGTGTTGTACGCCTCGAAGAAGCGTAGCTCGCTGGGGTTGCCATCGTTGTTGGCAAGCCACAGATCGGCGTTGCCGAAGACGGCGACGGCGGAGGCGGAGATGCTCATATTGCGGTCGTCAGCCGCAGTGTTGGCGTTGAAGCCGAAGCTGCGGTCGGCAGTGGAAGTAAGCGTTAGGCTGTGGCCGCCAGGGATGGCGGAGTAATCCCCCTCTGCCTTGTTGATGAAGCCACCTCCCACCGTCGAAGCATACCCCGATGCTGTGTCATTTGTGCCACCACCCACCGTCGCATGATTGTTCGATGCCGTGTTGCTCACACCACCACCCACCGTCGAAAAAGCACCCGATGCCGTGTTGCCCAGGCCACCATCCACGGTCGAATAATTGTTCGATGCCGTATTACCCCCTCCACCACCCACCGTCGAAGACGTGCTGGATGCCGTATTACTCCCTCCACCACCCACGGTCGAACGATTCCCCGATGCCGTGTTGCTTGTGCCACCACTTATCGTCGAAGCAAACCCCGAGGCTGTGTTGTTGTTGCCGCCGCTCACTACCCCATAATCCGTCACGCTGTTCGTTGCTCCGTTGGCTCCACCGCCAGCAATCGTTGCGCCCACTGCCCCCGTTGTCACGCTGTTTCCGTTGAAGCCGCCGATGATGTTCGCGCTGGTAGCGTTTGGCTCAAACCGCATCACCCGGCGACGGCCTTCGGTGGCGGTTCCGCCGTTATCTACTCGAATCTCAAATGGCTCGTCGTCGGTCGTTCCCAAAAAGTTTGTTCCTACCGTTGTTCCGCCGTTGCCCGTTAGGTTCCAGCCGCTGCTGGCTGCGCTTGCCCACTCCAACGTTGCCGCCGTTGTTGTTGGTGCGGGGGCTGCGGCAATGGCAAGCATCTGCCCAGCCGTTCCGTTGGTTGCTGGAAGCGTGTAGGTGATGTCGTTGGCTTGTGTTGTTGCAGCTTTGAACGCCGTGTAGTTGGCGGTATTTGGGAATGCGCCAGCGGTGTTGTACGCCTCGAAGAAGCGTAGCTCGCTTGGTGCGTTGTCGTTGTTGCCAAGCCAGAGATCGACGTTGCTGAAGATGGCTACATTCGGGGCGGAGATCGTCATCGGCCATGAATCATCCGGGTGGTTGGCGTGGAAGCCGAAGCTGCGGTCAGCCGTTGCGGTAAGTATTAAGCCGGAACCGCCTGGGATGGTAGCATAATCGCCTGCGGCCACATTGCTACGGCCACCACCCACGGTCGAAGCCTTGCCCGATGCCGTGTTGAACCGGCCACCACCAACCGTCGAGGAATCGCCCGATGCTATGTTGCCACCGCCACCGCCCACCGTTGAATAAAAGCCCAATGCCGTGTTGCTTCCGCCACCTCCCACCGTCGAAGCAGTGTTCGACGCTGTGTTGCTTCCGCCACCTCCCACCGTCGAAGCATAGCCCGATGCCGTGTTGTTTATGCCGCCGCTTACCGTTGGATAGTCGCCCGATGCCGTGTTATTCGAACCGCCACTCACCGTCGGAGCAACACCTGATGCTTGGTTAGTCCAGCCGCCTCCCACCGTCGAAGAACTCCCCAATGCCGTGTTGAGATTACCACCACCTACTGTCGAAACATAGCCCGATACTACATTATTGTGCCCACCACCCACCGTCGAATAATCCCCCGATGCCGTGTTCCCCCCGCCACCACCCACCGTTGAAGTATCCCCCGATGCCGTGTTGCTCAAACCACCACCTACTACCCCATAATGGCCCGCCACGCTGTTCGTTGCTCCGTTGGCTCCACCGCCAGCAATCGTTGCTCCAACGACTCCACCCGTCACGCTGTTCCCGTTGAACCCACCGATGATGTTCGCGCTGGTGGCGTTCGGCTCAAAACGCATCACCCGCCGGCGGCCTTCGGTGGCTGTGCCGCCGTTATCCACCCGAATCTCGAAGGCTTGATTGTTGGTGGTTCCAAGGAAGTTGGTTGCTGGATTGGTGCTGCTGTTGCCGCTCAATCCCCATGCGTTTGCGGTCACGATGGAGTCTGCGTCGGCCCAACTCATCACCCCGCCTGTGGTTGATGTCAGAATATCACCATTGCTTGCCGCAGCTGAGGCTGGAAGCGTGTAGGTGATATTTCCTGTTTGCGTTTGCGCTTGGAATGCTGTGTAATTCGTTCCGGTGTAGGTGAAACTGGTGTTCGGCTCGTAGAACCGCAGGTCGCGGGCGTTGTTGTCTATGTTCCCAATCAACACATCGGCATTGCCGAAGTACGCGCTGCTGCGGAATGCCGCTGCTGATAAATCTGTCACCGTTGTTGGGTTGGTGGTGTCGGCGTTGAAGCCGAAGCTGTTCCCACCCAATTTCAGCGACTGGCCGCCGGGGATTGCCGATAGGCTATCGGCCACGTTGTTCAATCCGCCGCCGATGCTTGCCCACGCGCCAATCGTTTGGTTCAAACGGCCACCACCAATTGCCGACCACGCCCCGCTCGATATGTTGTTCTTACCCCCACCAACGGTTCCCCATGTTTGCGTTACCCGGTTGTTCTCGCCACCAGCGATTGTGCCAAACACTCCAGTAGCAGTAATCACATTCAGCCGGCCACCACCAACCGTCCCCATATCCCCATTGGCGGTGTCACGATCCCCACCGCTGACGGTGGTGAACGCTTTTGATGCCAGATTCCGATTTCCACTACCAATAAAACTGAATGCACCGCTTGCCTTGTTGAGTTGGCCACCAACGATTGCCGCAAACGCTGCCGATGCCGTATCCCATTGGCCACTTCCAACAAACGTGAATGGATCGCTGGCGGCGTTGACTTGGCCGCTGCTCACATGGGCAAATGGACTGCTGGCGTTGTTGAGTTCGCCACTACTGACCGATGA
>JAEUSP010000101.1 GCA_016788565.1 Chlorobiota bacterium | reverse complement strand
GCCCGCTACGGGGCTATCCAACCCTGATGTTCCCGCAATCCCCCAAGGCTTACGCCATTGGGCTACGCTGGCTGTCGCCCCATTCGGGGCTGTTGTTGACTTCGCTATTCGGTGGCTCACGCTCATACTTCGACGAAGCTCAGCATGAGCCGAGGGCGGGGTTTGCGTGTGGTGGCTGGTTGGACGATACGAGGGCCATTCTTAGCCCCGGATGGGGCGGTAGTCCCATAGCCCAGCGGCGCAAGCCCTGGGAACATCGCCAACACGAACAACCCACAGCCCCGGATGGGGCGACAGAGTTCACCGGCACCAGCTATTCTTCCGCCCGCTACGGGGCTATCCAACCCTGATGTTCCCGCAATCCCCCAAGGCTTACGCCATTGGGCTACGCTGGCTGTCGCCCCATTCGGGGCTGTTGTTGACTTCGCTATTCGGTGGCTCACGCTCATACTTCGACGGAGCTCAGCATGAGCCGAGGGCGGTGTTCGCGGGTGGACGCACGGGAGTATTTCACCTCACACCCTGTCATCGCCCCCGTCATCGCGAGGAGTCTTCGACGAAGCGATCCCTCGCGTTTCTGGGATGACATCGGACACCGTGCTGGCCGCGAGATGGGCTTGCGCCGCTGCTTCGCGGTGCTACGTCGCTCAACGCTCCTTGTCGCAGACCCCGACCCGTCGGGGCGATGACGAATGGTTCGCCGTTCGGTGGCTCACGCTCATACTTCGACGGAGCTCAGCATGAGCGGAGGGCTGGGTTCGCGGTCATCTGTTCTTGCTCCTATTTCCTACTTCCTACTTCCTATTTCCTATTTCCTATTTCCTACTTCCCCTCTTCTTGTTTCCCCCCAGAATTGGGGGGACGCGAAGCTCGCCAGAGCGAAGCAGGGGGGCGCGGGTTCGGTGGCTCCGCTTCATACTTCGACGAAGCTTCAGCATAAGCCGAGGGCTGGGTTCGCGGGAATCAGCACTCACTTCTATTTCCTACTTCCTATTTCCTATTTTCTTCTTGCGGGGCTTTGCTGCTTCGCCACCTTGCCCAACCTTCTCTCTGTCGTAGATTGTGGCAACGCCAGTGTGGCAACGGTCGTGGCAACGGTCGTGGCAACTCAATTCTGCTGTATGCGAAGCACTCTACTCCTATTCCTGCTGTTCCTTCTTGCCGGCTGCAACAACAACCGCGCAATGGGGCCGGGCGAACCACGCCCCGCCGTGGCCGATACAACCACGTCCGCCGCAAACGCCCCCCCCTCCCCTGCCGACACAACAGCAATGCCGGATGCCACGTCGTCCGATTCTGCACGATTGGCCAAACGGCTGGAAGAGCTTGACCGCCGCATTGCCACCGCCCCCCCCGATAGCGTGGAGGCGTTGGATGCTGAATACCGCCACGTGATTGATTCGGCAATGGCCGCACAGGGGAAGCAATCGGATGTTGTCACCGGCCCAGAACTGACGGCGGGACTGCCAACAAACCAACCAACGGAATCCACCGTGCGTCGCCAGCCAAACGATTCGGCGGCAATCGCAGCGGCGGCAACCGCAACCCCAACAACCTCCACCGTGCGCCGCCAACCAGCGGGGAGCAGTGCAAGCACCCCAACCACGATTGACGATCCCGGTAAAGTCTTCAAAGGCTTGCGCCCCGACGAACTGCGGACAGCACCCGCCTACCAAAGCAGCAGCACGCGCCGCCGCACGCCCCCGGCAGCATCACCCCAAAGCCGCGTGCGCCGATTGGGGCGCACGCAGCAGCCAACAGCGGTGGCAAAAAAAGCAAAGCGGAAACGGAGGGATGCGGACGTTCAGCAGGAAACGGCTGCGCGGGCAACCGCCACCGAACCGGCCGCAACCACCGAAACGTCGGAACGCCAGCTTGAGCGGCGGTACGTTGATGGCGTGGCCTCGGCACGCGCCGGAAATTATGCCGATGCAGCCTCCAAACTGGAGCCTGTGGTGAACTCCACACTCTCCAAAGCCCGCCGCGAAGAAGCCCGCTACTACTACGCCCGCTCGCTGGAAGGTTTGGGCCGCACCACCGAAGCCTTGCGCAACTACAACACGCTCAGCAACGGCAGCGGCAGCTTGAAGCATCGGGCATATCTTGATTACTGCCGATTGCTTGCCAACAACGGCCAAAAAGAACGCGCCCGCACAATGCTGCGCAGCTTCATCCGCAGCAATCCCAACAGCCGCCAAACCCCCGACGCGCAAGCATTGCTGCAGACGTTGTAGCCAACGGGAGTTGTGCGGTGCGGCCAAGCGGTTTCTGCGCCCGCCTCCCCTGCGACACTTCCGCAGCCGGTTGGGTCTTCCCTTGTTCACGGCTTACTCACAACTCATTCACAGCGTGTTCACAGCGTGTTCACAGCGTGAGGTTGCCGTGCGGCTGGGCGGTTCCCACTGCTCTGCTTCGCGTGCGCCGACGCTTCCCATTTCTGCAACCACTTTGCTCCCTCTCTGCCATGCAACTTCGTTCTGCTCTTCTTCTGCTTCTTCTTGCCATCGCGTTCGTTCCGCCGATTGCTGCCCAGCAAGGGGGAAATCGTTGGGATCCACGATTCACTTCACTGAGTGTGGAAGGGGGCGTTCGGGCGGTGTTGATAACCGAGCATGACATTGTTGTTGGGGGTGAGTTCACCCGGGTTGCGGGGATTCCGATGCGGAACATTGCCCGTTGGAGCCGCTCCGAAGAACGGTGGTATCCGATGGAGGAGGGCGTTGATGGGACGGTGCGGGCGTTGGCGATGACCAACACCGGAACAATCGTTGCGGCGGGATTATTCAGCACCGCAGGCAAGGTTAGCTCGAACGGTATCGCTACCTGGGATGGGACGAAATGGAGTAGCCTGGGGGGGGGTGTCAGCGGCGGGAACGCGGCGGTGTACGCGCTGGCGGTGGAGGGGAACAGCATCTATGCTGGCGGCCACTTTGCAAACGCAGGGGCAACCCCGGCCAACAACATTGCCCGCTGGGATGGCAACGCATGGCACGCACTGGGGGAAGGGATCACCGGAACCGGGGCGATTGTGCTATCGCTGGCAACCGCAAACAACCAACTGTTTGTTGGTGGAAGGTTCACCCAAGCCGGAACCACCGCCACAACAGGGCTGGCCGCTTGGGACAACGGCGCGTGGCGTTCGGCGGGAACACTGGCCGGGACCGCCGAACCGTTCGTTGCCGCGCTTGCTGTTTCGGGAAACCGCTTGTACGCTGGCGGATTGTTCAACAACGTTGGCGTGGCGGCCAACTCCATCGCCCAGCTGGACCTTTCCACCGGCACGTGGGCAAGCGCGGGCGCGGGGCTGGATGGAACCGTGAACACTATCCTTCCCGTGGGGGATTCCATCATTATCGGCGGCGAGTTTAGCCAACGTGGGAAGCGCGACTCCACCAACCTTGCGCTTTTTTCTGGCGGGTCGCTCAGCGTTTTTGGCGGCGGGGTGCGCGGCATCGCCTACGCCCTGGCTGCCGACCCCGCAACCCTGTGCATTGGCGGGCTGATAACCCGTGTTGGGGGTATCAGTGTGGTGAATATCGGGTTGATGTCGCGGCAAACCAAGCAGGCGTTTGTTCCCGGGCGCGGGGTTGCCGGCGGGATCAATTTCATTGCAACCCGCCCACCCAACCAGGTGTTCGTGACCGGAGAGCTGCAGATGTCCAAAGGGCAAAGTCTCCCCTATTTGGGAATGTGGGATGGAGAAGAATGGCAAGATATTGGGGGACTTTCTGGGACTGGCGACGCGCTTCTGGTTGAGGGGGATGACCTGATTGTTGGCGGGGCGTTCAACATTGCCGGCGGCAACGGGGACTGCACCGGAATTGGCCGCTACAACCTTTCCACAAAAAAATGGACTCCGTACGCCACCGGAACCCCAGGACGCGGGCGCGTTTCGGCGGTTATCCGCTTCCGCGACACCCTGTTTATGGCCGGGCGGTTTGCCTTCGGCGACTCCATTCTGAACATTGCCAAGTGGGATGGCAGCCGCTGGCGACCGGTGGGATTGGGGGTCACGGGAACGGTCCGCACAATGGCAATTGTGGGGGATAGATTGTACGCCGCCGGAACACTAACTGCCGCCGGTGGAATGCCGGTGAACAACATTGCCGTGTGGGATGGAAACGATTGGAATCGTTTGGGAACCGAAGCAAGCAACGGAACAAGCGGGACAATCTACTCCATGCTGGCCGCGCCGGACGGAAGCCTGATTGTGGCGGGTGAGTTCATCACCGCTGGCGAGGTGTTTAGCGATAACATCGCACGCTGGAAGGAGGACACGTGGAGCAGCATCCCGGGAACCAACGGGCCGATTTACCGGCTTCACCGTGATGGCAGCAAGCTCTATGTTGGCGGATCTTTCGCCCGCGCCGATGCCGCCAGCGTGAACAACGTGGCAACCTACGATCTTGCTTCTGGCGCGTGGGATAATTTTCACGATGGAGTAACCGGAAGCCCAAGCGCGACCGTGCGCGGCATTGCCACGTTGGGGAACGACCTGTTTGTTGGCGGTGAGTTCCCCTACGCTGGAACCACGCAATCGTGGAACTTCGCACGGTTCGGGTTTGTGGTCAGCAGTGCTGAAACCGAGCAACAACAAGGCGCGGGCAGGCTGCACGCAATCGTGGTTCCCAACCCAACCGCTGGCAATGCTACGCTGCAATTTCACCTGCCAACTGCGGCGCAGGTAACGGTGCGGCTGTTCACTGCGGATGGGAAAGAGTTGGCAAGTTTCATCACCAAGCAGTGCCAAGCTGGACAGCAATCCATTCCACTTCAACTGCCTGCCACATCCCAACTGATCTTCTACCGAATTGAAGCCGGAGCATTCAGCAACACAGGGACGGTGATGGTTGCCGGGGATCAGGTTAACGGGGACTAAATCGCGGGATCATCCTGGCCCCGGTAGCCGCCCTGAACCTGGCGAAATGGAGGTGGGCGCAGGGGGAGTTTTCGGAACTCACGCCCTGTCATCACCCTGTCATCGCGAGGAGTCTTCGACGAAGCGATCCCGCGCGTTCCTGTGATGGCATCGGACACACTGCCACACGCGGGATCGCCACGTCGCTATCGCTCCTCGCGATGACGATGCTTCTCGGTGCGGTGGCTCCGCTCATACTTCGACAGGCTCAGCACGAGCGGAGGGCTGGATTCGGTGGTGGCTTTTCTTCAGCATTACTCCGTGCTTCAGCGCGGAGCTTGCGTGCCACTTCACTTCCACTCTTCTTCGGTTCCTTCCCCGGCTTTGGCCCCCTCTCCCACCCGACGAAAGTGAGGCAACCAGCACCATCACATATTTGGGAGAGGGCGGGGGGTGAGGGCAGGCAGCGGCGGCGGCTCGGTTCGGTGGCAACGTTTTTCGCACGCTATACTCGGCGCAAATTGGTTTGCGAAACTCTATTCAGCTAGGTGCGCTATGGATTCCCGCTTTCGCGGGAATGACAGTGATTGAGTTTTTCGCAAACCACTCTGTTTGGAGTACACCTTGAGTTAAGCCAAAATTTCCCCCCATGCTTGCCTAAGCCGTCCCCCCGTTGTAAGTTCAGCTCCCCCTTGCCTGCTGCTGCAATGGGGAACACACGTCTCTATCAACACTCTTTCGGGAGGGGTCCTGCCGATGCTTCGTTCTAGAAATTCCCAGCACGCCGCGGCATTGCTTCTTGCGGCACTGACCGCGTTCACCTCCATTGCCATTGCTGGCGGAAACGGCACGATTGTTCGCCAAGTGAAATTTGCGCGTGGCAAAACCAGCACGGTGCTGCGTGGTGTCATTAAAAAAAATCAGGAGGTGGTGTTTGTGCTGAATGCGAAGGCTGGCCAAACACTAACCGCAAGCGTTGATGCTTCCACGCAAAACAACGATGTTGTGTTTTCGATCAGCGGCCCCAACGGTTCGCTGATGGATGACGGGATGGAGGTCACCACAACTTGGCGCGGCCAGCTTCCGGCCAGTGGCGAGTACCGGCTGACGATGGGGATGATGGAATCGAAGTCATCCCGGTACGCAATGAACATTTCCGTGGAGTAATCCTCCTTCCCAGTCCCGATTTCTGCACCTCAATACCAATCACCAAAAAACCACAAGCCAAACCATGTCCGACCTTCGCTCCTTTCTTCCCCCTGATGCTCTTTCCCGTATCGAGTCGCTGGAACTGCGTGCGCGGTTGGTGGTGGAGGGGTTCATCACAGGGCTACATCGCTCGCCGTACCACGGTTTTTCGGTGGAGTTTGCCGAGCATCGCCAGTACATGCCGGGGGATGAGATTCGGGCGATTGATTGGAAGGTGTATGGCCGTACCGACCGCTACTACATCAAGCAGTACGAGGAAGAGACAAACCTGAAGGGCTACGTGATTGTGGATGCTTCCGCCTCGATGGGGTACGCCTCGGCGGGGAATCCAACCAAGTTTCAGTATGCCACTTCGCTTGCCGCCGCGCTCGCGCTGCTGATGATCCGCCAACGCGATGCTGCGGGGTTGGGGATGTACGACACCGAGCTACGCAACTACCTTCCGGCAAGCTCGCGCACAAGCTATCTTCAGGAGATTTTGCGCACGCTTGCCAACGCCCGCACCGCTGGCGGAACCGGCACGGCGCGGTCGCTTCACGTGATGGCCGAACGGATTCGCAGGCGTGGCTTGGTGGTGGTCATCAGCGATTTTTTTGACGACCCGGCCCAGGTCATCTCGGCATTGCAACACTTCCGCCACAAACGGAATGAGGTTGTGGCAATGCAGCTGCTGGACCCTTTGGAACGGACGTTTGACTTCGGCAACGACGCTACGTTCCGCGATATGGAGAGCGGCGAGCAGATGGTGACGCAGCCCTACCAAATCCGGAAAGCCTACGCCCAGGCAATGAGTGATTTCACCGACCACCTGAAACGAGAATGCCG
This sequence comes from Chlorobiota bacterium, assembly GCA_016788565.1. GTDB lineage: Bacteria > Bacteroidota > Ignavibacteria > OLB7 > OLB7 > OLB7. Next base: position 65,094 of record JAEUSP010000101.1, on the reverse strand, counting down.
CGAACATGGCATTGACTACGTGCTGATGGACACCGCCACACCGTTCGACGTCGGGTTGGCTGAGTATCTGAACAAACGCAAAAAAATGGGATAAGGCCACAGGGGAAAATGGCCATTACTCAGTCATCGCCCTGTAACCCTTCTGGGTCGCTTGCGTGCAAGGGCTGCGTTGCCGATGAAATGATCCACTTCACGTGCATCTATCCACGTGACCTTTCACGGATAAAATTCCCCTATCTTTGCGAGCTATGTCACAAGAATTATCGCTTGCCGCTTCCGATGAGCACCCCCAACCACGCCGCAAACGCCGCTGGCTGCGTGTGCTCTTGATAGCGTTTCTGGGGCTTGCTGCTTGGCAGGCCATCTCCTGGATTACTCCAATTCCCTCCCCTGTTGTCTCGGCCACGGTTGTCACCGATAACCTGTACGATGCCGTCTATAGCGAAGGGATCATCGCCCGCGCCGACTCCCTTCCTGCCGAACTGAACATCCTGTTAGTTGGCCTTGATAACCGCGTTGCCAGCACCGACAACCACGCCGATGCCATCCACCTTGTCACCATCCACACGAAGGAACCGGTGAACCTCACCATCCAATCCATCCCGCGCGGAACCCCCGTCACCGGCTACGGCATCCCCGATGACTTATCGTTCATGGCCAACGTCCGCGCACTGCGGGGGCGGAACAGCCTGATGAAAGCAGTGGCCAAGCTGGCCAAAAAACGGAAAATTGATTATTACGTCGAGGTCTCCTTCAGCCAAGTGATGGGGGTGCTGGAACTGCTGGGCTACAAGGACCCCGCCACCGCGCTCCAGTTCTTGCGCCACCGCAAAAGCTATGCGTTGGGGGATGTGCAACGCTCCTACAACCAGGGGAAATTTTTAATGACCCAAGCAATCCGCCGTGGCGATATGCTGACCGGAGCAAAAGGGGATGTGATGCTACGCATGGGGCTGGGAATGGTGGATACCGACCTAGACCTGGAAACCGTCCAGGCCATTGTCTATTTGCTGAAAGAACGGGGGGCATTGAACGAAGAACACATGGCCGTGAAACTGCTTCCCCCAGCAAACTCTAGCGCGCTGGTGGATACCGACATCCCCGACCCCGACCAGATGAACACCGCGGTGAACTCACTGATCCGCAAGTTAGGAAGCCACGTGGACGACCTGGGCCGATACGACCCCTACCCAAAAATTGAAAGCGTGGTGGGCCGCGCCGAATCGCAACGCCAGCCCCGGGCTGCGCTGGCGGTCATCAAGCCGGTGTATGAGCAGAAAGCGTGGCTTCAAATCCAAGAACGCCCACGCCGCCAGGAGATTCGCGACCGCGTGGAGCAAATCTTGATGAACGCCTACAACGCCACAAAGCAGCCACAAAAAGCGATGGAGGTTCACCGCTACATGAGCGACGAACGGAAAGCGTTCAGCGATGTGGAAGGGGAGCGCCGGAACTTCAGTTATGGCCGCCGCTACATCAAAAACAAGCCAGCCGAAGCGGTGGTGGATACCCAAGCGCTGATGCGTGCGCAGCAGGATGAGATTGGCCAAAAACAAACACCAATCGAGCCGCAAGAACCGCACACGCCGCAACAGTCATCGCAACCCTCAGCACAGCAATCAACACAGCAATCGGCGCAGCAAACCGCACCGAAAGAAACGCCGCAGAACCAACCTCAGGTTCAAGATATTTCTTCCGACAACGCCCCAAAGGTTGAGCAACCAACGGCTTCCGAAAAGCAGTCGCAGCAATCAGCCGAACCACAAGTAAAGAATGTGGGCCAGGAAAAAACCACACCGTAAACAACGCCACCGACTTTTTTCAACGGGCTACCCATGCTGATCTATCTGATGCGCCACGGAATCGCCAACCCTGCGGAACCGGGAACAAGCGACAGCCAACGCCCGCTATCCGAACAAGGGACGCTGCAAACGGCGCTGGTTGCCAAAGGGCTGCTGCAACTGGGGATTCGGCTGGATAGAATCATTGCAAGCCCACTGCTCCGCGCCCAGCAAACCGCCGAAATCGTTGCGCGGATTTTGGAGATCGCTGATCCTGTGCTAACCGATGCAAGGCTTGCCCCGTATGGCTCGTTCGGCACAATTTCCCAGCTGATCCAGGAACACCGCGACGCGCAACGGCTGATGCTTGTTGGCCACCAACCAGCAATCGGCGAAGCGCTGTCGGGGCTGTGCGGACGCGGCGAGCTTGTAGCCGAGATGGGAACAGCAACGGTGGCCGCCGTGGCCGCCGACGGATTCCGCCCCCAAGTGCGCGGAACTCTGGAGTGGCTGATTCCGGCTCGTGTGCTGGAGCAGTTTGCGTAGCATCCGAAACAACCGAACTCCTTCCCCACGCTGGCTTCGCCGCACTCTCTCTCACCTGTGGTCGTTGCCGGGCAATCCTTCCCCTCTTTCCCTCTCTTGCCAGATATTTTCTGGATATTTTCCCGTTAGATATTTGGCAGATTCTGAATACCGCGCAAATATCAATCCAGCATTACCGTGCAACCAGAACCAACCACACAAAATAAATCCCCCAAACGGAATTTGCTTCCAGCGTTGGGGCTGTTCACCACCACCATGATTATTGTTGGAGCAATGATCGGCTCCGGAATTTTCCGCAAGCCTGGGGTGATGGCAAACGACCTTGTGGGCTTTGGGCTGGGTTTGCCGGAATTGCTTCTTGGAGTCTGGTTGCTTGCCGGAATTATCACCCTGTTCGGCGCGCTCACCAACGCCGAAATTGCTTCGATGATCCCAGAAACTGGAGGGCAGTACATTTATTTCGATAAAATGTACGGGTCGTTGTTTGCCTACCTGTACGGGTGGGGAGTGTTTGCGGTAATCCAAACCGGTTCGATTGCCAGCATCGCCTACGTGTTTGCGGAATACTTCACCCGTTTTGCTGATCTGCCCCATTTATCCCCCGCAACCGAATCGCTTGCGTTCACCCTTCCCGGAATTGGCGTAATCCAACCGCTGAAGGATATTGGAATAAAATTGGCTGCCGCAGGGCTGATTATTTTGCTGACAATCATCAACTACATCGGCGTGCGGTTTGGGGGAATGATCCAGAATTTTTTCACGGTGGCGAAAGTAGCGGCCATTGTGGCGTTGGCAATTCTGGCATTTACCATGCCAGGGGTTGGTTCGGCAGGAAATTTCACCGCTGCGGCAAGCAACACTGCGGTGCAAGGGATCGGCGCGGTGGCAATCGCGCTGGCAATCGCAAAAGCATTGGATGGAGCGTTCTGGGCGTATGATGGCTGGAATAACGTCACCTACATCGCTGGCGAAATTCGCCAGCCGCAACGGGTAATTCCGCAAGGATTGATTTATGGAATGGGGACGGTCATTACCATCTATATTTTAATCAACCTTGCCTACCTGTACGTGCTGCCGATGCAGGAAATGGCTGGCTCGGAATTAGTGGCTGCCGATGTCGCCTCCAAATTTTTTGAAGGTGGCGATAAATGGATTGCCGCCGCCGTGATGATTTCCACATTCGGGACCACTAACGGGACAATTCTTGCCAGCGCAAGGGTCTATTTTTCAATGGCCCGCCAAAATGTTTTTCCACGATTTTTGGGAAATGCTCACCCACGATTTCACACCCCTGCGGCATCGCTGGTGGTGCAGTGTTTTTGGAGCGTGATGCTGCTGTTCAGCGGGTCGTTCGATACGCTGACCGATATGCTGATTTTTGTGAGTTGGATTTTTTACGCGGCTGGCGCGTGGGGGGTGTTTGTGTTGCGGCGGCGGATGCCGGATCATCCCCGCCCGTATCGTGTGCCTGGATTCCCAATAATTCCGGCCATTTTTGTGGTGTTCGCTGTGCTCTATCTGGGGCTGACGATTTACAACGACTTGAACGATTATTCGATTGCTACCGCGGCTGGCCAGCCTGCAATTATTAAATCGCTGTTCGGGTTGATACTGGTGGCGATTGGGCTTCCGGTGTATTGGTTTTATCGGAAAAATTCCCAGCGGAGCCGGTGATATTGACTTATCTCAAGTAGCGTGCGAAGGGGGAAAACGGTTAATGGGAAATCGGCAATCCCTCGGTTCGGTGGCTCCGCTCATACTTCGACGTGGCTCAGCATGAGCGGGGACGCTGTTCGGTAGCTTACATCATACTTTACTCACTAACAGTAGATGAGCCATGATTTTGTGCGGATTTTTTCTTTGGTCTGATAACCTCACGTTTCCTGCTGCGCCATTCGGGCTGCTCCAAAATTCCACTTACCCTTTCGGGTTTGTTGGGCGGATATCTAATTCCCGAATCAGCGTGCGCTCTGGCAAGGCCACCGCAAGGCGTATCACCTCGGCAATTTCATCAGCCTGCGGGATACGGTCGCGGTTGGGGACGGGAACCCCGGCACCATCAAAAAATGGAGTATCAACCGAGCCAGGCGTTAGCGTGATGACCCGCACGTTATGGCTGCGAGCTTCGTGAAATACCGACTCCATCAGCCCCATCACCCCGAACTTGCTGGCGCAGTAGGCCGCGCCGTTGCTGAACCCATGCTTCCCCGCCAACGAACTCACTGTCACCACCGAGCCTGCTTGCTTCTGGTAAAAATGCGGCAGCACATACTTGGTGCAAAGGAACACCCCGCGCAGGTTCACACGAAGAATGTCATCGAACTTTTCGGCGGACAGATCGGTGATTGGCGCAAACGCCCCGTAGCCAGCGTTGTTCACCAGCACGTCAATGGTCCCGAATCGCTGAAGGGCTTGATCCACAAGGTTTTTCACCGCTTCCTCATCGCCAACATCGGTTGGGATCACAATCGCTTCGGTGCCGGGCCGAAGCGATGCTGCAACTTGATTTAACGCGCCTTCCCGGCGCGCTGCAAGCACAAGGCGGGCACCTTCGTTGGCGAACATCCGCGCCGTAGCTGCGCCAATTCCAGAGCTTGCGCCGGTGATGATTACTACCCGATTATGAATATCCATGATGAGTTGCTTGTGTGACGTGATATTGGCTGACTGGCATTGCTCAACAACTGTGGAGTAGTGCCTTTGCGGTTCGGTGGCTCCGCCATTACAAAACATCCCCGAAGAAACAGCTTCTTCGGGGATGTGTCGGTTGCGATGCTGCGCAGGTTAGGCCGCCACTGCCATGTGGTTTTCCAACGCTTTCACGATGTGGCCTTTGGGGACCGCACCAACAATCTGCTCCACCACTTTTCCCCCTTTGAAAACCAGCAGAGTGGGGATTGAGCGAATGCCGTAGTTCATCGAAATTTCTGGGTTGGCATCCACATCTACTTTGCCGACTTTGACTTTGCCGGCGTATTCGGTGGAAAGCTCTTCGACGATTGGAGCGATCATGCGGCAGGGGCCGCACCAGACTGCCCAGAAATCAACAAGAACTGGTTCGTTTGCGTTCAGCACTTCCTCTTGGAAGTTAGCGTCGGTGAATTCCTTTGCCATGTTGGCGTGTCTCCTATTGGATAATGTTTATGAGTTATTGAGGTCGTTGGGAATCGGGAATCGGGTTTCGGGAATCGGGTTTCGGGAATCGGGAATCGGGTTTCGGGTTTCGGGAATTGAGGGCGATTGGGACTATCGAGTCAAAGAATAGTTTTCGCTCTCTTCTTCGCGCAGAATTTCTTCATTTGCAACTGACCACTGACCACTGACAACTGACTTACATTGGGCTTCGAGTTTCGGTTGTTGGATTGGGGAAGGACCGATAATGTGCCCAAGCCGTACGGTTGTTCGTCCCTTGCCATGACGCTCAAGTCCGCTTTTTCATGTTTCACCCCCCAACCAGCAGCGCGCCGCCGTTGACGCTTAGGGTTTGGCCGGTGATGAACGATGCTTGGCGCGAGGCCAAAAACACCACCGCTGCGGCCACTTCTTCCGGCTCGCCAACCCTTCCCAGCGGTATCGTTTTCTGAATGTTTTTTCTTGTTGCAGGCTCGGCCAATGCTGCGGCGGTCATGTCGGTGCGGATCCATCCGGGGGCAACGCAGTTAACGTTGATGCCCAACGGAGCAAGCTCCACCGCCAGCGATTTCGTGAGGGCGATTAATCCCCCTTTGCTGGCGGCATAGTGGCTGTATCCCGACTCGCCACGGATGCCAGCTGTGGAGGAGATGAAGATGATTCGCTTTGGCGCGGAAGATTCCCCCAGCGCCATCAGCCGCAGCGCGTCGTTGGCAACGATGAAGGCCCCGGTCATGTTTGTGCTGATCGTCTCGCGCCAGTGGGCAAGGGTCATCGCGCCGAAGGTTCCCGGAACCCAGACCCCAGCGTTCAACACCAGAAGGTCCAAGCCGCCCCACGATTCTTCAATCCGCTTCAGCATCGTGGCAACCAACCGTTCTTGGGTGATGTCGGCGCGGAGCAGCATGTGCTCGAAGTAGCGTTCGCCAAGTTTGCGGCCAAGTTCCTCGGCGGCCTCGGTATTGTTCCGGTAGTTGATGGCCACCCGCGCACCGCTTGCGGCCAGTGCCATGCTGATAGCGCGTCCAATTCCGCGCGCGCCGCCGGTAACAAGTGCGCGCACGCCGTTCAAATCAAGGATCATCGAGGGTCAGCAGTAAGGTTCAGCAATGCTGAAGAAGAAGGGAAATCGAATGGCAGCATCCATTGCCGCCACCACAATTTGCACTTCGGCAGCAACACGGCAATGGGGAGCACTTGATGGCCAATAACAGATATTGGAGTGTACAAGGAATCGCGTCACATTCTTGTTACTTTTGCAGCCGACCGACCTGCCTTTCTAACCAACGTTCTGTACTGCCATGAACATCTACGCCATTACCATTCTATCTGTACTGGTAGCAGAGTACACATTAAGCCTTATTGCCAACCTGCTAAACTTGCGGGCGTTGCGTCCCGATCTGCCAGAAGAATTTGTTGATGTTTATGATGCCGATGCCTATCGCCGCTCGCAAGAATACACCCGGGTGACAACCAGGTTCGGGTTAATAACCAACACCTTCGATTTTTTGTTGATACTGGGTTTCTGGTTTGCGGGGGGCTTTAATTTTTTGGACAACATTGTGCGCGGCTGGGAGCTTGGAACCACTTGGACCGGAGTTGCATATATCGGGATATTGCTGCTGGCACAAATGATTATCTCGCTTCCATTCTCCATTTATAGCACCTTTGTTATCGAAGAACGGTTTGGTTTTAACCGCACCACCGCCAGCACTTTTATTGCTGACCGGCTGAAGGGCTTGCTGGTGGGCGGGGCAATTGGCATTCCGGCTTTGGCTGGGATTATTTACCTGTTCGACACTGCCGGGCCGATGGCGTGGCTGTACGGTTGGGGGGCAGCTACCACGTTTACCGTGATACTGACACTGATTGCTCCGGCATGGATTATGCCATTATTTATGAAGTTCCAGCCGCTGGAAAATCTTGAGCTAAAAGAGCGATTGATGGCCTACGCACGCAAAGTTAGTTTTCCACTCGCCAACATTTTTGTGATTGATGGCTCGCGCCGTTCCAGCAAAGCAAACGCATTTTTCACCGGCATTGGCCGCAACCGCCGCATTGCTTTGTTCGACACCCTCCTCGAATCGCACAACGTGACCGAGCTTGAAGCTGTGGTTGCCCACGAAGTCGGCCACTACAAACTTCGCCACATCACCAAAGGGATGGTGGTAAGCGTGCTTCATACTGGAGCGTTTTTTCTGCTTCTTTCCGTGGTGCTGGATAACCGTGGATTATTCGATGCGTTTTTTATGGAGCAGACCTCAATCTATGCTGGGTTGATCTTTTTTGCGATGCTGATTGCCCCGGTGGAGTTGCTGTTGGGAATCGCGATGAAGCAGATTTCCTGCCGCAACGAATTTGAGGCCGACCATTACGCCGCAACCACCACCGGAAGCAGCGAACCGCTGATTGCAGCACTAAAAAAATTAAGCCGCACCTCACTTTCCAACCTTACCCCGCATCGTTTTTTTGTGTTTTTAAACTACGATCATCCGCCACTGCTGCAACGGGTTCAGGCGTTGCGGAAAATACGGTTGTGAAGCTCGGCCTACCGGAATTCACTTTGCAGGCCAATTGGCTTCTGTTCTTGCAAACTGCTTGGCTCAGCTAACAACAGCAAGCATCGCTCTTCCAAGAATACTCCAACTCTCTTTCTTCCCTCTGTGATCTCTGTGCCTCTGTGGTTCTATCTCTTCTTCGCTTCTGAAGAGGAAAAAATCACAGAGGACACAGAGAAGGGGAAGAAGAGAGGTCGGTACAATTCCAACAGCAATTACAGACTCAAGTATTTAAGCATCATCGGTTTTTTGCGGCGGTGGCGATACGTCGTCCTCAATCGGGAGGAAATGCTGTAGCGTTGCCAGTAGGTCGTGTACGTCAAACGGCTTTGTTAAATACGCATCGGCACCTGCCTGAAGCCCTAATTCTTTTTCCCCCTGCTGTGCACGCGAGGAAAGAATGACAAATGGGATGTCGCGCAATTGCTCGTTATTTTTTGCCCATAAACAAAGCTGGATTCCATCAATTCCTGACATCATCACGTCGGAGCAGATCAAATCGAAACGTTGCTTCCCCAGAATTTCTTTGGCTTCCAATCCGTTCGAGGCTAACGTGACGACGTAGCCAGAACGGAGCAGCAAGTGCCGGAGCAAAATCTGCATACTGGACTCATCTTCAACAATCAGAACTTGACGTTGTGTGCTCATGGTTGTGGGAAGCGAATAGTGAACGTTGATCCTTGCTCCACACGGCTTTCAACAGCGATAACACCGCCGTGCATATCCACCAACTGTTTAACAATAGCAAGCCCAAGCCCTGTCCCGCGAATATCTAACCCGGGGCGGTGCACGCGGAAAAATTTCTCGAATAAATGCGGAAGTGCTTCGTTGGGAATTCCCATTCCGGTGTCGCGGATGCTGATGCTCACTTCGGTTGCGGTGCTATCGGCTGTCACGGTAATTACACCTCCGTCGGGGGTGAACTTCACCGCGTTGCTGAGAAGGTTGATGATAATCTGCGACATCCGATCTTCATCAAAATCAGCGATAATTTCTGGCTTGCATAAACCGACGGTAATCCTAATTGATTTTGCATCAGCCTGCATTGCAACGGATTGCACGGCACGCTCGATAATCGGCGCAAGGTCATACGTCCCTTTTTCCATCATTGCCCTTCCGCTTTCAATACGTGCAAGGTCCAGAAGATCGTTGATGAGCTTGGAAAGCCGTTTCCCTTCGTCCAAAATAATCTGAAGAAATTCCCGTTGAAGGCTGGGGGAAAGCTCTGAATCAAGCAAAATAGTTTGTGCAAAACCGATAATCGAAGCAAGCGGCGTGCGAAGCTCGTGCGAGACACTGCTGACGAACTCACTTTTCATCTGGTTCAATGCTTCTAACTCACGAACATGCTCCTTTTCACGGTCACGCTCGATGGTCAGTAATACGTTGGCTTGCTGTAATTCTTCATTTAATTGCCTGATATTTTCCTCGGCAAGTTTTCGTTCGCCAACATCGCGCGAGGCACTGTGATACTCCAGCACAATCCCAGTATCGAGGTCGCGGATTGCGTGCACGGTGGATTCCAACCAGCAGTACTGGCCATCGCTGCAACGCACCCGCACTGTGTTGGTAACCCGATCCATCCCCGCATCCATGTCATCCACCATTTTTTTGACTTCGGGAATATCGTCAGGGTGGAACAGGTCATACAATGAAGTTTTAATCAGCGATTCCGGAGTATATCCGGTTATTGCCAAACATGCTGGGGAAACGTATAAAAAATCTCCATCATCGGAAGCACGAACAATAATATCGCTGGAATTTTCGGCCAACAATCGGAACCGCCCTTCGCTCTCCTGCAATTTCGATTCGGCTTCGCGGCGGCGCATAATTTCCGACCGGAGCAAATCCGCTGCCGAAAGAATATCTTCCTCCTGATTGTCGCTTTCCTGATGCTTGATTGCGGGGCGCAGTTCACGCAGCGATTCGTTGAGGCTGCGCAGCAACAGCCGCTGGCGTTCGGCATCGCGGCTTAGTTTTAGGTTCGCTTCCAGCAACTCCTGCGAGCTAAGGTCCATCGAGCGTTCAATCAATGCTCGGTCGGCTTGATAATGGTTGTAGGATTGATTAATCGCTTCCAACAATTGCTCCATTCCATCGGGAATTGCCCCGGCCTGGCCAAGGTATTTTTTTAGCTGACGTTGTAGAAGCGGGTTATTCATCCTGTCGCCACTGCGTTGAATTTGGATGTTGAATTTGGATGTTGAGTTTGGATATGATTTACGCCGTTACTGGTAGCTCGGAAATTGTGGTGATGGTCATGGTTTGGTTGTGGAGTTCGCACCGGACAGAGGAACCAAGCGGTGAGATTTCGCCGTTGGAGTAAAACCCCGTTAGGATGGTGGCCGGGCCAACAACTTCACGCACCGCCTCCACTTCTTCTTCGGTACGCGGCCCCAGCACTAACTTCCGCCCCACGCAGCTAATCAGAATAGCAAGTTCGGCCTGCGAAGTTCCAATTGTCTGGTAGCTTTCGGCTGCCGCGTGCGATGCGCCATCAATCAGCCGATCGAAATTGGCTTTCATCAAACGGGCGTACGCGCCTTGCGGCATATCCCCGGCAAACACCATGCTGTCGTCGTTTTCGTTGATGGAAAGGATTGTGCGGACCACCGGTGTTGGCTGGTCGGGGGTGCGAAGGCTGAGCGGAAACAGTAATGCCGAGCCGGGAAGGTCGGCAGCAAGCTCCCCCAGATATTTTTTGTAGAGAGCCAACGCCGATTGGCCATCAAGTTCATACAGGACGTTCCGTTCCGAGCGGGTGATGACGCGATCCGGCCCGAACGAATCCCACCCCCCCATTGTGCCATATCCAACCCGCAGGTTCGCCCCGTAGAATCCAACGGCCACCATCGTCCCTTCGGTTGGTGGGGAATCCAGGCCAACAAGGGTGCGGGTGAAACGTGCGCCATCGCTGGCAAGCCCGCCGGTCACAGCAACAGTATCGGGGATGACGGCCCTGACCCCTGCAACCACCTCGCTACCGTTCACCAACTGGCCGTCGGTAATCAGAAACAGGTGCGCCAAACCTTCGGCGGGGATCATCCCGGCAAGCTCTCTTCCGGCCCTGTTGCTGTCGGGGAAATCAGCAATGTTCAAGCTGGCAGCAATCAGCGTAGAATCGTTGAAGGCAATGGCAGTAGCGGTGATGGAGTCATCATAGACTGCTTCCCCAAAAATTTCCCCCGATGTGGAGCAGATGATGATGTGAGCGTTCGGGTAGCGTTGGCGAAGTTCGCCGTAGCGGTTTGGGTCTTCAACTGCCTCAATCTGGCCAAACGATAGCACAAGCTGCGCTTGGCCTTGCAAGACGGCAGATGCGCCCAGCCACCCAGAGTTCGGCATCCATTGTTGCTGTTCGATCTTCATGGCAGGTGTGCGAATTTGGAAGGAAGTTGAAGCATGATGCTCTTCCAAGAATATGGAAGCGGCAGGCATCACGGCTAACCGATATGCTGTCGGCAAGCAGGCATTTCGGTCGCGCCAAAACTACTCTTTTCTTTCGGACAATTGCATGGTGATTATCCCAGCAGGTCTTCACAAAAAAGTCATCCTCGCCTCGGCTCTCCTTCCCCTTCTTCCACTTCTACCTCACGCTCTTGTATCTTGCTTTGGATGAACGCCGTTGCGCAGCAAAACACTGTCTTCCCAAAACCTGACTCCATGACCATTCTGTTTGTTCTTGGCACCCGCCCCGAAGCGGTGAAGTTGGCTCCGGTTATCGCGGCGTTCCGCACTGCCACGTGGTGCAGCGTGCGGGTGGTGCTTACAGACCAGCATCCCGAAATGGTGGGGCCAATACTGCAACTGTTCGGAATCGCCCCCGACACCCGATTGCAGGTGATGCGGCGCGGACAAAGCCCGCTGCGCCTGGCAACACGGGTGATGGAAAAGTTGGAACCGGTGCTAACGGCTTCGCAACCCAATCTGGTCATCGTGCAGGGGGATACCACCTCGGCAATGGCGGCGGCAATGGCGGCGTTCCACCAGAAAATTCCGGTGGCCCACGTTGAAGCCGGCTTGCGAACGAACAACCGCTACAGCCCATTTCCGGAGGAGATGAACCGGAGGGTGATTACTCAGCTTGCCACGCTTCATTGCGCCGCCACCAACGCCAACCGCCACCGATTGCTGGCCGAAGGCGTTCCCCCCGAAGCGATTGCCGTCACGGGGAATCCTGTGATTGATACGTTGCAGCAGATCACGGCCAGCCAGCCGGTTGCAATGCCCACTATTCCGGGCCTTGATCCCCAGAACCGCCTTGTTGTTGTTACCACTCACCGCCGCGAAAATTTTGGCGAGCCCCAGGCGCAGATACTGCAATCGGTTGGGCTTCTGGTGGAGCGGTTTTCGGATGTTGCGGTGGTGATTCCGGTTCATCCCAATCCCCACGTGCGGCGCGCTGTTGATGCGCATTTGCCATCCCATCCTCGTATCCATCCAATTGCTCCGTTGGGCTATCCCGAGTTCATTTCCCTTGTTGCCCGCTCCTTCTTTGTGATGTCCGATAGTGGTGGGCTTCAGGAGGAATCGCCCGCGTTGGGGAAACCGCTGCTGGTGCTGCGGACCGAAACCGAACGTGAGGAAGTGGTGGAATCGGGAAGCGGGATGATTGTGCCGTTGCGGTCGGGGGCGATTGCCGAAGCTGCGGGCGCGTTGCTTACCAACGCATCGCTCTACCGAACGATGTCGCGCAAGCGTTTCCCCTTTGGACGGGGAAACGCGGCAACCAAAATCCTGAAGCAGGTGGAGCGGTGGAGTAAGCAGCGCATGTAGCGTGAGCGAAGAAGTGAGAAAAAACCACAGAGGCACAGAGGGCACAGAGGGGAGAAAAGAGAGGTGGAGTTGCTGCGTAAATATCAGAAGGCCACAACCTCACCCCCCTTCCTTCTGCTTTCCAACCACTGCTCCGCGCTGGCCATCGGCCATTGTTATCGTGATCTCCGTCCCCTCCGGGATTTGGGTGATGCCGGTTTGGGGAATTCCTTCCCGCGCAATGATTGCGTAGCCGCGCCGCAGCACGTTCGCCGGGTTCAAGGCTTGCAACGCCAACTCTGCCATGCGCACCCCCTCGGCCCGGCTGCGCAACGTTCCCCGCAGGCCACGCCACGCACGGTGCGTTAGTTCATCCAGCCGCTGCTCGTGGGTGCGGATCAGGTCCGATGGCCGCGCAAACCCACGGCTACGGAGCAAAGCGTTCAATTCCCGCTGGTGGAAACGGAGCATGGTGGAAACTTGGTCGCCCATCTGCTGGGTCATTCCTTCCAGCAAATCCATCACCTCTGTTTTGTCGCGCACGGCAAGCTCGGCGGCGGCGGTTGGCGTTGGTGCGCGAAGATCCGCCACGAAATCGGCAATGGTGAAATCAGTCTCGTGGCCAACGGCACTGATGATCGGGATGTTGGAGTCAAACATCGCCCGCGCAACCTCTTCTTCATTGAACGCCCACAGGTCTTCCGGGGAACCGCCGCCGCGCCCGATAATCATCACGTCAATCCCTCCAACCTTGTTCAGCGTTCGGATGCCGCGAGCAATCTCGGCAGCGGCAGCCGCCCCTTGCACCAATGTTGGATAGAGTATCACTCGCACCAACGGCATCCGGCGGCGGAGCGTTGTAAGGATGTCGCGCAGGGCCGCGCCATCGCGTGAGGTGACAAGGCCGATGGTGCGCGGAAATTGCGGCAGTGGTTGTTTGTGTTCAGGGTCGAACAATCCTTCGGCCAGCAGCCGCGCCTTCATTGCTTCGAACGCCATTGCCAACGCCCCCTGGCCCAACGGAACCAACGTCATGCAATCAAGCTGATACTGGCCGCGTGGCTCGTACAGGGTGATGCGCCCGCCAGCCACCACGTTCATTCCATCCCGAATTGCGTAGCGAAGCTGCCGCCCACGCCACAGCACGCATCCCAACGATGCCCCTTCATCTTTTAGCGTGAAATAGGTGTGGCCGCTGGCAGCGCGGTTCCATCCAGATATTTCACCTTGCACCAACACCTGCGGGAATCCCAACTCCAACACCTCGCGAAGTTCACGGGTGAACTGGCTGACGGTTGGAATTTCTGGCTGAGACTGAGTAACCGGCGGTGCTTCCGAAGCGCGACGAATAACCATAGGCCGCGAACTTAACTATTGGGCTGTATATTTGGCGGGCTTGAGAGCGGGGGGAAGGAAGGAGGAAGGAGGAAATAGGAGCCGAGGCCTCCGAACCCAGCCAAAGCAAAGAGTGAAGAGTGAAGAGTGAGGTGTGAGGTGTGAAGAGTGAAATGAAGCCAAAACCAACTAATGACTAATGACTAATGACTAATGACTACTGACCAATCCCCACACCGCGAACCAAGCCCTCCGCTCATGCTGAGCCCCGTCGAAGTATGAGCGGAGCCACCGAACCGAGCCAAAGCAAAGAGTGAAGAGTGAGGTGTGAAGAGTGAAATGAAGCCAAAGGCCAGAAACCAACCAATGACTAATGACCACTGACTACTGACTACTGACTATTGACTACTGACCACTGACCACTGACCACTGACCATACCGCCCCCCCTAACAGCAAAACAACCAACTCCCCAACAACCTCCATATCATTTTCATTGCGTCCAACCCATGGCAAAACAGCCTTCAAAGAAACGGGAACTTGAACCAATCACCGTCCGCAGTCCGCGCCGCACACCAGCCGCCGCCGCGCCGTTGTACGAACCACCGAACTACGTTGCCTACGGCATTTTTGTGGTGATAACGCTGGCGTTTTTCAGCCCGTTTTTGTTCGGTAACGGTTTCTTGTGGGAAGATTTTCTGGAGCAGTTCTTCCCCCACGAAGTCTTTGCCGCACGCAACTTCAGCGAAGGGGTGATACCATTCTGGAACCCCTACGCCTTCTGCGGAATGCCCTTCTTGGCCGATCTCCAAAACGGCTTTTTTTACCCCGGCCACCTGCTGATGTATCTGTTCAGCGGCGGCGAGCTAACCGCACGGCTTGCCCAATTTTTTGTGGTGATCCACTACCCGATTGCCATGATTGGCGCGTGGAAGCTGGCGCGGAAATTGGGCATTGGGCAGTGGGGCGGAATCTTCAGCGGAATTGCCTGGGGCTTGTGCGGAATGATGGTGGCCCACATGATCCACCCGAACATGATCTACCACCTTGCATGGTTCCCGTTTGTGCTGATGTTTTTCTACCAGGGCATCACCGAACGAAGCTGGCTGCATGGCATTCTCTCCGGGATTATTCTTGGCCTGACGATGCTGAGCGGGCACCCGCAATCGGCGCTGTTCATGGTTTTCTACATGGCCTGCTTTGCCGCCTTCATGCTGGTTGGCGACCTGCGCAGCCAGGATGCCGAACGGAAAGCCAGCGTCTGGAAAGGGGCGGCCATTGCGCTGCTGGTGGTGGTGATTGGCGCGGGCATTTTTGCAATCCAACTGATGCCCGCCCAGGAGTTAGCCGGCTTAAGCGAA
The DNA here is from genome assembly GCA_016788565.1 of Chlorobiota bacterium. Taxonomy (GTDB): domain Bacteria; phylum Bacteroidota; class Ignavibacteria; order OLB7; family OLB7; genus OLB7. The sequence goes on along the minus strand of JAEUSP010000101.1, from coordinate 49,628 downwards.
CGCGCCGCCAGCAGCTACGAAAAATCGCTGGAAGGCTCCATCACCTTCGGGCATTTGGTGACGTTGGTGGTCCCCAAATTTTTTGGCGTTGTCACCGGGAACACACCGCAAGGGATGGAGTACTGGTACCGCCCGGAAACCTTCTACTTCTGGGAAACCTGCATCTACGTTGGCGTTGTGACGCTGCTGCTGGCCGCGCTGGGGCTGGTATCCAAACGGCTTGGCGGGCTGCGTTGGTTTATTGCTGGGATGGCGGTGTTCAGCCTGCTGTATGCGTTGGGGGATAGCTTCATCATCCACCCGATCATCAACAAACTGCCGCTGTTCGGCACCTTCCGCGTTCCCACCCGCATGATGCTCTTTTTTGGATTAGGGGCGGCGTTGCTTGCCGGCGTGGGGCTGGAACGTGTGATCCGCTCCGACGATGAGACGGCCCCGCTGATGCGAACAACCTGGATTGTTGGCGGAATCATTGCGCTGATTGGGGTGCTGTCGGTAAGCGGCACGTTGGGGGGGATGTTCAACGCCCCTGCCGAAGCCGCAAAAGCAACCGGAGCCGCCGGGATCGCGCCGCTGCTGATTGGGCTTGGCGCAATCGTGGTGATCTGGGCCGGGCTGAAACGGAAGATGCCCGGGGCCGGCGCGGCGGTGGCGTTGCTGCTGCTGGGGGCGATTGATCTGTTCACCTTCGGCGTGGAGCAGAACCCCTCGCCGAACAACCCAGAGCAAGTCTATCAACGGAACGACGAGCAGTTCGCGATGTTGAAAGCCTCCGCCCCCGACAAGCTGTTTCGGGTGAAGATGCGGGAATCGGGGGCGATGCTGATGCAGCGGAACCAGGGGCCGTACAGCCAGATTATGCTGTTTGAAGGCTACAACCCACTGCTGCTTGCACGGCGCGTCCCCCCGGCCCAAGCCGCCGGGCAGCCAGGCAACTACGAACCCGCCTACGACCTGATGAACATCCGCTACGCCGTGCGGATTGACCCCGCCACACGAAGCGTTGGCCTTGCCGAACGGGCCACAGCATTCCCCCATGCTCGGATGCTGTACGACTACCGCGTGGCCGACACCGGGGCAATCAAAAAAATGTTGGGAAGCGGTGAGATTGATCTTTCCAAAACGGTGTTGCTGGAAAAAGAGCCAAGCGTAAAACCGGACGGAACCGGCAGCGGAACCGCCACCATCAACCACTACGACCCGTCGCGGATTGAGGTGAACGTCAGCACCGACAAAGCGGGGATTTTGCTGTTGAGCGAGGTGTGGTATCCGGCATGGCACGTCTATCTGGACGGCGCGGAAACGGAGTTGCTCACCGGCAACTACTCACTTCGCGCAATCGCCGTTCCCGCTGGGAACCACACGGTGGAGCTTCGGTTCGAGTCCGCCGCCTACGGGACCGGAAAATGGATTACGATTGCAACGCTGGTGCTGGCGATTGGCGGGGCAGTGGTGCTGGGGGTGCGGCGGAAGTGATAGAGGTGAGGAATGTTGGAGAAAAAATGGACGTGGGGATTTCTGCGAACCTCACGTCCTGTCATCGCCCCGTCATCGCGAGGAGTCTTCGACGAAGCAATCTCGCGCTTGGCTGAGAGACCATCGGACACACTGCCACACGCGGGATGGGCTTGCGCCGCTGCTTCGCGGTGCCACGTCGCTGTCGCTCTTCGCGATGACGGTGCTTCGCCATTCGGTGGCTCCACTCATACTTCGACGGGGCTCAGCATGAGCGGAGGGCGGGGTTCGGCGGTGTGGTCATTAGTCATTAGAGTTGTTCCCAAATAAGTTTTTCGTGGTCACGAGGCCAGTAACTACAAGGCTCCAGCATGCCCAAAAATCAATTTCAGAACAACTCTATTATACTCCCAACAGAGTGGTTTGCGAAAAACTCAATCACTGTCATTCCCGCGAAAGCGGGAGCCGAAGGCCTGCGAAGCGCATCCATAGCACACCCGGCTGAGTAGTGTTTCGCAAATCAATAGAGTTGTTCCCAAATAAGTTTTTCGTGGTCACGAAGCCAGTAACTACAAGGCTCCGGCATACCCAAAAATCAATTTCAGAACAACTCTAATTTGCGCCGAGTATGAACGCTTACCAAAGGAAGTAACGATGAAAGACAAATTTTGGATTAAGATAGAACTAACAACTTATTCGATTGAAGAGTATAGGCTGTATCAGTTTGCAGTTGCCGATTTTCTGTCAAATTTAATTGCTGGCTTATATCGGCAAAATATGTTTTTAATTACTGAAAACCCAGAACCTTTTTCATTTTTTAAAATATTTAAAAATGATGCCTATAATAAATATTCAATATCAATTCTTGATAATGCTAAATTGAAGGTTTTTTTTGATTTTTTTATTGATCAAAAATTTCAACTTGGTTGTTTGTATGTATTGAGTAATTTAAATACTGAAAACATATCATGGTATTTTAACAAAATTAATTCATTTATATTAAGCGATGAAAAATTATTCTGGGTAGATATTGACTTTATAACTTTTATGGCAAATGATGGGATGTGGCTTTACTTATATGTAGATAGAGTGTATGTTAATAGGGCAATACATGCTTTTCGTCAATCTCCTTTTTTGTATTTGTATAAAAACAGTAAAATTAATATCGAGTGTAATTCTGTTCAAGAATAGGTACACATGAAGTTGTGCAGGATTTAATATTAGCGTATTGACTCTACCTCAGTCACAACCTACTAAGTAATTCTAATGAAATTCTTATTCTGCGGAAGTTTGGGATCAACCAATCGGTGTTCAACAGCGCGAGTGTGAGTGGTTATGTGCTATTCAGCTATGAGATGAGCCAGACGGTGAGCCTGTACAACGGGTACATCTCAAGCTGGTGGCATCAAATCCCCCAAACTTGGGGGGACGCGAAGCTCGCCAGAGCGAAGCAGGGGGGCGCGGGTTCGGTGGCTCCACTCATACTTCGACGGAGCTTCAGCATGAGCGGAGGGCGGGATTCGGAGGTGTGGTCATTCGTCATTAGTTGGTTTCTGGCTTTGCTCCATTTCACTCTTCCCATCTCACTCTTCACTCTTCGCTTTGGCTCCCTCTCCCACCCCACCAATGTGAGGCAACCAGCACTATCACCTGCTTGGGAGAGGGCAGGGGGTGAGGGCAGGCAGGGACGGGCTGCGTTCGGTGGCTCCACTCATACTTCGACGGGGCTCAGCATGAGCGGAGGGCGATGTTCGGGGGTGTGGTCATTGGTCATTAGTCAGTTGCAAGAACCAATTCGACATTCGACATTCGACATTTGGCAACGCCCCAGAATAAAAACACCCGAAGAAGCCACCCCTGGTGGGGCGTGCTCCTTCGGGTTCCACCAACCAGTGCCTTCGGTTAGTTCGTCAGCACCAGTCTTTGTACTGCGCGGCGGCTTCCGGCGGAGATTTCAACAAGGTAGGTTCCCGTCGGTTCCGCTTCGCCATTCCACTCAACGGCGTGAACGCCTGCCGGAAGCGAGCGATTCACCAACTGCGCCACTACCCCGCCCAACACGTTCAACACCCGCACTTCCACTTTTCCTGATTCTGGCAAACGGAAATTGACAGTTGCCACCCCATTGCTCGGGTTCGGGAAAACGCTCAGGCTGAGTTGCGCCTTGCTGAACTCAGATATTTCCCCCGGAACCGCCTTTGCCGCACCCGACACCGCCGATGGCTGGAACGTGAGCACACCACCAGCCGAAGCGGTAAACGTTCCGGCAGCATTCTGCGCCACCGTCACCACGCCGTTACTGACCGCGATTTGGTACTTCCCTGCCGGCACCATCCCGCACAGCAGATGCGTTGCGCTTGCCGCGCCAAGCAGCGGATAATTCGTGGAGGTAATCGCTTGCTGAACCACCCCCGTTCGGTTGTTGAACAGCACCAGATATTCCTGGCCAGCATCGGTTGTAATGCGCGATCCGATCATCAGTGAATCGGTGGTGGCGAACGCGCCGGTGGTCATCTCCGCAAGGTTTGCCGGCCCGGCTTGCATCACCGTCAGGAAGGGCATTTCCAGCGGGTTCAGCGTGTCGCGCGCTTCCACCCGCCACGTGTTGCTCACGAACAAATAGTTCAAGCTGGCATCGTTGTAGGTGTTGTCCGGATTGTTGTTCTGCAAGCTGTATTTGGTGAAGCCCACGGTTGCCGGAAGCACGGTGTGCATCCAAATTCGCGAGGCACCTTTGTCGGCACGGATGCTGTTGCCGCTGATTGTTGGCTGGTCGGGGAAATGCCAGCGCAGATGCTTCCGATACTGCCCCAACTGGTTGGTGCTGTTCTTGGCTTTTATCTGGTCGTAGGTCACAAAAATGCCTGGCTCTTTCAGGTAGAGGAAGTTCCGGTAGAACTTCTCCAGCTTCCGTTGTGTGGTGTCGGACATTTGGGTGCTGGATTGCGTTGCCGGATTCCAGCCAGCGTAGTTATAGGCCGACGTGAGGTCGCTGCGAGCGTAGCCGTACTCCTCCGTGAACTCGTTGGCCACGGGGCGGTCGAAGCCATAGACATCTTGCCCGCCGATGTTCCCGCTGGACTTCCGTTGGTAGTCGCCGTAGTCATCAAAGAAGAGTGTGTTTTTCACGCCGGAGTAGTCGGTGTAGCCGATTCCGTTGCCAACAATTCCCAACCCCGTTGGCCCACCTTTCCAGTTGCTTGGGCTAATCAGAAGCTGGTCGCGCCCGCGAACAATGTGCAGATGCCCCGCGTGCAGATGCTGGTGGTCGCCCCACTTCGCGCTCCCCATCTGCAGCGATGCCCACACCGCACCGGTGTCCCACCCGCTCCGCATGATGTAGTACGGAATTGCGCCGTTCGGACTGCTTCCGTTTGGCCGTACGGCGTTGATGTTGTTGTACCATGTTGGCATCACCGCCGGCGTTGCTGGGCGGGTGAAGTCTTGGTAGTAGAAGGCTTCCCACTGGCGCAACTCTATCACCCGCACATCTTGGGCGTAGAAATTCCAAGCATGATTTTGGGCCATTTCCACGTTGGCAAAATGTTGGGCGGCTGGGCCATCGGGGGTGGATTGTAGCACAAACGATAACCGGTGCGGAAGCCCTGGCTGGATTGCCACGGCGTTGTTGCCGCCCCAATCGCCGATTGGGTCAATCATAAATCGGCTTGGCATCAGCGCGTGGCGCATCGAGCGGTACATCCCGCTGAACCAGCCCGGATATTGCTGGAAGAAGTCTGGGCCGCCAGCGGTTTTCATTGCCTGCAGCAGGTCAATCATTTGGCTGAACTCACCGTTGCCATACGCCCACCCCTGGAAGTTGTGCCCACCCCGGAACGGCGCGCCGTGAATGCCCGGCGTCGAGCTTGGAATGCCCCAGATGGAGCCAACGTAGTTCGTCACATCCCCCTCAAAATCTTGCTTGCGATTGCTGGCGGGGATGTCGGTTGCGGCAAGGTTCGGGGTTAGCGTTCCGTCCATGCGGACGATTGCCCAATCAATCAGATGCTGGGCGCGTGGGTTATCGCCGTGGCTGGCATAGCCCATCCAACCAGCCGCCGCCATGTGGCCGCCGTAGTGGTTGCCGTTCGATGGCCCGTTGTTCTCATACGCGCTTCCCCCCGGCACACGCAGCGAATCGAACCAGCGATTGAACAGGCCCACCATCTGGTTTTTGCGGGCCGGGCCAAGCCGGTCGTAGCACCAATCGAAGATGATGGCCGCCGCCGGCCCCACATAGCGCGAAGGGAATGCGTTCCCCAACGTCATCGGCGAACGCCCGGTTGGCGGCTGGTTGGCCGGGTCGTACTCGGCACGGATGAACTCATCGGCAATGGCCAGCAGCTTGTTGCAGTAGTTGGTGTCGCCGGTCATCTGCCAGGCGAACGCCAGCGGTATCACATCGCTGTACCACCCCTCACCCTGGTAGCCGTAGAAAATGGTGTTGGCAAACCAGTTGTAGGCGGTTGCGGTTTTGTACTGGGTGATCGGATAGGTCAGAAGAATATCGGCACGGGTTTTCAGCGCGGTCCAGGTTGGGTCGTTGGCCTGCACCTTCGCAAGCAGTGTGGTTTTGATTGCCGGGGTCAGCAGCAGTCGCGGGTGGCCAGCAATGATTGCGCCGCCGTTGTTTCCACCGCCGTTGTTTCCACCGCCGTTGTCTCCGCCACCTCCATTGTCGCCACCTCCGCCGTTGTTCCCACCGCCGTTGTCTCCACCTCCATTGTCTCCACCTCCATTATTTCCGCCGTTGCCTTCATCATCTCCATCGTCGTTTCCATCCACTTGCGGTGTTCCACCGGGCGGGGTGAACTGCAACACACCAGCCGGGGTGGATACATGCCCCCCGGCGGGGTCTTTTGCAATCACCAGAAGGCTTCCTTGCAGATCAAGGGTGTAGGCAGTGTTTGGCTCAAGCCCGCACACGGTGTGCGTTGCGTTGATGGAGCTTGGCAGATAGTAGCTGGTCCACGTGATGGCTTGGGGAACTTGCCCCGTGCGATTGTTGAACAGCACCACGTACTCGTTCCCGTTGGCGGCTTCGATGGTGGTTCCAATCATCAGCGAGTCGGTGGTGTAGAAGAGCGCGGACGTTGGTTCCGAAAGTGAGGTGGTTCCCGCCTGCATCACCGTCAGGAATGGTTGTTGCAGCGGGTTGGCGGCGTTGCTCACTTCGGCGCGGTAGCTTTTGCTGGCGAACAGGTAGTTCAGCCACGCTCCCCATGTGTTATCGGGGTTGCTCACCAAGCTGCTGGTGGTGATGGTTGGGTTTGCCGGAAGCAACGTCTGCAGCCACAAACGGGCATCGCTGTTATCTACCCTGATGCTGCTTCCACTGACAAGCGGCTGCGTTGGGAAATGCCAGCGCAGCCGTTTTTTGTACGCGCCGTTGGCGTTGCTGCTGGCAAACGCTTTTACGCGGTCATACACCACAAACAGGTTAGCCGGGCGCAGATAGACGAAGTTTCGGTAGAAGTAATCGAGCTTCCGGTTGGTGGTGTCGCCAACCGAGCGTGGCCAATCCATGTTGTTGTACGCGGTGGAAAGGTCGGCACTGATGTAGCTGTAGCTGGGGTTCATCTCCTGGGCCACAACTTTATCCTTGCCGTGCGGCCCCTGGCCACCAACGCGGGTGGAGCTTGTGGATTGGTAGTCGCCGAAGTCACCGAAATAGAGTGTGTTTTTCGCGCCGGAGTGGTCGCTAATCACCGGCCCCAAACTGGTAACGCCCAGCCCCGACGAGTCCCCTTTCCAGGTTGTTGGGCTAATCAGCAAACGGTGATTCCCTTTTGCCACTTCGATATGCCCAGCTTGGTAGTGCATGAACTCATCATACACCTGCGCCCCCATATTCACGCTTGCCCAGACGGCATTGCCCCCCCACGAAGAACGCATGGTGAAATACGGGATTGCCCCGTTCCCCGCCGCTGCCGCCGGATAGTTTGGCGCAAAGCCAGTGTAGCAAAGGGGGAGCGCAACGGTTGAGCCGGTAGCCGAGGTGTTGCGGTACAGAAAATCTTCCCAGGGTTGCAACGCAGCAACGCTAACGCCGGAAACGGAGTTGGCGGGTGAGGGGATTTCGCTCCAAGCAAAATGCGCCGCAGCCGCGCCGATGTTTGCCACCCCAGCAAGCGCGGTGGCCAGCCGTGCCGGAAGCCCACGCTCCACAACGGCCCCCTGACTTCCGCGCCACTCGCCGTTGGGGTCAATCAGCAGGTTGCCAGGCAAGGTGGCGTGGCGGTGCGCCGCAAAAATGTCCGCAAGGTAGCTCTGGTAATTGCCAACCAGGTCCTCATTGGTTGCTGATTTCACCACCATCATGTAATCCACCATTCGGCCAAATTCGGCGTTGCCGTACCACCAGCCTTGCGGGAACATCCCCCCTTTCATCGGCGCGCCGGTAGCCCCTTGCACCGTTGAAGGCACGCCCCACCGCGAACCGAACCACGATTTGATTCCTCCGGTAAAGCCTTGCATCCGGTGGGTGGCGGGGTAATCGCTGGCGGAAAGGGTTGCCGATTGCGTGCCATCGAATCGGGCGCGCGCCCAGTCAATCATCCGTTGAGCGGCGGTGTCGTCGCCGCTGATCCCATAGCCCATCCACGCGGCGCAGATCATGTGCGAGCCGAACCAGGCCCCCGTTGCCGGGCCGTTTTTCTGATAGACATCGCTTGAGGCCGAGCCGTTCCGAAGGTGGTTGAACCACTTGACCATCACAGCACGCAGCTTTGCCTTCCGAGAAGAATCAAGGCGAGCATAGCACCAATCGTACAGCACCGCCACGGCCGGGCCCAGATGGCGCGAGGTGTAGGAGCGATCGAGCGTGATGGGGGATTTGCCAAGCCCCTGGTTGTCGGGGTCGGCATCGGCGCGGATGATTTCATCGGCCAACGCAACCGCCTTGTTGGCGTAGTTGGTGTCGCCACTAACCTGCCACGCAAGCCCAAGCGTGAACGCCGCGTGCATCCAGCCTGAGCCGTTGCTTTCGAAGTAGATGGAGTTGGAGTACCAGTTGGAGTAGGTGTTGTACTTAAACTGGACGATGGTTTGGTTCAGCAGCGCGTCGGCTTTTGATTTCAGCGCAAGCCATGTTGGGTCGTTGCTGTTTTTCTTCGCGACCAATGTGGTTTTCACCGCCGAGGTCAGCAAGATTCTGGGATGCCCGGCAACCGGAGTAAGCCCGGAAGCCAGCACGTTGGTGGTAAGCCCTGCCAGCGCGATAGCCCACAGCGCAAGCAGCAATCGTAGCGATTTCATAGTGTTCTCTCTACTCTCCCTTTCTGTTGGTGAATGGAACGTTGTGTGGCGGTAAAGCTGGGAAAGGGAACTCACAGAACACTCACAGTGGGGGAATCGGGGGGTGGTTATTAGTCATTAGTCATTAGTCAGTGGTCAGTGGTCAGTTGGAAGAAGCAATTCGGCATTTGGCATTCGGCATTTGGCATTCGGCATTCGGCATTCGGCATTCGGCATTTGGCATTCGGCATTCGGCATTCGGCATTCCAACGAAAAAAAAGCGGCGCGGGGGACTTGCGTTGCGGGGTGCTTCTTTCGTATAATTTTTACGGACGGTTCAACTACTTCCACGGAGATTCTACCGAGAGGCAGCTATGTCGCTCACACTACAAACCTTCCTTTCTGCTGGCAGGGATTTCGAGGCCAGCCGCTACCGCATCTTGGACGGACTTCGCCATGTTCGGCAGGAGTTCACCCACAACCGCATCTATCCAACCCTTTCGGAGTTGATGGAGTTGTACGCAACGCTCCGGGCAATCACCGACAACAGCAGTAACCTTCGCGACCAGCTTCCCGGGCGGATTACCGGGCTTGATCTGCAATCGCAGCGGGTGATCTACCAGAACGAAGCGTTCAGCAACGATGACTTGATGGCGGTGGAGGAGCTGATCCGATGGGCAATGCCGCTGATGCAGCGGGCAATCGAGGAAGGGCAAACGATCTTCAATTTTGTGGACGACCACCTCACGCTCGATCACGTTGGGCTGCTCCCTTCCTACGTTGAAGAAGGATACCTGCTGGTTCCTGAATTACAGCGAGGGGTGCTGCACGTGATTCAATATGAGGTGAGCATATTCACCAGCAACAACCAACGCTACCGCAATCTGCGGACGACCTCCATCAAAACCGTTTCGCTGAGTGAGCTTGGAATGACGGCGGCATCGCTGAAGATGCTGCTGATTGCCGAGAACCGCTCGCTTCCGAACCCGGCCACCTACATTTTCCAAACCGATTTAGACTTCCCGTTTGCCGAGACAATGCTTCCGGTAGCAAAACGGAAGCTGCTGCGGAGGTTGTTTTCGTGAAGGGGGAAGAGGATTTCTGCGAAACTCACATCACCGTCATCGCCCCGTCATCGCGAGGAATCTTCGACGAAGCACCGCGAAGCAGCGGCGATAGCCCATCTCGCGGGTTTCTGTGCAAGCATCGGATACACTGCCACCCGTGGGATCGCCACGTCGCTCAACGCTCCTCGCGATGACGGTGCTTCTCGGTTCGGTGGCTCCACTCATACTTCGACGGGGCTCAGCATGAGCGGAGGGCTGCGTTCGCGGTGGCTTCTCTTCAGTATTGTCAGCGGTCAGTCGCAAAATCCAATTCGGCATTCGACATTCGACATTCGGCATTCGACATTCACCATTCTTCCTGTATGTTCGCGGCCTACGTTTTTGTAGAAAATTCGCCAATTTCTACCCCCACTTCCCTCTAATCGAATATCAATCGAATATCCGTCTGATTCTGGGGTTACTCGGTAGCATCCATCCTCATGTTATGCCCATCTTGTGTATGATAAGGATTCTGACTGGTGCTATACGAGCCTTGTCTGGTGTCATAATCCCCGCTATCACCACCTTATCGTTTGACTTGATCTATAACCCTGTACATCGGGACAATTGTGTCTCGATGCTGAATTCCGACCGTCTGTCTTTCTCACCTTGCAGCACTATCTTTCTCAATCGCAGTGACGTGGGCCGTCAATCACACCTGCGCAGCAGGAGGTGTTGATGTCCCACCGTTCTACTTGCGACTGGCCGCCAAACCTCACACCTGTTACAGTGCTACGTAGGTGGTCCCCTGTCCCTGCTATTGTTGTCAATAACTCAGACTCACCTCTTCACCTGTGCCACCATTGCTTCCAATGTTAGACATGCACCTTTGCCTCCCCATGGGCGTTTCTTCCTATGCGCTTACCGCCGCCATAGACAGGTTCGGATGTGACTTCACCCTACCTGGATAGCTTCTGGGGGATTATCTCTTCTGTCATTCTTTGCTTGCTTCCTTTCCGTTCATACTCTCACCTTCATCGGCAATGATGTATCTGGCCGTTTTTACCAGATGTTCTCTAAGGCCAAACACGGGGTGGCTGATGATCCGCTCCCGGACGTAATCTTTGGCTGGTGCTGCATGGTTAATAGCATTCGAGAGCGTTTGCTCTGAAACATCAACCTTTGCTGCCCATGCCCGTTGGCTTTCACCAGAAGAAGCAATAATCAGCTGGCAAACCCGCATGAGCGATTCCCGAGTGATAATCTCGGTTCGGAGCAGTACTTTCCCTTGCTTGTTGTGTAATGTCGGCATATCGTTCTTGCGTGAGGACTTCCCAGTGATACTTGGCGTTGTATTGGAAAGATAGGAAGCTCTCCGCAATGCAATCGTATTGTTTGATGTTGATGGTGTATTTCGCATATGATGGGTGTGATGCTATCTTATTGACTTCCACTTTTAATCGCCCGGCCAAAGGGCTTTCACTGCCATAGGCAGGTTCGGATGTGACTTCACCCTGCCTGGGGTTGATTCTTAATCCGTTTGCGGATCACTAAAATCCCTGACATTCTTTGCGGAGTTCCTCTCACGCAATTCTACGTGCTTGCAGTCAGGATTGATACAGGCAAACCGGCGTTTTCTCCTGCCAAATCGTTTCCCCTTTCAGCTGATATGCTCTAATCCGTTCAGCAAGGGCCCAATTCCACACAAGTTTCACTCCATGTGCTATTGTCTGGAGTTGTTGTAGTTGCTCTTCGTTAGGAAGCAGTAGCGTCTTGTATGTACGGATAACAACCATAATTCTTATTGGAAGGTTGGTGGTGTGACTGTTTTTGGTGGAGAAAGATGAATAACTTCACAACCGAATCGCTGCCTTGCTTCCTCTGCAATCATTCCTCTGTGGCATTGCTCCAGTGATGCGCAGCGGCATAAAAGGATCACGTTGTTGGTTGGGAGGAATTGCCCTAATATCTTCATCCCCTTTTCAAGGTCACAGATACGAGGATCACCAGAAATTGCCGTATTCCCAAGTTGGGGAACTTCCAGATAATTCCCTTCCCACCGTTTCAACAGTTCTTCCAGTTGGAACTCTCTCCTTGGGGAGAATTGCCTCCATCGAATATCCATGATCCCAGCATCGCACTCTATCCTTGCTGCTTCAATCTCTTCAATATCCCATTCATCATAACCTAACGTGAATAGCGTTCCCATTTTCTACACTCTGTAGTTAGTGAATATCGGAGAATGTTGCGTCTTCTGGTTTGATTTCTTCCCAGATCGCTTCGTGGATGTCACGCATACGAAATAGGATTCTACTCTTAGGGTGATGCTTTAGCAAAGGGATAATGTCCGCAGAAGTGCGAATAGGGCTTTCACCGTCTCTTCGTTCAAGAATATCGTCGAAGAGTGAAAAATACTTCTGCCAATGATGCGCATACTCTTGTTTTAATGTTTTCAACTGGCCTTTTACCCATGCTGAAAAATCTGGCGGCACGTTTTCCAAAAGCGATTCTTGGTACTTTGCTGACCTACCACGCTCCCATATCGTGCGGGAAGTCGTTCCTGTCATCAATGTATGGAGTCGCTGATACTCTGGGTTCTTCACCTTAATCCGAAGACCACTATTGAATCTCACAACAAATCCTTCCTTCAGAAATTCATACTTGGTATTGGTAATAAAAGGATGTCTCAATACTTCATCAATGGTTGTCATCCCTTCATATCGGATTATTCGTTCAATGCCAATATCTGGTAATGGCAAATCTTTGCCCGTTGCGTTATCAATGGCTGCTAATAAAACCAATCGTTGTTGCTGCCCATAATCAAGGACAATTCGATGCCCTCCTATCATCTCAAAGAGCAGAGTAACATCATCAGGAACTCGCTCCAATAGACGGGAATACATGGAAGGATCAAATGTGATCCACTCCGTCCCTTTCCTTGCCCCAACACTATCGAATGAACCACGAGTTGCTATGGCAATTTTCCCTTCATACTTGTAGAGAATGCCTAATGATCCATCTAACTTTTCATACACCTCAAACGGCTCATTCGGTATTTGCCCGGGTTCAAGTTGGGTGTACTCAAAAAACTTCTCAAATGGACGAGCAATAACTCTCCCTTCTGCATTGAGGATTAACCCACGGCACAATCTTGTAATGCTGTTCCAATTCCGTTCATGTTGGGCTTTACCAGTATAGTTGTAGATAGTTAGGTCGTTGTCCGGATGTTTCCGTGTGGTGACATACCCAGCAGCAACCATCTCTTCTATATTTGAAAGATCAATGGTCATCGCTTTATTTCTCCTGAATGAAAGTGTGTGATCTATGGGAAATCAGTTTTCCGTAGATCGCTAATTCTTACCCCGATTGTCCTTGCGATGACGGCATCAGGAACTCGCTCTAATCGAAGTCGTTGGATTACCTCTTTCTTCTTTTGGCCTAATCGCTCGCAGAACACAAATTCCCGAACGGCTTTGCCGTAAGCACTATCCCAATATCGTTTAATCGTTTTTCGGCTAATCCGGAGTTCTGTACACAAATCAGCATAGGTTGCTCTATCAATCTTCACACGAAGAACAATGGAGTATGTCAGCGATACTTTCGTTCTATGAACCCGGTTTGCTCCACCGCGTGAGCGAAGTGTAGTCCGCTGTTGAAGGATTCTCCTAACTGTCCATGGGGCTATACCCATGGTTGATGCTATCTGCCGGATTGAATGCCCCCGCAGATACGTTTGAACAATGTGGCTTTCCGTTGGTTCTTGTACGTCTTGCATGGGATTGTTTTGGGCAGTGATTCCAAGGGCTGTTTATTCGGGACTAATGCTCCCAGCTATTAACCTCGGCGTGGTGTTTGCTGTCTGCTGCCGAATGCTATCTGGGATTTGCTCCAACTGCAAACGGAGAATTTCAGCTTGGTGATGGAGGATCAATCTGGCAAGTTGTGGTAGAATCGCAATTTCAATCCGCTTGCCATTTGGAAGCTCCCCAGCCAACTTGGTATGCACAAGGTTAGGAGCATCTATCAAATCTTCGATTTCTTTCAGCGTCGCCAATAACTCGTAATGATTATCAACAAGCTCGCTGATTTTTGCAATGTTCATGGTATAGTTTCATTGGTTGGTTCCCCTATCTATTCAGTGGTGTCATGCAACGCTGAGGGCAACGAACCCTATAAACTCTTACAGCCTGCGTTACAGCATAGCCGGAACATTTCAGCGTTGAAAAATCGTTTGCTGGTTAAAGGACTCAAACCCCTCTTGCCGTAGGATCGTATAATGGATTATTTCGCCACCCTCCTCGGAACACAATTTCATGGTAGAGTTTTCGTGCTTCTTGTACCTCTGCCAGAATCATTCCATGACGTACAAGAATGTTGTCAGTGTAATATCCCCACCAAACCCGATAGAGTGTGATTCCCTCAAACGTGAATTCTTCCCAGTGTACAACATCCCCATTGGTATCGTTACACCAAGCAATCGTCCTAACCGTTTCACCTTCAATCGGATGAATATCTTCATGGAGAGTGTGTTTGCAAGAATTCATTGGCTTTTCCTTGTTGATGCTATGATGGACCCCGGATGTGACTTCACCCTACCTGGGTTGGAGATTAAGATGATCTCTGTATCTCATCCTCGCTCGTATCGCTACTCACTTCGCATGGTGCTGGCTCAACACCAAGTATCAGCTGTATCTCGCGTTGAACCCGCAGCGTTTCTCGAGCAACATATTCATGGAATAATTCTTCGGTGGCAATAGTATTCCGCAAAGCATGGGCGTTATAAATGCTTCGGAATTTCAGTGCCAGAACTTGAATAAGGATTCGATCTTCTATTTCCGTCACGTCAAAGGTTGGCAGAACCTCCCACCGTTTGAACCAACCTCGGAGTATCACTTCAACACCCCACTCTTCTGCCCCCCATTGGACAATCCGCGTCTTGAACAATGGGTTATAGATCATTCGTGCCATAGATGCTTGATTCCTTTTTTGCGGCTCGGTGTAGGAGCGACCTACATCAGGGAAAACCAATACATCCCCTATTGCAACAAGCAACCGAACCAACAACAATCGCATCACCGACGGCTTCCATGCGCTGAGGCTATCTATGGACACTTTGCGGGGGCCTCATCAAGACTGAACGAGGGGAACAATCAATGCAAGAGACGTAGAGAAGCCCCTTGGTTGAGCATAGAGCAATGCTGGTTCACCCTTACACTTGATTCGGTCTATTGTTGTGCCAAGCAGCTCTTGCTTGGCAGCAACCACGTCCATGGGCTGCGATAACGACTGGATGAACATTATCGCCCAGTGCTCCCCTTACGAGTCCGATCATCAGATTTAGAAATTGACGATCTTCCCGAACCAGTCTGTTCTGCCCTTGGTTGTGTGCGATTGTTGTGGAGTGTGTGGTATCGAACCACAATCATTGGACGACCTTGCCATAAGCACTCCTACCCCTTGCTACTCTCTCTCCTTCGATAGCAATTCTTCGGAGGTCAATTCTAAAAAGTCAATGGCATCCGTTAGAGGAATTTTATCTTTCCAAACTGTCGGGATTTGTCCCGATGATGAAACTTCAATAGGGGTTCCAACAGATATATGGGTGTGGATTCTTTCCCCCAATGCTTCGGCCTCTTCAGCCGCTACGTCAGTAGCTGATTCCGAAGATTCAGCATATACCAATAATTGAAAACCAACTGGAACCCGATACAACGTTCGTTGAATATCCTTATCAAGTGTAGCCATTGCGTTTTCCTATTTAGTGTGATAACCGGGGATGGGTCGGGCGATCCCCGGTGTTGCTGTGGTGGATTTTCTCGCCCGACCCTTGTTCCTGCACCTCAAAAAATATTGTTCGGCGCTTAGGTGACGTTCGCCGTTGCCTTCAAAAAGCCCTGCATAATTTCAACGTTCCGAACATCTCCCATAAATTGCCGAAATGCTATGGTCGGGACTTCATATTCACTCTTCAATTCGTAATGTCCCAACAGCCCGTCAAATGCAGGTCTTGTCCATTTTCTTTGTTGGGCTGTTTTCCAAATCATTTCCGCGTCACCCAGTGTCGGCAATTTCAAATCCTCTCGGAGTTTTGTTAAAGCCACCACCAATTGCTCCCGCGTCATGTTGGCTGCAAACAATATCTGGTCTTTGAATATCTCAATGACAAAGTCATCGGCAGCAGATTCCCATGATTCTCCAAAGGCTTTTTTCGCGCATCGTTCAAATTCTCCATACAGGAATTCAGTAGATGCCGTATCGGTTTCTTGTGGCTCAGAACGTTGCGCAACAGCCGGCTGAACTGCCGAAGTTGATCCTACCATTTGTTGTGGTGCTACCACTGCTGGGGCTGCTGATTGATTCTTCAGAACCGGATCATACTCTTCATATTCCTCTTCATGCCCATTGTCATCATATCCTCCATCTTCGCCATGTGCATGAATTGGAAGATTCTTGCTAAGATCACCGTAAATAGCTGCCAGTTCAGTAATCCCGTCACGGATGATTCCCCGCGTTAATAGTGCATCATCCGTTGGTAATTCAATGCCTCGAATTGGCGAAGCATCGCCAGGCACTCGCAAACTGATGCAGGTGGCTTTTGAATCTTGCTTGGGTGTGTATGCCCCAAGCTGAATCAGTGATCCTTGTCCAATCGTTCCCTCGCGTGTCGCCTTTAATAAGCGGGCAATCAGCATCCTTGCCCAAACAGTTACGCCATTGATAGTTTCAAACAACCCACTGATAATCACGTTGGGGTTTGTTGTGTCGGTTGGGTCTGACATCCGTATCTGTAATTCCTGCCTATCCCTTCCATCGAGGTCTATTTTCTTTATCAACTGGATGCCAGTAATAATCCCCTCATATCCCGGTGCTTCAATCCCCTTCTTTTTGTTCCGAAGTTTTCCCAGATTGACATTCAGAAATGTCACTTGTGGTCGTTCTTGTACTAAGCCCATGATGTGTCTCCTGTTGCATGAATTGGTTATTGGTAGATATTGCGCCCCACACGATTGCATAGGGGATGTCTGCACCTACTTTGGGTTGCAGTCTTTACTCTCTTGTGCCAGCATGATGCTTGTGGTGGTGCATCACCATGGGGCGTGAACCCCAAGCAACGCCAAGATCAATGCGATCACACCAACCAGAATTGCATTGAAAAGCATCCCCCAAATGATAGCACGCCCAAAGTGCCTGTCCATCTCGCGGAAACGGTCATGGATGATTTCTTTACGAAATTCCTCTTGCTCTTCTTGCTCCATTGCACGGCGGTGAAGTTCAGCCCGAATAAATTGCTGTTTCGGTGTTGCACCCAATGACCGATCATACGGACGGGCAAAAGGTGGAAGTAACTCTCCGGGTTCTGTGGTATAAGAACCGTTAGGCAGTGGTTGAATTGCGAATTGCATAGTTCTCTTCGTTAGCGTTGTTGTTATACGTGGTTTGATGTTGCTTGACATAGTAGGTTCGGACTACCGTTGAATTTCTCTATCTCCGCTGCAATTCAACAACGTGCTGTGGCTGGTTGCAGTTTGGAAGTAGTATCCCCCCGCAGCCCCCCCTTTGGGAGTGAGTAGTTCCCTCAGAGGAGCCGCAGGAGGAATTGCATTACTTCCGTTTTTCAATCAATTTTTCTCCCGACACCTGCTCGATGGTGATATGAATTTCTAACCCTCTTGACCCTACCGCATTTTCTGTTGATACCACCTTCCAGTTTTTTAGCACCGCACGAACATTCTCGGTTAATTCGTCCAACCGGGCGAACCCGTAAGTATTTCGCCAGACTAACACCAAAGTGGTTTCAGTAATTACCTTCACTGATTTAGGGTATAAGAACCCGCTATCTAAGAACCCACGGATAGGATGATTATCAGTAATCGGGTCAAGGGGTTTTTCAATGTCGTCGCAAGAGTATTGTGCCATGATAAGACCTTCGGTTAGTGTTTACGGTTGCTGTTTTTAGGATGTGTAAACTTATCCTTTTTTTAGTAAAGTTCCAAGTAAAAAAAGAGAGCGGTAAAACTTGGAACATTTGCAGCCTTCACTATGGGTTTGATGATGCTAAGATGCTCCCGAAGTAATTGCCAGCATCAATCGAAACGGTGATAATGATTGGGCCACAATAGCGAATTATTATGAATGCCGTAATGACGACAATAAATAATCCAGCCGTGATAAGTATTGGGCCTATATCGTCGTGTATCCAAGTTCCTCTGATTTTCATGGTGTGCATTGTTTGTAGGTTGTAATGACCCCGAACAGTTGGAGGAGGAACGAAGGAAATAGGAGCAACCGTAGTGAATACTTAGCCATAGGCTATGGTCTTCGACGTTGCTCCAGATATTCCCTGATTGTCAATCGTTGCGAGTTTTGGTATTGACCCCACCAAATAGAATCTCTTCTACTTAGCTTCTCGACGCTTAATTCGGTATCGAATAATTGGTTCTTGCTCCACCTGTAATGTTGGATGCCAAGTGTTAAATATCCGAACCATAGTAGCACGCTGCCCAGCAACGCCGCGTAGTGCCAAATGCACGGCAGGTTGTGTTATCCCTAATGCACTGGCTACCTCTTTTTGTGTTAGTCCGCTTGCACGAAATGCGTCATTGACGAACTCCAACATTAACTCTTCAGAAATTTCATCCTGAGTAGGTGTCTGCTGGCTGTTTAACTCTTTCGCGGCTATCGTTGTTTGATCTGGCATAATATCGGGGCGGAGCGAACTCCGCCCCCGAATCCGTTGATGAATTCGTCAGCCGCCGCTCCTTGGATTGAAGTGTTTTGCTGACCAATTTACAACTTGGCCGCCTAACTCCTCCAACTCACTTGCACGGTCATACGTCCCAGCATCTTGCGCCGTCCGCGTGACGGCGTTGGCATATCCCCAGACTGATAAATCTCCACCTCGAACCAAGTGATTCAAGACCGACCGCTCTTCGCCCATACTTAGCCGAGACACCTTTGACAGCACCTCAACAGCCTGCATCGGTGGGGCTTCAACTTCCTCGGCAGCCGCAAGCTGAAACCTCTCTACTTGTGCCGCAATGACGGATTCCTGCAACAACCCACGAATAGAATCCCGAAGTTTGAGGATGAATGCAGCGTCATCAGCCTTGAGCGTATCATCCGAATAGTAGGTTGTGTCCTCTACACTCTCTTGGGTCTTGCGCCCAATGTGGTTGCGCCGTTTGGCAAGCTGGTTGATCGTCATCCCGTTCGTGCAAGCTAATCGCAAGCAGAACGGCGCGACATGAACGCTCCCCATGCCTACTTCAGAGTTCGAGATGATAAGGCCGAACTGAACTACATCATCCAACTTCACTTCGCGCTGTAATGAAGGGAACGTGATCTTTAGGTACAACTTGCGCTCCGTCACCTCGCATGAATTGATCTCCCATTCATCCCCTAACTCTATCAATGCTGGCAACACGCCCTCCAATACGTCGTGGTTATCTATGACGCGATAGCGATCCGACAGAAACGCTCGGACACGGCCATCTAACGTTCTCACCAACCGACGCGACTCCTCAATCCCCCCCAGACCGTTGACTAACCCGTCAAGGAGTTGTGGAGTTCCAATCTTCAGTCGGTCGTAGAACTCCGCCGGAATATGATAGTGCTGACTGATCTGCCGGTGCGCAACATCATTGATCCCGAAAACGTGGTCGGGGTGATTGCCGATCACAAGAGTGTTCCCATCTCTCATGGTCATTTGCTTTGTCCCCGCCTTTAGGTCTAAACGCTGCTCATGCTGACGCTGAACTTCGATTGCGAGGTCTTGGATAGATACTTTGCCTTGATACATGATTGATCCTGAGTAAGTGGTTGTTGATACGTGATTGTGCTTTATCGCTTCATGTGGGGGAATTGGGGGAGGGCTTGCGCCCTCCCCTTTCCCTTACTCAGATCATCCCTCCTTCTTCGCTTGCTTTGCTAACCCCAACACCTCGCGCAACTTTGCATCGCTTGCCCAAGCGTTCTCCTTGTACTTCGTAATCAGTTGAGCCAGTGCCGTGGCAAACACTTCAACCCCTTGTGCTGGCAACCCCATGACTTGAACTTTGACGACCGGGACTTTGCCGTTATCGGTCTTTGCGATTGAGCCAACGACATACGCTCCCTCGTGGACTGACTGAAGAATCTGTTGTGCTGCTTGCACCTTTCCCGCTGCCTGCTCCATCAATTCCAACTGCTGCTGGCGCAACTGCAACACTGGCCCATCCTGCTCAATCACGCGAACGATTTCAGCGACGATTGCTTCAATCTCTAACCCCGATTTCGTCTCCTTGAATGATTCAGCTTTGTTCGTCGTGAACTCGCGAACCGTTGCTACTACCTTCCCGCCGTTCAGGGCTTCATAACGCTGTTGGTTATTGTGTGCCTTAAAGGTCAGCGGCAACGGCAAATCATTGACCATCCAATTGAAGTTTGCACCTGTCACCTCAACGCCATTCGCTTTCAATCCCTCAACGATTTGCAGGGCGTACACTTCTGCGTTTGCGCGCTGGGTGCTGGTCATTTGTCCGTTAAACATTGCTTGTTGCTCCTTGGCTGTTAAGCCAGTTTTGAGTGGTTGTTATACGTGTTAATCGCACTCGCAATCAACGCTACAAATATAACTAAATCACTTATATTGTGGTTAGTGAAATCGGACTTGTGTCCATCTTGTTACATCCGTCACACTTGACAGGCATTTCAGTGCATATACAGTCGTCAGATTCAGCGTTTCGGGGCTGTAATGGCTGAATTGCGTTGGAATGCAGTAAGCAAAAAACTTCGGAGAGTAGGTCAGCGGCACGTTGCAGATCAGGGATTGCAGTCATGGGACTCCTGTTTGGTGTGCGATTTGAGCAAGAGGATTGGGAGCATTATATAACCGAAACAGTTATATAATGCGATAGCGATACGAACTGGTAGGAGCCTTAGAAGTAGCGGTGGTATGCGACACACGATCCCCCTCTCGGATATGGAGACCAATCCCCGATTCAGTGCAGAGTGTGAGAGTGGATCACTCCCCAGAACTGAACGTTCAATTCCACGAGTGACTGCCTGTCGGTATCACAGTGCAGACAACCGTGCAATGCTTGTGGGACTATGCGTGTTGCAGTATCTTGCGACGTTGCTACGCCTTGAGTAAGCGGGCAACACTTCCATGCTCCATGAGTATAGCTCTGCCGAGCTTGGTTGTTATACGTGGTCGTCCTGACGTTCGGTCAGGGCGACTTTTTTTTGCTCTCTCCCGTAGATCGGGGAGGGTGTTCAACGATGGTGAGCAAGCGAACACCTTGCAAAAAATAGGTAGGATTTCCCTCACTTCCAAAAGTGGCCGGAAAGGGCAAAAAAAAAGATGCTGATATTCTCAGCATCTTTCGTTAAAGTACCATTGCCGTTCATCGGTGTGAAGTGTCACCTTGATGATGTTGATCGACCTTTCAGCGATGAAAAGTGCAATGATCCTTTGGTATGGATTGCGGGGGCAGCAGTGGCACTGGCTGTCTATCTTCCCCTCTCGCCATACTTGTGCGCCTAATCTTCCTGGGTATCAGCATCCGGCTTCTTTCGCCGCCGCATCTTTTTTAGCCGTTGGAGGATGACGGTTTTCCCTTCCTCCGTATAAAGTGTTTGATCCCCAATCAGTGTCCAATGCTTCCCCTTTTCAAGCCAAGGGGCCGTCCCTGTATAAGGGTCGCCAATTCTTCCACGTCGTAAGGTGGATAACCCTACTTGCTGCCGCTTGGGATCATCCCAATCGAAACCCGCTTCGAGAAGAACTTGCTTCGCTGTATAGAGAGTAATTGTGGATACGACTTCAACCATAAATGATTCATTCTTGGCGATCAGGGAGGGCTACAATAGTGCAGGAGTATGTATGGACGTTCGCATTGCAGAGGTAGAAGGGCCAGGCTTCCCAGCACAATCAGACCGAATTTCTATTCGGATAGACCACCCCATCATCCCCGTAGAACGAAGGAGACAAGAGAGGTTCAGTAGGAGAAACTTGCACCATCATCCCCGCACCCGCAGAACGAAGGCAAAGGCGCGGCGATTGACGACGTAGATGTAGCCATCATCCCCGCACCCGCAGAACGAAGCAGTAAAACAGATCACACTTCACTTTTAGGAGACCATCATCCCCTGCACCCGCAGAACGAAGGCAAAGGTGCGGCGATTGACGACGTAGATGTAGCCATCATCCCCGCAGAACGAAGGTGGCAGCATGGTGTCCGCCAAGGGTCATACCACCATCATCCCCGCACCCGCAGAACGAAGTAACTTGGCGCAACTCGTTTTCCGTTATCAATGCCATCATCCCCGCACCCGCAGAACGAAGAGCCCCGAAGCTCCTCCGCTATCGCCAGAAACACCATCATCCCCGCACCCGCAGAACGAAGCGCCGCCGTTGGTAGTCTGTAGCTGCCTGTCTGCCATCATCCCCGCACCCGCAGAACGAAGGTAAACGTCGCTCCGCCGTTGCCGATGAGTACGCCATCATCCCCGCACCCGCAGAACGAAGACAATTTAGAGTGCGCCTCGGCTGCCTATCAACCCATCATCCCCGCACCCGCAGAACGAAGACTTAAAATCGCTCTACAATCGCCATATTCCGTCCATTTCAAAGAGCGATTCTGGCCGGTACGAACCCATCGTAACGTTCTGAGAGTACAGAGTTCCCTAAGTCCTGTTATGGTTGCCCATAACACCGACTCCCTTCATCGAGGCCCACCTGCACCATTTCTGGACATGAACCTTAGCCTCTCCGGGGGGCTTTTGCTCCGCTTACGCAGAGCGAGATTCCGGCTGATTATGCCATCAAGGGGAACCCTATTGGCTGTGACCGGTACTCATACTTTCCAACTTACTCATTCGGTGTCGTCTGAGCAAGATATTGGTGGCCATACCACCATAGATTTTTCGCCGCATTATCATCCCTGTGCATTTTATTCCCACACGGGCATTGGAACATCACGGGCGGGTTCGGCTTTCCCATCTCTTGATTGAGTTCGCCACAAGCAGAACAACGTTGCGTGACGGCGAACTCCGATGGTGCGATGACCACTTCTATCCCCTGCCATTGAGCTTTGTACTTGATTTGGTTATTCAGCATCCCCCATGCCGCATGGGAAATGGGCTTTGCTAAGTTCACGCGATAACTGTATTCGACCTCTTCCCCATTGCTCTTTTTCTTCTTCACAACACGCTTGCCATCATCTCGCATCATCCCCTGAATCCCCCAATCATGTAGCACAAGAATCTTCGGTCTTTGAGAGGTGATCCGTGCCGTGAGTTCATGCGAAAATGCTTTTCGCTGGTTTGCAATATGGGCCTCTAAGTCTCCTTTTTCTTTTCGGCGTTCACGATAATCGTTCGACTGCTTCCAACGCCTCCCTACCTTTTTTGCTTCCTCCCGTCCACGGGCTAACGAGCGGTTTAGTCTTGCTAACCGTTTTTCATTCTCTTCATAGTGGGCTGGGCGAGGAACGTGCGATCCATCACTAAACGTGGCCAGCCGTTGCAATCCAAGATGCACGGCAAGGACATCAACTCCATCGGGGGGCGGAAGGTCTGGAACGGCTTCGGTGAACGTAAGCGAGACATACCATCGCCCCCGATCTTCAGTAATCGCACCGCTTGCAAATCTGCGCTGACCTATTGGCAACCGTCCTTCCGATTTATCTTCACGTGTTTGCGAGAGATACTCAAAACTTCCATCCTGTTTCCACATCCCAGCGTTCTTGCCCTTCCCATCAATCCAAGCTGCATCCTGTGGTGGTAGCGGCATAGCATCCGCCTCGGCAAGTTTAATATATCCCTCAATTCCGCGAACCCTTATCTCACGTCGCTTTACGCGAATGGCACTGAAAAACTTAAAGCCCCCCAGCCCATCCCGTGTAGTTTGAAATCGTGGATAGTATTCAAGGTTGGGATACTCTATCTGGCCGCTTTCTACCATCTCTGCGCCAAACCAACGGTACAAAAAACCAGGCTGACGGGTCAATCGCTTTCCCCTCGGTCTTGCACCTTCCTTCTTCACCATATCACCAAATCGCTTAAACGCCCTGTCGTTGTTTTGCAATGCTGCTAACAATGCCATGCCGGGAACTTCTTTTAACCACGGCTCTTTCTCTTTCAGTGCCGCAAGTTCTTGACCTTGCAAGTCTGATTGCCCAAGATATTTTGGCTTCAAGCCTTGCATTGCCTGCTGGGTTTCCTGCAAAGATTGACGTAGTTCCTCAACGCTTTCAGTGGTGAGAACTTCGCCTGTTTTCTTGTGGACAAATCCCCCATCCTCGTCAGGAGTAATCAGCTTCAACGTCTTTTTTAGTTCACGGACTTTCGCGCCAAGTTCTTTTACAAGCTCTGGGTTCGCTTCCTCATCCCGATAGGCTTCTATCTTGCGGCACAACGCCCAGTTATAGACAAACCGCACCGCCGCACAGGTCTTGCGGAATGCTATCGCCTGCTCATCCGTCGGATAAATTTCCGTTCGATATGCTTTGGTGATAATCATGTCTTGTGGATTGGTAGAATAGCAGGCGCATGATGTGGTGGGGTTGAAATGGCCGGGTGGAGATTATCAAACTCCCCGCTCAGAGCGAGGAACTCTTGATGTGCTGATGATGAAATCAACACCTTATCGAAGCATCCCGGCTTATGCCAGGAACGATTTGGATTCACCACAGAAAACTGAGTGAATAACGGGACATCCCCGCTCAAAGCGAGGAACAGTCTCTCCACCCGGCATTTCAAAGAACATGACGGTAATTCAATACCGCCGACGTACATCAACAACTCAATGTACAACTTCCCTTTCAACTAAGCGAATATCCCTCTTCTCAAATTCCGCTAAATACCAACCTATTGGGCAGTATTCTACTCCCGCTCCTAAGCCCATTCCGGG
Source organism: Chlorobiota bacterium (assembly GCA_016788565.1). Classification (GTDB taxonomy): domain Bacteria; phylum Bacteroidota; class Ignavibacteria; order OLB7; family OLB7; genus OLB7. The sequence goes on along the minus strand of JAEUSP010000101.1, from coordinate 24,998 downwards.
CGGCGCTATGGTAGTCCCGTCGTCAGCAACGAATACAGGATTGCCGCTGGTGCTTCTCCGAACGCGGGGATCATCCATTTCCAAGAGATGCTCGAAGGTGGCAATAACCTTGTGATACGCTTGCTCCCTTTTCGTTTTCTTCCCCTCTTCTACGGCAGCATGATAGGCATCCCATTGTGGAGACTCCCCCCGATGGTGGAGAGCAATCTCTTTGGTAATTGATGCAGTGTATCTTGCGATCACACGGTCGTCGTTTGCCATGTTGGCTTCTGCAGCCGCCAACAGACTCTGCAACCGCACTGCTTCCGCGTGATGTTCATCCCGCGTTCTGCGGGCAAGGTTTCGCTTTGCCTCAAGAAGTTGTAAGTAGTCCCATGCGTCATAAATAGCTCTTGGATTCAACCCTTCAATGACTGCTCGCGCCATCGGGGCATGAACACCTCCTATGGTGTCTTGGGTCATTTCAACCTTCCATAAATAATCCAACTCCCCATTGGATTCAGCAATCCGCTGTCTGATACGGGCTATCTCTGTCATAGGCTCATGGGGATCATATTCCTGTATCGCGCGGAGTATAACACGGTGATCCCCCTTCGGATCATACGGGTCTTCTCCTGCAATGATCTTCTGAACCAAGGTAGAAGGTAAGGAGTAAAGATATGGTGCAGTTTGGAGTTCCTCCACCGAAGGAACCTCGATGAACCCTTGATACTCAAAGGTGTTGACAACATCGGAAATGATCCCCATGATTTCTTCCCTTTGGTCATCCCCTTCTACACCGTTGATGGTGATTTCGTCATCGTAATCCCACCGTCGCAATGGATAAAACCCTACCGTAATTGATGCACCCGGGAAATGCGGCTCTAATGCCCGCTCCAACCATTCGGTGTACATCTGGAGTATATCCACCGCTCCAACTCTTCCACAATCGCCAAAACCTTCCGTCCGATTGCTAACCATGTAGGTGATTGTCACACCGGAACAATCCCACCGACTCTCTCGTTGATATTCTCCATCAAGTGGAGGGAGATTGTCAAATCCAAACCCTTCCTCAAAGCATAGATACCATTCACGGTCATCTGCTTGACGCTCCCCAAACCAGATTCCATCTCTGTTCTCGGTGAATCTGATTTCATCGCTCCACTGCCATTCTGTGGAGCCAAGCATCCCCCAATCATCTGGATGATTCCATCCTGCACGGTCTGTTAATTCTCCAATCGTTGTTGTGATGCAACGGTCGCCGTTGCGCTGACTTAGGATTGCCATTTGTGTATCTCCTCTCTGTTCTAACCATGAACCGTACCCAGCACTTGCATGGGCTTAGGTCGCTATACTATCAATACTCCGTGTCTTCTTCTGGGGTTATCAGCCCAAGATTCGCGTCGTACCGTATCAACGGCGATGTTGGGACAACAACTCCTTCCCGAATTTCATACCCCCGTAGCACGCTCTTGACTGGCACTGACACAAGGTAGTCAGCAACTTCATGCTGGCTCATCTCTGGCTTCCAAAACATCGGCAGGATGCACAAGATGCAATGCCCTGAATCTACTACGGTGGCATACCACGGTAGAATATCCTCCGGCAATGGGCTATGATAGACCCCGGGTCGCCAAAAAGAGCCGAATTCCGATGCGAGCGCGTGTTGGACTAATTCCGATGGATGTAGCATGATCCGTTATGATTGAGTGACCGGTTTGTTGATGTACATAAAATAGGTGATCTCTTGGATCAATTCGGACACTTTATGTCCGCGTTGCATCGCCCCCTCTCGGCAAAGCTCTTCGCAAGCCCTCTCTATGACGTGCAGCCCGACCCCCATCGGGCTGCTTCAATTCGCGGATCAATGACGTTTTTATCTCGGAGGATATAGAGTAGATGCGGCTTCAGTTGCTTGACGTTCATTACTCTCCTCCTTTAGCTATAATGCTGGCAAGTTCCTTCACCCGTAGAATCTGTTCCTCTGTAATCGCCCCAGTGTAGTCGTTGCTGTAATCGCTAAAGCTGAACGACACTATCGCCGAACCCTCAATCTCGTCTATCAAGTAGATTGAGCAAAAGGGATCACGATCTGAAGAATCAAAAAGCCGGGTCTTTGGTGATGCTGGCCAAGTCGTTATTTGCTCCTGCGCAACTTGGCTTGCAATCTCCTTAATCTCTGATTTCGCCGCCTTGAGGTTGTGCCGCGTTTGCTGACGTTGGCGAATCTCCTCATCCCGTTTGGCTTGCTCTTCTTCGGTTGCCACGAGATAGGTCCCCGACACCATCCAATCACCATCGTCATACTCCTTCCCTGCGTAGGTTTGCTTCTCGAAGATGTAGAGCTTCCCCTCGCGCCAAATCTCACGTGGCAACTGAAACCCTCTTTCAACATTCCGCTCGCTGACATAGATACGCCCAACTCGCTGATCTTCTGCTTCCCGTTCTGCGGCCACAGCTTTACGCGCCGATTCCTTCTGTTCCTCTGCAACCCGATGACGCTCCGCACTCTCAGAACGCCACTGCTCAACTTTCCCCATAATGAAGAGTAATTGTGTGGCATAGGCTGTCTCAATGATCCAATGCTGGTTCCCACGATCCCAATAGCCACGTAAGGAGTTCATCGCATCTTTGAAAGGTTCGGTATAGGGGCCTTTCACCAATAGCCCTTGCCCCCCGCGATTGACCGAATATGCTCCGTAGATACCAACGACAGCGGCGATCTGTTGGCGTGTTTCCTCTGACCATGCCGTCCAGATACTGGGCAGCCGCTCTATCAAGTCGCGCAAGGCTTGGTGCTTGGAAAGAGGGAGCCAGAAGGTCTTATGCTGGTATTGATCCTTCTCTTGCTTGCAGCCAATCCCGACAAACTTTTCTACGGTGCGAGGGCCGATGTCGGCATAGATAGTTAGCCCTGTCCCGTTTGTGCTAAGTTCGACGGCGATCCGATTGTACCACCGCTTGTCCTCCACCTTGTACCCCGTCAATGGCCGGAGTAAGTCTTGAACTGCCGCAATGTCCTTGTTCATCATCTGTACCTGCCCAGCCAAAATCTCTGGCAACTGTTCAATGACCTTGGCAAGTTTCGATGCCTTGCTTTTGGCAATCGTCCATGCTTTGGCATATCCATCCCACCGCGCACCTGCGCTTTTCAGATGCTTGATAAGTTCTTCGTTCTTCGGCCCTTCGATCACATACTGCTGACCAACAGACTTTTGGTTGTAGCTGTATGGCTCTGCTTCGCGAAGCGAAATCGTATAGCCGTGATGGGTTCCGAGCAGTGCTTCTTCTTTTGCCTCTTGTGAAGGGCGGGAACTAAGATTCTTTGCCATTGTATCACCTGTTGGTTAGTCGTTTGTGTGTGCTTCGGCACTCGCCGGGCATCACTTGATCCTTTCCGCAGTCACCCCTATTACAGAGGCGTTCCGTCAATGCTGAAGCAAACCTCCTCGATTGGCTCCCCTTCGCTATCTATACCATAGATGGCTGTTACTTCCTCAATTTCTTCGATGTCCCATCCATGCTTTTGCACGTATTGATGAATGGCAGCCTGTGCCAGTGCAATCGTCTCATATCGGGCTACTTCAAATGCTCCTGCATCAAAGGAGTCATCCAAAATCATACATGGGAGATATTCGCATACTACCAGCCGATATGTGGCAGGGGCCGTACTTGTGTTTTTCATTGCAGTGTCCTTACGTTTTTTGTTCTTCGTGCTTCGGCACTCGCCGGGCATCGTCAGGTTATTTCTCTACTACGGGCCGTTGTTTTGTTTGTTGCAGTGCTATAACAAAATTTTTATTCACTCTCGAACCGTACTTTGCTCTGAAACGTTGGGGCAACCCGCTCTCTGTTAATGTTATACACTGGGTCAATCATGCGTATCTCTAACTTATCCTCCATATCACTCTTACGAACGATGATCTTGACGATATAGACCGAGTTCAAACAGAAATCACGATCAAACCCATAGTCTGAGATGATCCTATCCAGTTCAATGGCTGCATCCCAAGGATATGCATGCCAATCTTCCAGAATCCCATCTAAAGCCTTCGCAAACTCTGCATTCTTGGTCAATGCGTCCAAGTCGTCGAAATGGAACGCATAGCCGATAGAATCTGATGGTTGGAGGTATCTGCATGGCCGCATCCAATCATGGAGCGAAAGATAGACTTCGGAGCCAGTATAGTTAAAATAGCGCGTAGAATGCTGATTATTGATGGTTTCGACGATGTAGATGTCCGTGCATTGATCCTTCGGGTCTATCCCGTACCGCTGGCCTAACCCTGTTGTATATTCTTGGGCATCGGCAAATGTTGTGAAGCTCTTCTCTTCAATCTCTTCAATAATATCTTCGCTCGGGAACCATGTAATCTTATCTACATGAAGCACGTATCGCCGACTTGAGTAGAACCCAAATTCCAACTCTTTTGCCCATGCAATAGCATCCCCGACAAGTTCCTCCCGATACTGCTGGGAGCAGCCAGCATAACTTGTAGTAATCTCCTTTAGGGAGCTTTGTAAAAACATTGCAGCGATAGTTTTTAGCTCGTCCATGGTGTTTGTCCTGTTGTTAGTTGATTTCAGCAAGCACTTGTTTGCCGTCGTGGTGCAAATATACTATGAAAATTTTCGCTTGTTATAGCACTATAACAAAAATAACATCCTGCTACATTTGCTGTTTATGAAAAAAGATGCCCGACCAATCCCCTGTTGGTCGGGCTGTTTGCTCTGCTATGTGTGGATAGTGAGGGCTGATTCGGATTAGCATTTTGCATTGATCTACTTGCCTCCAACAGTAGTGCCAATCCTGTAAGTTTTCCTGTATTGCAGTTCAGGGTTAGCCCTTACGACTGCACTTCGGGGCAACTGTTGGTACTCCAACGGTTGCCCCTCTTGCAACTGTTGGTACTCCAACGGTTGCTTCCCTATCTCAATCCCCTGTCATGCAGTAGCTCGCGAAACATCTGCTTTGAACTCGATCTTCCCAACATTGCACGTCTTGATCCCACACGCCGTTGTCTTGATCTGAAGATCATACCAGTATGCAGTTTCCGTATCACAATTCACGGTGTCCGCAGCATTGATAATTACGTATCCCTTGTTCTGGCTGGCATTGGTGATAACGATTTGTGAAGCCGTCGTGGTCTTCTGGAAGAGGGCAGCGTTATCAGCATCGGATAGCTGTGCCTTAACCGTAAACCAGAGCTTGTAGTCGGTATATCCAACTTCGCTGAGGAAGTGTTCCGTCCCATTGACATCGGTGATTGTCAAGGTGAAGGGGATACGAATATCGTCCCCTCTGCGTAGTGCGTCGTCATCGGTAAAATTCATGGTATCTCCAATCGGTAGTGTGAAGGAATGAGCTTAGAAATGTTCGTCTGTGAAGTAGGTGGCTATTACGGTGTCCGGTGTCCCCCATGCCGCTATCACGGCTGCTGGGTTGCTATAACTGACGGTAGCGTGTTCGTTGCAGGACAACACACCTTCAACAGATTCAGGGGAGCCAAATGCACCTACTGTTGATTCTGGGTTTCCCCAAGTAGCCTGGGCATTACTCTTGAAGTACACCAACAGGGAAACCCCTCCACTATCAGAACCCAGCGATAATGCTTCAAGCTGAAGAGAGACAGCCCCGGGTGCTACCGCTGTTGCGCCAACATCAATCACGCCAACGGTCGGATCAATGACGATCGAGATTGTTGGAGTAATGGTTATGTCATCAACGCTGGCAATCCCCGTTGCCCCATCTAATCCAACAGAGAGGATATATCCCAACGTTGGTGCATCAAGGGTTGCAATGGTATCCACTGAACCAAGGAGGATACTGATTGCCCCGGGAGAAACTGATAGTGCGTTCGCATCGCTAATGGCGACGATGCTTTCAAGGGATAATGAAATGGAAGTGGTGAATCCCACCGCTCCCACATCCCCCGCCGCTGTTGCTGATTCCAACCCGGTGGTGATCGCGGATTGTAGTGAAATGCCCCCGCTATCTGTAACCACACCCCCAGATGCGATTGACACCGATGTCATTGGCGAAATCGTAAGGGTATCCGCCCCAATAACTCCACTGACACTCCCCAAGCTCACCGACACCGCTCCCAGACTAATCGCCAATGGATCAACAGAGGTAATCCCATTGGCAGAATCAAGCGATAGGAGTATTCCACCCGATGTTAGTAGTAGGTCGCCGCTGGTGCAAAGAGCATCGCCAGACTGCAATGCAATCGCAATCTGGGTGGAAATTGTCACCCCTTCAGTTTGAAAGACAACATCCCCAGATTGTAATCCAACTCCGACGCTGGTGGCAATAGAAACTGCCCCACCTTCAGCAATGGAATCTGACGCAGTAAGGCCAACAGCAACTGTTGTGGATACGCTTATCCCCCCACTGCTCACGACAGCATCACAGGGATCAATCGCAACTGACAACCCACCACCTCCGCTGATCGAAACACTCAACTCCCCAACGCTTGCAACGCTATCCTGACCATTGACGGATGCAGATTGATCCAACGGCCCATTGTTGGCAATAAAGGGGTTGCCAGCGGCGTTGTAATCAAGCGAGCCAAGATCAATACTCCCTTTGGAGGTGTTGGCGATACATGCCCTCCCCCCCCACACCGTATCCAACCCGTTCAGATCAAAGGGTAATGCCATGGTTCCCTCCTTAGGATTGAGTGATGGAAGCAGTGTCCCAGAATACATCCCCGCTGCCAGCAGTTTGCCACGAAAGCAATTCAAGTTCCATAGGAACCTTCTGCGTTGGAGAGCAATTGATGCTTAGTGTCTCCCATGACCCCGCTGACGCACTGGCCGAATCTGTAAGGTCGCTTGCAACCCCATTCGCTTGTCCGCCACGAAGTCGGAGTTGGGCAGTCACATTCGTTGAAGACCGCTGTACCCGAATGTTGAGTGTTAGAGTTCCCGAAGAATTAACCACCACTGGCATCGTCTTTTGTAGAAGAGGACGATTCTCCGTGTGAGCCGATAATGGTGAGTGCTTAATAGACAACGAACTCCCCGTATCCACTGTGCCGGTATCTGTCCGAATAACCGTAGCATTCTCCTCGAAAATTCGGTAGTCCGCTGGATCACCTTCGTACCGTGTGATGATAACTCTGGTAAAAACTCCAGTATCAGTGACGACCTTTGTGGATTCAGTACAAGAGGTATTATCAACGTAGAGGACTCCCGAATTGGTGGAGTAAATACTGGCTGTTTTTGCCCCTGTGGTCGTTAGCCCATAAATCCAATTTTGCTGCCCTCCGTAGGTGTTCCCCATACTATTCACAACACCATATCCACCGCCAGAACCAGAGCAAGTTTCTGTTGTACATGAAATTGCGCGGATGACATTGTTCTCCCCGCCAATGAACAATCCAACAGCCGAGAACGTTGCCGAGCCAGCCGCTGCAATGGCAGAGATTGTCACCCCCGATACTTCATTGGAATGTGTAGAGATATACACCCCATTGCACGTCCCTGTTGATACACCTGTGAGTGAGCGGACAGTTGCGGTTGTGATCTTGGTGGCAGATGCAGCAATACGGATGCCGTATATCGTCCCGCTACTGAGCGCCTTCAACCCTTCTACAACAAGGTTGGAGTGTATTGACTTCGTTGCACTCACCACAAACCCTTGGAGAGTACTCGTATTGGTGTGGAGTGATTTAGCGGTGCAGTTGGTCAAATTAGCACTGGCATCAAATCCAGACATCGCAGCATTCCCTGCATACCCGCACAACGCCATGCAGTCATTTACATCGGTGGTTGTGCCACCCAATGTCCGTATCCCGATTGATGTCCCTGTGTTGATCCCCGTCGCTATTGCCCCGCAGCTTGTTAGTGTCTGGAATCCTCCGGTGCAGTTGAACCCATACGTGCCACGAACAACTACGAGTTTTTCAAAATTGATGTAATCTGAAGCCGCAGTTACGCCAATAAAAGAACCATCGGCAACATCAATGAACGTCATACCGTCCTGCGATGTCATCGCCGCTGTATCCCAACCACCTGAGTAGGTATTTGGATTTCCCGAAGACCCCGCTTCCTGGGTTGCTTGGTTGGATGTGATTCGGACGGGATCGCGCTTGTAAATAGCAACGCTGGAAGCCGTAGCCCCCACGTACCCAATGTTTGTCCCGATGTCTAAACTGAAATTGGATGAAGCATCAATCTTCACCGTTGTTCCATTGATAGATTGCACGGGCCAAAATTCAAGTGACGTGGCACTGGATTGGGTGCTAATCAGAGAAACCAACGAAAGTTCGTTGCAGGCTTCGATATTATCCAGTGCTATTGTCACTGCCCCCGGATCAGACAACGCATACAACGCCACCGATTGGATGCTGCTCCCTAACGCTCCTCCATTATCCAACACTATTGGCCGCCATAGAGAACCGCTTGATAGTGCTTCGTTGATAGTGATGGTATTGACGGCGGTCGTCCCTCCGGTATCCGAACAGAGTTTTATCTGCAACACCCCAGAACTCACCGCTGTGTTCGCACGAATCCATAACGTGATCTTGGTATAAGCAGAATAATCCGTTGCTCCTGCAAGTGCTTTATGCCCTATCCGACCTGTGGTGAAGCCTGACGCAACTGCAAGTTGGGAACAAAGACTCCCCTCCTTGCGTGTGGCGACGGTACTGGCAGTCACGTTCGTGTTGGCTGTCCACGAACTCTCGCAGGCTTCAATTGTTTTTGTCACCGCCTCGGATAGCGTCACCGTTGGTGATAGGTCGGTAAATGTTGCCGTAGCCAGTCGTCGAACCGTTCCCGTCGCTCCACCAACCCCATTCCCTGTTGAGCTGTTTAACGTGAAGTTGTTTGCGTCGGTGACGGTAATTGTCCATGCCCCATTTGCTGCGGTGTTCGTCGCGTGGCCGGCAATCTCAACTTGATCGCCTGTGGTATATCCATGCCCCGTGACTTCAACGGAAATGGGAGATGCGTTGGTACTGGATACCAACGATATTGGAACAGCCTTTACCCTAATAGGGTCTTCGCTTTTCATCAGTCGGATCGTATCGCCTGGAGCCGTTCGAGCAGCAGTCGCACCGCTATTGAACGTCTTAAATCTATTTGCAAACGAGGAGCCATTGTTGGCATCATTCCCGTTCAGAAAATCAAGATACAGGGTTGCCATGTGGAGTGTGGTGAAATGATAGGCAGTTGATTGTCAAAGTAACATGGCCCCTCCCTATCGATGATATCCCGAAATCGAGAAATAGGGAGAGGCCATTTGGAGTAATTACCTTAGTCCGTTTGAGGAGCAACTGCCTCAGATGTTGCTGAATCTAATCCAACGCCTTGCGCCAGTGCTTGTAGAACAGCTTTCTCTTCTGTGGTCAATTTCTTCAGTAAATCATTGACGGATGCTCCCGCTTCGCGTCGAAGGACTTCGGCTTTGATGGCCAATTTCCTTTGTCGTAGTTGTTCTGATTCCTCTTCGACGGTTGCGCGAACAGTCAGGAACTCTTCTTCGGAAAGTGTGGTGTAATCAATCATGGTGATGAATCGTTGTGGTGAATAAGTCTTCTCGGTGGTTAGTTGTTGATGCGGAATGCTTTTGATGCCCCGTTGCTCCATGCAACGTTGATGTCACCGCCGTTTGGGGTAACTGGCAAGTTCGTGCCGTTGGTGTAGAGAGCAACCAAAGCAGAAGTAGATGCTGTTCCAGTATCCTTATACAGGACAATCGCTTCGGAAGCATCGCCAGTAACAGCACTAAAACTGAAATCACTCCAATCAACAACTCCCTGACTGACGGCCACCCCTGAAAGCGAAGCACTGGTAGCAACTCTTGCCCCAGACGGGATGTCAGAAAGAAATTCGTCGATTGATACCTTGATGACGTACCCCCCAGAAGTGTACGAACCACTCCCTGCTATGTCAGTGCCAGTACGGACATCCTGCACGGAGAACGTCGTGGTACTTAGTACGGTAATGGAGAACACCCCATTTGCATTGGTATTCCCCCCTACTCCACAAATGGCGACCTTGTCACCTGTTGAAAGGCCGTGTGTGGCTGATGTCGTCACAACAATCGGAGTAGCATTTGTTGCCCCAGAAACTGCAAGCGCGTAGTCGTCGAGATCCACCAACACACACTTAAAGGTGTCGGTATCAATGTCTGTTTGACCTTTTAGGATGCGATCAATCCCCTTGTAATACAAGGCGTTCGGATTTGCCATGGTGATGAAAAATTGGTGATGAAGGTTGTGGTAAACGTTTTTATTGAGGAGTAATGGAGCACTGGTAACGCTGCCCAATACTCCCCTTTCAAATTGCTATTTGGACGCTGCATCGTGTGCAGTTTCAGACGACTCCCCCTCCGTTGGCTCCTCACTCTCTTGCCCCTCCTCCTCGTCTTGTTTGCTTTCGTTGGCTATCGGTTGAATCATGTCGCGAAATTTTAGCTTGCCAGTCAGCAAGCCAATAATGGTCTTGGCCCGGGTTTTCCCAAAGACGTTTTCGATGACAGAAACCAACTCAATCCAAAGTACAATGGAGAACCCAATCAGATCAAAACTTGAAATAACACTCTGGAGCCATGAGTATTCTTGGAAGGCTTTGACGTTGGAAATTGCGATCATGCAAGCCACGAACAGCAAGTATTCAATGACTTTTATCGGTGTTTGTCTGGCGGAGAGAGAGTTAATCTTTTCCCCTCTCCGTTTGGCTGCGATGATACCAGTTAGTAAATCTGCAATGAGAAAAAAACCAGCAAGCACAACAAGCTCCAGTTCGACTGAAAACAGTTGTGCGATCACAGCGATGATTGATCCAATCAGTGCTTTCACGGGGAACCCTGCGAATAGGAGGTGAAACTGAATCAAGTATCGGTCGCGAGTTGAGGTGATGGCGTGCTTCATCGGTCCGTTATTTTGGGACTATGGCGATGGTGGAATTGATGACGGAATTCCCTTCAACATGGACTATCGGATACATCCGCAATCCACGCCGTTCAAGGATGCCCTCTATCTCTTGTAAGGCTGCCAAGCAATTTTTTTGGGTTAGCTCTCGTAGCTGTTCCCGTAACTCGTCCGGGGTTGCATCAAGTACCTTCGTACCTGCATCCTGCAACCCAATATCTTCGGTGTTTTGAATGCTTTCCATCGTGGCTGTTGAGGTCTGTTCTGCATTGCGTGCTTGAACTCGTGGACGATGAAATCCCTTTGGTGGCGTTGTTTTTTTCATGTTCCGTTATGTGGTGGTCTTGTCTATATCTTGTCAAATTATCCCACTGCCAACATCTCAACATTGGCAAGGGATTACATACCCTGTTTTATCACTTCATCCCGTTCGGCAACCGTTAGCCGAATAACTTGTTCTACTTCTTCTTGTTCGCGTAATGCTTCCTCAAGACATACGCCATAGTTCTCAATCTTTAGCTTGTCTTTCTTTTGAGTAGCAATGTTGATCCGGCCACGTAGTTCCGTAATGGTGATGTCACGCTCGACGTGTTGCCGCTCTAATTCTTCAATCCGGTCATTGAAAATGGCGACCCGCTGTTCTGGTGTACATTGGCTGTATTGCATGGCGGTTTCTTGACTTCATTGGTGTTGATGAATCTATTGTGGTGATATACTACCCAATCACATACCATGTTCCTGCACCGTCGCTGCAAAGCATGACATACCCTGAATTAACAGTGATGGTAGTTGATGTTGCCCCTTCAATCGTATCTGAGCCAGCACGGGAAATGGTGATAGTCCTTGTGCCAGCAATAGCCCCTTCATCCTTGATGATGAGGATTTGCCCGTCTTGATTCGCTGCTGGTAGCGTCAGGGTTGTTCCCCCTGTCGGTGGTGACACTCCAATGATAACCGATGCCGCTACAATGGTATGCGTTGCGCCAGTGACTGCCACCCGCTTCCCTGTAACTCCCCCCATGACGTGAGAGATTCCTCCATCGGAAATTCGGAAGACCTCCGTAGCATCATCCCATGCTTCAAAGATGTTCCCCGTCCCTTTCTGATTGACTTTCAGAATGGCTTTGTTATGGCCAGTGTTGGTGCTTTTTAACTCCATCAACGGATCACTTGGCGCAGCCGACTGGGATTCACCGTAGAATACACGGCCTGCCCCTGTTGTCACCCCTTTGATAACAATCCCACTGCCATCTGTTCCTGCATCAAGAGCCACATTCGTGTTGGAGGAATTGCTGATAGTAAACTCCCCTGCTTTCCCTGTCCCTTGCTGCAATGACTTTACACCGTGACCACTTGAGGTGATAGATGCTCTAAACCCATTGCCAGAAAACGAACTCCCGCTATGGGTGAGATAGACCATATCAGCAGTCACGTTGTTGGAACTGAAGCTCGCAGATATGAGTGTACCATTTCCAGCATGGGTCACTTCAAAGGCGGTCTGTGTGTCGCTTGTGCTGAGTGCTTCGACTAACACTGCCGAGCCAACTCCCGTCGAGCTATTGCGAGTGAATCGCCCAGCCCTTCCGGTGCTAGAGTTTAGCCCATAGATAGCATTTCCTGTTCCGCCACGTCCTGCCACGCCATTGCCAGACCCCGAGCCAGCGTTCCCTTGCACTCCATTGCCCGTGCTGTTGTTATCCCCCTGCAACCCGTTACCGGAACTTGTGTTCCAACCGTTCACTCCCGGGCCTATCCCATTTGTTTGAGCATAGATACAGGCTGATTGGTTCGAGCTTGTAGAAATGATGGCGTAAATGGCGTTGGAGTTTGGTCCATTCCCTCCTGTCTGCGAAACACGCAATCCATATCCTGTTCCGGCTTGTGTGACCAATACTCCTGCTGCTTCACTGCTTGCATGAGATTGCGCGATGTTGGCAACAGCATTCGTTCCCGTGGCTACATTCCGAGTTGCTGTGAAAGCATGTCCCGTGCCATTGGTGGTGGCTTCTAACGCTGCGGCAGCACTGGAGGAATTATTGATCTGAAAATATCCCGCGCTGTTTGTCCCTTCGGTATATCCCTTTATGGCAAACCCAGTTCCCGTAGTGGTTGCATCAACAGCATGAGTAGAGTTTGAGGCATTGCTGATCGTAAACTCTCCCCCCTTCCCTGTCCCCTGCTGCAATACCTTTACGCCATGCCCGCTTGAGGTAATAACTGCCCGAACTCCATTGCCGGAAAAATTGGAACCAGTGTTGGCGAAATATCCAAGGTCTTGCCCAGAAATGTTGTTGCCTGATAATCGGACATAGAGCGGTGTGCCGTTGGTGGATTCTGCAAACACCCCGATGTTATTTTCGCTCCAGCCAGAAACACCTACAGATTCTTCCGATGCACCATAGACACCAAAGGCTGTGCTGGACACTCCAATAATACCAACGACATCAGAAGGGTTTGCTCCTAAATCTCCGCCGACATAGAGCAACGATGTCACAACTCCACTGTCTAACGAATTTGAATAGGTCAATCCGATTACAGCGTCGTTGCTCCCATCGTTCATCTGCAACCGGCTATCCCGTAACACTCCAGATGAAAGTGCATAGGGCAACATCCCCGCCGTTAGCTGCGCATGAGGGACTCGCTCCCATGTCAGTGCCGTTGTGCCGAGTGTGACGGTGGTGGCATTCGTTAATTCCCACAACCCTGAATTACTGGTTCCATATCGCGCTTTGACAACCCGCCATTTGTCAAGTGAATCACTAACAACTTCCCATGCACCTGTCCGAACGATATATGGCCGACGATTTGCTCCAGTTGTTTGTCCTGCTGGCAAACAAATCATTCCATCAGTCAGAGCAACTCCATCTACTGTTTGTTCGCCACTTAACGTAAGATTGGTTCCATAATTCACGGCATCAACAACGTACACACCTTTTTCGGTTGCAGATGCACCGCCTTGAAGTTGTGTGGCAATCTTGTAGGATCGAACATCCGGTGCAGCAAGTTGATGAATTTGCCGCTTGCTTATGGATTGTGGCCCTATCGGTTGTCGGTTCAGCATGGATGATCTTCTATACTCTGTATGGGTTTTCTAATCTTCACCCGGGATCAAAAACGTCGCTTTTACTGTTGGGTTCTCAATCTGGAAATCCCCCTTCAAGTAAAATGCCTTCGTCCCTAAATCATTGAACTGCACCCCCCCGCCCAACAAGATGTTTGCTCCAATTGAATTTCCATCTTCATCCTTCAAATCATACCAATCACCAACTGCATCAGGAGGAGCAACCCCCATTGGTATTTCAACTTCAAAACCGATCTGCCCATCCCTTGAAAACGTGTAGGCTATTCGGTAGCCAACAATAAACGGGACGCAACCAGTGTTTTGGATTTCTGCATAGACTGCTTGTAGTGGTGTCCAAAATTTAGAATCGAATTGGAGCGATGCTAGCCCAGAACCGGCATACTCGGTTGGATACCCACTCACAACTTTCCCGTCATTATAGACCGTCGTAGAATCCCATTCCCAATCTACTTTTTCATGCACCCGAATTGGGATTTGGTCGGAGTGTGTGATGAGGTCATTCCCAGGCCATTCAAAGTAATACAAGCACCGGCAGTTAAATCCCGAACTCGCGCATATCGTGTACGGCTCTTCAATGTCTTCACTCACCGCTGTATCGTCGTCGGGGTTCAATCCATAGCGGTCGTCACTATCCCCAATGCTGGGCAAATTGTGGAATGCAAATTCCAAGTTCGGGCCATCAGCAACAGACGGTGGGATGTAATCAATTTCAATAGTGCTTTCTAATTCGTCTGCTCCCCCCAACCCACGCACTGCAACCTCTACTGAGCCAATCATATTCATATTCCTTGTATAGGGAATTTCAAGGAACTCCGTCGGGCTAATCCCAACAGATTTGAAATCGCTTGGCTTCAATGACCGTGTTGCAGAACGATCCCCAGGCCGTGCAAACGTGACCGTCATTGCAGGAGATGAAGTCCCCGAGTATTGCACCTTGCACCCAGCGGTGGTATGCGCCATAAATTCCCAAACATTCTTATAGGAAAACAATCCATCATCTTTCTCTGAAAGAAACCCTCCAATGATATTTCCAACATCATCAGGATAGGTATCTACTACTGCTCCATCATTCCAGATGATACCAATGAAATAAATCGCTGTATTGGCAAGTAAACTCCCACGTAGTATTGACCCGGAACTCAGAACATAGGTTTGCTTGTAGAACCGGAATACGTCGTACGGTGTGTTCCCTGTCCCAACTCCAACGAATGTATAGGAAGCCGCTGCATCACGCACATAATATCGGTATGCTGAACGGCACATTGCCCCAACTACTTCAAAGAGTTTGTACAGCGACCAAAACCGAGCAAGTTGGAGCTTGGAGGATTCCGCCTTGATCCGTTGGCACCGAGCAAAATTATTCCCCCCTTCACGGTACATGGTGTCATAGACATTCCCACTCCCATTCAACCCCCAATTCGGCAAATGCTGGCTTTTGATGTATGAATCAAAAAAGTAAGACTGAATGTCCTGCGGCACAACTGTTTCCATTATCGCCTTATTGATGTCAATAACATCAATTTCCAACCAGTGCTGCCCAGTAGTCGGGCGGACTAATCCTTCGGATTCCTGCGGCCGCCATTGCGCCCCTTGGAACAGCACCGTATCCGGTTCGCTCCCTGTTCCCTCGTCCCATAACAGCATAAAAAAATTGGTGGTTGCAAAGTTGCGAGGGATGTTTGGTAAGGCTGATCCCGACTGTATGTACGACTCCTTCAACAGCTTGTTGTGGAGCGTTGATAAGCTCCCATCTTGCAACTGATCCATGCGGAACCGAAATTTCCATTGCGGGGATTCCGGCATCCCAAGAAATAAATCCCCAAATGAAACTTGTGATAAATCAGACAACTGAGGGATATTGATTGCATCTTCTGGAATTTCCACTGTTGTCCATGAAGTTTCTCGCGGCCCCGATGGCCGAATAATCAATTTATAGCGAACTCCATACGGGTGAAGGCTGCTCCCCCGCGTTCGATACCGCCAAACAAATTGCGTCCCTGCCATGATGATGCTGTCTTAAATTGGTGGTGCAGTGCCGTGAATTTAATGCTGCTGGTAATGCCGTATTTGGCGGCCAATGCTGCTACGAATACGTTGTAATTGATTCCCCCCACAAAGAAAAACTCAATGTTCTAAACCCGCTTTCAGTAGTGGTAAACTCCGGTTCACCATCTAACACTGCTCGCATAGGGAAAATGCCCGGTGGCGTGTCTGTGGTTTGCCCAAACGTGTTGTCATCATCATTGACTTCTCCGTTCTCATCTACTCCTCCATAGGGGATTGCTCCTGCACCATGACTCGTGCCATCTCGATACGTCCGGTAGATGAAGAAGTAAGGGTGGGTTCCATTTGTCATCATAAACTCCACCAGCCTGCGGCCAACACCGAAGTGCTGGCAAATCTCATCTGGATCATCATAGCGACTGCGAGCAAGGGGATGTGATTCAGCATCAAAATGCCAACGGACTGACGTTCTCCCACGCAATGTTGCCCCTGTATCGGCTTCGCCAACATTTTCCCCAATCGGCTGCGGCTCACCATCAAAAAAATCTACCCACAATTCCAACTCGCGATAGCCCGAAGCTGTTGGGCTATCGGTTGATGATGCACGAAAAACAACGGTGTTCCCAATAAGACTGACTGCCATCAATTAACATTCTGGTGGTGATCCATGCGCCCACAAAAAGTGATGCCCTCTACCTATAACACTACGTAAGGCATTGAGTGTTCCATTTTGGGCGATTTGCAAAGAGAATAGGCGGTTTCTTTTTTTCTCTTGCTCCCGATTCCTCACAGACAACCAAGAGGAAGGGCATACCTATCCCTGCAATCACTCCCCACTGAATGTTCCATTGTGGACAGGATGACGCTATCCCTGCAATCACTCCCCACTGAATGTTCCAAGATGGACACAAGTCCGATTCCACTAACCACCTGCTCTTCAATCGCCGTAAATTTGCACTTGTAAAACATCGGAGTTCGATGTTAATCAAAAAACTAACTCAGTAGGAGTTCAATGAAAACTGCAAGCATCACGGTCACACTTCACGAAAACGATTACGCTGAATTGCAACAGGAAGAGGGGTGGAAGGGGACAACAGAACAGTTCGTGAAGAACATGGAGTTGCGCGTAAAGCATAACCTTCAAGGCAAGGTAAGCGAGTTCACATACACTGTTCGACACGGCGCAACGGCAGGGATCGCGGTAAAGATTCCAAGAGGAACAACTACTGATGTTGTACGTGCGATGGAGAACGTGTTGCGGAAGCTAAAGGAGATGGGGATTTTGACTTGCTAAGTGCACTGGGGGGGCAGCCCCCCCCAGATGTTCCAAGATTGACACAAGTCCGATTTCACTAACCACCTACTCTCTAAAAGGGTTAATTTTGTACTTGTAAGGTATCGCGATACGATAACTAAAACAACACAATGAACATCATTTTCTTCGACACGGAAACGACTGGCCTTCCGAAGAACTACAAGGCTCCGGCAACGGACGTAGAGAACTGGCCACGCATCGTTGAGCTTTCATGGACGGTTTGCACCGAGGACGGACGTATTGTTAAGCAAGAGTCATTCGTGATTCGCCCTGAGGGATTTGAAATTCCAGAAGCAGCATCAGCAATTCACGGCATCAGCCAAGAGTATGCAATGACTGAAGGTGTGAGCATCAAAACCGCTCTTGAAGCCTTTACCGACGACTACGACGGATGCGAACTTGTTGTGGCTCATAACCTTAACTATGACCTCAACGTTATCTCTTGCGAACACGTTCGTTCGTTTGGTTTCGAGATCACAGAGAAAGCCGCTGTTTGCACGATGAAAGCCTCAACCGAGTTTTGCGCAATACCATCGAAACGTGGTTTCAAGTACCCTTCGCTTCAAGAACTCCACACAACGTTGTTCGGGTACAAGTTCGATAACGAACACTCCGCAACTGCTGACACCGAAGCCGCGCAACGTTGCTACTTCGCACTTCGCAAGAACGGAGTCATCGCAAGCTAAACCTTGCCGACTTGCGGCGGCTGCCACACGGCAGCCGCCGTTCTTGGTAGCTACTCGGCAAGGGTGTGAAGTGCAGCTCACCAAGCATCATTTTTTTTGCAGACCACTTGCAGGGATTGAATGAACTGTTATCTTTGTGGTGTTCATTTGACGACCATTAACCACAACCAAGAAGAATGCTATGAAGACGTATGCTAAACTCCGCCGTATCCCGCGTGAGCAGTTTCTTGACATCCCGCTACCAAAGCAGGAGAAGAGCGCAAAGATCAAAGAGATCAAAACAGTTGGCCACGTAGTGATGAAAACACCAGTTCATGGAGCAGTGTTTACCGTCGAAGAGGTGTTGAGCCGACAGGGGCTAAGTGACATAATAGAAGGTGGTATTGTCATCGGGTCGTACAACTCCTTTGCTGGCAAAGGGAAGAAAGTAATCGCACAAGTTGAGGATGAATTTGTCATCTGCGATTATGAACCGAACATTGGACGCTACGCCACAGTAAACGGCTTCGGTGGTGCGATAGAGGAGACCCTTGATTACATTCTCAACCCTGATCTTTAGGAGGACAAACAATGCCTATTCGGTTACGCCATCTTACTCGCCAAGAATTTCTTGATGTTGCGGATAAAGAAATTGTTCCGCTGGCTATTGTGGGAGATTTCAATTACCCTCCACAGTCCTTAGAAGCCTATATCACTATCCCGGAAAAGTCGGGAAAATTTCCTGACTTATTTGAGCAGTCTAAAGGGGAATTGAGGGAACTGATTATAGAAAAAATCTATGTCGTTAGTTCTGCTGCGGAGTTCAATCATGGTGGCCTTGTCGTGACACTCTATGAAGGAGAATTTTACTTGGCAAAGTATGACCCTGAATTGGAAGCTACTTCTTGGCCGGTTGTCGGTTATTACAAATGCTTCATTTCAGAGGATCGGCTTCGTAACCCAGACTTGACAATTCCTCTTGTTTATTGACGCAATGGAACCTTTGGTGGGATTTGAACAGTGCAGCAGAAGTGTTGCGCTGTTTTTTTATTGAATTAAAAACTTAGCACTCAAAGCAACATGGGGGCTTGGTTTTACGCCAAGCCCCCCATGTTGCTCTATTGGTATCCTCCTCTCTACCCCCTCCTTGCCTTCGCCCTCTGAACCTTCTTTGACACCTTCGTGATGGAGTATCCACTGGAGTTCTCCTTCGTTACCGAATCCTTTGTCAACTCCTTATGAATTGCTTCCAACGTCTTCAGAATCTGCCTGTTCTCCGATTCAACCTGCCGTACCTTCCTATCAGACTGTGCATCACTTACCCTCCCTCCAATCATTGAGATAGACACCTCCTGCAAGGCATCTCTATCAAGGTCTGGCATGATAGGCATCTCTGCTAACCGCGCCTTGAGCGGCGGATAGTCTAAGATGCTCTGTCCATTAGCATTCGCCCAACGGAACACGTTGGCGTTCCCTAACGGCCCCTCCCCTCCTGCCATTGTTGCCTTGCCCGTCATCACTGATTCTTTGAAGGACAAGTATGCTGGGATCGAATCAGAAGTCATCGTCCCAGGCCCATCAATCGCAACGGCCCCCTCGCTGAAACGACGTGGCAAGCTGGGGCTGAAACTGATGTTGAACTGCTTTAACACGTTTGCCAATTCGTGCATTGCCTTCGCTTCTTGTGTAAGCTCATCGCTACGGCCAGATGTCAATAGCGCATTCATCACCTGCTCAGGCTGTATTCCCGAACTCCGTATGCTATCAAGATCGTTTTCAACAGATGCCACCTGTTGAGTTGGCAATTCCCCTTTGTCCTTTGGGTCATCTGCTAACGCACTATTGGAGGATTTACCGACGCGATGCGAAGCAGTGTCAATGATGTCCAAGAACAGCCCTCCCCGCACGTTCGGTATATCTATCAACCCTCCAAGCCCTCCCAGTGATTTCTTACCACTGATTTGCGTTGCAAACGACAATAGTTGAACGGAATTGAACGCTGTTCCTCTCGCCTCGGGGGATACCGCCGGAACTGCATTGAAAGAGGGCGGCAGGATTCCCCCTTTGTCCTTCGGTACGTCTATCAACCCTCCACTACTGAACCTCCCGATATGGATGCTACTTAGCACTTCGGGGTTCTCAACAATGGGCCGGCCAGTAGCATTCGCCCATTCCAAGATGGACGCATTGCTCCCAGCAGCAGTTGCCTTCGCCGTTAGTACCGACTCCCCCGCAGACAAGTTGGCGGGGATCAAATCATCCTCTGGCCCGCCCGGCCCTTTGATTTTGACCTTCCCCTTCTTTAGCCCTAATGCCCCGCGAGCGGTGGAGAGTAACCCCTGCAACACGCCGGTGAGTAGAGCCGCTGCAATCGGACCGGCAACAGGGCCGAGGAATGACGTTGCAGAAGCAAGGATTGGGGCGGCATAGGACAGGGTCAAGGCTTGGATAGTCTCAAATGCCGTTCCAAGCACCGTTGCCTGCACATCCTCCATAGTGATCTTGCCAGATAGGGCGAGCTTGCTTAACTGCACTCCCATGGTCGCCGCGCTCTGCTCTAACAACTCCACCCGGGCATCCCCCGCTTCCTGCTCCTCTTTCAACCCCTGCTTGGTCTGCTCGGTTTTAAACCCCTCCTCCCGCTCCTGCAAAGCCTCGGTGATCTCCACCTCGCTTTTTTTCGACTTCACTAACTCCTCTTTGTATGACTCCTGCTCCTTCTCAAATGTTTTGCGGCTCTCCCGCTCCCGCTTCTCCCTTGTCAGTGCGGTGGTGACACCTGTGTCAATAACCTTTTTTGCTGCCTCTACGTTGTTCGCCTGCTCCTTCTCCGCCAATTTCTCAAACACCTTCAGCGTGTTGTCCCGAATAGCAATCAATAAATTGCTGTTCTGCACCTCCCCCGATTTCTCTAACTCCTGCCGCTGCTCGTTCAACTCGGCAACCTTATCCGAGTATTCCTGATAACTGATTTCTCGCTTGTGGAGAGAGGCCGCAAGGTCTTTTTCTTGGGTGTCTAACTTCTCCCGCTCAAGATCAATTTCGGCTTTATTCTGCCGCTCCTGCTTTGACAGAAATACGTCGAGCAGTGCATCCCTGAAATTCAGGGACACCCTGTATAACGTGTCGGTTTTTGTGAGATAATCCTCCTCAATTTTTCGCTTCTCTTCAAGAAACTTCCGCGTCAATTCTTCTTGCTTTGCAGCATTCCCAACTGCTGCGGAATACTCCTCTTCGTATTTATCCCGAAGGTTGAACAGCGCAAGTTCTTTTTCCTGCTCTGCTGCATTTTTAATCGCAGCGATTCGCTCCAGATTCCGAACCCGGTATAACTCACGATCTTTTGTGGTGGTGTTTTCTCCGCTCTTCGTATCGAAATCTTTTTGGATTGCCAGCAGCACTTCGTTCGATTGCAACAACTGTTGCCGCGTTGTGGCGAGTGCAACACGTTGCCGAGCAATAGATTGCCGAATTTTCTCCCGCTCTGCTTCGTCCTCTGTCTCGTCTAACTGCTGCTGCAACTGCTGGAGATTGGTGTAATTCTCCACAAACACATCGTTTTCAGCAAGGGCCGTCTCCGTTGCTGCATCACGCTCTAACTCTATCTGCCGCTGCTTGATTTCATACCGAAGCCGGATTTCATCGGCACTGTTCCCCTTTATCAACTCCAACCGCTTCTGAAGTCCCTCTGCCTCTGCCCGGTAGCTATCAGCAACCGCTTTGCGTTCCTCTGCGACAATCTGCCGCAACGCCGCCTTCTTTTTCTCTAACCCCTCCTGCTCTATCCGGGCAAGGTCCACCCCTTCTTGCGCCCTGATAGCGTTGATCTGATCCTGCGTCGCCCGGCGGAAGGCATCCTTGATCTCGTCGGGGGCGGTGATTTTTCGCAGCTTCCCATCAACCATCACCTCAATCGGCGTGATCGCTTTCCCCTCCTTTTTCGCTTCATCAACCGCCTTTAACTGCGCCGCCAGATTCTCGCTGGCTTGGTCAATCGCGTCGTCAGCAGCACGGCTGCGAATAGCTTTCTCCTTCGCTATCTCATCCTCAACACCTGCAAGCCGGATGTCGGTGATAATGTTTGCGGTATCCTCGGCAATTTTTTTTAGCTCGTCACTAAAGTCAATCGCGTCGGCGGTATCTTTGCCTTTCCCCTCCTTCTTTTCCGGTGCTTTGGGGTCTTGTATCCCAAGCTCGACCTCAATGACATCTTTCCGCCGCTTCCTCTCCTCAATCTGGATGACTTGCCCCTTCGATTGCGATTTCAACTCGTCGTTCTGCTTCCGTAGCTCCGCAATGCGCCCGTTGATCTGGGCCACCGCTACGGGATTGTTGAAGTTCTGGGCAATCTCCCCAGTCAGCCGTGCAATCTCCGCCTCGTTGGCAAGGATGGTCAGCACGCTTGCATCCAACGACTCCTGCAATGCCTTCCCGGCTGCATCATACGCCTCGCCAAGGTCTTGCGCTGCAACCTTCGCCTTATCAGTCTCCTGTCCTACTCTCGCCATACCCTCAGTCAGGGCATCCGACTGCTCTGTGGATGCACCAAGCTCACTGCTAACCTGCTTCACATCCCCTTTGACGAACCCGAATTTCCGCCCTTCAACGACGGTCTTCCCGATTGCCCCACCGAGCTTGTTCGCCTGCTCGGTAAGCTGAATCAGTTCCTGCCGATACCTTGCACGCTCTGCCGGATCGGTCGAGTTGTTGAGCTTGTCCCGTGTCTCAGCAATCCGCTGTTTTAGGTTGCCATACTGATCGGCAAGCAACAGCAGTTGCTCCCGAAAACTGACGGCGTTGCTGGCGGCATCTGCGCCAAGTGCTTGCTCCTGGGACTTGAAATAGTTGTCGGCAGCCTTCTCGTCTAACTTGTACGCTGTCTGGATGTTCCCGTGGGCATCCACAAACGTTCCAACAGCATTCACCGCTTCCGGTATCTGCTCCTGGATTTTTTTTGCGATGCTCGATTTTTCTGCCTCGGTTCCCGCCTTGCGGAAATCCTCCACCAATTTTTTCAGCGACCCGGTTTTGTCAAGCTCCCCCTTGATTGAAACGGCTTTCGTTAATGCCGTGCCAATTCCCGATTGCGCAGCATCCGATTCAATCTGGGAGAACACTACGGGGAATTTCTGCCGTAGTGCCTGCAACCGCTCCTCCCCTTCCTCTGGCAGATTTTTCAACAGCCCCAGTTTGACCCCTTCACCAAACCGAGATTCCACCTCGGTTTTCATTTTCTCAATCCCCTTCACTTGATCCGCAATCTGCTTGTCAATATCCTCGGTACTACCGCCAGTAGCAACTTTTTGGGCGCGCTGTTCCTGAAGTTCGGCTAACGATTTTTTTGCATCATCGTAGAGCTTGATCTGGGCCTCAATGCCGTTGAGGAAGTTTTCCGGTAGCCCCTCTCCTGCGCTCTTCGCGCTATTTCGCTGCTGCTCCTCAAACCGCCGTGCAGCATCAATGGAGACATCATACACCTTGACGAGCTTCCCTTGCGAATCCTCCACCATCTTGAAATTCTTTACCGCTGCTGGAGCGATTTTTTGAATTTCAAGTGCAAGTTGATTTTTCTTAAATACGTCGGTCGTTTTTTCGTATTTATCAATCAGCTTGTCAAGCTCCTCGGCCTGCTTGAATTTTGATTGAGATTTAGAAGCGTTCTCCAGCGTTTCCTTCAAATGCCGCGCAACGATTTCTGTTGCACCTTTGTCAATCCCCTCCTTAAAAGCGTTGTTGAACGCTTCACTGGCATTTGAACCAACGGAGGTAAAGGAATCGAACGCACCAACAACATCGCCGCTGAATAACTTGCCGAATCCGTCCCCGATGCTCGTCTTCACCGATTCCCATGCCGCCTTTAGCCCCTCGATGTTTGACTTCACCATCACCAGCACTAACTCAATCCCCTCCATCACCTTCTGGAAGAATCCGGCTGCATCACCTGCTCCAACCAATGGAGCAAGCCAGCCACCAATCACATCGCCAACCCCCGATAGCAGCCCCACCAAAAGCTCGACCGGTGTGATGAGGAAGTCTAACATCAACGCACCGATTTCTCCGAGTATCCCCAGTACCTGCTCGAAAATCGGCCCAACGGAGGAAACGACTTTTTCAAACCCAGCTTTCAGCTTGGAGACAAGCCCATCTATCGCCGCACGGAATTTTTCGCTTTTGTTGTAGAGGAGCGTGAATAGCCCCACCGCAAGGGTGATCCCCACAACCCACGGCGCGGCTGGGCCGAGGAATCCACTAATCCCCTTAAAACCGGAAGCGATGCCGCCGCCCGCTTGCTTTGCAATCCCCGATAGCCCT
Organism: Chlorobiota bacterium; assembly: GCA_016788565.1. Taxonomy (GTDB): domain Bacteria; phylum Bacteroidota; class Ignavibacteria; order OLB7; family OLB7; genus OLB7. The sequence goes on along the minus strand of JAEUSP010000101.1, from coordinate 758 downwards.
GCAAGCCCTTTGCCAAGCCCGCCAAGCTGCTTGCCAGCCACCGACGCTCCGTCACGGAAAATGGAGCCAAGCGCGGTGCGCAGTTTTGCCCCAGCATCCTTTGCGTCAAACGCCCCGCTTAGTGCATCCGAAAACCGCTTCTTGACTGAAGGGCCGAACGATGTTGCCAGCCCCTCCAACTTTCCCTGAAGCGTGCCGGTCAGCTTGCTGGTGTCGAACTTGAAATCGGTGGGGATCAGGAGTTTCAGATTCGACACCGTAGCTAATGCCGGAGCCGCTTGGCCAAGAATGCCAACAAAGCCTGCTAACCCGTCCCCTATCGTACCGAAAGCAGTGATCGCTAAGTCCTTCATCCGCGCCGAGAACCGCGACATCTTGGACTCGACGGTATCCATCCTTACCTGGGCCTGTGCAAAAGCATCGCCGATGCCTTGCTCGCCTGCCAAGATTCCCGATTCAAACTCCGCGAGCTTATCAACGTTCTCCAGCAGAATACCCGCCGCAGCGGAGTTCTCCGTCCCAAAAATCGTCATCAACGTGGCGTTGCGCTCGGCATCTGTCCCAAGCGCGTTCATCCCTGATTGCAGCTTCTGAAGTGCTGGCCCAAGCCCTTGCGTGGTTAGCAACTGCCCCAACTCTTTCGATGATGTCCCCAGCCTGCCCATTGCCGCTTCTGCCGGCCCCGATGCTTTCTGCACCAGCCCCAGCACGTTGCGGAGCGCGACCCCCGCTTCAGAACCTGTCTTGCCACCAACGGC
>JAEUSP010000100.1 GCA_016788565.1 Chlorobiota bacterium | reverse complement strand
TGCTCCATCGGCAATCTTCGCTCCCGTGATTGCTCCATCGGCAATTGTTGGGCTTGGATACGTCCCCGTTAAATCTCCACCTGCCGGACCGTTCGGCGGCAAACTCGTGAACGCAAGGTCGGTGGTGGTGATCGTGTTATCCAGAATTTCCGCTGTTGTCACCGCGTTCGGGGCTAGCTCGCTGGTGCCGACCGCATCGGACCCAATCTCGCTTGCGTTGACGGCATTGGCCGCAATTTTGCTGGCCGTCACGGCATCGTCGGCAAGGTCGGCGTTGGCAACCGTGCCATCTAAAATCTTCCCGCTCGTCACCGAAGCATCCGCCAAATCGGATGTCCCGACTGAGTTGTCGCTGATGTCCACACCGGTCAGGCTTCCATCCTGAATATCCACCCCCGTCAAGCCTCCATCTTGAACATCTGCGCCAGTGATGGAGTTGTCGGCAAGGTCTGCGCTGGCAACAGTGCCGTCGGCAATTTTCGCGCTGGTGATTACTCCGTTGGCAACCGTTGGTGCGGGATAGTTTCCCGTGAGGTCGCCGCCGGCAGGACCGCTCGGCGGAAGCGTCGTGGGGATCACCCCCGGCGCGATGTCTGCCGTAACGATCGTGCCGTCGGCGATGTCCCCACTACTCACGCTGTTGTCAACAATCGTCGCGCTGTTGACCGAGTTTGCCCCGTGGTCGGCAAGCCCCACCGACCCATCCTGAATATCTGTCCCGCTGATGCTCCCATCGGCAATGTCCGCCCCGCTCAGCGAGCCATCTATCACTTGCGTTGCTCCAACGGAGTTCGCACCCAAATCCAACTGCGTGATGCTCCCGTCGGCGATGTCCACCGATGCTACCGATCCATCCAATATCTTCGCCCCGTTGACCGCGCCATCGGCGATGTCGGCAACGCTCACTGCTCCATCAGCAATTTTCGCGCTGGTGATTACTCCATTGGCTACCGTTGGTGCGGGATAATTTCCCGTGAGGTCGCCGCCGGCAGGACCGCTCGGCGGTAGGCTCCCAAATGCTAAATCAGCAGTGGTGATCGTCCCGTTCAAAATATCCACGCTTGTGATTGTGTTGTCCGCGATGTCGGCACTGCTCACTGCTCCATCAGCAATCTTCGCGCTCGTCACCGCGTTCGCCGCGATCAACGGGTTCGGATAGCTTCCCGTTAAATCCCCGCCTGCCACATTCCCCAGCGTCGGAAAATCCCACACGATTGCCCCGTTCTTCATCGAAAGAACCTGCCCATTCTGCGCGCCCAGCTTGCTGATCTTTCCAGTCGTTACCGCCTGGTCGGCGATGTTCTCGGTGTGCACCACCGTCAAACCCAAGTCCGCGTGGCCGATGCTCATATCCAAGATTTTCTTCCCATCCACAGCATCATCATCCAGCTGGCTCCAGCCGACGGAGTTGAACGCAAGTTTGTCGCGCGTGACAACTCGGTCGCCAAGTTTGCTGGTGGAAATGGCGTTGTCGGCAATCATGCTGTTGACGATGCCGCGCGGCGCAACCTCCAAAATCACGTGCCCGCTGAAGCCGCCGCCTTGCAAACCAGCACCAGCCGTCACGGCGGTGATGTCGCCATCGTTGGTTCCGCCACCAACGCTCCCCCACTCCAGCTTGCCGTTGTTGCTGACGATTGTTTGACCGTTGGAGGAACCGGCCGCGCTGATTTTGTTGAGGGTGATAGAGCCATCGGCAAGGTTGCTGCTGCTGATTGCGCCGGCAGCAATTTTATCGGTGGTGACCGCGCCGGTGGCAATTTTTGGAGCGGTGACAGCTCCATCGGCCAGCTTGGTGACGGTGATGGCTCCATCCACCACGGTCGTGGCGATGTCGGCAGTTGCAGCGTTATCGGCGTGGAAGGCGAAGGGGACTTTGGAGAGTTCGGTTCGCGGAAGCTCGGTCCCGTTGTTGATGGTCACGCC
>JAEUSP010000092.1 GCA_016788565.1 Chlorobiota bacterium | reverse complement strand
GTCATCACCGACCCGCCCTTCGGGGGCTTGCTGCACTACTCGGAGCTGTCCGATTTCTTCTACGTCTGGTTGCGCCTTGCGCTGAAGGAGAAGTACCCCGACTATTTCACCGCTGAGTACACGCCGAAATCGTTAGAGGTTGTCGCCAATCGCGCCCGCGAGCCGGAGAACCCGGACGGCTTCTACCAGCGCCTGCTCACCGACTGTTGGCGCGAGGCGCACCGCGCGCTGAAGATCAGCGGCATCCTGGCCTTCACCTTCCACCACAGCGAGGACGAGCCGTGGGTGGCGGTGCTGGAGTCGCTGTTCGATGCTGGCTACTACCTTGAAGCAACCTACCCGATCCGCTCCGACGAAACCAAGGGCGAAGGTGAGTTTGGGTCCAAGACCATCGAGTACGACATCATCCACGTCTGCCGCAAGCGGACGGAAGAACCGAAGCCGGTGAGCTGGGGCCGGATGCGCCGCGAGGTGATGGCCGATGTGCGGCAGTTGCAGTCCATCTTGGAGAACCACGCCAACGCGGGCCTTCCCGCAGCCGACATCCAGGTGATCCGGCGCGGCAAGGCGCTGGAGTATTTCTCGCGCCACTACGGCAAGGTGTATGTGGATGAAGGGCGCACCATCAGCGTCCGCGAAGCGCTGGTGGGCATCAACCAGCTTATTGATGAAGACGCAAACAAGGGGAAGGATGCGCCGCCGGTGAATGCCGAGCCGATCACGCGCCAGTTTTTGGGCACCTTCGGCAGCGCGCCCCAGCTGAAGCGCGACCAGTTGCAGAAGTTCCTGAAAGGCTCGATCACCACACCGGATGAGTTTGTGCAGCGGGGCTGGTGCGCGGAGAAAAACAAAGTGTTCACCCGTGCCAACCCGCTGGACTTTGCCCGAGAGTGGTACGGGAAGCATAAACGCCGATTGACCTCCGACCTGGATCAGGCGCTGGTGCTGGTCGGTGCCTGTTTCGACGGCAGCGGCATCAATGCCTTGGACACGCTGAAGAACGGCAACTTCAAGCCGCACGTGGCGCTTGGGCCATTGTTGGAATGGCTGCACCGCAACGGCCCGGATCAGGCCACCCGCAACGCGGCATCGCGTGCGCTAACTATCCACAACGGATGGCAGGCCAGCAAAGCTCCCGAGCCGAAGCAGGCTTCGCTATTTGACGACTACGAGGAGTACGAACAATGAGGCCACTGCTCGACCCAGTCTGGAAGGTGCGCGGCACCAGTTGGCTGTGGGATGAAGAAGCACGCAACCAGATTTGCGAAGCCAGCGAGGTCTGGAGCCTGCGGCAATTTCTGCGTGCCAGCACAGCAGAGGGAAACTGGGCGGACGACCTGCCCAGCAATGGCGGCAGGACGCTGGTGGTGGCAGGGCTGGATGGCAGCCTTGATTTGCTGGCTCCCGATCAGGCCGAAATCTGGCTGGGGGATACGATCAAGCCAGCCATCCTTTCCTTTCAGGATGCATGGGGAAGCGATGGCGCGCTGGTGTTCTGGCTGCCCGGCGGCCACAACCGCATCAGGGTGAATCCCGCCACCGATGAGGTGCGTTGGCTATGCCACGCACCCCACGGGCATCAGATTGACCTGGGCCGCATCTTGTGGGGCCAAGCCAACGAGTACCCTCAAGAAATCCTGCTGCGCGAGGGGGGCAAGCCTGCTGGCTACTTTCATCTGCGAATTACTTGAGGTTGTTACGTGGAAGCAGAGTCTCAATTTCAACCTGGCGAACGGATCAGCCACAGCGAGTTCGGCCAGGGCGTTATTCTTGAAGCGGCACGTGATGGCTATGTGCGCGCCTTCTTTGGCGTGGGGGAGCGCCGCGTGCCGATTGGTGCAGTGCGCCGCCAGCTATCCCGAACCGAGCGCGTCCTGCGTGCGGTGGATGGAGGCGCAGAGCGGTCGCGCAAGGCTTGGCTCTCCTACGAGGCGCATGTTCTGCCGGTGATGGAAAGCGCGTCGGCGCTGACCTCGGCCAAGATTGACTTGTTGCCGCATCAGGTGGTGCTAACGCACCGCATCGCCACCGCCTCCCCGCGTCGCTATCTAATTGCCGACGAGGTAGGATTAGGCAAGACGATCGAGACCGCGCTGATCCTGCGGGAGTTGGCAAGCCGTGGCGAACTGACGCGGGCATTGATGGTGGTGCCAGCTGGGTTGGTGAATAACTGGCATCGTGAGCTAAACGGAGTGTTCAATCTTGATTTCGAGGTGTTTGGTTCCGAGGGTGACATCACCGACCGCAAGACGAATGCTTTTGCCAAACACGACCGGCTGATTGCAAGCATTGACACATTGAAGCGTCCGGCGCGCATCAAGCGGCTGTTAGGCGCGCCGCGTTGGGATTTGGTGGTGTTCGACGAAGCGCACCACCTGACCGCGCAGCGTGCTGGCGAGAAGATCAGGAAGACCGAGAACTACAAGCTGGCCGAGGCGCTGAAGGATCACTCGCGGGATCTGATACTGCTATCGGCCACGCCACACCAGGGGAACCATTTCCAATTCTGGATGCTGGTACAGCTATTGAATCCGACGCTGTTTGGCAGCCCTGAAGAGATGGTGGAGAACCGCCACCGGCTGAACACAGTAATGTTCCGCCGCACCAAGGCCGATGCTTGCCAGCCCGATGGTTCCCCGTTGTTTGCGCGGCGCTGGGTGCACACCGAATCGTTCCTGATGAATCAGGAAGAGCGACTATTCTATGAAGAGCTGCGTGGGTATCTGGAAGATGGTTTCAATCTAGCCAGCCACCAGGGCAATCAAGGGCGTGGGCTTGGTTTCCTGATGGCGATTTTCCAGAAGATCGCTGCTTCCAGTTTTGCTGCTGTGCGCCGCACTCTCAAGCGCCGTCTGTTGATGCTGACGCTGCACGAGGCGTTTCTGCGCGACAAGGAGCTGGACATTGAAGGCCGTGAACGCCTGACCGAGGCGGCGCGTGAGCTGATCCACGAGGAGTACGGGCTGCCGCGCGGCAGCATCGGCCGCAGCGAAGTGGATCGAGTGCTTGCCGAGCTGAAGTACCAGTTGGTCAAGAAACTAGACGATGAGGTGCTGGAGATGGCTTCCGACCCTTACGGCAGCGAGTATTCGGCCTTGCACGCGGAAGAGGCTGTTTCAGCAGTGGTGAACCTGCATCTGCCCGAGGAGCGTCTGCGCATCGGCGACGTGCTGCGCGTGTTCCCGGCGGAGCGCGAAACCAAGATGCAGAAACTGCTTGATGGCTTGGGCACGCTGTGGCAGCAGAACCCGAACGAGAAGATCGTGATTTTCGCTACCTATTTGGGCACGGTGGAGATGATCGCCCGCGAAATCGAGCAGACCTTTCCCGGTCAGGGTGTCGCTGTACTTCGCGGCGGCGACCATGGCGCGAAGGTGGCGGCAGAGCGACGCTTCCGCCAGAAGAACGGCCCGCGTGTATTGGTCTGCACCGCAGCCGGGCGCGAAGGGATCAATCTTCAGTTTGCTCGCGTCCTGTTCAATTTTGACCTACCGTGGAACCCGATGGATGTGGAGCAGCGCATTGGGCGAATCCACCGCTACGGCCAGAACCACACAGCGCAGGTGTACAACCTCGTGTTGTCCGACACCATCGAAGGGCGCATTTTTCTGATGCTTGATGAGAAGTTGACGGAAATTGCAAAGACGGTCGGCAAGGTTGACGACCAAGGCAACGTAGCCGAAGACCTGCGTGCGCAAATACTTGGCCAGCTATCCGAGCGGCTCAATTACGATCGCTTATATCAGGAGGCGCTGTCCGACCCTGAATTAAAACGCACACAGGTGGAACTGGTAGCTGCGCTCTCAAATTCACGTGAGGCACGTCAGGTGGTGTTCGATCTATTCCAAGACCTTGAAGGCTTCAGCCTTGATGATTACAAGCCATTCTCCGATGTGTCGTCCAGCTTAGAGCGGCTGGTGCGTTTCCTGTCGGTGGCGGTTGCTGATCGCCAGCAGCGATTGATGAAAATCGCCGACGAGACCTACGAACTTATCGCTGTTGATGGCATTCGTCGAGCCCGCTTCACTGTAAATCGTGATTCCGCCGCAAGCAAAGATGATTTGGATCTGATGGGCTTGGATCACCCGATTGTGCAGGAGGAGTTGAATCGTTGGTGTAGTGTGCCGCCGGAAGAGATCGGAATCGCCGTTTCAGGAGAGATTGCGAGTCCTGTTCTACTTTCTCTCTGGATGGTCGAGGTGTCCGATAGCAACGGTAATCGTCGTGTTATGGCCCTGCCAATTGCTGTCAAGGAGGATGGTACACGAGTGCCATCGGTTGAGCGGCAATTTGAGCAGTATCTGCAAGCACAAACAACAACGCCTGTGCTTTTGCCGGAACAGCGACTGGAAATGTTTGCGCGTATCATTGAGCCGGCACTGCAACGTGAGCTGAAGCATAAAGAAGGAGCCAATGGTGATGGCAGCTACTCAATTGAATTGATCGGCTATATTGAAATTGTGTAGTTGAGCACAAAACCATCATACGCTGCAGAGTATAAGATTTGATAAGCTGCTGAAGCTCGTCACCCCAGCAGAAGCAAACTGATAGAACTCAGATTACTCATCCACAACCATGAGCACCATAAAAACCGGCGGCGGGTTCGCCTCTATCGGATACACTATCCAGAAAGCCTTTGAGGCCGAGGGGGGGCCGATGGAGTTTTGGCGGCGGATGAAGTCGCGCAATGCCTGCAAGACTTGTGCCTACGGGATGGGGGGGCAGCGCGGCGGGATGACCAACGAAGCCGGACACTTCCCTGAGTTCTGCAAAAAAAGCGTGCAGGCCATGGCCGCCGATATGCAGCCCCCAATCGCCCGCGATTTCTTTGCCCGTTACTCCGTCTCCCAGCTTGCCAAGTTCACCCCGCGCCAGTTAGAAAATCTGGGCCGCCTTGCCTACCCGATGATTCACCGCACGGGGTCCGACCGCTACCAGCCGATTGAGTGGGAGGAAGCCTTCGGGCTGATTGCCGAAGCAATGCACGCAACCGCTCCTTCCCGCTCATTCTTCTACTCATCGGGCCGCAGCAGTAACGAGGCGGCGTTTCTGCTGCAATGGCTGGCGCGGGTGTATGGCACCAACAACGTCAACAACTGCTCCTTCTACTGCCACCAAGCCAGCGGCGTTGGGCTGGCCCGAAGCATCGGCAGCGGCACGGCAACCGTCACGCTGGATGATGTTGAGCAATCCGATTTTGTTCTGCTGATCGGTGCCAACCCTGCCAGCAATCACCCACGGCTGATCACAACGTTAGTGGGGATTCGGGAGCGTGGGGGGAAGGTGGTGGTGGTGAACCCCTTGCGGGAAACCGGGCTGGATCGCTTCAACGTGCCGTCGCGGGTTGGTTCGCTGCTGTTCGGTTCCCAGGTGAACGACCTCTACATCCAACCCAGAATCGGCGGCGACATCGCTTTTCTGAAAGGGGTGCTCAAGGCTGTTATTGCATTTTCGGCGACCAATCCTGAGTTCATCCAGCAGCACACAGTGGGGTGGAATGATCTGGTGGAATCACTGGCCAACGAGTCGTTGGAAACTCTATCCAACAATGCAGGGGTCAGCGTCCAAGTGATTCAGCAGGTGGCCCAGATGTACGCCAGCTCCAACAACGCCATCTTCATGTGGGCAATGGGAATCACCCACCACGAACATGGTGCCGACAACGTGACGGCCATTGCCAATCTGGCTTTGGCGCACGGAATGGTTGGCCGCCCAAACGCCGGGCTGATGCCGATTCGCGGTCACTCCAACGTGCAAGGAATCGGCTCGGTTGGCTTTGCTCCCGACCTGAAAGAAGGATTCCTGAAAGCGATGGAGGGCTTGTACGGGTTGCCGCTGCCACGCGGAAAAGGGATGGACTCCATCAATTCACTGCACGCCGCCGGGCGTGATGAAATTGACTTCGCTCTTCTGCTGGGCGGAAATTTCTACGCCGCTGGCCCCGACCTTGATTACGCCCGTGGCGCACTTGCACGGATTCGCCATTGCGTCACCATCAGCACCAAGCTCAATCAAGGCCATGTGTGTGTTGCGCCCAATCGGGAAGGTGGGTGGGCAATCGTGCTGCCAACCGTGGTGCGCGACGAAGAAATGCAGCCCACCACCCAGGAAAGTATGTTCAGTTTTGTGCGGCTCTCCGATGGTGGAATGCGAAGGCCGTTGGGGGAATTGCGTTCGGAGGTTGAGATCATCACCACCATTGGCGCGCACCTGCTCCCCGATGGCCCGATTGATTTCCGCGCCTTACGTAACCACGATGCTGTGCGGAAGGTGATGGCTGCGGTGGTTCCCGGCTACGGCAACGTTGCGGAAATTGGCCGCACCAAACAGGAGTTTCATGTGAAAGACCGAGTCCGCCACCACCCAGAATTTCACTTCCCTGACGGTCGGGCGCGGTTTGTGGCGGTGGATACCCCAGCCGACAACCGCAACCCCGGCCAGCTTCGCCTGATGACCATCCGCTCCGAAGGGCAATTCAACACCGTAGTCTATGAAGAACATGACCGCTATCGCAATCAAACGGCGCGGGATGTTATCTTGCTTCATCCCCAGGATATGCAACGATTGGGGATTGCCGAAGGGGAACGGATCACGGTGGTTTCGGCCACCGGATCAATGCCGAACATTCTGGCGGTTGGATTCAACATTGCCGAAGGGTGCGCAGCCATGTACTACCCGGAAGCAAATGTTCTGGTCTCTGTTTCCGTAGATTCTGCCAGCGGTACTCCGGCGTTCAAAAATGTGTTGATTAGCCTGCGGAAAGCCTAACGGCACGCCTAACCGAACGCACGTTGCAACTGCATACCTGATGCGCTGCCAACGCACTGCTCAAAAAAAAAAATCTGGCCAACCATGAAACCCTTGATTTATGTTGTTGACGACGACCACAGCGTTCGCCGCCTGATGGAGCATTGGTTAAAAACCAAATGGGAGTACAACCTTCAGCTATTCAGCAGCGGGGAACAGTGCCTTGAGGCATTGGATTTATCTCCCGATCTCATCATCCTGGATGTCATGCTCCCCGGAATTAGCGGCGTGGAAACCCTTCGCGAAATCCGCAAGCGGGATGCCGATACTCCTGTAATTATGCTTTCGGCACAAGGGCAAATTGATATTGTGGTGGAGACGATCAAGCTGGGGGCAATGGATTATTTTCCAAAAACTATTGACCTAAATAAACTGGAGCTTGCCGTCCGCAACGCACTGGAAATGCAATCGCTTAAACGTGAGCTTCACCAACTCCGCAGCAGCGTTGCCCAAACCGGACGGCTTGATAATATCATTGCATCCGCTGGGCCAATGGAGGACGCGCTGAAATTAGTCCACAAAGCCAAAGACAGTGATATCTCGGTGCTGATTCAAGGGGAAAGCGGAACCGGAAAAGAATTAATTGCCCGAGCAATCCATTTCAACGGAAAGCGGAAGGATGGGCCATTTATTGCGGTGAACTGCGCTGCAATCCCACGCGACTTGATTGAGAGCGAAATGTTCGGCCATGAGAAAGGGGCATTTACCGGCGCGGTTGCCCGTAAATTCGGGAAATTTGAACAAGCCAGCGGCGGCACTATTTTCCTTGATGAAATTGGTGAGTTGGATTTGAATTTGCAGGCGAAATTACTGCGGGCAATTCAGCAAAAACAGTTCGAGCGTGTTGGCGGAACCGAGGTGCTTACCAGCGATGTCCGAATCGTGTCGGCAACCAATCGGGATTTAATGAAAGCCAGCAGAAATAAGGAATTCCGAGAAGATTTATACTACCGCCTTGCCTCCTTCCCAATAATGCTCCCTTCCCTTCGCGAGCGGCGAAGCGATGTGCTGATGCTGGCCGAGCATTTCCTGAACGTTTATAACAAACGGGAAGGGAAAAAAGTGCGGGTAATTTCCCGCAAGGCAATTAAAATGCTGTACGATTACCCCTGGCCAGGAAATGTCCGCGAGCTGGAAAGCGCGATTGAGCGCGGGGTTCTGCTCTGCGAAGGTGATATGATTACCGAAGATGACCTCCCCATTGCTGTTCGTGCATTTGCCGAAGGGGAAGGCGTTTCCGTTCCGGCGGACTCAGTTTTTGAAAATCAAAGCATGATTATTCCGCTGGAAGCATTAAAAGAGCAAGCAGTGAAACACGCGCTAAAAGTGACGGAAGGGAATATCCTTGAGGCCGCAAAAAAACTTCATATCAGCCGCTCGACAATGTATGAGATGATGAAAAAATATGAGATACGCGGGTGAAGCATTGCTGCCGGGCCAAATGAACCGAACTGCTTACTCCATAACCATAAATTTATTTTTACCTGTGTACTTCCGGATATTTATCCTGATTGCTCTTGCCATGTTCATGGTTGGGTGCACCGATTCATCGGCCCCGCCACAGTTGCTGGATGGTGTGTTGTGCCACACGATCAATGCCGTGGGCGAACCGGTGGACCCCACAAAAGAATTCACCTCAATGGACTCGGCCATCCGGTGTGTGCTGATTTTTCAGCAAAGTGAAGGTGTGGCAAAAATTCATGGGAAATGGAGTGTGGCGCGTGTTCCGGGAATGGACCCCGGGACAACGCTTGGCGAAGTAGCCGTGCAATCGGCACCAAACAGCAAGTATGTCACCTTATCGCTAACCCCAGCATCACCCTTGCCAGCAGGCGATTATCAGCTTGAAATTTTTATTGATCCCGACCAAAAAAAACAACCACAAAAAGAACAACAGCCAGACCAGACGTTGTCGTTCAAAGTAATTTCTAAAGGGCCACAAATCACCAACTCCTTCCTTGCCAGCGACTTGCAAGGGAAACAGCGGAGTAAGGTTTTTCCGTTGAGTACTTCGGCAATTTATGCCCACCTGAAATTAGCCGATGTTCCGCCGAAGACAACATTAACCGCAAGTTGGGTGCAAGATGGAAACGGAGAAATTGACCGGGTCCCAATTACCCTTCGGCGTGGTGAGGAATCGGTGGTGTTTGTTTTAACGTTAGAGAGCGGACTATCTTCCGGAAATTACCATGCTCTGTTTTTTTTCAACAATCAATCAGCCCCGGCACTCACGCTCCCTTTTCAAGCAACGCAGCAATAACGATGCAAGCGAAGTCACCGGGCCGCAATTTTATTGCCACCGAAATCGGCGTAATGACAACAGCCTATCGCCGCAAATCGGAAGCACCGCGCCAGCCAAATCTTGCGGAAATTCCGAGCGAAGGAATTATTACGCTGCATGAAGGATCAAATTTTGAGCAAGCCTTGCGCGACCTTCAAGGGTTTGAATTTATTTGGGTGATTTTTTGGTTCGACCAATCCACAAACTGGCGGCCAACGGTGCTTCCGCCGCGTGGTGGGCTAACTCGCCGTGGGGTTTTTGCCACCCGCTCGCCACATCGCCCCAATCCAATCGGCCTATCGCTCCTTCAGCTTCTTGAAATCCGTGGCCGAACCCTTCGCGTTGCTTCCCCCGATCTGCTGGACGGAACACCGATACTTGATATCAAGCCATATTTGCCTTCGGTTGAAGCGCATCCAACTGCCAGGCAGGGGTGGTTGGGGGGAATGGATGCTGAACTGCGTGCCGAGCCGCTGTTCTCCGTTCGGTGGAGTTTGTTGGCCCAGGAGCAGCGCGATTTTTTGCAGCAAGAATTTGGGATTGATCTTTCCGCTATTGCCGGACTGCTGCAACGGACACCACACCCGCACCCGTACCGCCGCATTAAACAGATTTCCGAAAATAGATACGAACTGGCCCTGCAATCATGGAGGGCGCGGTTTTGTTGGCAGGGGAGGGACATTGTGATTGAGGAAATTGTTAGCGGCTACTTGCCGGAAGCACTTGCCGACCCAAGCCGGGCCGGGACGCTGCATCAGGAGTCTGCACACCGGGAATTTCACCAGCGTTGGGGGGCTGGCGCAGAGTAATCGGGAAATAGCCGTGTGAACTCTTCTGGAGTTGGCGCGGTGATGGTTGCTGGCGGCGCGGCATTCAGTGCCGGAAGCGAAATTGCGGAAGCGTGCAGCATCAGCCGATGGATTCCAAGTTGTTGCCGGAACATAGCGGTATGCCGCCCGTCGCCGTAGATTGTGTCGCCAATAATCGGGTGACGCAGGTGAGCAAGATGCCGCCGAAGTTGATGATTCCGCCCCGTGAGCGGGGTTAGCGATAGCAAGGTGTAGCGCGCCGTGGCGTAGCGACCCACGGGGATTGGAAGCTCAATCTGGGAAAGTGGAGTAAACTGAGTAATGGCTTCGGTTGGCCGGGCGTGCTTCGTTTCGGCAATCGGGTGGTCAATCGTTCCCGGCTCCAGCAGGTGGCCCCGAACCACGGCGATGTAGGTTTTGGAGACGCTCCGGTCGGCAAAAATTTCTGCAATCATCCTTGCCGATTCGCTTGTGCGGGCAAACAGCAGAACGCCACTGGTTGCGCGATCCAACCGATGCACCGGATAGACACGCGCCCCCACTTGGTCGCGCAGGGCCGACATACACGTTTGCTTGTCGGGAGCCAGGGCCGAGGGGACCGTCAGCAACCCGCACGGCTTGTTGATGGCAATAAATAATTCATGTTCAGCAAGGATTTCTACCGTGCGCTGAAGTTGCTTGATCTGTGGCATCTTTCCCTGATTTCCGAGAGCATTGAAGAACGTTCCAACGTAACCAACAACCAATAAACGACGGAGAACACAAACAGGTATGAAACAAACATTTGGCTTGATTGCAGCCGCATTCCTTCTGGTTGCCACTGCCGCCGCCCAAACCGTCCCCGCACCACCGGCAGGGGTTATTCGCCCCAAGTACGTTATCCACGTCACGCAAGCGGGGGCCGCGCTTGGCGACATCGTTCTTGAGCTTTTCCCCGATGTTGCGCCGAAGCATTGCGCAAACTTCGATAGCCTTGTGGCCGCAAAATTTTACGATGGAACCGCGTTCCACCGTGTGATCCCTGGCTTTATGATCCAGGGGGGCGGGCTGAACTCAAAAAACCCGAACGCGCCACGCAACACTTGGGGCGTTAGCGACCCGTCGCAGCGGAAAATTCCGGCAGAGTTCAATGGCATTTCGCACAGCCGGGGCATCCTTTCCGCGGCCCGCACAAACGACCCGAACAGCGCGGCCTCTCAGTTCTTTATCTGCGTTGCCAACGCCCCACATCTTGACCGTCAGTACACGGTCTATGGCCAAGTGGTATCTGGGCTGGATGTTGTGGATAAAATTGTTGCCGCCCAGCGCGATGCCGGCGATAACCCAGTTCAGCGGATTGATATGAAGATCGAGAAGATCGTCCAGAAAGCGGTGCAAGGGAAGAAGGCCCCGAAAAAAAGTAAGTAGGAAGGACTGAGTTCTCTGAGAAGAACAACCTGCCGCAGTGAAGCACATTCACTGCGGCAACTTTTTTTTTGGGGGGGGTGAGAACTTTGGCCAGCATCGTTGTCTTTATGCTGTTAGCGATTGAGTATCAATCAACGGCGCGTGGCTGCAAGCTGCTTGGGGAAGCAAGTGACAGTGGGAGAGCAGGGAATTCATCAATTGCCGCTTTGTTACCGCAAACCGCCATGCAGTAGCGTTGCCGTACGTCCAAAGGGGGAGTCCGTAAAAGGATTCCCCCTTATGTTTTTTGCTCATGTAATGCCAGCGATATTCCAACTCTCTTCTTCGGGGGCGGTTGTCGGGAGTCGGGGGTCGGGAAGAAGTGAGGTCGGGACAATTCCGACTTCGGCCAAACACTCTCCACACTCCAACTTCCTTCACCCTCTCTTTGTTCCTCTCTTTTCTCCCCTCTGTGCCCTCTGTGTCTCTGTGGTTCTTTCTCTTTTTTTCGCTACCCGGCTACTCTTCTTCTTCTTCGGAGCGGATTTTCATCCGTTCAATTTCAATCCGCTTGCCAAGCGATTCAAGGGCTTGGCGCAGCAGTTGCTGAAGTTCCTCATCATCCGGGATGGTGACAAGTGCGCGGCGAAACACCGCTTCGGCACTGGCTGCATCCCCGGCCAAAAATAACCCCCGGCCCACACGGATTGCGGTTGTTCGGATTCGGTTCTCCAAATCCTCGCGGGCGGCCTCGAAGAAGGTTTCGTACAGAGTAGGGAAGGGGACGTGGTTGCCAACAATATCCAGCGCGCTAATCAGCGGGCCACGTGCGCGCATCCATGCCGATTCACGCATGGCGGTTGTGGCTTCCTTCAGCAGGATGTGAGCTTCCAGCAGATCAACATGGACTCTTGACAGATCAAGCTCCGGCTTCTCACCATCGGTAAGGATTGCGTCGGGGCCAACGATCTCTTTCAATCGGTGCATGGCCGAATAGACGGTTGTGCGTGCGGTCTCCAGATCATCATCCCCGGCGGCGATGCAGTAAAACTCGCGGTTGGTGAGCCGTTTGTCCAGCATCCGGTCGGCGGTCAGCAGCCCCAAGATGATTTTCAGCCGCGCCCCGCGCGGGCGTGCCGGCTCCTGGTTGGGGCGGCGGAACTCAATCGTTCCAAGCATCGTCAGCGATTCTTGCCGCTCGGTTGGGCTGCCGCTTTCCCCTTGCCGTTGCCGCTCCAACGCTGTGGCTTGCCCCCTCCATTTTGCCAATTCTTTCTGGTTCAGCACCCCCGCAAACCGTGCAATCATCCCTTTCATGTATCCAACTAATCCGCGCTCTTCCAGCCACCCCAACGCGTACACCAGTGCGGTGTGAATCGGCTTCCGCAGCGATTGCATCTGGGCCTGGCTTAGATAGTTCGCCAGAATAGTCTGGGCAAACAGGATCATCGCCGCTACCTCGGTGATTCGGTCGCGGCGAAGTATTGGCTGGCGAAGTGCCTGTTCTATCTGCTCGGCTATCTGGCTTGGGCTTTCCCCGTTCAGGGTGGCTTGGAACAGGCGGAACAGGTCGCTGCCATCGGCATAGCTGTTTTGTTGCAAGCTGCGGATGGAGTCAATCGTTGGCGAATCCACCAGCCGAAGCAGTAACCGAAATGGAAACGGGAGAATCAGCGTATCGCTGGAATAGTGGTGGAACGTTTGCAACGCCCATTGGTCGGCCCCGTGAAGCAGTGCCGAATCGCACAGATGAATGCTGATGCTTCGGCGAAACATCGGCTCGTACTCGTTCGGAAATTGCGGACGCAGCCCTGCAAGGCGTTCTTCCACCTGCTCAATGCTTCCGCCAAGCCCTAACTCCACACAGATGATGAGCAGTTGAGCTTGGCAGAAATTGCCGTACAGACCACGCTCCAGCAGCCGCGGCGCGATTCGCGGGATCAACTCCAGAACTTCTTGGAATCGCCCAAGCTCGTACAGCAAAATCGCCTTCAGCCAGGGGAGCCCAATGTCGAACTCCAACGACTCACTCTCCAACTCCCGCAGCAGTTGCAACCGGCGGTCAAGCTCGGCTTGTGTGCTGAAAATATCCAGCAGGTAAGGGCCAACGATTCGGCGTGCGTGTTTCCAGATTCGCTCATGTTCGGGGGTGTCGTTCAATCCGTGAAGCCGCTGCTCAATTACCTGAAAGATCGCTTCGTCGCTGTTTGCCCGCGCCGAAATCATCATGCCACGCAGGTGGTGAACGTACGATTCGGTGAAGCGGACGCTGGGGAAGCAATCGGCGATTCGCTCCACTTCGTTCCAAAGCTCCAACGCCTTGTGGTGGTCGCTTCGCAGGATTGCAAGCTGCTTGTGGGCAAGGGCGTTCAGCCGCATTGGCGCAAGCTCTTCATCGTTGGCAAACGGTTCGGTGAGGGCCTCCAACTGCTGGGCAATGTCATCACGTTCGGGGGTTTGGTGGCGGATTAGGCGCAGCCGGTGGTGCAGCAGGTTTGCTTGCAAAATGCTCCGCTGCCGCTCGGTGCGCTGGTCGGCATGGAACTGGCTAAGCGCGAACGCCGCTTTCCAGACAATGGTTCCTAACTGCCAGTCGGCACTCCGGTTCAGCACGCCAATGGCCGCAAACGCTTGCTGGATTGCAACCTCGATTTCATCAAATGTGGCGTTGATTCTGCCGTGATGATCCGCAAGAAGTTGGAAGGGGACTACTGAGTAGAGCGGGGCTTTCTGCACCAACAACGCAACGGAGCGGTCGGCATCGAACCGGGCACGTTCAACAAAATTCCGGTGAAGCAGGCTGTGGGTGAACGTTAGAAGCGGCGCGCGGCTGGGGCTTCCGATGAACGGGGAAACGGTGGAGCGTGCCTGCGCAACAATCCCCTTAAACATCAGGATATCCAGGGTCCGCGTGGCTTCCGGTAGCAGAAGCTCGGCGGCCTCGCGCGCGAACAACTCACCCAGCGTTGCCAACTGCTCGGCGGCCTCCTGCTCGGCTGCCGAAACGTGTGCGGCAAGCCCTTCCGAAAGAAGCCGGACACTGCGCCCCAGCGATTCCGAAAAAAGGGAAGGGGGAATCATCAGCCGCCAGGCGTTGCGTGTGGGGTCGTGGGCCAAAGCACCCGATTTCAACGCCCCCCGAAGCCCCGAACGGAGCGCCAACGGATTCCCCAACGTGACCTCATGCAGGATGCGAACCGCCTCGGCATCGGGGGGGGATTCAAACAACGCCCGCCACAACGCCACCACCGATTGCGTGGTGATCCCTTCCAACTCAATCTCTTCAACAAGGAATCGTTCCAGTATGCCCCGCGCCTGAAGTTGGGTGGGGCGGGCCGCGCACAGCAGGGAGATCGGCTCGTCGGCAAGTGAGTTCAGCAGGGTGGAAAATTCGCGCTCGGCCTCACCCGCCAGCAGGTGGATATCTTCAACAATCACCAGCGTTGGCCGCAGCTGCGCAAGCCGGCGCAGGCTTGCCGCAACCGAAGGGAGGTTCTCTTCCGGCTCAATCCGCAGCAGGTTGAACATGGAGCTTGAGCGGGAGAGTGCTTGGGCAATAATTGGGGCAATGGAGGTGGTGGATTCTGGATAGAGTTTGGTGTGAACCACCGCGCCCCCTTCGCGAATCACATGCGGGAGAAGGTCTTCCAGCAATCGGCTTTTGCCGGAACCTGCTTCCCCCGAAAGAAGCGCGGCGCGTAACCCTTGCGCCTCCAGTGTTCCCCGATAAAACGCAAGAACCCGCGCAGTCTCCTGCTCCCGACCAGTCATCGGGAGCACGCCTTGGTTAAGAAAATTGACGAGAGGGCGCAAGTGAAATGGATATTGGATAATTGAGAATGGGCAACTGGCAACTGGCAACTGGCCACTGACAACTGACAACTGGCCACTGACAACTGACAACTGACAACTGACAATGAACTCTTACGCCGCCATCCAACCCCCATCCACCGTTAAGATATGGCCGTTGACGTAGTTGCTGGCAGCCGAGGCAAGGAACAGGATAGGGCCTTGCAGGTCGCCCGGTTCTCCCCAGCGTCCGGCGGGGATTCGGGAAAGGAGGGCTTGGTAGCGTTGCGGATCATTCTGCAGCGCAGCGGTCGCTTGGGTTCGAATGTAGCCGGGTGCAATGGCATTGACGTTCACCCCGTGCTTCCCCCATTCGTTGGCAAACGAGCGGGTGATTCCGGCAAGCGCGCTTTTGCTGGCGGTGTAGGCCACAACGTTCATCCCGCCGGAGAAGGAGAGGAGCGAGGCGATGTTGATGATTTTTCCCCCGCCCCGTTCCACCATTGTTTTGCCAATCAGCTGCGTCAGCAGAAACGCCCCGGTGAGGTTGGTATCCAGCACGGCTTGCCAGTCTTCCAGCAAGTACTCGGCAGCGGGTGCGCGGCGGATGATGCCAGCGTTGTTCACCAGAATATCAACATGACCAAAGGCCGCAATGGCTTGTTCGGCTGCATCGCGAACTTGGTGGGCGTTGCCAACGTCGCAACGGATGCAGTGGGTGGCAACTCCAAATTTCGCAAGCCGTTCGGCCTGCTGTTGCAACGTATCTATCTGGCGGCCAAGCAGCAGAATGTTGGCCCCGGCTTCGGCCAAAATTTCGGCGGCTGCCCCACCAATTCCTTGCGCCCCCCCGGTGACAAGCGCAACCTTCCCGCGAAGTTCAAACAGTGAGGAAACAGACATTGGCAGAATGGATAGGCAGAATGGATAGTGTGAAGCCGCATCATGGCCTGGTTCAGCAACCGCCGAAAATAGTTGATTTGCCGGAAGAAGAAAGAACAGCTTCTGTGCCAAAAAAATAAGGGGTCATCTATGATATTCCCCCGAAAAAGTCAATAGGGAGTTACGAGGGTGTGGCGTGCAGACGCTCGAACTCGGCTGGTGTTTTGTAGCCAAGGGTGGAATGCCGCCGCCGTTGATTGTAAAAGACCTCAATGTACTCGAAAATGCTTTG
>JAEUSP010000088.1 GCA_016788565.1 Chlorobiota bacterium | reverse complement strand
GACGGTGAGCGTTGCGCTGGACGTTCCCTGGTTGAGCGGACGGTAGGTGACTTCCAAGAACTCACTTTGTCCCGGTGCCAGGGTGGTGCGTGGCAGGCGGCCAAGCGTGTAGTCGGTGGAGGTCGGGCCGGTGATGGTGGTTGTGCCCAACTTTGCTGGCAGTGTGCCATTGTTGGTAATCATCACCGTCTGGCGTGCGATCTTCCCAACTGGGATGCTCACGTTATCGAACAAGGAAGTTGGGCTTACGGCCAGTGTGCGTGTTCCGGCTTCACCAATCAGGTTCAGCGTGACGACATCGCCGCTGGAGAGCGTCAGGTTCAACTGAGCGGTGCGTGGGCCTGGCTGGCTTGCTGGGGCTGGCGTGTGGACGATGGAAAGATTCATCATCGCGCCGGGGACTACTGCAAACGGTACGGCTGGCCACGGTTTGGCTGGGTTCATTGCGAACTCGGCTGCGTCGGTTCCAACAATCTCCACTTTGTTCACATACACCAGTTCCTGCGCGGTGTTCTCCACCATTGCGTTTGCCACCGACTGGTCGGATGTTGCGCCACCAATCACTGCTGGTGCAAACATCACGTCGCGTGGCTCAAGGCCAACTGTGCCAACGCCAGTAACATCCCAGTAGTACGAACCGCGTTCGGTCAGCCCTGGAAGGATGATCGTGGAATCGTTGGTTTGCAGCTCAATCGTTGCACGGCGTGTTCCGCTGCGCGACGGCATGAACTGCAACGTGACGGTGGTGCTGTCGCCCGGTGCCATCATGTAGGTGTTGCTGTTGCCGTCCAGCAGCAAGTTGCTGAAGGCATCAACGATTTTGAATTCTTTCACATCGCCCGAGCTGATACGGAAGCGATCTTTGCTGATGCGCAGATCGCAAGCACCCGGGTTGTAAAGCGTCACGGTCATCATTCGGGTTGTGCGGATTGCGGTGTTCGGGAACTTCACCGGCTTCGGAAGCCGTCCACCTTCAACCAAGTCGCTGATGCTGGAACCCAAGCCACGCCCGAACAGATCGAACGACAGCAATCCATCTTCTGAATAGCCAGTTTCAGGATTGGTTCCGACGAAGTTTGCGCCGTTGGTGGCAATGAATATCCGGGCAAAACGCTTGCCTGGATGCTGCGCCACGAAGTTCACGTAAATCGTCCGCGAGCCTTTTTCCGGCACGGTAATCGGGTAGTCCACCATGCCGTTTGCTGGCACTGGTGCAACGCCCGGCTCGGTGCTGATAAAGTAATCAACCGATGGAATCGGCATCCAGTTTTCGTCGCGAAGCAGCGGATAGGC
Organism: Chlorobiota bacterium; assembly: GCA_016788565.1. Classification (GTDB taxonomy): domain Bacteria; phylum Bacteroidota; class Ignavibacteria; order OLB7; family OLB7; genus OLB7. The sequence goes on along the minus strand of JAEUSP010000088.1, from coordinate 145,165 downwards.
TGGGTTCCCTTGCGCATAGACGCTGTCGGTCCGATAAACCCGTGAGTTCAGAATCTGGAACTCACCTTCACCCACGTTCACCACGGTGATCGGGTAGCTTTGGATATACTCGCCAGCGCAGATGAAATCTTTGTTGAACACATCTTCGTTCGGGCCAAGTTTGCGCGTTCCACCCAAGTAGAAATCGCCACCGGCAGCCGCCGAGTTAGCGTACAGAACGTAGCTGCGAATTTCCCCTTCGGCATTCACGGTCATGGTTGCCTTTTGTGGACCAACACCCTTTGGTGAGAAGCGGATTGCCGGGGTTGAGGCACCCAATGCGGAGAGCGGTGTGCTGAGTGAGTTCACCAACTGGCCAGTGTTCGGATTAACGAGCTTGTACTGGTTGGTGGGATCAACAAGCGTGAAGGTAACGGGGGCGTTCGGGGCTGTCTTGTTGTTGTTGGTGTTGCTGATTGTCAGTGGCATGAAGTCTTGCCAAGAAAGGCGGGTCACTTTAATGCCGTTCATCAACGTGTCGCCGTTTTTCACTGTGGCGGTTCCGCCGCTGGCCACGTTGCCAATGTAGATCAAGCGTGGTGTGCCTTCGGCTTCCAGCGTGTAGGTGCGGTCAAAACCGTTGTCGTCGGTGACTTGCAACGTGGCACTGCGCATCCCGATGCCGGTTGGTGCAAAGGTGATCGTTGGCGTTACTTTGCTGTCGGCACCAATTTTCCCGTTGGTTGGCGAAATGATGAAATCGCCTGGGTTTGCACCGCTGATCGAGAACGTGTAGGCACGTGCCGAGCATGGATCGGGATCAAGGTAGAGGCTGAACGGTTGGTAGCCCTGCGAGGTCCACACCTGAATCTTTGTTCCGCTGAGCAGCTTGTCGCCGCTGGCCATCGCAGTGGTTCCCCCTTGTAGTGGGTTCCCGCTGATCTGGATGTTGCAGGGGTTGAAGACGTAGAGGGTTCCGTAGTAAATGGGGTTACTCGTTAAGAAGATGGAGTTGTTGATAACACTTGTGCTACTTGTTGCTCCAGTAATCCCTAAAAAACCGGCTCCTGAATAGCTTTTGCTACCTCCACCTTCGCCTTCGCCTGGGGTCACACTAATAAAATCTTTGGTGCCGGTAGCGATGCCAATGCTGGCAGAAGTTGAGACATCATAACCGTACACATAAGAGTAGGTCTCCATATCTCCATACCAAAATTCAACTCGATTAGAGTTTTCGTACAAGCGAACTTGGAAGGAGCCATACACGTAATCGTAGTATGAAATCTCTATTGATTGAAAATCAATCACGAGAACGCGGTTTGGTGCTGTACCATTCAGGAAGTAGGAAACGGATCCCGAGTATGAATCGTCTGGGTCGTCGCCTGGTACACGCAGATCATTCCAAAATGGAGCAACGTGAGGAACCGTTGGGTTGCCTAAGCTGTTAGAAAATGAACTGGTAATGTCCGCTGAGCCAAACCCCACCAAGCCGTTTGAGCTAACGGAAAACCGTGTATAGGGTTTGTTATCGAAGTAAAAAGTGAAGGCTGGCTCCCCTTTGGCAACCGATGGGGTGAAGCCAGTGACCTCATCATCGGCGCCGACACTGAGGATTTCGGTCGGTTTTCCTTCCGGCGAGATTTGGTCGCCGTAGGTGTCTAAGAACTGGTAATTGGAGACGTTACCGTAGGATAGCCCTAACGGCAGCATCATCGCTAGGATTGCCCCTAGCAAAAGCCTGTACATCTGTCTCATGTTGGGAAACTCCGGTTAGTGAAGTGGTTTACGTTGGATGCGTTGAGTTGAGTCGGAATCGTTGAGTTCGATACCTGCCGTAAAGCAGTGTGGTGCAGATCAATGCACAACGGTAGATAGCCGGGAAGCTGGTTGCCTATTGTTGGATTTCGGTATCGGTTTCGCATTGGTACTTGCTGGTCATCGGTTGTCGTTACTTGTTCATCGGGTCAGAAAGAAGATAACACGTTGGAAACGGGGTTGGCAACCTAGGCTGCTTTACACTACTACGGGGCATTGCTGGTGGCCAGATTGAGTAGAGGAATCATGGCTCACCAACTTTTGCCGCGCAAAAATATCACTCTTGGCAAAAATCATGCCCAAAAACACCGTTTTTGCTGATTTGTTACGTGGTGGCGTTCGGGTGGCGGCTTGGCTACTTCCCCGCAAAAAATCATCGTGGCGATTGTTCACGTGGGGGGAATGTTTGTCCCAATGAAATGGCGAATGGAAGGGAGTGATAGACTTTCCAATGAATCGCACCCTCCGCTCGTGCTGAGCCACGCCGAAGTATGAGGCGGAGCCACCGAACCCGCGCCCCCCTGCTACGCTCTGGCGAGCTTCGCGTCCCCCCAAGTTTTGGGGGAAAAGGGGAGTGAGGAGTTTGGCACGGTGTCCGATGACTTCCCAGAAATTCGCGAGATCGCTTCGTCGAAGACTCCTCGCGATGACGGGAATGGAGGTTCGGAGAATTCCCCTTCATCCGCTGTCCCCCAAACTATCCGCCCCCCCGAACATCCTCCAATGGCGTTGAGACTTCAACGGTGACGGTTCGGCAATAATAGCGGCCTTCCGGCAAGGCGTTGTCGTACAGCAACCGCGATGGCCCCACCCCCTGGGCGCTGGTGATAGCAGCATCAGGGCGTTCGGCAAGGATCAAATCTCGCACTGCAAACGCACGCGACTCCGATAACTGCTGGTTATGCGCTAACTCACCAAGCCGGTCGGTGGAGCCGGTGATCTGCGAGGTGGAGCGGGGGTAGATGGATTGCGCCACAAACGCCGAAACCATCCTGCGATTCTGCGGCGTGATCTCCGCCTTGTCGAAGTCGAACACAATCAAACTCAGCCGGCTGATCTCGAACGGGTGCGTTGCCCCGCTTGCCGGAATCCTTGCTTCCGATTGCGCCCGTTTCCCCCGCGCATCGGTGACTTCCAACACCCCCTGCAACTCTCCACGCTCCCCAATTTTCTCGGAAATCACTCCCGCAGCGTTGTCGTCCAGGTCCCACGCCACCGTTGCCGGGGGCGCGCCGGTTCCGGAACGCTCGGCTACGGTTGTGCCGCCAGCACTCACCCGCAATCGCCACGAACTGATTGCTGCCGGGCTGGTTGCCTCGGTTGCAAAACTCACACGTTTGGGTGAGTAGGAGTACTCGTTGAACCGCTCGTGCAAAATTGGGGCAAGCAGGTTGTCGGTCAGTGAGGTGATCTCAACCCTGCGATTTTCTTCCACCCCTTCCTGGTACTCGGCGTTGCTGGGGAACGTTGGCCGCGCAAGCACCGCAATGGACATCCGTTTTGGATCAACGCCCCACGTTCCGGCGATGTACTCCTTGATTGCCTGCGCCCGCTGTTTTGCCAGCATGGTTGCTTCGGCTTGGGTTGCGGTTTCGCGGCCATCGGTGGTTCCGTTCAGGGTGATTTTTATGGAGGGATCGTTGGCCATGCGTGATCCGATAACATCCAAGATGCTGTAATAAGCATCCAGCGAACGGTGCGGCAAATCCTTTTCGCTGAAGGCCCCGCGCTGGGCAGCATCCACCCGATGATACCGACCGGGAATGGAGGTGCTGGCACTGTCGAAAAAGATGTACGGCAAAATCGGGAACGTCTCGGTGACGATTGTTCGCACCACCTGCACTTGCTCGCTTGTGCTTGTGGAAATTCCAGCCACGGGCAACACTTCCGGCGGCGGTGGAGGTGGTGGCGGCGGAGGTGGCGGCGGCGGGGGAGGTGCTGGCGGCTGCACCGGCGTACCAAAATCGTAGCGGAGCGCAAGGTCCGCTTGGATTGTGGAGACGCGCCAGCGGTTGGCAAGGGTGATGTCGGTGAATGGATGGTAGTAGCTCACCTCCGGCGCAATGCTAAGTCGGTTGGCAATCGGGATTGCGTAGCCCAACGTCCCGCTGGCCGTAATCAGCGTTTGCACATCGCTGATCGGCCCGTTGCCAACGTCGCGGGTGGTGCGGTTGTTTTCCGGGTAGAGAACTCCATCGGGGGAGAGTATCTCCTCGGTCTGGTGGTAGGTGGCCTCGGTCAGCGGAAACCCCGCGCCGGCACCCGCACGCAGGTAGAGTGGGAACTCCGGGATTGGCGCAATCCGCAACCCAAACTCCGCCGCAAAAAAATTCAGCGTTGCGGTGTAGTTGTGCTTTCGTTCCAGCGGCACGTAGCGGTTGTTGTTCGGGTCCAGCACCGGAAGCCCTGCGGTGTAGGCTTCGCCGAAGGAGCCGCCACGCTGCGCAAACAGCAGGTGGGCGGTCATGTCAACCGCGCCGCCAAGCAGTGGGAACTCACCGAACAGCCCTGCCACAATTCCTTTCCCATCACCATCCCCAAACGCGCCACACTCGGTGCCGCTGGTGAAGATGCTGGCTTGGGTTTCGTGGCGGTTGAAGCCGTAGCCCCCCAACACTCCAAGCCGGAACGTCACCCGTTCCAACTTCCCCGATTCAAACTCGGTGGAGTCCTGGGCCGAAGCCGATGAAGGGACGAAAAGCGAAACAGCAATCGCGCCAAGAAGGAGAGCGCGGTGTAGTTGAGTATGCAAGTGCGTTAAATGTCGAGTGTCGAATGTCGAGTGTCGAATGAGGGATTTTGGAGGCCTCGGAGGAAGTTCTCATGGATGCCCTCAGCCCAGTTCTCTGCCGGAGAAGGGTGTTTTTTGGAGAAGGGTTTCTTTTCTTTCAGCGGCTGCCTTGCGCCCCTCACCCCAACCCTCTCCCGGGGGGAGAGGGAGCGAAGAGAGGAGAGGAGTTTTATTTCTGAGCAAGGACTTCTGTTTTTTTTTTTTCTTGCTCCCCTCTCCCGCCGAGAAGCTGGTGGCAGCATCGCGGCGAATCGGGAGAGGGGTTGGGGGTGAGGGGACTCACAACGGGAGGAGTGAGGTGAAACCCCTCTACCTCACCACCTCCATCCTTTCCGTTGCTTGGAAGCTGTTGGCTTCAAATAGGTAGAAATAGACCCCTTGCGGAAGGTCCGCGGTGTTCAGTTCCAGCCGGTAGCGTCCGCCCGACAGAAGCTGGTTTCCATCTAACAGCTTGGCCACTTCCACCCCGGCACTGTTGAACAGCCGTAGCCGTGCGTTGGCATCTTCAAAGAACTCCACGTCAATCGTCACAATGCCGGTGGTTGGGTTGGGGGATGGAGCCGCCAGACGGTTCAATCCCCCACGGAAACTTAGCCGCGAGATGTTGCAGCGCGGATCAACCTGCACGATGCTGGTGTCCCCGGTGGGAATCAGCTTCACGAAGAAAATCGAGTCGCTGCTGAAATCCCCTGCCGATACCGCAAGCCGCATCTGCGACCGGATGGAGTCGGGCACGGCAACCACAAATCGCGCTCGCGCAATTTCGCCACGCTGAACGCTGTCGCAGCCGGGTATCGTTACTCTGATTCCGGTAGCCCCTTCGGTTGCTGCAATCTGGGCCGAGTATTGCGAGCTGATGCTTAGGAACTGCAACGCACGGCGGTTGTAGTCCAGCGCGAACCCAACATCCAACGGCATCTGCGCAATGTTCCGGTCGCTGAAAATTCCCACCTCAATCGTGTCGGCAATCACTCCGCCAACGGTGTCAATCTGGCTTGCGTTTGTGTCCAACAGGAACCGGAACGGGAAGGGGGGAGCGTAGCCAAAACTGTAGATGCGCCCGGTGTCGGCAATGGGGCAGGGAAGGTCTGATTCGGCAGTGATGGCCGTGTCGTACAGGTGTTCGATGAACGGGCAGAACCGCACCGTCAGCAGAACAGTATCCCCCGGCGCAAGCTGTGTTGGATACGGGACGCTGCTTCCCACAATCGTGTGCCCCGGTGGCAACCGCAACGTGTTGAACTCCACGGGAATCCTGCCCGGGTTTGTCACCGCCACAATCCTATCGGCACAGCTTTTTATGTTGACGGTATCGAAGCTGGTAAGCCCGGTTACGGCAATTCGTGGCTGTGCAATCTGGATGTAAACGCTATCGGGCGGAACCACCAGTTTGTACAGCACCAACGTGTCGCTGTCGAAATCCACTTCATCAATGTGAACCTTGAAAATGGTGTCCCCCATTTTGGGAACAAACGTCACCCACGCGATGGTATCGGCCGGAACCTGCAACGCTTGGCGAAGCGTGATGCGGGCTCCGTCGCCGGTATCTACGGCGGCAATGTTCGTGGTGTAGCTGCTGGTGACTTGGCCCAACCGCACAAGCGTGGAATCGTACTGGATTCTGAACCGAACATCAATCCTGTCCTGCGGCATATCACGGTCGGTGATGACCGGAAGCCGTAGCGTGTCGCAGGTGGTGATCGTGATCGTGTCCAGCGTGGCCGCCACCGTGTCGAACGTCATCCTCATGCCGTACGGGAAGGCAAACCCTTCGCCACGAACCAGCACGGTGGTGTCGTCGTCGCTGCAAGGATAGGCGGTGGTGATGTACATCCGCGCTTGGTACGGGCGCGGCGCGCGTGGCGTGAAGTTCACCCGAATCCGGAAGGTGTCGCCACGCTGAATCACCCACGGAAATGGCGCGCCGTTCACCGGGGCCGCAGCAAACACCTGCTGATCTGGCACAAACCGGATTCCGGTAACAATCATGCTGTCGCCGCTGGGATTGACGAACTGATCGGGGACCGTCACCGTCACGGTGCGGTTGGGGGATGTTGTCCCGGCGCGGGTGTTCGGGAAGTTGATGGGGGTTGGTGCCGGCTGGAAGTTCAGCTCGCGCCGCCCGCTCATCGTCACGGTGTCCTCACGGTTCCAATCGGTGGTGTGCGAGCGGATGTGGAACTTCCCGTTGGCCAGCAAATTCTGCTGCGTTGCCGGGATGTTCGGGCAGAAGGAAATTTCCAACGTGTCGGTGGTGTTCGGCGGAATCTGGTAGGGGAGGGCCCGCCCGCCGGTGAGCTTGCTCCGCCAGGAATAAACCGATGGAATGGCGTTGGCCAAGTTGCGCCCGTCAATCCAGATAGAGTCCACGGTGATCGGCTTGAACGAGCTTTGGTTCGGCAGCGGAATTTCGCGGACGATGCAATCGCACGGCCTCACCAACCCATAATTCACAAAGCTGAGCGGGACGTCCAACCGATAGATGATTCCCCGCCCGGTCAAACTTCCAACTTGCTGAATGGCGCACGGGTTGCTGCTGAGCGCAAGCGCGTTGCCGTTGTAGGCTACCTCCTGCGTGGGGGCAAACTGCACATCCACCAAGATGGAGTCGCGCGGTTGCAGCGTTGCCGGGAACGGCCGCGACGAAGCCACAATGGAGTAGCCTGGCGGCAACTGAAGCGTATCCACCTCCACCGGAACAGTGCTGATATTCTCCACCAAAATGCGTTCGGTTCTTGTTGTCCCAACCTCCACCAACCCGTAGGTGGTCAGCGGGGTGACGTACAGTTTTGGGGTGGTGCTGGTTCCCCGAATCATCACTTGGTATCGCTGCCCGTCGCTCAGGTTCACATCAATGAAGGCTTGGTCGGCGCGGTCGTCGGTAAGGTCGTTGGGGCAGTAGCGGATTCCCCAGGTTGTGCTTTCGCCGGGCTGCAACGTCCCGCTGCTCATTCCCGAAAGTTTCGTGTACTTCCCGGTGCCATCGTTCAGCGTTGCCGAGGTGATGGTCAGCGGCCCAGTGCTGGCGTTGGTGATCTTGATGGAGTCTTCCCCGCAGCGGCATCCAACAACATTGCTGATGGAGAGAAATGACGGCTGGAACGACAAGGCATCGAACACGCCGGTTCCGCTGATTGGAATGCAGACCACGCCGTAGCACTCTTCATCAAAAATGCAAAGGGTGTCGTAGTAGGTGATCGCCTCGCGCGGGCGGAACTCCACCGTGACGTTTCCGGTGCGCCCTTTTGCAAGGTTCAGCGAACGCCCGCCGGCAATGCGGAACACATCGCCAATTTTCAGATATGCCGAAAGCCGCCGTGGGTCGCCACGGTTCTCCACCGTCACGGCCTGGGTTGCGGTCTTCCCAATCGTCACGTTCCCGTAGCCGATGATGCTTTGGTTGAACACAAAGTTCACATCAATCCCGTACCCTTTCAGGAAGATTTTTTTGACGATGGTGCAGCCTTTGTAGCGGGTCTTCACTCGCATCTCACCGGTGTAATTCCCGGCGCGGGTTGGGCGGAACCGGACGAACGTTGGGTTGTAGGCCTCCTGCGGTTGCAGCATAATCGGGAAGCGGAATCGGCGGCCAAAAAAGCCGTCGTCGAACTCGATCGTGTCAATGCCGATGGGGTCGCTAACGCCGCTGCGGTACTGGTAGGTGCGCACGTCGCTAATCTGGCCAGGGCATACCGGGCCGAAGCTCATGGAGTCAATGTTGGTTCCGTCATCTTTCAGCAGAAGCAGGACTTCCTGGGTGTGGCCAACTAATGGGATGATACCGCTTCCCGGGCAGCGGTCGTCGCTGAACAGGCGGAGCGTGTCGTAGTTGGTGCGGGTGGTGTCGCCGGCGTTCATCCGCACCAGCATGGTCCAGCTTCCCCCCGGCGGAACCGTCAGCGGAAGGTTCTGCCCGGCAACGGCTGGCGACCATTTGAAGACGGTATCCTGCAGCCGGATGCTGTCAATTTTCAGCGGGCGGTTGGTTATGTTCGTAAGGGTGAGCGGTTTCTCGGCAAACGGTTTTTCCACGCATCCAACGTACAGCGTGTCAAGGTCAATCTGCCCTTCGCTGTACTCAAAATCTGTCTTCCGAAGAAAGTTGATGGGGATGCGGGCAATGTTGTTGCAGCGGTTGTTGTTGAACACTCGAAGCTCGGCCTGCAACTGCCCGGTGATGGTGGCGCGCATCCTGACGGTGGCCGATTGCGGCGCGTTCTGCTGCAACGTCAAGCGGTTGGGGGTAACGGTGAACAATCCGGCATCGCGCCCGGCGATTTGCAGCACCACTTGCCCACCACAGAAGGAGGTATCGGTGACGGTGACGGTGAACGTGGTGTCGCCGGTGCAGATTATCGTTCCGCTGAAACTGGTGGGAGCCACGCTGAAGTTGAACGGAACCGTGCGGTTGCTGGGATCGCACCGTGCGCCGCTTCGCATCCGGCCAGTAATCCCGTGCCCGGTGGCATCGCACAACGTCTGGACGTTCGGGGATTCATTGCAGCGGTAGTACATCACCAAACCGTTCTCGTTGCCGTTCAGCGAAAGGTCCTTTTGGCAGCGGATTTCGGTGGCGGAAAGTGCGCGGTTCCACAATCGAACTTCATCAATCTGCCCCAAAAAAGTGCGGTAGCGGTTGGCATCGTCGTACAGGCCATTGCAGCTTCCGATTTGCGTTTGCAGGTTCCGGTTGGCAACCGGGTGGAGCCGGGTGACGGGATAGTTCGTGTTGGTTGCGGTGGCGGCTTGGAACCCGTTCACAAAAATCAGGGCTGCGCCGCTGCTTTCCCACACCGCTGCAATGTGGGTCCAACCGCCAGCATACAGGTCGGGAACGTCAACGCTGGCGATGGTGTTGTCCGCACTTTCCAGCTTGGTTCCGTCGGCACTCAGTTCAAAGTAGATGCGGGTTCCTTCGATATAGACCACCCATTGATCGTTGTCATCTTTGTTCGGTCCCCACAGCCCGCCAACAAACTGCCGCATACCCGGTTGTGGCTGCGGTTTCAGCCACGCCTCGAACGTCAGCGCGGTGCTTAATGCTGCCAGGCGGTAGCTGGTGTCCACATCCACATACTGGGCGGCGCGCCCGCTGGTGACTTGGGCCGTCAGTGCGTTCCCGATGCACGCTTTGTTGGCATCGCACTGGGCCGGGAATTGGGCAACAACCAAGCCACTGCTTCCCAGAAGCAGCAACACCGAAAGGAGCAGTTGGTACAGGAATCGGCGCATAGTTTTTGGATGCCGTGATACTGTTTTGGGAGGAGACGATGAAAGAATTGATGTGCTACGCTGTTGCGGTACAGGCTCAGAAGTTGTAGCTTAAAATTGATAAGGCAAAGAACACAATTGCCGCTACCAGCTTACAGGTGAACAGATGAACCGCATAACAACCGAAACACGCTCGATGTCTGAGTTCCAGGCTCGGCTTCATGCAATCATGGATCAAGTTCGGCAAACGCAACGCCCCTTGCGAATAGATGAAAGTGGAAAAAAATCAGTTGTAGTATTGGATGCTGCATTGTATGACCAATTAATTGAGCGGCTGGAAATCCTTGAAGCTATTCGTGCTGCCGATGAAGATATCATCAATGGAAGAGTAGTCTCACAAGAAGAAGCTCGCCAACAAGTGCTTCGCCAACTGGACAGATGAAGATTATTTGGTCGCTGCAGGCATTGGATCGTTCGATGCTTCGACGCGATCTGTACTCAGTATGAGCGGGGGACATTCAGTGGCTCCGCTCATACTTCGACGGGGCTCAGCATGAGCGGGGATGCTATTCGATAACGCCGCTCATGCCTCGGAATTTGCAAGCCACGTTGCTCTGAAGCATAACTCACCGCACACATTGCACCACCTGCGTTGCCATCCGTTGGCCGTCGCGGAGGGTGCAAAGGTAGGTTCCGGCTGGTAGCGATTCGGAAAGTGGGATTCGGTAGCTGCCCGGGGTCATTTGGCGGTTCAGCAACGTTGCCACCCGCTGGCCGGCCATCGTCGTCACATCCAACTGCACGTTTGCCGTGCGGTCCAGGCTGATCTCCAACGTAGTGGTTCCCCTGAACGGGTTTGGATATGCCCCCGCAATGCTGAAGCTCCGTTCGGCATACTCAGCACGGCGGTCGGTTCCGCTTTTTTGTGCTTGCAGAATGTCCAGCGGAATCACCGTGTCATCTTGCAGCACGGTGCGCATTTCGGGCATGGTCAGCCCAAACCAATCGGTAAGAATTTCGGCATAGACTGCGCGGTAATCAATCTGGTACTGAAGGTCGCCGTTGGCGTTCAGGTTCTTCAGGTCGGGTGGGTCGCCAAACACGCCGCTGTTGACTTGTGTGCCAAACACAAACTGCACCGAAGCCGCGCCGTGGTCGGTTCCGCGGCTTCCGTTCTCGTAAGGCCGCCGCCCAAACTCGCTGATCGTCATCCCGACCACGCGGTCGGCCAATCCCAGCCGCGTCATGTCGAACATGAATTGCGCCACCGAGTCACCAATCCGGCTGAGAAGCGTTGGATGAAGCCCCAGATACTCATCCCCCACAGCAATCTGCTGCGAGACGTGCGTATCGAATCCCCCCATCGAAACCACATAGACTTTTGTTTTCAATCCGCCAGCAATCAGCGCTGCCACCGAGGCCATCTGCTGCGAAAGGCTGTCGTCGGCATAGGTGGCTTGCAGTTTGGCTTTGCCGCTGTTGTAGGCATCGCGCACCGCTTGGGCGTATTTGTTCGAGCGGTTAGCGATGTCGGCAACGAACTCATATTCCAGGCTGTAGCTGGTGTTCGCGCTGTCGGGATCAAGCTCGTCAAGCTGCGAGGCCACCCCTTGCAGTTGTGTGGGATCAATCACCTCAATCCCCATCCGCCCCTTGGAGCTAATCAACGCCAGCGAAAAACCGCCGAACTGAATGGCCAGCGGGTCGGGAGGAAGCGAGGCGGGGAAGTCGGGATAGCGTTGCTCCAGATAGCGCCCAACCCACCCGGTATCCAAACGGGTATCGGGGCTGGAGTCGTTGATGCCGCTGAGCCAAATATCGGTTGAGCGGAAGTGCGACAAATTGGGGTTTGGATAGCCCACCCCTTGCACAATCGCCAGGGTCCCAACCTCCAACATCCGCCCCAATCCCCCTTGCGATCCGGTTGCCAGTGCGGGGTGAAGGTAGATGTCGCCGATGTTGTTCCAGGCTTTGTCCTTTGCAACCGCCAATGCCGGGCGGATGCGGTAGTACTCATCATCAAGGCAGGGGGGCATGGTGTTCAGCCCGTCGTTGCCGCCGAACAACTGAATTACCACCATGATGCGGTCGTTGTCCGGTGGCATTTGCGCAAGCCCAGCAAGCGAGGTGTTTGCCCGCACCGGCAATCCCCCCAACATGAACGGGGTGGCGGCGGTTGCGGCAGCAGCAGTCTTCAGAAAGGAACGGCGTTTCATGGTAGTTGGGAATCGGTTGTCGGTTGTCGGGAGTCGGGGATCGGGAAGAGGTTGTCAGTTGTCAGTTGTCCGTGGTCAGTTGTCAGTTGTTGGGGATCGGGAATCAGTTGTCCGTGGTCAGTTGTCGGGAATCAGACCTCTTACTAATGACTAATGACTGATGACCAATGACTTTTGTCGGGAATCAGACTCCTTGCCACTGACCACTGACCACTGACCACGGACAACTGACTTTAACACAACTGAAAATCCGGCAACTCCGCTATTGTCTGCATCAAGTCTTTCATGTTTCGTGCAGCGGTGGAGGGGCTGTTTTCTACAATCCCTGCCCATTCGTAATCGGGCGCGCCGCCAACTAATTTCTTCACAAAAATCCCTTTTCGCCCCGCAGAAAGCGGGCGTGGCAGCAGCAGCGCGCCAAGCGATTTCACCAGTTCGTTCACGTCGTCGTACTGCGGGAATTGCTTGATGAAGGTCAGCACTGCGTTGTCATCCATCGCCCCAATCACGCGGCGGGCTGCATCGGCCCTGACGGGATAGGTGGTGGTGGTGATCCAATCGCGGTAGCCGGGCCAGCCGCTAACGTTTGGCGGATCGAACAGGTCCTGGCCCATTGCACGCATCTCACCGTACAGGCTTCCGGTCGCGCCAAGTTGCCGCGCAAGCCCAACCTCGAACTCCATCGGCGTTTTAATCTGCGCGCCGATGTTGGCGTTGTCGTAGAAATGCGCGCTTTTCAGCAGCGCGGCCATCACCGGCTTGATGTTGAAGTTGTTTTGCACGAAGATGTCGGCCATTGCTTCAATCACCGCAGCGTCCGTTTTGGCAGGGTTGCTATAAACGAAAAAGGTGTAGAGTTTTCGGCAGATGAACCGGGCAACCTCACGCGGGCGTTTCTGGAAGATCGTCTCAATCAGCTTAGCAATCTCTTCCTGCCGGACGATATGCTCGGTGTTGGTGGTGCTGTCGCGTGCGGGGAAGGAGACCCCCATGAACTGCTTGGCGTTGATGTCGTGGTTCTTGGCCTCGAAGTAGCTGGTGAACAATCCGGTGGGGGGGATGAACTGGTCGGTGAACTGCGAAACGCGCCAACCGGTGAGTATCCGTGCGGCTTCTTTCACATCCCCTTCGGTGTAGTGGCCAATGCCCATGGTGAACAGCTCCATCAGCTCGCGCCCGTAGTTTTCGTTCGGCGCGCCGGCGCGGTTCAGGTCGCCGCCAAGATAGACCAGCATCGCCGGGTCCAGCGTGACGTTGAAGGCAAGCTGCTTAAAGTCACCCAGCCCGGTGTCGCGGAACAGCTTGTTTTGGCGGTAGAGCAGCGGGCCAATCACATACTCCAAATCAACCTCGAACTCACTGGTGAAGTGGCCGCTCCAGAAGGCTGCCATTTTCTCGGCAGCGGTCAATCCCGCATCGCGCAGTACGCCGATGTACCAGTTCCGCAGCGCGCCGGCATCGCCAATCCACTGCCCCCGAATCTGGTTTTCTAAATCTGGAGTTAGCCCCTCCAAACTTTCGGTGGAGTGGTCGGCCATTGAAGGGGGGGGGGGGGCGTTGGGGGTGTCTAACAGTTTATCAACGGCATCGCTGGGGGTCATTTTCATCAGCGCGTCAAGGTCGCTCCAGCGCGGCAGGAAGGTGATGCGCCGCAACAGGTGGCCAACGCGAATGGCATCCCAGGGCTGCGCCGTGCTGGGGACAAACGGCTCAAGCCCAGACATTGGGCGAACAGCAGAGACGGTTTCAGGGCGTGCAAGGCGGTTGTGCGCCCACGTGGTAAGGAAGGAACGACGATCCATGAACAACTCCGGGTACAGACTGCGGAAAGTCTTGGTAAAAAATCCACCGCTGGCAACCATGCTGTTTGCACGCCCACGTTGCGGCTGATGTTTGAGGGATACTCCAATGAAAGAGGTTGGCGAGAACCCCATCGTTGTCATTCCCGCGAACGCGGGAATCCATGAGGTCTATTTCTGCAAACCAATTTGTTCGGAGAAGACTTGAAAACTTGGATGATAAGATAGGGCGATACCTGCAAGAAACCTTAAGCGGAAGCCAAACAGCATTGTGCGCGTGTGTGCGGCGGCTGGGTCATACTGGTTCGATGCGTAGCGAAGCCGGAAGCATTGTGCGCGTGTGTGCGGCGGCTGGTTTAGCTGCGCGGGGAACGGAGATCGCTGGGCTAAAGTTAGTGATGCCGTTCCACAGGCTTGCGGATCGCTTTGGCTGCGTTGGCGACTTGACACAGCCATTTTGGAGAAGTTACGCTTGGTTTGCGCAGGGGCTTTTACAACCGGAGCCAAACGCTTGTTGAAAACGTTTGGCTCCATTTTTTTTGACGATGTGGATGTTACCTCACCACCACCATCTTCTCCACCACCCTTTGTTGGCCAAGCATCAACTCCACCAAGTACGTTCCTGGTTGCAGCTGGCTTGCGTCGAACTCCACTGCGTAGCGGCCAAGTTCCATCCATTGCTGCGGAAGGACTTCGGCAATCATGCGGCCTACCGGATCGAACACACGAACCGTTGCGTAGCCCGGTGTCGGGATGCTGAACCGGAGTTCGGTGGTTCCGGTGAACGGGTTGGGTTGGGCATCAATCCGGGCTTGGGGGCGGCGTTGATACACCGCGTGCCAGCGGCGGCCATCAAACAGAAACTTGCGTTGGTTGTTGAATCGAAGGTCGCCGTATTGCGGGGTCACATCTTGGCCTGACTCGGCGAAAGTCATTTCAAGCAAACTTCTCCGGCCCGGCGGCAACGTCAATGCTAAAATAGACTTCGTTCCCAGGGTCGTATCCATGGGCTTGCGTAGTTGCCCCGATAGTGGGATTGCGGAGGAATCAATCGCAATCTCGCGAACGCGAACAAGGTTGTAGCCGCTGCTGTCGGGATGCTGAAGATTGAGTTGGAGGTTGATTGTGCGGGTGTCGGCAAGGGCATCCATTGTTTACCCACGAGTAGAGGTTGCCGAGATGCTATCGGGCCGAGCAAAGGTGCGGCGGTTGACAACGTAGATGTAGTTGGTGTCGTTATGGCGGCTGGTGGCGGTGTCGCTGGCAACGGTTTGGAACAGGCCAAGCTCAACAAAGGTGCGCTCTGGCGCATCCAGCGGGCCGCCCGGTTTGTTGCTGGTGACTTTTTTGACGATCTCGTTTGCGGGTAGCGGGCGGAATAGGGTATCGTGAGTAAGGTTCGGATTGCGCACGCAGTGGTGGATGCTGTAGGCATCGCGCCATTTGAGCTTCATCATCTGCGGGCCAATCATTTTCAGCCACCGAGTGATGCTGCGAATGGCACTGGTGCGGTCCCCCCAGCCAACGTAGAAGTTCGGGATGGTGATGGTTCGTGTGGGGCCCGGAAATCGGTCGTGAAGTTGATAGTTCAACTCGTTCTGGTGATTGTCTTGCCAATAAAACCCTTGCGAGCCGAGGCAGCAGGAGGAATTATTCACTGTTCCAGTGCTTCAGGGATATGGCTGTAGATGGTGTCATATTGCGCCGGACCGGTCGTTGAACTATCACGAAGGCCAATCAGAAACGTTGTTCCGATGACCGGGATATGTCGTCGCCCATGATCTCGCGCGCTTTCGGCACAGGCTGCCATACCATGAGCGTGAATATCCTCTTTGGAATCTCGGCCAATCATACCAGGCCAGTACCGACGACGATTCGTATAAAGCTGCGCTTGACCTGGATGATTGTAGCCAACAAACAATCGCTGGAATGCAGTGTTGTAGCGTTCAACCCCTTCGGTGGTTAGCTCAAGGATTGGCAGATGCCCGCGCCCGCCGTTGTGTTCAAGGATGCTGGGGATCTGGTGAACATCACTCTCGAATAAAGTGTCTTGACGAATGCCATTCGGCCCAAGAAACCGCGCCATCGTGTCGTTGGCCGCGTTGATGTAGAGATAACTGCCCGTCTGTGGGTTCCTTGTGATTTCGGCAAATGAGCGTTGGCCAAGATCGTGCGAGAACAACATCAGGCTATCGCCGGCTTGCAGCGTTTGGCTGTGCGTAGATTTCCACCGAGCAAGGTTGAAGCTATCGGCCACCATCTTGGCGATGCCATTATAGCCGCCGTACTCGTTCGGGTATTGCTCTTCGCCGCATTGTAGCCCGATGACAAAGCGACGAAGGGAATCCACCGAATAGGTTTCTACTCGGTCATTCAGAGCGGCAGTAGAGCCATAGAATATCCGCTTCAGTAGCCCCATGATATTGTTCGCACGAAAGGCCCGCGCCTCGTTGGTACGTCCCAACGCCATCTGGCTCCGGTAATCGCGAAGGCTGACCGAACGGAGATAGACATCCTCATTGACCCCGAGCCAATGCACGCGAACATCAATGCTTTTGGAGGTGGTGTTATCGTGAGCTGGGCCAGGGGTGAGTCCATCGCTACACCAGCGCAGCGGCATCGCGAAGGCGACCTCCTTGTACTCATTCCAACCGAGTGAGGCATCCATCAAGTCTTGCTTGCGAACGAAGTAGCTTCGGCAGACGAACTCGGTATCTTGTTCGGCAGTAATCTGCCGGCCCGTGGCATCGAAGTAGATCACCCTGTTATTTCCATCCCAGGCATCGGCATCCTTGTATTTGGGAATCTCATAGACGATGTCGATGCGGAGTAATGGCTCGGTCCCCAGAACATTCCCATTCAACAACTGTTGATCGCGCAGATGTCCAGTCAGGACAAGGTAGTTCATGCTGTCTTGTGGGACCTCGGCACGGTCGCGGCGGTCTTTCAGGAAGGCGTTGGTTTTCTGAACGCTGTCGTTGCTGAAGAAGGAACGGTTCATCCAAGGCTTCACCCATCGGTACTGCTGCAAGGCTGGGTCGTAGCCATACACCACTCCCCACAAAATCGAATCGTTCGCCGGGGTGTTGGTAGTGGTGTAGTGCACTTCTCGTTTGCGACGCTGGTATTCGTCAAGCTCAACAGTGCTGTACAGTTCTTCCCCTCCTTGCCGATGGAGGAATTTGGTAGGCCACAGTGAACTTTGCACCGAATCGAACGGATAGAACTCGATGGCTTGCCCCCAACCCATGTCGTTCAATGGCTTCAGCGTCAGCAGTACTCGTTGATCGGATTGACGATTGGTACTCTCTAAAAAGCGATGGTTCTCCTGCATCGTTGTTTGGTTCATCTGAATATGCACGATCGGGATACCCATCCATGCGGCATGGTTCCACAAGTCTTGATACCACGACCCACCAGAGGTTTGTTGCAGGGGGCCCCATTTCTGGAAGGTTGCACCGATGTAGAACTCATCCTTCCCCACGCCATACATGGGTCTCAAGGGAGGTGTCGTGGCATCCATCGAACGAAGGAACTGGGCATAGCACTGGCTTCCAGCCAGAAGGAACAGGAGTGTGGTGAGGCATGTCGGCCAGATGTGCCGACTGCGAAACGAAACGGTGAACGTCGTCATGGTTTTTTTCTCCATGAAAGAGTATTGAGGATTCCACCGCGAACGGTAGCTTGGATTGATCGAAGTGTCGAATGCCAAATGTCGAATGCCAAATGAAGAATCGGAGTATTCACCGAATCCAGCCCTCCGCTCATGCTGAGTCCCGTCGAAGTATGAGTGGAGCCACCGAACAAGGAAGTCTCAGTTCCGCACCACCACCGAAATCGAAGCCAACACCTTCCCGTGCCGATCATACACCGTCAGCAAGTATCTCCCCGAAGCAACTCCATCGGTCGCCCAGCGAGCCGAACCAAGCTCGGGCCGTAACTCACTTTCAGCAACCAGCTTCCCGCTCACATCGTGAACTGCCATACGGGTCGGCATACTTGAAAGGTCGCCCCGCCAAGCAATGTTCAGTTCGGTGGTGGCAGGGTTTGGCCAGAGGTACAACCCGCGTTGGTGGTCAGCTATCGGCTCGGTGCGAACGCCAACGGTCGGTTGATCTAACGGGATGTACGGGCCTCCGGCAAGGATCATTGCAATACCAGAGTTGTTGCCAAACCACCCCGAATTGCTGGTGAGATGATCGCGCCAGCCGTCACCAGTGTAATCCCAATCAGTAAAGGAAGCAGTGAACACATTCCCTTCAGAAAGCCCGTCAAGATGAGCACTATACAACGCATCATACGAGGCATTGGGGCCAGCACCACTTCCAGAAAATGCTGAGAGAGTTGGGGCTGGTGGTGGCCGTCGAATACCGAACATGGCTACAATGTGGCTACTATCATTAAGTGATCCAACAGCTTGTGGAAAGACATCCGGTTCAGAGAAGGCACGTTGAGCATCGGAGAGCAGGAATGAGCGTTCGCGAATACTTGGAGCATTGCGTGAGAGGTAGAGGTAGATACCACGATTGATAGTACCGGGTCCAGGGAGGCCAGCAATGTCGAGTTTGTGATCCCCATCATAATCATTGAAAACGAGATAGTATAAGCCGACCGTATTGTAGAGAGTAATCTCCCGATCAGGTGTAGTCCACGTCCAAGGAGAAGTCTCGGTGCCAAACCAGATTTTAAGTTTGTAGCCTTCGGCATACTGCCCCACCGTCACCAGATCGAAGTGTCGGTCCCCGTCAAGATCAACCACTTGGACTGTGTAAGAACTGCTGCTTCGTGTCGGTTCAGTATCATAGACGATGTAGCTTGGAGTATCCACCTGGAATCCACTTCCCCCTCGATAGAACCATATCTCCGGGGTGTACGTTACCGAATCTACCTTCCGTAATCCTCGATGGGCAATAATTAATTCATCACCGACCTGACCGTCAAGATTCATCCCCACAACCATATCCGGGCCAATGATATATTGAGTACGTGCGTAGGAATCAAGGATATAGCTTGCTGATGTTGCTAATCCAGTATCAGTAACAGCAAACAATCGCAGTTGTTCTGACCGTGCTGCACCACCAAGAACGTTGATAAAATTTCCGAAGCCAACAAACCGACGACCATTTCCAAGGAAGTCACCATAGAATGGAGTTGGTAGGGCAATAGATGCTTTAAATATCCAGACAGGGTTCGTTGATGGAGCTGGCAATCCCCCCAAATAGACACGCCACTCTGCTGCACGACCGAAATGAAGGGCGAAGTCTGAAATCGAGTCTCCGTTGATATCCCCCACCGGTCCGCAGCCTTGTCCAACGTAATCCCCATCGCTGCCGGTGATAGTCCAAATTCTTCGGAGCAGCACGGCGTTGGGGTTTTGGGTGATGGGTTCTATGACTGGTTGGGCATGGAGGATGGTGCTTGGTGCGGCAAGCAGGAGGAGGAAGAGGAGAAGAAGAGCTTTCATGGTTGTTCGATCCTTCAAAGGTTCAACATCTTTCAAGAACACGATGCTTTACGGTCTACTAACGACTGACTGACGATTCTGCGGTTGCTGTTGCCAAAGCCAAAGGTCTATGGTGGTCTGCATCATTCGTAGTGCGGCGTAGTCCATCGGTCGAGCTGCCTTCACTTCTTGCTGCTGTTGCTCACACTGGCTTCGATACTCCGACAACGGCATACTTCTGATCGGCTTGGGTAATGCCGATAGATACTCCCGGCGCCATGCACGGCAGCGATGATCCTGCCCCAAGACTAACTGCGCTAAGGAATCACGCAATCCAACCGAGTACACCGAAAGGCCCTCATCCGCCCCCAACCACACACCACGAATCTCAAGACGGCTGCGCCCAGAGTGGGCGACTGTTACCGGGTAGGCTATCTCCCGAAAACTATTCCACTTCAGACCAATATCCCCCATTGCATCCCGTTTGCGAACGTAGAAGGTCTGGCTGGTTGTTGGCACAGTTGAGGAATCATCAACAACCAGTTTGAGCAGTCGTGTGGAATCGGCAACTTCTGGATTGGCTACAATGGTTTCGCCCAAAAAGCCAGTGATCACCAGATAGAGTGTGTTTCCTTGAAGGTTTGGGCAATTGCCATTGGGGCACTGTATCCCAGAGAAGACAACGGTTCCGGCAGGGGTGTTGTTGGGGTTGTACTGCATGACTGTTACCCCCCCGAATGGGCGATCTGGGAACTCTAGGATAGTATCACCTTCGCCGCCGCTGTGGTGGCCGAATCGAGTTGGCCAATAGGAAAACTCAACCGAATCGGAGGGATAGAAGAGGAGTTGCTGACCCCATGATTGGCCGTTAAACGGAGATGGAAAAGCCGGCAACTGGGCATAGCACTGGCTTCCAGCCAGAAGGAACAGGAGTGTGGTGAGGCATGTCGGCCAGTTGTGCCGACGGCGGTACGAAACAGTGAACGTCGTCATGGTATTTTCTCCATGAAAGAGTATTGAGGATGCCACCGCGAACGGTGGCTTGGATTGATCGAAGTGTCGAATGCCGAATGTCGAATGCCAAATGAAGAATCGGAGTATTCACCGAATCCAGCCCTCCGCTCATGCTGAGCTCCGTCGAAGTATGAGCGGAGCCACCGAACCCGCGCCCCCCTGCTTCGCCCTGAAGGGCTTCGCGTCCCCCCAAGATTGGTGGGAAAGGGGAGGCAAACCCCGGCCACATTGCCACTGATCCAGCCCTCCGCTCATGCTGAGCCCCGTCGAAGTATGAGTGGAGCCACCGAATCAAGCCCTGCTCTTCTCCCCGGCTTTGGCTCCCTCTCCCACCCGACCAATGTGAGGCAACCAGCACCTCTACCCGATTGGGAGAGGGCGGGGGGTGAGGGCAGGCAGGAGCCACCGAACTAGGAAGTCTCACTTCTGCACCACCACCGAAGTCGAAGCCAACACCTTCCCCGAACGATCATACACCGTCAGCAAGTATCTCCCCGAAGCAACTCCATCGGTCGCCCAGCGTGCCGAACCAAGCTCGGGCCGTAACTCACTTTCAGCAACCAGCTTCCCGCTCACATCGTGAACTGCCATCCGGGTCGGCATACTTGAAAGGTCGCCCCGCCAAGCAATGTTCAGTTCGGTGGTGGCAGGGTTTGGCCAGAGGTACAATCCTCGTTGGTGGTCAGCCATCGGCTCGGTGCGAACGCCAACGGTCGGTTGATCTAACGGGATGTAGGGACCTCCGGCAAGGATTACGGCAATGCCAGAGTTGTTTCCCGGCCAATCAAATGCGCTGCTTACCATGTCCTCCCAACCGTCCCCATTGCAATCAAGGATTCCTGTCACTCCCTCGACGGACCCTCCTGACAATCCATCTAATGATGAAGTATAGAATGCGTCATAGGTACTATTTGGTCCGACCGGGCTGCCAGAGAATAGCGTCATCAACGTATTCCCATGTTCACTTGATTGTAATCGCAGCATTGCCGCACGCCGCAGACTATCGTTGAAATAGCCTGTGGTTTTGACGACATAATACTGTTGGTTAAGAAAGATCCGATCAGCATCTTCTAATCGGAAGCTACGATCGCGAGGGGATTTTCCTGATCGTGAGAGATACAAGTACGCGCCTCTTGAAGATTGAATGCCTGATGTTCCGGCAATGTCAGGGATCTGATCGCCATCAAAATCCATGATGGGTGGCCGGAAGTTGATACCAATATCCGTCGTCAAGGTAATCTCCCGATCAGGTATCGTCCAGGTCCAGGGAGAAGTCTCGGTGCCGAACCAGAGTTTAAGTTTGTAGCCTTCGGCATATTGCCCCACCGTCACCAGATCGAAGTGTCGGTCCCCGTCAAGATCAACCACTTGGGCCGTGTAGGAACTGCTGCTTCGCGTCGGTTCGGTGTCATAGACGATGTAGCTCGGAGTATCCACCTGAAAACCAGCCCCCCCTCGGTAGAACCATATCTCTGGGGTGTACGTTACCGAATCTACCTTCCGTAATCCTCGATGGGCAATAATTAATTCATCACCGACCTGACCGTCAAGATTGATTCCTACAACCATATTCGGACCAACCAAGTACTTGCTCTGCGCATAAGGGTCTAAAATCATAGATGCTGAATCCTCTAAACTTCCATTCTTCACAGCAAAAAATCGAACTTGAGCCGAACCTGCAGCACCTTGATTGATACGGAGCATATCACCAAAGCCAACCAAATAGCTACCGTTTCCATAGAAGTCACCATAGACAGGGGTTGTCAGGCCAATATCCGTTTTCCGTTTCCAGATTGGTTCGGTTGTTGGTGCGGGCGATCCTCCCAGAAACACTCGCCACTCAACAGATTTGCCATAGTACACGGCGAAATCGGTAATCGAGTCCCCGTTAATATCCCCCACGGGTCCACAGCCAGTACCCACATAATCCCCATCGCTGCCAGTAACAGTCCAGATTCTTCTTAGCAGCACAGCGTTGGGGTTTTGGGTGATGGGTTCAATGACTGGTTGGGCAATGGCAAGTAGGCTTGGCGCGGCAAGCAGGAGAAGGAACAAGATGGCACGTTGGGTAGTCATTGGTTCATCATTGAAAAGTGATTGTCGCTCTGCAGGAACTTACGCGATGGTGCGCTGCTAAGAAAGACAATCTTGCAAGCAAAACTTCTCACCCTACTCACCGAAAAAACTCTTCATCACCAAATTATCAATGTAAAGCATCCCGTATAAGAACTCTTTTATACTCTCACGAAAGTGGTTTGCGACAAAACCCGCGCTGTCATTCCCGCGAAAGCGGGAATCCATAGCACACATAGCTGAGTAGAGTTTCGCAAACCAATTTGCGCCGAGTATACCATCGCCACTACCTTTTCCCATGCGGAAAGTACGGCGACCCACAACACGACCGAGTGGACATGATCGCTCGCCTGATATTGCCTTCGGACAACGACTCCGCTTCTATCGCCTTGCTCGTTCTCTCACACAAGAACAACTCGCCTGGTCCATTGGTATGAGTCGGGTCTTCATCTCCGAACTGGAACGTGGATTGCGAGAACCCAGCCTCGGTACTATCCTTCGGTTAGCTCGTGCGTTAAAAATTTCTGCGGCTCTGATGATTACTGAGGTGGAAGCGCAACTACCGGAAAAAATGTAGTGCTTGCTCCCAAGACTTTGCCCCGGATTTAGAGTAGGATGCCCATTCGGGGTGGTCTTATACGCGCTCAATTTTGTTCCCCCCTTGCCTCCGTTCCTCTGCTCCCGTTATCTTTCCGGCAAACAACAATCCGCTTCCGTACCGCAACGCCAATTCCGCCGATGAAAAAAACACAGGCTTCCCAAAAACAATCTTCCTCAAAACAGGCTTCTCCAAAAAAATCTTCCCGCAAGGCTGCTGCGGCAACTGCTGCGGCTGCGCCGGACGAACAATCCATCACCAGCGTTTTGCACGAGTCGCGGTTGTTCCCGCCGCCGGAGCAGTTCAGCAGCGTGGCAAGGGTGAAATCGCTGCGGGAATACAAGAAACTGCGGAAACGTGCCGAGGAAGACCCAGAGGGATTTTGGAGCGACGTTGCCAACGAACTCCACTGGCACAAACCCTGGCGGAAACTGTTGCAGTGGAAGGCCCCGTTCGCCAAATGGTTCGTTGGCGGAAAAACCAACATGAGCTACAACTGCCTTGATCGGCATGTGGAGGGTTGGCGCAAAACAAAAGCGGCAATCATCTGGGAAGGGGAGCCGGGCGAGCAGCGGACGCTTACCTACGGCCAGCTTCATCACGAAGTCCAGAAGTTTGCGAACGTTCTGCTGTCGCTTGGTGTGAGGTCCGGCGATACCGTTGGGATTTACATGGGGATGGTCCCCGAATCGGCAATCGCAATGCTGGCCTGCACACGGATTGGCGCGGCCCACAATGTGGTGTTTGGTGGCTTCAGTGCCGAGGCCCTTCGCGACCGGATGAACGACAGCAACGCCAAACTGATCGTCACCCAAGATGCCGCCTGGCGGCGCGGAACAGAAGTGAAGCTGAAAGATGCCGTGGATCGCGCAATGCCGGAATGCCCAATGGTGAAGCACGTTGTGGTGCTTCGCCGCACCGGAACGCCGGTTGCCATGCACCCCGGACGCGACCACTGGTGGGATCAGATGATGGAGTCCGTTTCCGGGCGGTGTGCTGCTGTGCCGCTGGATAGCGAGCACCCACTCTACTTCCTTTATACCAGCGGCTCAACCGGAAAACCAAAAGGCATCTTCCACACGCTTGGCGGAAGCATGGTCTGGAACCACTACACCACCCGAATGGTGTTCGATGTCCGCGACGACGACATCTACTGGTGCACCGCCGATATTGGCTGGGTAACTGGCCACAGCTACGTAATTTACGGCCCGCTGCTGAACGGCATCACCACACTGATGTACGAAGGCGCGCCAAACTGGCCGGAACCAGACCGTTTCTGGGACATTATCGAACGCCACCGCGTCAGTATTTTCTACACCGCGCCAACGGCTATCCGGGCGTTTATGCGGTGGGGGGAAGGCCACCCGCGCAAGCATGATCTTGGCTCGCTTCGGCTGCTTGGAACCGTCGGCGAGCCGATCAACCCAGAAGCGTGGATTTGGTACCAGCAGACGATTGGCGGCGGGAACTGCCCGATTGTGGACACGTGGTGGCAAACCGAAACCGGGGGGATTATGATTGCACCACTTCCCGGCGCAACCCCCACAAAACCTGGTTCGGCAACGCTTCCTCTCCCCGGAATTATGGCCGATGTTGTTCGCAAAGATGGCACAAGCTGCAAGCCGGACGAAGGGGGATTTTTGGTGGTGAAACACCCTTGGCCCGCCATGCTCCGCACCATTTTTGGCGACGACGAACGCTACCGCAAAACCTACTGGAGCAACTACAAAGGGTGGTACTTCACCGGCGACGGAGCGCGCCGCGACCGCGACGGATATTTCTGGATTATGGGCCGCGTGGATGATGTGGTGAACGTCGCCGGCCACCGCTTGGGAACCGCCGAAATTGAGTCGTCGCTGGTAAGCCACCACGACGTTGCCGAATCGGCAGTGGTTGCCCGACCCGATGAGTTGAAGGGGAACGCACTGGTGGCGTTCGTTACCCTGAAAAGTGATAAAACCCCCAGCGACCAACTGAAAGAAACCTTGCGGAACCATGTTGGAAAGGAGATTGGCCACATCGCCAAGCCGGATGAAATCCGTTTTACCGACGCGCTTCCCAAAACCCGTTCCGGCAAAATCATGCGCCGCTTGCTCCGCGAAATCGCCAGCACCGGAACCATCAGTGGCGATGTCACCACGCTGGAGGATTTCTCCGCGCTGGAGCGGCTGCGTGACGGGGAGGAGGAGTGAGGGGAGTGTCGAATGTCGAATTGCGAATGGCGAATTGCGAATTGCGAATGGCGAATTGCGAATTGCGAATTGCGAATTGGTTCTTGCCACTGACTACTGACCACTGACCACTGACCACAATCCATCAGTGAGGGTAATGCCGAAAAAAATCAAAGAAGGGTGGAGCCATGAATTGGCTCCACCCTTCTTCTGTTGTGTGTGATGCGTGTGTAAATCACCGCTGGCTTGGTAGCACAGCTTAATTTTCTTAGCAGCCTAATCCTTCCCCACGCTGACGGTTTGCGAGCAGTTTTTCACCACTCGTTCCTCTTGTGTGCAGCTTCCACTGCAGCAAATTCCGCAGCAGTCTGCGCACGAGCAGTCTCCGGGGGGTGTTCCTGGTGCTTGCATGCAGGCTGCCGAGCACTGGCAAAACTTCTCCGTTGTCTTCTGGCAATCCCGCTCCCATTTTGCGCCGCCGGTCAGCAACCCGCCAAGCCATTTTAGAATTTTACCAAACAACCCTTGCGCCTCAATTCCGGGTTGATTCCCCGCAGGGTCAAGCCCGGCCACTTCGCTGGGAAGATGCAGAAGAACATCCATGGAGTAGGCATCATATCGCGCCCCTTTATTGAGCCGTATCAATACCTCCTTGTCGTTTTTATCGGTGGTTGTTTGGGCAATAATTTGCCCCGCAGCTTCGATTATCCACTCAATTTTCTGGTAGGTAAACGCGGCATCGGTGGCCCCTGCATCGGGAATGGCGCGCAGTTTATACTTCATTGCTGCACCGCCAGCGCCGTCGTCAATGCTTACCACCAACGCTTTTTCGTTGGGAAGTGCCCGGTAGGTCACAACCCGTCTGTTGCCATCAATTTTTGCTTCGTAGCGTATGCCACCATCTCCCGACCGTTTCCCCGATTGATACTCCAGCACTTTCCCTGTTTGGTTGTTTCCCAGGGTCAGTACTGCTTTTGCAATCGGTTGCGATGCGGCAATCGTTGGGCCCAGCAGCATCAAGGCTGCCACCAGTGCAATGGCCAGCAATCCTTTGTTTTTTCTGCTCCATCCTGCGTCATGCGTTGTCATCGGTACCTCCAAAAAATGGCTGTGTAGGTTTCATGCTGATAAAATCCCAGGCTACCCAGGATTTTTCGTTGCGAAGAAAAGCAGATTGCTGGCGTATTGAAATCAGCATTTTGATACTTTCGCGTAGCTACGCAACCTTAGGTTCCCAAACAGCACAGCCTTATGTCTCCGCACTCAGTCATTCAGTTGTTGCTTGCCCTAACCCCCGACCAACGTCAGCAAGCAGAGGGGGGATTAGCAGATGGATCCAAACAACATCAGTTGTTTGAGTACTACTTTCGGCTTATTACCGAGGGCATTCCGTTCGAGCATCGCCAGGCCGTGGTGCGTTTGTACGGAAACAGCCACACCCCCGCCGAGTTCCGCAAAGCCTACACCGCGCTGATGCGGCTGAACGACAGCTTGGGGAAAAAACTGCATCAGGTTCAGGCGCAAGCGTTGGGGGCAACCGTTGCGGTGGAGTTGTCGCCAACGGAATTGCGGTACTACCAGGCGCGTGCGTTGCACCAGCATGGGCGTTGGCAGGATGCCGAGCAGCTGCTGCGCCACAATATCGCCGAGCTTCGCAGCGGTTTTCACGATGAATTATTTGTTGCTCAGAATCACTCACTCTATCTCCGTATTCTTCATAAAATCACCTCCCCAGAAGCTGCGGCATTGAATACTCGGGAACAAGATGCTAACCAACTTGCCGGCGTTGTGCTGCATGGATACATGAATTTCCTGCGGAGCACCATGTACCGCGATTTGCGCACAAAACGAACCCCAGAAGAATTGGCCGAATGGCAAGCAGAAATTGAACAGCTACGTGGTTTGTGGTTCCTTCGCGAACACCAGCAGATGTTGGAGTATATGAAGCTATCGGTGGAAGTGGAATATCACCGCCTGCACGACGATTGGGGGAAAATGATGGATTGCTGGAATCAGCGAGCCGAAGTTTTTTTGTGCATTGCCGACAAAGGGTATTTTTTTATGAGCGATGCAGCAATTACCGCCGAACAAGAAAAAAAATACCAAGTCTATTTTACTGGCATGAAGGCATTAAATGAAGATGATTTGGAAACGGCTGCCGCTTGCTTCGCCGAAGTAGATGATGCGATACGCGATAACCCAGTGCAATATCATCGAAGGATGACGATGCGGATGGCCGTTCTTTTTTCTAACCACCAACTGGAATTAATCCCACCATTATTGAACGAATTAATCCAGCATAATCAGCAAAAAGGGTTGGAGTACCAGTTGGCTTCGGCACGGGTGTATGAGGCACGGTATCGGTTGTATCAGCCGGAGCTTGGGAACCCACGTGAAATTATGGAGGCTATGGTTGAGATGGAGCGATACCTTGAGCCAAATTCTCCATTTCTGCCACCATTGCTACGAATCAAAGCCAAGTATTTTTACCGAATTGGCGACGTTGAGGGGCTGCGGGTGATTGCCAACGCAATGAAGAGCCGTTCTTTGCATGATATTGCTGTCACCATGAATTATCAGTTTATCCGGCTGATGCTGCTTGCTGCCGAATACAATGCCGCACCATCAAACAACCTTGCTCGCCGCTACCGCCAACTACGCCAAACAGCGCTGACAATTGCCCCTGGTGAAAAATTCCGAAAAAACTTCATGGTAGAGTGGTTGCGGCGTTTTGGGCCGAATATCGGGTAGCTTGAAAAATCAGCAGATAGGCTCTCCACAAAATTCACAAGGCCGAAGCATTTCTGCTTCGGCCTTGTTGCTCTCCTCTCTCCCTAATTATTTTTTTACTCACCGATTTATCGCCCGCCGGAAATTCTTAGCCGAATTTCAATTCCCACTTTTGTGGTGCTTCGGCTAATCTCGCGCGAGCCTTCGTCGTCGGGAATTGTTGCGTCGTAGCTGATAAATGCCAGCCCATCCACCGCATTGCTGATGGAGTAACGAACGCTTGGGCGGAAGCTAATTTTTGTGGAGCCGTTGTTGTTCCCTTCCGGCTTGAAGTCGGTGAGGTTGAACCGCTTGCGGTTATTCCGCGAGTAGCTGAAATTGGTTTGGAACTCAATTTCGTTCTGCAATTTCAAGCCGAACAGCGGGAAGCTGAAGCCGCGTTTGCGGTAGTTGAGTTGCATCGTCGCCTCGTTCTTCACTTCCTTGCTGATTTCCGAGCGGGCAGCCGTCACCAGCACAAAATCGGTGGTGGTGTTGTAGCTGATTGAGCCGGTCGCGCTTCCGCCAAACACGTCATCTTTTCCGGTCAGGTTCAACTGCGCCAGCGGCGAAAATCCCCGCGTGACGGTTTGTGTTTCGGGAATTTCACCATCCGGGGTTACACGGTAGTTGTAGGTGAATTTTCCGGTGTAGGTGTGCCGGAACGACGCGCTTGCTAACCAGCCATCAAAGAACGGCAATTTCTCCAGTCCGTTCCAGGTGAACTGCCAGTTAACGCGGGGCAGATATTTCCCGATGTTCCCCGGCAGCCAGTTCAACGCCTCCAGCTGTTGCTCGAACGTCTCGGAAAGGATGGAGGTGAGCTGCTTGTTGTAGGCCACGGTGGCTTGGCCGTAGGCGATGGAGTCGGCCCCGGTTGGGTTTGCCGGAAGCTGCGGAACCGGAAGCTCACCTTTCCGCCGTGCGTACTCATCCACAACCCCCTCGATGTCGTTATCGAACGCGCTGAAGATGAGCCAATCGGGCAAGCTGAGGTAGCTGCGCGAGCGGTTGAACGTGGAAAGCACATCCCCCTGTGTCACGATTCCATCACCGTCGGTGGTGATGGTGGTGTTCTGGTTCAAGCCCCATTTGGTGTTCCAGTTCAGGTTCAGCGATGCCCCCGGCCACAACGTCCGCGACGTGCTCCCCTGAAGGTTGTTTTCCTGCGTGAACTGATCTTGCACGTAGATATTTGGTGCGCGCAATCCCGCCTCCTTCTCCACGCTGATGAACGGGAAGGCGGACTTCAATCCAAAGTTCAGTTTGGAGTGTGGGTCGTCGGTTAGGCCAAGCTGGTAGGCGGTTCCCGGGCCAAAATTTGGCGACTCGGAACGGAGGAAAAGGGAGCGGCCCCAGAAATTGGAGATACCGGTTGCCCCCAACACGCCATCGTTCTTACTGCTGTTGTTTTGGCTGTAGGTGATCGTCAGGCGGTCGAACTCCAAAAATGGAATTTTTATCAGGTAGCGCAGCACGCTTGCGATTGTGCTTTCGCTGGCGGTGTCGGGCAGGCCGTTGGGGGGCGCGCCCCACAGGGTGTTGCCAATCTGCTTCAGCGGAAACTCCAGGCCAAGCGTGGCTTGGCTGTTCCAGTTGGCGCGCTTGGTGAAGCTGCCGGTGGTGATGGTTGGGTTCAGTTGATCTTGCCACCCGTACTCCACCTTGTAGCGTGCGGTGTTCAGGTAGGGGATGCGCGGGCGGCCGTTGAAGTTGAACACCTGCTTCATCTCATAATCTCGCCCAAAATTGAACAGCCGTCCATCGTTGAAAAACAGGTCGCTGGCGATTTCCCCGCCGGTGCGTTGTTTGCCGTCGGTGCCAAGCTCAACATCGGTAAGTGAGCCGTACACATCCAGGTTGTACTCGGTGCTGATGTTCAGCAACCCGTTGTCGGTCATCGGCCAGCGGAAGTTTGCGTTCCGGAAGGTCCCGAACTCCCGAATCACTGGGCTTGGGCTTTCCAGCCCACGCAGTTGCTCGGTGGTGCGCCCGCGCGTCACGTCCGTTTTGAACGTGAGGCTGGTGGGGAGCATGTTGATCTTGTAATCTTTGAAGAAACTGAGCACCGGAACATCACCCAGGAAGGTCAGTGGCTTCACGTCGAAGTTCTGCGGGATGCTGGTGCTGTACTGCCCACGGAATTTCCATTGCCACTCGAATCGCTGCTCAATCAGCGGGCTGCGGCTGCGGGTTTGGTTGTAGTCGTAGCCGAATTGGAAACGATTGAAGATGTCGCGCACGTACCACGCCGTTCCCGGGAATTTTGGAGCTACGTTGGCGAAGCTGAAAGCATCCTGCACAACCAACGTTTGGGTGGCGGTTCGCAAGCTATCGGCGCGGCGTTGCGCGGCGGCGGGGTCGGCCCCGCCATCGCTGACGATCCGCTCGGCAGCGGCTTCCACCTCAACATCCGATTCGCTGACGTAGCGCGGCTTCTCAATCTTCTCAACGTGGTTGTAGGTGAACGGTAGTGTGGTCCCTTTCAGTGCCGTCGGCATGAATTTATCGAAGGCAAGGCTGATGTTGGTTGCGTGGTTTGTGGCCTCCACGCGGTTGCCGAAACGATCCTCCAACCGGTGGAAGTTCGGGTTGGTGCGGCTGAAGTTGTAGTTCACGGTTCCCAAGTCGGCCAGCTTGGTGTTGGCTTGGAATGTGGCGGCCCAATCGGTTTCGTCCTCGGCCTCCACCGCCCGAAGCTCATCCACCCACATCGTGGTTGTGAGCGCGCCCGGGTAGGCGTTATTCTCCACCCCAAAGGAAATGAATTGGATGCGTGTCAGCGAGGGCATTCCGCGGAGCGCGAACTGTGCGGTTGGCTGCCCGGGGACGGGGAAGAACTGCACCCCGCCAACGGTGGTTGCTGCCTGCTGCTTGATTGCCGCAAGGTCCCCGAAATCCACGGTGTACTCATGCCAATCGCGAAGCAGCGGCACGCGGTACTCGTAGTAGTTGGTGCTGTCCCAGCCAAACCGGATGAATGCCACCACTTTTGCCGGCTGCCCGGGTTCTTGTTCGGCATCCATGTCGCCGCTTCCGTGAAAGAAGAAGCGCATTTTTTTGTAGTTGAACATATCGAACGCGCGCGGCCGCACCCGCACTGCCGAGCGCGATTCCCCACGCTCCAAATCTTGCACCCGCACGGCCAACGACTGCTCGTTCTTCAGAATGTCGGTGCTGTACTCACGCTCGCGATCCACGCCGGGGGGGACGGTGTAGAAATCGGGGGGGCCGCTGTTGTCTTCAAGGTTCACAAAGGAGACATCCAGTTTGGGGTCGCGGGTGCTGTCGCCAATGGCGATGTCGGCGTTGCGCCAGTCGCTTCCCACCATGTTGAACTCCGCAAACCGAATCCTTGCCCGCGATGGGCTTTTGACAATCACTCGCGCAAACTGGACGTTGCTGAACGACGGGTTCCCAATTTTCTGGAATCCGGTGCGGAGCGGGATTCGGTATTGCCGCCACCCGTTCGGATTATCGCCGCCGCCAACGATTTGTGGGTTTCGGGTCGCGTCGTTGTCCAGGTTGATCTTGTAGCGAAAATAGCTGTTGTCAAGATCCAAACTTTTGTTGCCGTTCAGGTCCTCGGCATCGGGGAACGGCCCGCTTTCGCGCCCCTGGTTTCCCTCCAAGCCGTTCACCCTGCGGTAGTCTTCCCAAAAATTGCTGCCGTACTTGTCGAACTGGAAATTGTCGCGTGCGGGGTCGGTTTCGTTTCCGTCGAACTTGGCGCGTTCCCCCTCGTCGTTCAGCCGGTCAATGCCGATGTCTTCCCCTTCGTTCAACACGTCATCTTGCTGTGTGTTGTTTGCGGTCGCGCCGTCTTCGGTGTCCAGATCCAAATTGGGGATCACGTCTTCGCTGATCTGCCCCAAATCCAGATAGACTTCGGTGTTGTTCGGGTCGAACTCATCGGCGCGCAGAGTAATCTCGATGTAGTCAATGTTCTCCTCGTTCAAGTTGGTGGTGAAAAAGGAGAGGCTTCGCATCATGCCGCCCCAGGCTTTGTCGCGCGGGACGTTGTTCTCGTAGTTCAAATTTGGGTTGTAGATGCCGCGGGAATCTGGCTCGATCACCACATCCAGAATGGAGGCTTTTTGGGAGTAGGTCCCAACGTCGCGGTTCGGCCAGATGTTCTTCACATCCTCGTTGGCCGGCTGGCGGTTGTACCAGTAGAACAGGGAGCGGTTCGCCACGCGGGCGGTGTCGTCGGGGCCAAGCTGCGGGTCCAGCGGCGCGCTGGAGTGATGCCACAGGGTGTAGTTGATCCCAAGCTGAATCTGCCGCTTTGCTCCCGATTCAAAATCGTCAATGTAGGCGGCCCCTTTTCCGGCATCGCTTTGCACCAAACTTTCCTTGTTGTTTGGGTTGCTGATGATTGCGGCAATCTCGCCACCAATTTTGATGTTCGAGGCCTCGGTGGTGCTGAAAAAGGGGAGCGCGTCAATGGCTTTGGTGAGGAACGGAGCGCGGAAATCCACCCAGCCATCGAAGCCAACGGCAAGGTTGGTGACCGGTTCTTCGCCGCTGTAAATCTGCACTTTGTTGGTGGGGAGCGATTGGCTGTACTGCATCATCGTCATCCCCAGCTTGGACTTGATATTCCGCTTGTTCAGCAGGTCATAATCGGCCCGCAGCCCAAGCAAGGTTTTTTGGGCAATGGTGAAGAAGTCGTTCTGCTCGAACTCCACTTGGATATTCCCGGTGGCACTGTTGGCTTTTGGGGAAAGAAGCGTGACTTCGCCGAAGACTTCATCCACGCGGTAATCCAGCCCTTCGGTCAGCATCTCGCCGTTGGCCGAAACCTTGATGGAGTTGCGGGCAAGGTTAATCACCCCCAGGTTGATTTTGTTGCCGCCGCTTCCGGCAATCTCGCCGCCAATCGTGTAGCGGCCAACGCGGGTGTCCTGCTGCTGGGCTTCCTCGCGGGTTTGGTCATAGATGGAGTTGATGACGAACTGCTCGGCATTCCCCGCCAGCTTCGGCGATTCGCGCAGCCCTTTGCGGAACGGCTCGGTGCTGGGGAAGGTGATCTCACCCCGTACTGGATCAAAGAAGTAAGGCGTGCGGATGTCGAACTCGCCATCGGGGACCGATTGGTTGGAGCTGTTGGTGCGGTCCACGCCCAGCACTTCAACCAGCCGTGGATTGCCACTGACTTTCAGGACTTCGTTGGTGTCGGGGGGAACGCCGTAGCTGATGGTGATGGTGGAGTTCCCCAAGTCAATGTTCCGCACCCCTTGCAGTTGGTAGATGTTCTTCATCTGCCGCGTCCACAAGGTTTTGAAGCCTGGCTGAAGGTTGCTCACGTAAATCAGCCGAAGCACGCCAACCTCGGTGGAGTCGCCGCGGGTGTTGCTGAACTCACCGTAGGTTCCGCGCCCGCTGGTCTTGAATGCCACGGCGTAGATTTTATCCCGCTGCAGAGTCTTGATGGTGAGTGTGCCAAGCTGGCGGTCGTACTCAAAATGCCTCCCTTGCTCCAGCTTGATAAACGATGCCGGCTGAACTTCGCCGGAAACCGTGTTTGCGCTCAGTTGCCGGAATGCAGCATCGTACCGCCCGCTTGGGCCAACCGGGGGAAGATCGGCGTAGGCGATTGCTTTGAACTGTGAGGGGATTGAGCCATCCTTTACCTGCTCATAGACTTCGATGTCGGTCATGTTCCAGGGGGCCATATCTGGCGTTGCGGCTGGCGGCTGGTTGGCGTAGTAGCGGTCGTAGAAATTCCGGTAGGCGGTGTCTAACCAGAAGTGGTTGGGGGCGTAGTCGTAGGGCTTCAGCGATATTTTGGTTTTCACCGAGCCACCACTGACGCTGACGGTTTTCCGTTCGCCCCGTTTCTGCGATGCCAGTGCAGTCAGGAACAGCTTCCCAAACTTGAAGCTGGATTTCACCCCAAACAGTGCTTGCGCGCTTCCCACCAATTGGCTTGGCGTTTGCAAACTGACGTTCCCCGCTTCCACCGACTGGATGATGTCGTCGTCGCTTGCCGGGCCGCCGCCAAAACTGATCTTCAACTGGTTCTCGATATCCAGCGCGCGTTGTGTGTCGAAATCTGCGTTCAGTTTCAGCTTATCGCCAACCTTCCCGCTAACCGCCACCTGGATGTTCTGATTGAAGAACGGGGCCGACTGCGTTGTCCCCAGCGCGTTGATGCTGGTAAGGTTGTTGTTGTCCCATTGCCACCCCGCGCTCACGTTCACGCTGCCGTTCACATTGATGCTGACGGTAGGCTCGCCAAAAATGGAAAACAGTGGGTTTTGCGGGATTGGAATTTTGATCTCCTTCGGCAATCCAACAATGTCGGCAAGGTCTTTCTCCTTTGCGGTGGTGTCGGGGGATTTTGCGCTGGCTAATGCCGCGCTATCCACCGAGTAGCGTTTCAGCCGCTGATCCCACATCTGGCGTTCCAGCGATTTTTGGCGTTCGGCAATGTATTGATCCAGCGTCAGAGTCAGTGGCTGGCCAATCGGCTGGCCGAACAGAGTTTCGCGGATTCGCACAAGGTTCTCCACCGAGTCGAACTCAACGTAATGCTGGTAGGCTTCAAAGGGGAATGGGTCGGTGAACGGAGAGCTTTGGGTGCGCGGGGTAACGGTGGTTGGGGTGGAGGCACGCCCGGTGGAGTCCTGTGCAGCAACCGGAGCGGCCGCCGCAAGGAGCATCAGCAATGCAAGAATGAACAGGAACCCGGAGGTTCGTCGGAAATTGGTCAAGACAGCACCCATTGTTCAGAAGCAACGGCCAAACAGCACCCCAGCAAAAGGGGGCTACGGCATTCGTAGAAGTGAAAAGTTGGCAAATATGAAGCGAAGCACCGTGACAGGCAACACTCCAAGTCATCTCGGAATGTTAGCTGTGGTTTCCGGAAGTACGCTGCCAACGTGGCTTGTAACGGGTAACTGCTTACTCTCGATAGTTTCGGTTGGATCGGTTGCAAAAACGGGAGATAGGGAAACGGCTGCAATGATATGCCGACTTCCGGCCTTGAGCAAGGGAAAAAATGCGGGATGATGCTTCTTTTGTTGTGTGGGTACCGGTTCTCTGCCCTTGCCTTCGGCGCAATCCGGCACTATCTTCGCAACGCCTACTTAAACTCTGCGCTTGGGTTGGGTGGTGGATTGCAGCCGCTGCGTTCTTGCCAGCCATACATTTCCTTCCTACGTACCACTATTTAGGTTCATCCATGAGACTCAGCTCATGCTTCCTTGCTGTGGCCTTTGCCATCGTTTCCCTGGTTGCGGCTTCGCCAGCCCGCAGTCAATCGGGCAGTCAATCGGGCGATATCCGCCTTTCCTACGATCCGTGGCAGCCGGTTTTGCCGGCGGAGATACAGATACAATCGGGGGTGCAATCGGGGGAGTGGTCGTTGGCGGTGTTCGGCACCACCGAGCGTGTAGGCGATAGCGCGCTACCAGTGCTGGTGATGCAGTTGCTGAAGGACACAGCGCTATCCGGCCCGCAGCAGCGTCTGACTTCGGATTCGGCTCGTCCGTGGGAATATGTTCAGGTGGTTGCCGTAGGGGGTCGGTTTCTGGTATTCTGGAAGGATCGTCGAGCGGAGGGTTCGGGAGTGTGGATGCGGACGGTAGATACATCGGGGAAACTTGGGCCGGAGCGGAAGTTCAGTGAATGGCAATTTCCCGGGCAAGGGGCAATGGTGTTGGATGCTGGCGGGAAGGTGAGGCTGCTGTGGAACGACACGAGCGCAACGGGTGGCATTCTAATGCAGGGGATAGACAGCATAGGTTATCCAGCAAAGGAGTGGGATTTTTTAGATAGCGGTCGCGCTTCAGGCATGATGGGCCCGTTTAGCAACGGTGTGACGGCAGTGCTTCGAGTGAACGATGTACCGTTGCTGTTCGACAGCACCGGAGCGAAGATTGGCGTGGGAAGTTGGTCAACGAAGTTTGGAGGGAAGTGGCATGTAAGCGGAGATGGAGTAATGACAACGGTGGAAGGGGATACGGCGTTGCTGTTATACAGGAATGTGTTGGATACGGTGGCGGAGCAGATCGTTCGATTCAAAATAAATGAAAAAATATCCCCCAATTCTGTGTTCCCATACCGGGAAGATGATTCGTTGTTTGTGATGTACAGTAAAGGTGGCGGAATGACTTATGGAACAGGTGATCCAATTCAGTTTTCTGTCATTAAATCACATGTGAATTTAGATGGGAAGATTGATAATGATGTAACGCTAACAATTTGGACTTACTGGGTTTTATCCGCATCGCAAAGTGTTTCTATGGAGCCAATAAATACGAAGGTGATTTTTTGGGATGGGCTTAGTCGAATTTTTTTAGTACAGTATAATTATACTTGGAGGAACTTCAAAGGTGGTGTTAATGAAAGCATATCGGGTATTCGGAGCTTGTTATATGTCATCAGAAATAACGAAGTAGTTATTACTGATTCAAGCGATATTGATAAGTATCGGCAGATATGCTTGAATACTTTCACGAATAAGGAAATTTCACGACGGATTGTAGGTGCCAATCGCTGGATGAGCAATATCCTAGTTAATATTGGCGACAAGGAACTGTTGTTATCAACGAAAATCGCCATACTCCGAACAAACATTTCTGAAGAGAACATTGGATTGACTACAAGCAATAGAAATATGTTTCTTGGTTGGATTAGTCGTGGTATTGATACTACTGCTGAACTTGTTCAATGGGGAGGGCTGCCCGATACTTCCATTGCCTCTCAATCCATACTGACATCAGAATCGCTAATCGGTAGGTCGGTGATGCAGTCGGGTGATCGTTGTGTAGCAGGAGCAACATATCAATGGATAAAAAAAACTCTACAAGGTGATTCAACCTATCGCCGCACTGATCTCCGATTTCCTACCGATACTGGCTGGACACAGCCTGTGAGCATTGATAGTAATACCAAAAATCTTGATGTCCAGTTAATATCTTGGGCACAGCATCCTGAAACAAAAGACTTTCTGATCCAATTTGGATTTATTAGCCCCGGATATCGCACTCTTGAGAAATTTGTCATATCATTTGATCTGAATGGAAAACAAAAATGGCGCGTCGCAAACCCTCCTACTTCTTCAGATAACCCCAGTCTTCTTCCAGTTTCTGATAGCTTGTTCTTCTTGCTGTCAAACCAAGATTTATTGCTCCAAACAGACGATTCTCTTCTCCGATCTCAAAAACTTCATCCAGATGGCCCTTACTCTGGAATGCGGTTGTTCGGCCCATATTTTCTACGGTGGACACCGAAGGGATTTTTGGAGCGATTTAGTTTTACAGAAAATGGAACGGTGCAATGGGTGGATTCAGCAACTATCCAGCGAGGGAACGCAGAATTTAATGGGGTTTATTTTGTCCAAAATCCTCAAGATTCAGGGTTGGCAATACTATTCACCAGCGCGAAAAATGGAGTGTGGATGCTGACGATGAACAAGCATTTGCGTCAGGTTACCCCGCTCACCCGCATTGGTGGCGATAGCGCATTCACCGCCACCCCACGCGCCATTTTCAAAAATGATTCCTTGTTCGTTGTGTGGATTGACCACCGCAATGGCGTAGCCGATGTGTACGGAACAGTCGTGGTTCCCCAAACAGCACTGGCAGTGCATGATGCTCCAGTTGCAGATGGAGGAGGTTTCCGGATTATTCCGAACCCGGTCAGTCGCCGAGCTAGGGTGGAGTTGGCTCGCGCAATTTCCAGAGAACGTGAGTTGGTTTTGCATGATCTTTCTGGGCGGCAGCTGCGGCAGTTTGTGGTGCCGGCAGGAGCAAGCGAGGAAGTGATAGACCTTTCAGGATTATCTGCAGGAACGTATCTGCTGCACGTTCGTGGCGAAGCTCGCGGGGAGTTGGTGGTGGTGCGGGAGTAACGGCAAGAATGCGGGGGAGTATGCTGGGAAAGCAATGCAACTAACAAAAACTGACTACTGATTGCTTCTTGTTGGTAATACATTGCGCGAAAAGACCAATAGCCCGAATATGCCGTACAACTTTACCGAAATCGAACAACGCTGGCAGCAGTACTGGTTGCAGCATGGAACCTTCCGCACCGATACCCACGACCGCAGCCGCCCAAAGTGCTACATCCTTGATATGTTCCCATATCCTTCCGGCGACGGCCTGCATATCGGCCACCCGGAAGGCTACACCGCTACCGACATCATTGCCCGCTACAAGCGGCATTGTGGGTTCAATGTGCTGCACCCGATGGGGTGGGATGCCTTCGGGTTGCCCGCCGAGCAGTACGCCATGAAAACCAACGTCCACCCGCGCATCACCACCGAGCGGAATATCAACAATTTCCGCCGCCAGCTTCAGGCCATTGGCTTTAGCTACGATTGGGAGCGCGAGGTGAACACCACCGACCCGGCCTACTACCGCTGGACCCAGTGGATATTCCTGACCATGTACAACTCGTGGTTCGATTTCCGCACAAACCGTGGCCGCCCAATTAGCGATTTGATCCAAGAGTTCCAACGCGGCGGCTGCGCCAACATTGACTGCGCCCGCTACTGCAACGATGAAGCCTGTTGCTTCACCGCCAGCGGCTGGAACGCGATGTCCCAATTAGAGCAGCAGCAGGTTCTTGCCAACTTCCGCTTGGTCTATGAGGCCGAAACCCCCGTGAACTGGTGCGAAGGGTTAGGCTCGGTGTTGGCCAACGAAGAAGTAGATGAGTGGGTGGAAAAAGGCTACACCGTGGAACGCCGCCCCATGCGCCAATGGATGATGCGGATCACCGCCTACGCCGACCGATTGTTGGATGGGTTGGAGGGGCTGGATTGGCCAACCAGCACCTTGCAAATGCAGCGCGAGTGGATTGGCCGCTCCACAGGTGCCGAGATTACCTTCACCACCGAAGATGGCCAACCTCTGAACGTCTTCACTACTCGCGCCGATACCTTGTTCGGTGTCACCTTCCTGACGGTGGCTCCCGAACATCCATTGGTGGCACAACTCACCACCGAAGAACAACGCGCAGCGGTGGAGGAATACCGCCGCCAAGCATCGCTGAAAAGTGAGCTTGACCGCCAAGCCAGCGACGAAAAAACTGGAGTCTTCACCGGAAGCTATGCTGTCCATCCAGCCAGCGGTGCGCGTGTGCCAGTCTGGACCGGCGATTACGTTCTGGCCAGCTACGGAACCGGCGCGGTGATGGGCGTTCCCGCTCACGATGAACGTGATTTTGTCTTCGCCAAAAAATTCAGCCTGCCAATCGTCCCGGTGATTGCCCCCCCAAGCGATCACCCCGAGCACAACGAAGTGATGGCCGGCAACGCCTGCTACACCGACCCCGGAACCATGACCAACTCCGGCCAGTTCAACGGCTTGGATTCGGCGGCGGGGAAGGATGCCGTGACGGCCCACCTTGCCACGCTTGGGGCGGCACGCGCCACGGTCCAGTACAAACAGCGCGACTGGTTGTTCAGCCGCCAACGCTACTGGGGCGAACCGATCCCGTTGGTGCGCTACCAGAATGGAGTAATCGAGCCGCTGCCTTTTGATGAACTACCGCTCCGGTTGCCGGAGATTGAGGAGTTCAAGCCCTCTGGCTCAACCGAATCGCCGTTGGCATTGGCAACCGATTGGCTAACCGTAGAGCATCCCGAACATGGCGTTGGCCGCCGCGAAACCAACACCATGCCGCAGTGGGGGGGAAGCTGCTGGTACTACCTTCGCTACATTGACCCAACCAACCCCAGCTTCGCGATTGATCCTGAGTTGGAGAAATATTGGATGCCGGTGGACCTGTACATCGGCGGTGGCGAGCACGCGGTGCTGCATCTGCTGTACGCTCGGTTCTGGCACAAAGTCCTGTTCGATCTTGGCCACCTCAGCACCGACGAACCGTTCCAGCGGCTTATCCATCAAGGGTTGATTTTGGGTGAGGATGGGCAGAAGATGTCGAAGTCGCGTGGGAACGTCATCAACCCCGACATCGTGATTGCCGAAGCCGGGGCCGATTCCCTGCGGTTGTTCGAGATGTTCATGGGGCCGCTGGAGATGGTGAAACCCTGGTCCACAAAAGGGATTGAGGGGGTGCGCCGATTCCTGAACCGTGCGTGGCGGATGGTGGTGGGGGATGAAGAAATCGGAAACCTTGCCAACATCACCAACCGCGCCATGACCCCAGACGAGGAGCGTGTGCTGCATGGAACCATCAAGAAAGTGACGGAGGATATTGAGGGGATTCGGCTGAACACAGCAATCAGCGCGCTGATGGTGTTCGTGAACGAGTTCATTGGCTTGGAAGAAAAGCCGCGCCAAGCAATGGAGGCGTTCGTGGTGCTGCTCTCGCCATTGGCTCCGCACATCGCCGAGGAAATGTGGCAGAAGCTGGGGCATGAAGGAACCGTGGCCTACCAACCCTGGCCGCAGTTCGACGAAGCAAAAATTGCCACAAACGAGGTAGAGATTGTGCTGCAAGTAAACAGCAAAATCAAGGGGAAAATGATGATGCCGGTGGGAACCGAGCCGACGGTGTTGGAAGAAACAGCGTTAGCGCACAACATCGTCCGCGAGCTTATCGAAGGAAAAACCATCCGCAAAATCATTGCCGTGAAGGATAAGCTGGTGAATGTGATTGCGGGGTGAGGAAACCACCAAAGCATCATACCGAATTGAAAAAAGGGGCTGAAACATCAGCCCCTTTTTTGTCCCCCCCCCCATAACTTTTCCCCCTTCGTTGTGTTCTTGGGACGCTAAACAAAGCAATGGCAACCCAATACCATGGCACGACGGAAGATCATACTCTACAACCCGAAAGCGGTTTTTTACACCATGCCGCTTGGCCTAATGGCGGTTGGTTCAGCGCTGGACCCCGCCCGCTACGACGTGCAAATCGTTGATGGCCGCCTGCTGGATAACCCGCTGCAAACACTCCTTCCTCTGCTGGATGATGCCCTCTGCTTAGGCGTTACCACCCTGACCGGCGACCCCATCCGCGACGCGCTGAAGGTGACACGTGCTGCCAAAGCCTATCGCCCCGATCTGCCAATCATCTGGGGAGGCTGGCACGCATCACTTTTCCCCGAGCAAACCTTGCAAGAACCCTGCATTGATGCCACGGTTCAGGCGCAAGGGGAACTCACCTTTGCTGCGATGTTGGAGCGATTGCAAGTGGGGCAGTGGTTCGATGGAGTTCCCGGCTGCACAACCCGCGTGGATGGCCGAATCGTCCGTAATCCGCCCCGCCCCATGACCCCCATGAACCAGCTTCCCCCGGTAAACTATGACCTGATAAACGTCCCCCAGTATTTCCAACTAAAACGCGACCGCCAGCTTGATTACATCTCCTCTACCGGCTGCTTCTTCCGCTGCGCCTTCTGTGCCGACCCGTTCGTGTTTGGCAGAAAATGGAGCGGGATTGAGCCAACCCGAATCGCCGATGAGTTGGAGGGGCTGTGGCATCGCCACCATTTCCATGATGTTGCTTTCCAAGATGAGACTTTTTTCACCTACAACGACCGCGTGATTGAGATGGCCGAGGAGTTCTTGCGGCGCGGGTTGAAATTCACCTGGACCGCAACCATGCGCGCCGACCAGGGAAGCCGGTTATCGGAGGAAGCACTCCAACTCTGCATCCGCGCCGGCCTGCGTTGGTTAATGATTGGTGTGGAGGCGGGGTCCCAGCAGATGCTGGATCACTTGAAGAAGGATGTGAAAATTGAGCAGATCGTGGAGCTTGCCCAGCGATGCGCGCGGCATGGAGTGAAGGGGGTGTTCCCGCACATCGTTGGGTTCCCTGGCGAATCCGACGCAAGCATACAAGCCACCCTAAATATGGCAACGAAGCTCCGGAGAATGCACTCATCGTTCGAAACCCCGGTGTTCTACTTCAAGCCCTATCCCGGCTCCCTGATTACCGACCAAGCGACAGCTGCCGGGTACCGATTGCCAGATTCGTTAGAAGAGTGGGCGAATTTTGATTTTGTTGCGGGTGCTTCCGGCCCGTGGGTAAGCACACAGCAATACCAGATGGTGGAGCGGTTCAAATTCTACAACCGGATGGCGGGGGGGCGCAAATCGCCAATAAAATGGCCACTGCAGCAGCTTGCACGCTGGCGATTGCGCCAACAAAATTTCCGCTTTCCAATCGAGCAGAAAATTATCGAGCGGATAAAACCACTACCAAAAATGTCATAAATCAAACTCATAGGATATCCAGTATTTCATCTAACGGGCATTCCATTTCACATTGCTTATGATCCTAACTACCGACACATTGCTGCAAGAACCAGTCCTGCGTACCCTTGCGTACTATGACTTGTTTGATTATCCGCTGACAACGTCAGAGGTCTATACTTTTCTTCCTGTGGGCAATATCCAGGAAGAAGAACTATCGGTTGCACTTCAAGCAATGGCAATGGAGGGAATTATCAAAAAAGCAAAAGGATTCTGGTTTTTGCCGCACCGCTCGGAATCATCCGTGGAGCGCCGAATAGAGATGGAGTTGCGTGGCAAAAAAATGTGGAAAATGGCAAGGCGGATGTCCATGCTTATGCGCCACGTCCCGTTTGTTCGTGGGATTTTTATCAGCGGCCAGCTTTGCCGCTATATCGCCGACCGCAACAGCGATATTGATTACTTCGTTGTCACCGAACCAAACCGGCTGTGGATTGTGCGTTGCATTCTTGTGCTGTTCCGGCGCGTGGTGCTGCTCAATAACCGCAAGTATTTCTGCGTTAATTATTACGTCACCAGTGATAACCTGAAAATTCAAGAACGGAACCCGTATGTGGCCTGCGAAGTGGCATCGGTAAAACCGATGTTCAACCGTGAATTATTTGAGGAGTTCATGCAGGAAAACACTTGGGTCAGCGATTATTTTCCAAACTTCTCGATGAGCCGGATTAAAGTTCAGGATGGAGTCGAAAAAGCCAGTAGTATCCAAAAAAAACTTGAACTCTGCCTTCCAAACAAAGCCGCCTTGTGGCTTGATATTCGGCTGATGAAGTTCACCAGAGCGTTCTGGCAACGCAAGTTTCCATCCCATTCGCAACGCGCCCATGAAATATCCCTGCGCACCCGCCGCAACGAATCTCGCGCCCATCCCAACGATGTTTCGGCGATAATTCTGCAGAAGTATTATGAAGGCTTACGGCGGTATGGCGTGTTGAAAGGATAAACTACCAAGCACTGTATGAACATCCTGCTAACTCACAGCTATTTCCTAAAGTTCGACCCGAAGGAGTACCGGGCAATGATGCCATATCCTCCATTGGGGACGCTGTACGCTGCTGCCGTGGTTCGCGAAGCCGGCCATACCGTGAGTGTCTTCGACTCAATGTTGGCTGACTCGGAAGATGAAATTGAGGCGAAAATTATTGCGGTGAAGCCTGACTGTGTTGTGATTTATGATGATGACTTTAATTATCTAACAAAAATGTGCCTTACGCGAATGCGCCAGGCGGCTTGCCGAATTACCCAAATAGCAAAAAAACATGGCTGCATGGTAATCGTTCACGGCTCCGATCCAACCGATCATCTTGACCTGTATTTTGACGCAGGTGTTGATTGTATTCTGGTTGGCGAAGCAGAGCGCACGTTGCAAGAATTTTTGGATAATCTTGAAAATAATTCAGGAATAAATGCGGAGCAGATAGCGGGCGTTGCGTACCGTGATAACAATGGGAGAGTAATTCGCGGGCCGCAGCGGAAGGTGCTGCGTGAGTTAGATCAATTACCGATGCCAGCCCGCGATCTGGTTGATATTGAGCAGTATCGTCGTTTGTGGCAAAAGCATCACGGATATTTCTCGCTGAATATCGCCACAACGCGGGGGTGCCCGTTTCACTGCAACTGGTGTG
Source organism: Chlorobiota bacterium (assembly GCA_016788565.1). Classification (GTDB taxonomy): domain Bacteria; phylum Bacteroidota; class Ignavibacteria; order OLB7; family OLB7; genus OLB7. Next base: position 101,484 of record JAEUSP010000088.1, on the reverse strand, counting down.
CGAAGCCTTTGTACGGGCAAATTTATTCATCACACTCACCAGCAAGGATTGCTGCCGAAGTGCAGCATCTGCAGCAAACATGGAACCCAGACCACATCTGGATGTGCGATGACATTTTTGGCCTGAAACCCGGGTGGATTGAAGAGTTCGCTACCGAAATAGAAAAACGCAATGCCGCCATTCCGTTCAAATGTTTAAGCCGTGCTGATTTACTGCTTCGCCCAGGAATTGTGGATGCGTTGCGCCGCGCCGGATGCCGCACCGTTTGGATGGGAGCCGAGTCAGGCGCGCAAAAAATTCTGGACGCAATGGACAAGGGGACAACGGTTGAACAAATTGCCAACGCAACAACTCGGTTGCGAAATGCAGGAATTAACGTTGGATATTTTCTACAATTCGGTTATCCAAGCGAGCGTTATCCGGAGATTAAGCAGACCATTGCAATGGTGCGAAAAAATCTTCCTGATGAAATTGGTATTTCCGTTTCATATCCTCTTCCAAAAACTCCGTTTTACGAGCGCGTGCGGTCGGAAATGGGGGAAAAGCAGAACTGGAGTGAAAGTGCCGACTTAGCGATGATGTTCCAGGGTGCGTTCAGCACAAAGTTTTATCGTGTTCTTGCGGCATACGTCCATAAAGATCACCGCTTCCGTTTGGGGCTGAACGGGCTGAAAAAAGTATTTATTGAACCAAAAATTTTGCTGTCGGCCATTGGGCGTAGGATTGCTTTGATGCCGTACTATTTGGTGAGTACGTGGTACCGCATGATCCAAATGAAATTTGTGAGCCGAGAGTCAAATGGAAATTTCTAAACCGCTCTCACATTTTTTTCACCATCTTAAAATGTGGAATAGATACTTCCTCGAACCGTTCCCCGACTACTTCATAACCTAATTTTAGATAAAATGGAATCGCAGTTTCCCGTGCGTGCATGGTGATATTGCTGAACCCGTTGTTGCGCGCAAAATCTTCGCTAAACTCCACCATCGCTTTCCCAATTCCTTTCCCTTGAACCAAGCCCGCAACGGCTACTTGGCGCATTTTTAACTCACCATTTGTCAGCGGCACAAGGATTAAACAGCCCACAAGTTGGCTGTTGGAATAGCCGGCAATATGAATTTCGTTTGCTTCGCCGGCCAATGCTTCGGGGGTAAACGTAAGGCCCAGTGGACGGCGAAGAATGTCGTCGCGAAGTGCCACAGTCTCTTCATATTCCGCTGTCCCATGCTGAATTTGGCGGATAGTGAGCATTGCTATTTGCTGATTGTTTGTTGATGTGTATTCGGAATAAATTGGTTTGCAAGAATCAGAGCATGTAAAAATACAGGGTTAGAAGACTTTCTAACCCTGTCCGGTATTCCGTGTTGGTGTTATTCCCCAAGCGAAATATGCCCTAATTGCCCAAGTAACCCTAAACCGTCGGAGTAGTTGTGTCCTTCAACCGCTTCGCCGTTTTCGTTGAATGTCCAGACTTCGCAAATATCAAAGCTGAACGGTTTTCCGGTAGCTGGAAACGGGCCCAAATTGCCATCTTGATTGCCGACTACACGAAATTGCGCCACTACCGTATCCCCCATTGCGGTGTACTGCGCGCCTTCGATGCGCATGTTCGAAGCCATGGCCAAGTGCTGGCTTAGCCAACCTTGAAACTCCTCGCGTGAGTTCATTTTTTGATTCCGCCCGTGGTCGGTAAATGTGGCGGTTGGGGCAAGAATAGATGCCGAATCCGCAAGCCTGTTTTCAGAAAATGCTTCGTGCGCTTTGCGCAGAATCTCAACGGTGTTGCTCATAGTGGTAATCTCTGGTTTGTGTAATGTTTTCGTTCGCAATTCCACTACGAAAAGCGATGCCTGTTTGGATGTTGCTTCCCCAAAAAATATCTACCGCAGCACCCGCCGCACCGCCACAAACCGCTTCCGGTAGTACTCTTCCGCCAAGCTGTTGATGGTTACGCCGATTGTTGTGCTGGCGTGGATAAACAAATTATCGGCGATGTAGATGCCAACGTGCGAAACTCCATTTCCCGAAGTGTTGAAGAACACCAAATCCCCAGCCACGGCATCCTGAAGGCTGATGGCTTGGCCAACGGTTGCTTGGCTGGCTGAGTTCCGGGGGAGTTTGTGGGGAAGAGCAGAGAAGAGGGTGCAAACAAAGCCGGAACAATCAACGCCGGCGCGAGTTGTTCCGGCATAGCGGTAGGGGGTTCCAATCCACGATTCGGCTTCTTGCAGTAGCAACTTGCGCTGCGGCGGAAGCTCCGGCTGGGCATACGCCCGGCGCAGTGTTTCCCGCTCCGATTCGGTGGTCCCGGCCCCGATTTTCACCACCACTGTTCGCTCCACACGGGTTGCCGGGCAGCCGCCAAACAGCAGTGAGCAGCAGAGCAGCCCAGGAAGTAGAAATCTTCCTGTGGTTAGTGGGCGTGATCGTGTTCGCAGCGTTCGCACGCTTTGCAAAGTCGGTTGTTGATGTAGTAGCTGGTAGCAATCATCATCGCGCCAAAACCAGCAATGTATGGATGGAGTTGCTCGGCAAGTTCACTGTGTGACTCATGCCCAAAAAAATTGAACAGCAGCACAACCACCCCCGACGTAAGCAGCACAATCGGGTTGATTTTTTGGTGAAGGCGGTAGGAGGTCCCCAGGGTGATTGCCCCCAATACCACCGAAATCCCGATCATTGCAAGCTCGAACCAACCGCTGGCTAGAAAGCCTAATCCCAGCGTTGGCAACACACCAAGCAGGAACGGCATGGCCATGCAGTGAATAGCACAAATAGTGCTGGCCGATAATCCAAGCCGGCTAAGCAGTTGCGAGGTTCGTGAGGTTGTATGTGCGTGAGTATGTGCCATAAATGTGGTTGCGGAAAAGTTTTTTATGGAGTGTCTGGTGAGGGGTTTTGGCAATCGGGGCAGGTCCCGAAGAATTGCAGCGAGTGGCGGACGTTGCTGAATCCTGTGCTCTGCTCAAGGTCACGCTCCACTCGCGAAAGCTGGCATTGCTCCAACGGGCTTGCGCTGCCACACAGCGAGCAGACAATGCTGTGATGATGTTCTTTTGCGCGAATCGCATACCGCCACCCCTCTTTCATCCGCTCAACCCGCATGATAAGATCACACCGCTCCAGCGTCTCCAGGGTTCGATAGACTGTCACCAAGTCAATCGCCACGCCGGTTGCGTTCAAGGCTTCATCAACCTGTGCGGCAGAAAGGGGGGAGTTGGAGGAGTGCAGCGCGGCATAGACGCTGCGGCGCGCGCTGGTGCTTCGTAGGCCCTGCGAACGGAGAAGGTCATCAAGCTCATCACTGCGCGATTTCATCGGCGGCAAAACTAATGCAGGTGCAAGCCGTTTGCAAGAAGTGTTTGTGTGATTGCTTGTGACGTGGGGGGCGAGAGGAAATAGGAAGTAGGAAATAGAAGTGAGAACTGATTCCTGCGAATCCAGCTCTCCGCTCATGCTGAGCCCCGTCGAAGTATGAGCGGAGCCACCGAACGGCGAGGTTTATTCTCGCAATTCTGCCACTCTATCCGAAGCCATCACAGCAAGCCGCGAGATCGCTTCGTCGAAGACTCCTCGCGATGACGAAAGGGGGGAGGTGAGTGAGTTTCGCAATCCCTCACCATGTTGTCAAGCTACTCCCCCGCCCAACGCCCGCTCGGCCCAAGCCGCCCCCGCAAACATCCGTCCTTCTTGGAAGTGCGGGGCCATGAACTGCGCGCCGATCGGTAGGCCGTTGGAATCATTTCCAATCGGGAAAGAAATCGCTGGAACGCCGGTGAGGTTTGCTGCTGCGGTGAAGATGTCGCTCAGGTACATCGAGATTGGGTTGCTGGTCTTCTCCCCCAGCCGGAACGCTGGGGTTGGGGTGGTTGGCGCAAGGATCAAATCAACCTGCTGGAACGCCTCCACCATGTCGCGGTGCAGCAGCCGGCGAACCTGCTGCGCCTTCCGGTAGTAGGCATCGTAGAAACCGCTGGAAAGCACAAACGTGCCAAGCATGATCCGCCGTTTTACCTCGGCCCCAAAACCTTCGGTTCGGCTTAACTCATACATCTCCTCCAGCGTTTCGGCATTTGGCGAGCGGTAGCCGTAGCGCGCGCCGTCGAAGCGTGCAAGGTTGGAGCTTGCTTCGGCGGTGGCGATAACGTAGTAGCAGGGGATGGTGTGCTTGGTGTGGGGAAGGCTGATCTCCACAATCTCTGCGCCGGCATCTTCCAATCGCCGTTGCAGTTCTTGCATCCGGGCCACAACGGCTTCATCCATCCCATCAATGAAGTATTCGCGTGGCAGCCCAATTTTCATTCCGCGAACGTCGGCTTCATCCAAGCCGTTGGTGTAGCTGGGGACGGGTTCGGAGCTTGAGGTAGTGTCGTTGGGATCGTGCCCGGCAATGATTTCTGTCATCAACGCCGCGTCGTACACGGTGCGGGCAAAGGGGCTGATTTGATCCAGCGACGAAGCAAACGCCACCAGCCCGTATCGGCTAACGCGCCCGTATGTTGGTTTCACCCCAACAACGCCCAAAAACGCCGCTGGCTGCCGTACCGATCCGCCAGTTTCCGAACCGAGTGAGCCACAAGCCATTCCCGTTGCCACCGCAATCCCCGATCCGCCGGATGACCCGCCCGGCACACGTGTGGAATCGAGCGGGTGATATGCCGGGCCAAAAAACGAAGTCTCGTTGGATGAGCCCATCGCGAACTCGTCCATGTTGGTTTTGCCAACGATGATCGCATCGGCGGCCAGCAAACGCTCCACAACGGTGGCTGAGTAAAGTGAGGTGAAGCCTGTCAGGATTTTGGAGCCGCAGGTGAGTTGGGCATCTTTCAGGGCAATGTTGTCCTTCAGCGCAACGGTCATTCCGGCAAGGGGGCCGGCGGTTCCGGCTTGAATGCGGGCATCAACTTCGGCGGCGCGTTGGGCGGCTTCGGCTGGGAGCGTGGCAAGGAATGCGTTCAGCGTGCTGCCGCGTTGGATGGTATCAAACGAATCGGCGACGATCTGGGCGCAGGTGGTTTCCCCTGCATCAAGTCGCCGCCGAAGTTCACGGTACGATTCTGTCATTCTATCGGAAGTTTCGGAGTTACTGTTGTGCCGTTTGTTGGTGTGGCTGCTTGGCGTTGCTCGTGCGGTTGCGAGGGCGCGAAAGGGGCCGATTCGCTGATTGCTGAGGTTTCCTGTTGGGATGATTGCTCGGCTGGCTGGTCGGCTTCGGGCTGCTCGGCTTCGTTCAACGCTGCGGCTGGTTCTTCCCGTTTGTACGGATTGCTCCCCGGCCGTGCGATAGCTGCTGGCGGCGGGGGGGATGATTGTGCCGAGTTCTGGCGTTGCTCTTCTTCGCGGAACGCCGTGTTGATGTGGTCGTTGAACTGCTGCTGCGCCCGCCGGAATTCGCGAACCCCTTTGCCGAAACTCTGCATCAGTTCCGGCAATTTTTTTGGCCCGAACAACATCAGGACAACAATCAGAATCAGAATCAGTTCCTGTCCGCCAATATCAAACATCGCAAGTCTCCTGTGATAAAGGTGTGGGGGCCTTCATCATCAAGCAAAGTAGTCGTTAAGTGCTGTGTGGTTTTCCCCTACGGGCGGCGCTCTTCGTACTGGCGGTCGGCGGGGGCGGATTGGCGCTGGTCGTCGTAGCGGCGATCCTCCAACCGGCGGTCGTCGTAGCGGCGGTCTTCCAACCGGCGGTCGCTTTCATCCTCGCCGTTTGTTGCTTTTTTGAACTCCTTCACACCGCTTCCAAGCCCGCGCATCAGTTCAGGGATTTTTTTGCCGCCGAACAGGATCAGCACGATCAGCACGATCACGATGATTTCCGTTGATCCAAGTCCCATCATGGTGTCACCTTTCTATAAAATTCCACCGGGTGTTCCGGCGATTGTTGGTTGCTGGTTTGTTTGCCGCGCCAGATTGACGTTCTTCCGGGGGTGCGATTGCCCGCGCGGGTTTGTGCCGTGTTGAGTGGTTCGGTTCCTGGCGTTCGAACTCCATTAGATGTCGAACGGTGTTGGCTCCGATCCTTCCATCGTGTCGTCCTCGTCGTCGTTGCGGGTGCGGATCAGGATGACGATGTGGCGGATGATGCCGTACAGAAGGTACAACGCCATCAACGGGAACAAGGCTTCCCCTTTTGTGGCGGCTGCAACCACCAACCCAAGCATAAACGCCGTTGTTTTTATCGGGTGCTTCTGGAACGCCCGCTTCGAGGGTTTCGGGATGGTGTCGTAGCGGATGGTGCTGACCATCAGCAACGAAATCCCAACCGTCAGAATCGCCATCACCTCATCTTTCATTCCTGCCGGGGGGAAGTAGCTATCGGCAGGAAGGTGGAAGAACACAAGGTAGCTGATAAGCGTCACCGCTGCCGAGGGGATGGGCAACCCCATGAAGTAATCTTTATCGAACCCCGTAAGCTGCACGTTGAAGCGCGCCAGCCGGATTGCACCGCAAATTGCCGGAAGCGCGGCCAACAGCACCCCAACCGTTTCCCACTTGTGGAAAAATGCCATGTAGAGCATGAACGCCGGCGCCGCCCCAAAGCTCACCACATCCGCCAGCGAATCAAGCTCGACCCCGAACTCTGAGCTTGATTTTGTTAGCCGTGCCATTGCTCCATCCAGCGCGTCGAACACCCCAGCAAGGACTATCAGCCATGCCGCCGCCATGAACTCCCCTTCGGTTGACTTCACCATGGCGAAGAAGCCGCTGAAGAGGTTCATGGAGGTAAAGAGGCTCGGAATCACCGAGCGGGTAACGCGGATCGGCACGGAATGGACGTTCCTGAAGTTGTGAATGGAAGAAGAACCCGCAGGGACATCTTCCCCAAAAATGGAAACTCGTTCGCGCAACCTTCCTTGTGCCAGATGCTGGATCAGGGCGGCAATTCCGATTGCTGAAAAATTTCGGCGGCAAATATGCCCAACTGCGGGGGAATCTCAAACCAGAGAGATGCAGCAGCGCGAAACAGATGTTGCGGGAAACCGGGGGCGGTTACGGCATCGTGAAGATGACCGTCTCCCCGGCAACCACAATGTCCCCCAGTTTCACATGGACGATTGCTTCCGGCGGGACGATCAGATCAACACGGCTGCCAAATTTTATCATCCCGAACCGCTCGCCAATCGTGGCTTGGTCCCCCACCTTCAGATTGCAGACGATGCGCCGCGCAACGGCCCCGGCAATCTGCTTGTGCAGCACCCCAACGCGGCTGTTCCGAACGCCGATGTGAGTCCGTTCGTTCAGGTCCGATGCCTTTTCGTGGAAGGCCACCAGATACTCACCGTTCACGTAGCGGTAGTGGTCAATCTGGCCGCTAATCGGGTGGCGGTTCACGTGGACGTTCAGCGGCGAAAGGAAAATGGAGACCTGTTTGGCAGGGCCTTTGTGATACTCGTTATCCACAATGTCCTGCACCACCACAACCTTACCATCGGCGGTGGAAAGGACCGTGCCGTCGTCAATTCCGGCGGGAACGGTGCGGTCGGGGTCGCGGAAAAACCAGATGGTGAACAGCAGAAGGAAAACCCCTAACGCCATCATCAGGATGCTGACAACGGTGATTGGCACAAAGTATCCGCCGATAATCAAGGCATCGGCAACCAAGAACGAGCCGATGATGACATCGGTTCCGTAGCGGGTTAGCTTCATTGGATAACTGGTAATGAAAGATTCAGTGCGTGGGTTGGTGTGGCGGCGGATGCACCAGCAATTGGGCCATCGCCAACCGATTCGGCAAACAGGTCGTAGTCCATCGCCCCGGTATATTCCACCTCAACAAAATCGCCGGGCTGCAACGGGAAGTTGGAAGTGACATAGACTTCACCATCAACCTCGGGCGCGTCGCGTTCGCTGCGGCAGATATACTCACCTTCGGCAACGCTTTCCACAAAAACTTTCTCACGCTTTCCAACAAGCCCCTCATGTTTCTTGGCCGAGATTTCGCGTTGCAGTTGCATCACGCGGTCAATCCGTTCCTGCTTTATTTCGGCGGGTATCGGATCGTTCAGCGGGTGGGCGGTGGTGTTCTCCTCCTGCGAGTAGGCGAACACGCCAAGCCGATCAAATTCGGTCTCGGCAACAAAATCCAGAAGTTCTTGGAACTCGGCCTCACCTTCGTTCGGGTAACCGATAATCAGCGTTGTGCGAAGGGTGATGCCGGGGACTTCCTCACGAATTTTCCCGATAAGTTCGCGCAGTGCCCGCCGGGTGTGGCCGCGCCGCATAGATTTCAGCACGGAATCGGAAACGTGCTGGACCGGCATATCAATGTACTTGCAGATAGTTGGCTGGCTGGCGATCACCGGAAGAATATCCAGCGGGAATCGTGAGGGGTAGGCGTACATCAGCCGAACCCATTCAATGCCCCGAACCTGCGCCAATTTTTCCAGCAGCCCTGCCAGGCGGCGTTCGCCGTAGATGTCAAGGCCGTAGTAGGTGGAGTCCTGGGCCACCACCACAAGCTCCTTCACGCCGTTCATTGCCAAGTGGTTGGCCTCAATCAGGATTTCCTCCATTGGCCGCGAAACGTGCCCGCCACGCATCAGGGGAATGGCGCAGAATGAGCAAGGGTTGTTGCAGCCTTCGGAGATTTTCAGGTAGGCCGAGCGTGTTCCCGGGGGGACGTAGCGGTCGCTGATAAGATCATATTTCAGGTTGGGGTTAATTGTCCGGAGGATGTTGGTGAAATCGGTTACGCCAAAGTAGGCATCAACTTCTGGGATTTCCTCCTCCAGGTCATCCATGTACCGTTGCGACAAGCAGCCGGCAACGTACAGGTTTCCGATTCGGCCATCGCGTTTCATTGCAGCGGCCTGAAGGATGGTATTCACCGATTCCTCTTTTGCCACATCAATAAACCCGCAGGTGTTGATAATCACGGCATCGGCACCATCGGCTTCGTCGGCCAGCTGGATGTTGTTTTTCCGCAGAAGCCCCATTAAGGTCTCGGAGTCAACGGTATTCTTGGAGCAACCAAGCGTCAGGACGTTGACGGTTTTTGTTGGTGTGGTCATAGTATCTGCGGTTCAGTTACGAGAGTTGTTCCATCAAAGAGAGTTGCGGAATTTCTTTTAATGGGCCGATTGATTGTTGATGTAAATTCCGGATATCCACTACGGCACCATACTGGATAAATAGGTCGTGAAATTTACGATACTGCTTTCCCCAATAAACGATTGCACATGACATTGGGGCACCTTTCCCACCATCGTTGCCATTTACAAGGAATTTTAATCGCGTATCGTACAGAAAAGCGATAGCCGTAGCGCGTCCCCAGACGTACTGTTTCCAGTGCCGAGTGTTGGTAGCAACAGGAACCAGCGCAACCACCTCGGATGAATACCGCCAATGAGCATCGGCACAACGATAGAGCCAATGTTTAATCGTTGTTCCCCGCTCACGATCAGCGCCATAGGGTGGATTAACAAAAATACGTGAATAATTCCACGACTCCCGTAATCCATCCTGATATGGAAGATGATATTCTAGGTTTGCATTAACAATAGAGTATTGATTCGAGCAAGGGTCAAGATCAATAGCACCATCAAAAAAACGTCGAATGACATCAACGTATTTTTTTGGTGTTCCCCAATGTTGGCTTGATGAATTAACGGTACGCCCAGCGCTCATAGGTTCAAGATCGTATTCCAGTTTTTTTGTTGTAAAAGATTCAATTCAGTTCGTAATTCACTAATGGCAGAATTATGTGGGGTTATCAGGCTAAACCATGCGTCAATATCAGAGGTGCGAGAACTGAAATACCTACGCAATCTTCTGTCAGCCTCAAGATCAATCTGTACTTTCGTAAAACAGTTTTTTTGACGTTTGCCGGTATAACTGCGAAGAAAAGCATCCCGAATTGGCTCCATATCCCTACTTGGCTCAAGAAGGGTATCGGTGATAAACTGCGCAAGCGCGTCATCGGTTAAAAACAGCAGCCAATCATAGGATTGAGACAGCACCTTCATCTCTTTATTCTGATTCCCTGACGTAAACCAATTTCCGTGATTACTGACAATGCCAATTGTGAGAATAAAACCTTCAAGTAATGAGCGAGAATCAGATGCAAGAATTTCTTTTAAGATATCTTTGTAGAGTTGGCAGGTGATAGAGTCATCTTCGTGATGAAGCACTCCGCCGATATCCCCATTCCGAAACCGAATTTTTTGAAGAGATGAAATGCTTCGGGCTACATAGGCTCCTTGCTTTGCTTTTTCAATGGTTTGCGGACCTTTACGCGCTCCTTCTTCTACGCCAACTCTTTTGCATTCTACAATTGCAAAAGGGTGGCGGTATAAATCCGTCAAAACAACCTTCGCCAAGTTGGCCGGTGTGGCCGCCTTGTGATAGGAATGTAGGTTAGCAACCTGAAACCCAGTAGCTGTCTCCTCAATAATGCAGGCGTTTCGTAGAAGATGATCCCTTGATAACAACTGCGTTGAAGGCGTTCGTACAACAGGAACAGTGTTATTGCTTAATCGTGCATTTCTGATTTTGCTTGCAGTAATCGGCAATGGCATATCCTGCAATTCAATGTTGAGATTGTTCAGTACTGGGTGCAATGAAAATTCAACATTGTGTGTAAGAACGGGGTTTGCATACTCAGGGATAGATCGCTCAATAGCTATGGATTCTCTGTATCCCCAAGAGTCAAGCGCGTAGAACGTGATGATCTCTACAATCGTTCCCAACGCTCTGCCCGCAGCTTTCTTTTTATCCACTGCATAGCTGAACACCGTATCAGCCAAAATTTTCTGAAGCGCGTCAACAGAAGGATATGCCATAGGCTGTTGTGGAATAAAACAAGATTCGGTTAGTAGCTCTACCCCAACGAACTGGCAAATCTACTGCCCAACACCGCCCCGCCCAACGCTCGGTAACACTATCAAGCAAATTCCTAACGGAAGGGCAAGCAAATTCCTAACGGGCAATGATGATTGCCCGACGATCCGTTTGCGTGGGGGTGCGTAGCTCAAGGAAATAGACCCCAGCAGTTATCCAACCTGCCGATAGCCGCAACCGATGCTCGCCATGCGGCAAGGATTCCTTCACCAACGTTTCCACCACCGACCCCCGCGCATCCAGCAATCGCACCAGAACGCTTCCATCTTCCACCGTCCCAATCGTCACCTCCGTTTCCCCAGTTGCGGGCTGGGGAGCCACCAGTTTTATGCCGAAGCCACCGGTGCTACGCACTAACCGAACGCCCCCTTCTTCGCAAACATCGCGTAGCCGAAACAGCCCCGGGGCAATGGATAGGGCCGTGGATAATCCCGTTAGCTGTGCCGAGCTTGGGGAGGCGATGAGCGTTGAAACCGAATCCCCAAGCGTTGCGCGCGCAGCAACGTAGGCTACGATTCCAGAGCCACGAAGCGGCGTTGCGCCACCTGCGGTGAACTCCACAACCCCAGGCTCCATCTTGCTGATTATCGTTGTCCACCCCTGCGAGAGCGTTCCATCAAGGATGATTCCGGTGGGCCGCAGCAGCGTTCGGTTGAACCCGAGAGTGATGCTGTACCCGGTGATTGCTGCTGGGGTCAGGTCCCGATCAACCCGCAACGGAAGCAACACTTCCTGGCCGGGTGCGGCGGAAATATCTTCCCAATATCCCGATAGATCAAGCTGCGCCACCGCCCGCCCGCTGATTGGGAATGCTGGCGTTTCGCCGCACGGGAATGTGCCAACAACCCTGATGGAGTCGTTAAATGTGCCCGCTTCTGCCGCGCTGAACTCCAACTCAACTTCCACCGATTCCCCGACTTTCAGCGTAATCGGCAAGCCCGGGCGCGTGGCAACCACCCGGAACGGCGGGGGAGCCGTCAGCGACCTGATCTCCACCGATGCCGTCCCGCTGTTTTGCAGCAGTTGCCGCACCGATGCCGAGGTTTGCACCGGGGTGTTGAAGAAATTGATGATTGGAAAAGTGAGTTGCTGCGTGGCGCGTTCCCCCACGATCGGAACCTGAAGCAGTGGGCGTTGCGGGTCGGTTGTGGTGAATTGCAGCGTGGCCGAACGCGGGCCATCGGGGGGATCGGTTGGGGTGAATGTAATGGCAAACAGAGCCGAATCTTGGGGGAGAATGGTGTTGTTTCCAACAAGCTGCTGCACCGTGAGAAAGGCCGTTGCCGAGCTTGGAACAAGGGAGATTGTTCCCAACTGGACCGCGGCTCCGGTTCGGTTCCAAATCACCAGCGTATCGGTGCTGTTTTGGCAACGGAGCGTTGGTGGATAGCCGATAACTGATTTACTGAGCAGAAGCCCTTCCCCAACCCCTTGTCCAAAAATTGGCAGCAGTATCGTGCTTGCGCACGGGCTGGCGATGGTGGCGGTCAGATAGGCATTCTTCAAGGTGTCGGGTGCGGTGGGGGCAAACTCTATCGTCACCACCACCGAGTCGTTCGGTGCGATCCGCAGGGCAGGGGGGATGGTTGGCGAAAGGATGCGCAGCCGGGGATCGCTGCTTAGGCGGTCAATCACCAAATCCTGGCCCGGGGTGGTGGCTGTGTTCCGAATCACCACCGTTCGCTGTGCTGGTTGGGTTAATGGAACATCGCCAAAGTCAACTCCCTGAACGGAGTATTCCCCGCTGTTGGCAATCCCTTCGCCAATCACAACAATGTTCCGAAACTGGTTGCAGGGGCGGTAGAATATCGCCAACGTATCCACAAACGGTCCGGTTCGGGTTGGCGAAAATTGCACCAGAACGCTATCCTGCGCGCTGGCCGAAAGCGTGCGTGGGAACGCGCTGTTGCTGATGACAAACGCCGCCGTGTTCGCGGCAAACACACCCGACTCCAACGTGGCAACGGTGCGTGTTCCCCCATTCACCAAGCGGGCATTTCGTGCCGCCGATGACCCCACACAGACCTTCCCAAAATTGATGATGCTATCCCCCAACAACTTCACGTTATCGCGCGCTGCTGTCAGGCTAACGCTGTGTGGGTTTTTCCCGGGCAACGAGTCATCGGTTTGGAAAACTACGCTGCCGCTGATGCTGGCCGCTCCGTTCAGGTTGGCGTGCAAGTAGATGAAGATGGAATCTTTTGGGGCAAGCGCGATTGGCCACATCCCCGCCGCAGGCTGCACCAACGCGAACCCAGCACCAGTAACTGCTGGCTGCTGTAATGTTAGCGTATCGTTCCCGGTGTTCTTCACCAAGTAGCGTTGCGTTGCGGTGTCGGCACAGGTTGCTTGGTCGAATGCCCAATCGGTTGCTGTGGTGATAATCCCCGAACGGCCATATCCCCGCAACGTGATTGCGGTGTCAACCCCGCATGGTTGCAGCCGCAGGCGTAGCGTGGCAACAAACAACCCGGTGTCGCGCGGGGCAAAACGGAAACGGAAAGCGTACCCGGCGGGTGGCATAATCGTGACGGGCGATGCTGGATCCCAAAGGGCTGAAAATGGAGTTGCAAGTGGGGTGAAATTTGTGGCTTGAATATCCACCCCGCCTGTGTTTCTCATGTTCAACAGACTATCCTTCGGCAACCCGATGCGCACATCCCCAAAATCTAGCAGTGGGGACATTTGATACTTCATCGGGAAGATGAAATGCTCAATGAGCATCTTCATCGGGCTTCGCGAAGGATCGGGGTCGTTGCTGATAATGGAGAGTGTGTAGCCAACGCGCCCGGTGGCTCCATTCCCCTGCACCCGCACCACTGCCCGGACAGAGTCCAACGGTTGAAGAATGACTGCAAGGCTCAGGATCAATTGGGCAATAACACCGTTGGTAGCGGTGATTCTGGTTTGTGGATCAATCCTAAGCGGTGCCGCGCCACGGTTATGGATGGTAATGGTGTCGTACAGAACGCTATCGCAAATCAGCGAATCGCCCGATGTGCGCAGCGTGGCCTGAATCAACGGTGCTGGTTGAAATTTTACAATGGCCGCAGCCACCTGTGACAAGATTCCTGCGGGAACCTGCTGGTAGGGGGTGGAGGTGGCCAGCTCGGAGGCAAGGCTGCGGCGAAGCCCAAACAGATACACCGTTGAATCCCCCGGCTGCAAGGTGATTTGCTGCGCCCACAGCACGCCGGTTGTCACAACCTTCAGTGGAGCGGTGCTGTTCCAGGGGCGGCGGTTGGTGCGGTAGTAGATCAACACGGTGTCGCCAGTGTTGGCCGAGCCGGAAAGGAAAAAGCTGGGAGTGGGAGTGGTGGAGATTGGGTTGAAGGAAATCCCCCGGCTGGAACTTCCGCCGGTTGTGGTAGTGAAGGCTGCTCCGGCGTTGATGCCGTCGTATCGGAATCGCCCTGGCCCACCATCGCCAGCTGTTGAGCCTGGCAGAGCAACGGCTGCCGCTTTGCCCCCTCTTCCGCCGCGTGTGTGGGCTGTGCCGCTGCTGACGATCCCTCGCGCCCCCAAAATGATGCAGCCCCCCGCGCCTCCAGCAGAAGGATCGCCACACCCTTGCAGCACCGAACCACAGTCGAACCCATCCCGCCCGTTGCCGCCGTTTGCGGTGATGGAGGCAATGGAAAGTCCGCTTTGCGAGTAGATTGCAATCCCGCCACCACCGCCGCCGCCAACGCTGTCGTTGCTTCCCCCGCTGGACCCACCCGCCCCGCCATGCAGCGGAACAATGGCGGCGTTGCCAATCACTTGGCCGTTCACCGAAAGGAAGCTGGGTGCGGTGATCCCCGTCCCCGGCCCAGCATTTCCGCCGCCGCCAAAGTAGATTCCGAACGGCGCAAACGGGTTGGTGCTGACCGCTGCCGAACCACCGCTGCGGCCATCGGAATCGAACGGGTGGCCCGGGCCGCCGCTGTACAAACGGGTGGTGCTGAAACTGGTGTTGGCTCTTACTCCGTTCAAGCTGGCAGAGTTCGGCCCGGTTCCAATCCCAAACCCGCCCGGCGAAGGGACTACCGGAACACTGCTGACCCCGCCTGAAAAACCGTTCCCAAGCGGAACGTCAAGCTCGCCGGGGACTGCCGGGATCAGCGGTGGTTGTGCTGGCCGGGTTGCGCCGTAGCCGCCGCTGCCACCGCCGCCGGGACCGCCATGTTTCCCAATCGCATCAACCACAATTTCGCCATTGAAGCCAACAAGCACGGGGCCTTTGCTCAGTATCACGCATGGAAGATACCCCTGCCCGCCACCGGTCTGCGGGTCGGTATCGCCGGTGCTGATGGTGTAGATTCCGTTGGTTAAAATCAAGCTGTCCACAATCATCGCCCCCCGTTTCGAGCGTCGGCCAAGCGTGCCGCTGCCAAGCTGGCCGCCGCCGTTCTGGTTGCCAATGGTTTGCGGTGCCACAATGAAAAAGGTGTCGGCGTTGGATTGCACCCCGTTCACCACCACCCGAATGGGAACCGGCCCCAACGCGGCATCATCGCGGACAAAAATCTGGCAGCCAATCATCCTCCCTTGCCAACTCACAATCGGGGGTGAGATCATCACCCGGTTGGTATCGGCAGGATTGACGGTTTGCACCGATACTTGGCCGTTGCCGATAACGTCGTTGGTTCCCCCAAAATTTCCCGACTTGTTTTGTGGCCCGATAACCTCAACATAGGTGTTCATCCCCGGCGTACCGATGTCGGGAATGATGTAGGAGATTGTTGGCTGCGCAGCCAATGGCTGGTTCCGCAGCAGCAGGAACAGCAGGGTGAAGGCAATCAGCAAGGAACGGAAATAGAGGTTCATGGAGCCAGCGTGAAATGCGATGAAGAAGAACGGTTTGCTCAATGATTCTGACGGTGAGCAAGAACGGGAAAAAAATGATGCTGGCAAACGGAGTTTCTGCCGTGCCGAGTGGGTTGTCCCACCAAATGATTCATGTAGATTGCCACCGTGATTTCCCCAACAAACAGAATCTGTACAAGCAGAGCAATCCATGCAGCAGCCAATCCCATTTCACATTGCCGTGCGCCAATTTTTGGAGCATCTGGAGCTTCAGCAACGCTACTCACCAAAAACCATCGAGGCGTACCAGGGGGACCTTGAGCGGTTTACCGAACATCTGCGGAATGTGCTTGGCGTGGACTTACCGATGCTGGGGGATGTAACCCCGCGTGAGGTTCGTGGTTTCATTGCAGCGTTGCACAAAGCCGGGCAGTCGCGGCGGACCATTGGCAGAAGGCTTGCCGCGCTGAAATCGTTCACCAAATTTTGCCGCCAGATGGAGTGGATTGAATCGAACCCAGCCGCGCTGGTGGTGGCCCCGCGCCCCGAACAACGGCTTCCCACCGTGCTGAGCGCGAACGAAGCAGAAAACCTGATGCTGGCCCCCGACACCACAACCACCAACGGCAAACGGGATGCTGCCATTCTTGAATTATTCTACTCCACCGGGCTTCGCCGTGCCGAGCTTTGTGGTATCCGGTTGCGGGACGTGAACCACGCCAACAACACCATGAAAGTGACGGGCAAAGGGGGGAAGGAGCGGATTGTCCCCTTTGGCCGCGATGCCGCCAACGCACTGCGCGAATATCTGAACGTCCGCATGGAGTTGGTAGCCGATGGCCTGCCCGACGCTCTGTTCCTCACCAACCGTGGCAACCCGTTCGATGGCGGTGGAATTTACCGCGTGGTGAGCCGCTACATGAAGGGGATCACCGAGCAAAAAAAGAAAAGCCCGCACGTGCTGCGTCACAGTTTTGCCACCCATTTGTTGGATGCCGGCGCGGGAATCCGCGAGGTGGGTGAGTTGTTGGGGCATTCCTCGTTAAGCAGCACCCAGATTTATACCCACGTCACCATCGAGCGGCTGAAAAACGCCTACAATCTTGCCCACCCACGCGCCACCGACGAAGGAACCCCGCCGAACCAACAGGAATCTTGATGCCAACGTCTCTTTTTCATTCCAGCAATAAAATCTTTGTCCGGTGCGTCCAGGTTGTTGCCTTTTGTATGGCCGGACTGTATTTTCCGGCAGCACCAACAGCACTGGCCCAGGAACCTGATGGCACTCGTGTCACAATACTCACCGAAAACGACAGCCTGCACCACCACCACGCGCCGCGCGCTCAGCTTTTGGATATTGTCACCGTTGGGCTGGAAGTTATCACAGCCCCAGGCGGGGGGACGCTGTTTGGTGAGTACCGAAAACTTGGCGGGGCCATCACCGGATTTCCGGCAATCCCGGCTCCAGTGCTATCGCTACGGTTCGGCCTTACCGAAGACTTCCGTGCGGTTGGAGCTGGAACCTATTTTGGAAGCAGCGTTGTTGATATCTACGACGTTTCGCGAAGCCCAGAAGCCGCCGACTCAACCGGGCAAGGGACGGTGGTTGCAACCGTGGTGGAGGATTTTTCGGTGAAGGCATTGCCATTGTTTGTGGGGGTGGAGTTCGCCCCGGTGCGGTCGCAGTTTACCAGCTACGTTGGGGTGCTTGCCGGTCCTGTGGTCTCATCGGTGGTGTGGAACACCACCACACGTGAGCAAGCACAAGCTGGATATTATCGCCCAGCTATTAACTCCGATGGCTGGGAGGTGGGCGTGGGCGGGAAAGTGTATGCTGGGTTGGACTTGCGGTTCGACCGCTCGGTGCAGCGTCCAATCCGTGGGATGTGCATCGAGGCAGGCTTCAGCATAGTCCCGGTGCGCCAGGACGTTTTTCAACCGATTATTACCAGATCGCGTGGTCTTCCGAAACTTCCCGAACGAAGCACAACGCTTCAGATGGGGGGATTCACGATCACCATCGGGCTTAACTTCCAGCTGCTGCGGAAACGATAGCAGGAGCTGGATTCTCGATCACCATAAATACAGCAGGAGCAGACGTTATGAACATCAAGCTCACAGCGCGCCATTTCAAGGCACGCCCCGATTTGCAGCAGTTCGCCGAAGATGCGGTTCGAAGCCTAACACACGTCTATGATGGAATTTTAGGGGCAGACATCATCCTGGAGGATGAGACGAAGTTGGGGATAGATAAGGCGGCGGAAATCAGCCTGTTTGTCAACAAAGACCGCCTTGTTGTGAAGGAGCGAACCGACGAATTCAAAAAATCAATCGCGGGCTGTGTGGATAAACTTGAGCGGATGCTGGTCAAGTACAAACAAAAACGTCAGGACAGCCGACATCACCCGCAGAAACCAGAACCGCAAATCGGAACGATTTACTGAGCATTGATGAACGCCAAGCACGTTGTGCCAACTGGCAAACCAGAACGGAGGGCTGCAACCGGCAGCCCTCCGTTTGTTTTGTTCGGCCACGTTCCGGTTCATTCCCCCCAGCTTCGATAACTTGCGCGCCACGCGCTCTGCGTCCCGCCTAATCCAAACCACATTGCTATGCCTGTTTTTGAGAATATCCAAGAAATCCGAAAGGAAAGCATCACCGTTGGGTTCCTTGCCGATGAATGCCGCGAACGGTTTGCGCTTACTCCGCTAAACGAAGGTGTGGGGCGGGAGAAACTGATCACCGACAAAAACCTGCACCGCCCCCAGTTGGCACTGACCGGCTACACCAAGCTGTTCAGCTACCACCGGGTGCAGGTGATTGGCAACACCGAGTTCTACTACCTGAAAAGTTTGCCGATGGAGCGAAGAATCGAAGCGTTCCGCACGGTGCTGATGTTCGATGTCCCCTGCTTGATTCTCACTTCAGGAAATGGCTTAGAGCCTGAGTTGCTTCAGATTGCCACCCAGCGTGGCATCCCCGTTTTTACCACTCCGCACGAAACCACAAAAGCCGTCTATTTTCTTGGCGATTTCCTGGACGACCAGTTCAGTGCCTACGCCCCAATCCACGGTGCGTTTGTGGATGTGTACGGGGCTGGCATTCTGTTCGTTGGGCGCTCGGGAATCGGCAAAAGTGAGATAGCCCTGGACCTTGTCGAGCGTGGCCACCGCCTTGTTGCCGACGACGTTGTGATGGTCACACGAAAAGGGGAGGGGATTCTGATGGGGGCCGGAACAACCCTGACGCAGCATTTCATGGAAGTGCGTGGATTGGGGCTGATTGATATTCGCCAGATGTTCGGCATTCGCGCAATCCGTTTCCAAAAACGGGTGGAGCTGATTGTGAAGCTGGAGGAGTGGGACCCCACAACCGAATACACCCGCACCGGGCTTGACGACGACGAAACCTTACTGCTGGGGGTGGAGCTTCCGTTGGTTCGGCTTCCAATTTTTTCCGGTAAAAACATCACCGTCATTGCCGAGGTGATCGCGCTGAATTATCTGCTGAAGCATTACGGCTACAATCCAGCCAAAGTGTTTGCCGAAAAGCTGCAAGAGGCAATCGCCCAAAAATCATCGGGGAAAGGGAGGACGGGCGACAGATCTATTCCCTATTTCGAGCATGATTTTGAGTAATACTTGAAGTGTGAGCTTTAGGTGAGGTGAAGTAAAGATTACAGTTTCGTGATTTTTCGCCACGGACGATGCGTCACGGAAGAATGGCTGTATATTTGCGAACCTGTTCAAGCACGCTGCGCTTCTGCTGGTGATTCCAGCCGTTGGCCGCAGCCCTTTCTGCTCATCTGTCCCTTTCAACTTCAACCGTTGGCGTTCTTCCTGTTGGCCAACAGAGACCTTCGGAGTTCCGAATGTACGCACTTCAATTTGCACGCCGTTTCTCCTACGCCCTTGTTTGGGGGACCATCGTTGCTGCGGTGGTATTGGCCGTGATCGGATAGCACGGCAAGCAGGCGTTCAATCCCTTTTATAACAACCAAGTTAGCGGCGGGTTCCTTCCTTTGGAAATCGCCTTTTTGCCGTTGCTCACCCCCGTAACTCACCCTCAATCAACACCACAATCCCAGCCTTCCCAACCGCGTAACGCAGGCAACGCTTGCGAGTGTCTCCGGCTGAATTCACTGGCCGTTCTCTCCAGAAAACATTTAGCTCACAAAGGAGCCTGCACGCCATGTCCGCTCTGCTTGCCCTGCTTAGCGACCAACCGATTTCCGCTGCTGAGGCTGCCGAGCGCGGTGGCGTGCATGTTTGTTCATCGCAACGTGGGGAACGGCGGCAGAAGATGGAGCGCAGTGTCGTATCTTCGGCGGCCATGATGCCGGAGACCAACACAGCAACCGAAGAAACAACCGATGTGGGGAACACCCTGATGCTGCGCGTGCAGCAAGGGGATACCAAAGCGGTTGCAAAACTGGTGGAACTGTACAACAACCGCTTGTTTAATTTTTTGTACAGGATTCTGGGGGATGTCGAGGGGACCCAGGATGTTGTTCAGGAAACGTGGTTGTCGCTGTACGAACGCCGGCAAAGCTACCAGCCAACGTTCCGTTTCTCCACATGGCTGTTTACCATTGGCCGGCGCAAGGCACTCAGCGAACTGCGCCGCCGCAGTGTCCGCTCCATCGTTCGCTCCATCACCCGCTGGGATGGCGACCGTGACCTTGACGATTTTGCCGCGCCCCAGCGAACCTTCACCGACCCCGAAGCGGCCACCGACGGAACCATTTTGCGAGCAATGGTGGAGCAAGCCTTAAGCCGTATTACCCCCAACCAGCGGGAAATTGTGATGCTGCGCGACATCGAAGGGCTGGAGAACGAAGAGATTGCCGAAGTGCTTGGGTGGAACCTGAAACCAGGGGCAATCCGCAAACGGGTGTTCGATGCTCGCGAGGCCTTCCGCAAGGCGATGATTGCCCTGGGCTACAAAGAAGAGTACGCGTGAAGAATAACCGCCCGATGCCCCATGCCTTGGCTGGCATGAAGAGAATGAAAAAGGCTGCGAGAAAAATAGAGTTCGCAGCTACGTTACAGCAACAGCAGATTTATTGATATGAACAATCTACCAGATACACCAAACGGCTGGGATCAGTACCACCAAATGCTGAACAACATCCCGCCGGTCGCGCCTCCATCAGATATGGGGTTCCGCATTGCAAACGCAGTGGAGAACGCCAACGGGAAAGGGAAGGGGCCGTTCGGATTTTCGTGGAGAACAGCTTCAGGAGTGGCCGCACTTGCTGTGGTTGTCGCCCTCTGCGTCTTCTTCTTTGGCCAAACCGAGAGCACTGTTGTTGCCCCAGTGAAAGGAACCGCAACTGTTGAACGTGCCGCAAAAAAATCGGTACGGAGCAAAGCCGCTCCACCAGCCGACACCTCACATTTCCCGTCGGAGGTTCCCGCCTTGCAAATTCCAAGTCCTCCCGATAATCTTGGCTATCCAGCCGATACCTTCACGATCCCAACCCCAGCAACGCAGCACCAGCCAACAACCGGGCCGGGGAGAAAAAAGTAAAATAGGAGGGGGGAAAGGTGGGGAGGTTGCGCCCCATTGTTGAAGCAATGGGGCAATGCTTGAAATCGGGATAATCCATGCCCAACACACGCCCCTCGTTCTTGCCAGCGGTGGCTTTTGATCCACCTTCCGCCCGCCCTTGGTTCCTTCCTCTGCTTCTTATTTTCACGGCGTTCTGCCAATGGCTTTGCTGGGAGTCCTTCATCACCGGGCTTGATTCGGGAAATTATTGGCTTGGCATCAGCGATTACTCCATCGCTGCCGAACGCCCCCACGCCCCCGGCTATCCAGCTTTTATCCTTCTTTGCCGCGCATCGGTTTGGTTGGTTGGCAACCACCACCACGGAATGCTTCTTGTTATCATGCTGTTGTCGGTAACGGCCGTTTGGGCTTGTTATCGGTTGGCAGCAACGTTATTCAACAAACCCGTTGCACGGGCCGCCGCGCTGCTTCTTGCGTGCAATCCGCTCTTCTTCCTGTACGGTATCACCACCGAAAACTATGCTTTCGACGCGCTCTGCTCTTCGCTGCTGATACTGCTTGCGATTGGCAAATCCCGAAGGATGTTGCTCTATCTGGGCGTTGCCGCAGGGGCCGCCGCCGGGTTCCGGGGGACCTCACTTTTGCTGCTTGCGCCCGCGTTGGGATTTCTGCTCTGGAGTCGCTGGCGCAACCAGCAACTCACCCTCCATCCCCTCATCTACCTTATTTCTGGATTCGGCATTGGCCTCGGCTGTTGGCTCCCCTGGGTTGTTGGGGAAGAAGGTGGCGTGCTGGCGTATCTCCGTTCGGCAACAAATCTTTCAACTGCCAGTGCGGGGACGTTTGTTGGGAATCTGGCTGGGTTTGCGATTGCTGCATTGTGGGGGCTGAACCTTGCGTGGGGCTATCTGGCATTGCGGTGGCGATCCTTGACCCGCTGCCAACTCCGTCACCTCACGTTCCGGCGAACGTTGTTCTGCTGTTGGGTTGTTCCCACCTCACTCTTCTTCGCGTTGGTGATTTACTCCAAGGGCTACTTCCTTCTGATCCTTCCCGCCTGCTGCATGGTGCTGGCTTGGCTGGCCACAACCGAGCCAAACCGTTGGCGCAGAACCAGCGTGATTGCTGGGATGATTGCCGCAAACCTTGCCATTTTCTTCTTGGCCCCGTACCACACGCCGCCATATTTCACCGCGCTTGCGCCGCAGAATCGAACAGCCGAAGAGCGTGCGGAATCGGTGGTTGGCCGTGGGGTTTCGCTGCTGTTGCCAGCACTTTCCCGCGTGCGGGCCAACGATAATTTCGTGGCAGCCGGGCTGGAAGTAATTGATGCAGCCACCTGGCGAAAAGAAGATTCAACGTTGGTGATTCTTGATCCGGCGGCGCAGATGTTGATTGTTGGGCGGGTTCTGCAGGTCTATCGGCCAGGGTTGCGGATTGCGGTGCCAAGCACTTTCCACCGTGGCTTGGTGGTGTACTTGCATGGCGTGGAGTGGGAGGAGCGGAGCGGCAGCAATGCTGACTTTTACAGCCAACAATTAGTGGTGCTGACGCGGACGGAGTTGGCCGGCACGTATGCGGAAATCGGCGGCGAGCTGCTGCAAACAAAAGCCCCGTTCGCACTGCTGAAATTCAGCCACGAACGGGGCCAGTTGTTGCGCCAGCGGATAGATCAGCTTTTTGCACGCTGATCAATCGGCGACATATCTGAGAGAGTACCGGGTGAGTTGGTTAGACTGCTTGCTGGGCCGCTTCTTTCAGCGCAAAAGCGCGTCCGTGCCACGAGCGGTGTGCAGCAACTTCCCAGCTTTCATCAAGTTCTCCCAGGCGTTGGATTGCGTTGTTGAACACCACTGTTTCGGCATCAACTTCCCCCTGGGCGGCCAAGTTGGCAAACTGCTGCCGGCTGGCTCCCTGAATCCCTTCTGCATTGCGGTAGAACACCTCCGGTCCATCCACCAACTCCACCCCGATTTGGCTTCCCAACTGTTTGGTAAATCGGGTGAGCGAGTCAATGGAGCAGCCGCTGGGGGGAAGTTTGGATTCATCCACCGCCACCAGCAGAAACTGGCCGTAGCGAATCTGGTAGCCAACCGTTGGGTCTTCTTTATGGACGGTCCACCGTTCCAGAAAATCTTCAACGATGGGAACCGCTGTTGCAAGCTCATCACTGCTCAGTTGGCGGCTGGCAGAAAAGATGAACAGCCGGCTTTCCGGCGGAAGCGATGGGAAGGAAATCAGCGACATTCTAACCTCGGTTTCTGTTGTTGGTTGTTCAGTTGGATTACGCCAACACGCTATCCAGCGGCGTGTATTCTAACCCGAACGCATCGGCAACGCCTTTGTAGGTGACTTTGCCGTCAATCACATTCAAGCCCAATTTCAGCCCTGGGTTCACGCGGAATGCTTCTTGGTAGCCCAAGTCGGCAAGTTGAAGCATGTACGGGAGCGTGGCGTTGGTTAAGCCGATGGTTGAGGTGAACGGAACCGCGCCCGGCATATTTGCCACGCAGTAGTGGATTACTCCATCCACAACGTAGGTTGGGTCCGCGTGGGTAGTGGCGCGTGTGGTTTCCACGCAACCCCCTTGGTCCACCGCAACGTCCACAATCACCGAGCCTTCGCGCATGGTGTGCAGCATATCGCGGGTGACAAGATAAGGGGCTTTTGCGCCCGGGATCAGCACCGCGCCAATCACCAAATCAGCGCTCTTCACCGCTTCGCGGATGGATTCCGGGGTGGACATGCGGGTTTCCACATTCTTCGGCATCACGTCATCAAGGTAGCGCAAGCGGTTCAGGTCCTTATCAAAAATGATGACGCGGGCACCGAAACCAGCGGCAATTTTTGCAGCGTTGGTTCCCACCACACCGCCGCCAAGAACCAGCACATCGGCAGGGCGGGTTCCGGGAATGCCGCCAAGCAGCACACCACGTCCACCCATCGTTTTCTCAAGATATTTTGCCCCTTCCTGCGGAGCCATGCGGCCAGCAACTTCTGACATCGGGACTAGCAACGGCAACGATCCGTCGCGCGCTTCCACCGTCTCGTACGCAATGGCGATGGACTTGCTGCGGATGATTGCCTCGGTCAGTTCGCGGCTTGCGGCAAAGTGGAAGTAGGTGAACAACACCTGCCCTTCGCGGATCAGGTCGTACTCTGGCGCGATTGGCTCTTTCACTTTTACGATCATATCCGCTTGGCCATACACCTCTTCAATCGTTGGGACGATTGTTGCGCCGGCGCGGATGTAGGCTTCATCTTGGAAGCCGGAGTTAATGCCAGCATGGGTTTCAACAAGCACCGTGTGGCCGTTGTTCACTAAAAGCTCAACACCGGATGGCACTGCGCCAACCCGGTTCTCGTTCGGTTTGATCTCGCGTGGGACGCCGATTATCATGCTACGTCTTTGGTTTGTGTGGATGTGGTTTATGGATTCAATGCAGAGAGAGCGGTCAGCTTGAAAAGGTCAATCGTGAAGCGGAACTCCCCCGTGGCGCGCGAACACCACAGGGGAGCCAAAACGGGCGTTAGTTGGTTGCCGCGCCAACAGCGCAATGGGTGTTGAACGTGTCGGCAAGGTGTTCGGCAATCATCTGGGCCGAGCGTCCTTCAATCTGGTGGCGTGGGATCATGTGGATCACTTGGCCATCGCGCAGCAAAGCAATTTGCGGGGAGGAAGGGGGGTAGCCCAAGAAGTAACTGCGGGCGCGGTCAACGGCCTCGCGATCCATCCCGGCAAACACCGAAACAACGCGGTCCGGCTGCACCGTGTGTTGCATTGCAAGCCGCAGCCCCGGGCGTGCGCTTCCGGCGGCGCAACCGCAAACGGAGTTCACAAAAACAAGGGTGGTCCCTGGTTGTGCCATTGCCGCATCAACTTGCTCGGGGGTTGTCAGTTCCTGAACGCCAGCGGTTGTCAGTTCATCACGCATCGGCTGGACAAGGATGGGATCGTACAGCGGTGGAAGTGCCATTGGTCTGCTTCTCCTGTAAAGGGAAATGTGGTTAGATATTTTGAAGTATGCTGAAGTGGCGCAAATCTACTGATTCGCTTGCCGTGGCATGGGTAACAGCTTCATACAGCCGGCGCGCTTTGCCAAAAAATAATTTGGCCGATTGCCGTGCTCTCGGGTAGATTCCACGTCGGCAGCCGTGCCGTGCGGCGGTACTTCCCAACGTCAGTTGTTGGTTCCCCAAGACGTTCAGCAACGGGAAATTGTTGTCGGTTCGGGCCGCTTGGAACGTCACGTCACAATCTTCTTCTCCCTATTTTGTTACCCATGAGCGAGCAGCCAGAAACAACCACACAGCCGGGCGATGTGATCCCCGCAAACCAGGCCACCAACCAAACCGGGCCGTCGCGTAAATCCAAAAATGCGGTGGCCGTGAAATCCGATTTCCGCAACCCGCAGTACTACATCAACCGCGAGCTAAGCTGGATTGATTTTAACGAACGGGTGCTGGAGGAAGCCGAGGACCCCACCAACCCACTGCTGGAGCGGCTGAAGTTCTTGGTGATCTTCGGCACCAACTTGGATGAGTTCTTCATGATTCGCGTCTCGGGGCTGATGGAGCAAGTGTACGGTGGGGTGGTGGAGCTTGCCTCCGATGGCTTCACCCCCCAGGAGCAACTGCGCGCAATCAACGAGCGATTGCGCCCGCTGATGGAACGCCACGGGCGGCATTTGGTGGATCAGATCATGCCAAAGCTGGCGCGAAAAGGGATTGTGATTCATCCCTTCCGCTCCCTTTCGGAAGAAGAGCGGACGCGGATGCACGACTATTTCTGGAAGGAAGCCTTGCCGGTCCTGACCCCGCTGGCGATTGACCCCGGCCACCCATTTCCACACGTTCTGAACCGCACGCTGAACCTTGCCTTTGTTGTCCGCGACCCGCGCAAACACGTCCACGAGAAAGAATTCCATTTTGCTGTTGTGCAAGTTCCGGCGGTGCTGGGGCGGTTCATCAAGGTCTATGCCGACAAGCCGGGGGATCATTTTGTGCTGCTGGAAGAGGTTGTCGCTGCCTACGCCTCGGCACTGTTTCCGGGCCTTGATGTGAAATCCAGCTACACCTTCCGCGTGCTGCGCGATGCCGACATTGAAGTCACCGAGGACGAAGCCGAAGACCTTCTGACGATGATGGAAGAGCAAGTCCGCCGCCGCAAATGGGGCGAGGCCGTCCGGTTAGATGTGTCCTCGAACATGCCCCAATACGTCCGCGATATTTTGATGGAGTCGTTGGAGCTTGAGCCAAACGACGTGTACGAAACCCCAGGCCCGCGCAACCTCACCGACTTCATGGCACTGTACCGCTTGGAGTACCGCGACCTGAAGGACAAGCCGTTCAACAGCTACATGCTGGAGAGCTTCCGCGACGAAGAACGGAGCGTTTTCTCGGTGATCCGAAGCAAGGATATTCTGCTGCATCACCCCTACGACAGCTTCACCAACGTTGCCGATTTCATCAAGGCGGCGGCACGCGACCCGAAAGTGCTGGCAATCAAGCAGACGCTGTACCGCGCCGGCGGCGATTCACCGATTGTGCAATCGCTGATTGAGGCCGCCGAAAATGGGAAGCAAGTCACGGCATTGGTGGAGCTGAAAGCCCGATTCGATGAGGAGAACAACATCGTCTGGGCAAAGCGGCTGGAGCAAGCCGGAGTCCACGTGGTGTATGGGTTGATTGGGCTGAAAACTCACTGCAAAATCGCCATGATTGTCCGCCGCGACGATACTGGCCTTCCCCGAATCTACATGCACTTGGGGACCGGCAACTACAACACCGTCACCTCGCGGCTTTATACCGACGTTGGCCTTATCACCGCCAACCCCGATTTTGGGGCCGATGCCATCAACCTGTTCAACTACCTCACCGGCTATGGCTCCTCGATAGAGTGGCGGAAACTGATGATGGCCCCGCTAACGTTGCGCTCGCGGCTGCTGGAGCTTATCAACCGCGAAGCCGAACGCCACACCCCTGAGCAACCGGGCCACATCATCGCCAAGCTGAACGCGATTGTGGATGAGGAGGTGATCAGGGCACTCTACTCAGCCAGCCAACAAGGGGTGAAAATTGACTTGCTGGTTCGCGGCATTTGCTGCTTGCGCCCGGGGTTGCAGGGGGTGAGCGATAACATCAGGGTGGTCTCGGTGGTTGGGCGATTTCTGGAGCACAGCCGAATCCTCTATTTCCGCAACGGGGGGGAGGAAGAGTTCTACCTTTCCAGTGCCGACTGGATGCCGCGCAACTTGAACCGCCGTGTTGAGCTGATGTTCCCCGTGGAAGACGGCGACAACCGCGCCCGACTGAAAGAGATTCTTGAGACCTACTTGAACGACACCGTGAAAGCCCGCGAGCTTGGCTCGGATGGAGTGTATCGCCGCAGGGAAAAGCAGGGGGCGGGGGTGAATGCGCAGGAGTATTTTATCACGCAGATTCGGCAGCCGGACCCGGCCACCGAAGGCGCGCCACGGCCAAAGCGTTCCAACAAACAGCACACAACTCTGGCGGGAAAAAAGAACTGATGCTGTGGCGAACGGATTTATACTCCAAACAGAATGGTTTGCGAAAAATCTAGTCGTTGTCATTCCCGCGAAAGCGGGAATCCATACCACACATAGCTGAGTAGAGTTTCGCAAACCAATTTCATCCGAGTATAGGTTCGGAACAAATTGGTTTGCAAGAACCAAAGGGTCGTTCACCTAAACTCACGCACCGTCATCGCGAGGAGTCTTCGACGAAGCGATCTCGCGGATTTCTGGGAAATCATCGGACACACTGCCAGCCGCGAGCTGGGCTTGCGCCGCTGCTTCGCGGTGTCACGTCTCTATTGCCCCCCTCGCGATGACGACGAGGGTGAGTTTGGGAGAATCTTCAATTGATGTTCGCAAACCACATTCACCAGAGTAGAGCCAGAACGGTCGGGGATAATTGCCGTGATTGACGTTGGTGGGATTTCGCTGATGCTGGTGAGCGCGTTGGCCGCAACGCTGGTTCCGCTTAGTTCGGAAGCCGCATTGTTTGCTGCGGTTGGTGCGGGAATGAACTCCACCGAAGCACTGATTTGGGCATCGGTGGGGAACTGCATCGGCGTTACCATCAACTACGCGCTGGGGCGGTGGGGAAGGGAGCAGATAGTGGTGCGAAGCCTGCAAGGAAAATGGGCGCAACGCACACTGCAATGGATGGAACGCCACGGCTGGCCAACGCTGCTGCTGTCGTGGCTTCCCTTTGTTGGCGACCCTCTGACGCTGGTGGCGGGTCTTTCCAAAATTCCATTCCCACTCTTCGCGCTTTTTGCCTACGGCACACGAATACTCCGCTACTGGGTTCTGTTGTTTTTGGTTGGGAGTAATTGATAATGGGGAACGGCCCGCCAATGTTGGCGGGCCGTTCTGTTCTGCCGAGTAACCCTCTACCTCACCACCACCATCTTCTCCACAACCCGTTGCTGGCCAAGCATCAACTCCACCAGGTAGGTCCCTGGTTGCAGCTGGCTTCCGTCGAACTCCACGGCGTAGCGGCCAACCTCCATCCATTGCTGCGGAACGACTTCGGCAACCGGGCGGCCAATCGGGTCGAACACACGAACCGTTGCCGAGCCAGCACTCGGAATGCTGAACCGCAACTCCGTCCTTCCGGTGAACGGGTTCGGTTGCGCATCAATCCGGGCTTGGGCGGTGGTGGTGGCTCCTTCGCGACGCAGTTTGCTCAAGCCGCCGTTGTCATCACCCATCCAGCCGTGAAGATCAACTACCGGATACTGCGGCGCCCCATTCGGGTTCCACACCAGGCCGGGGATGTTCAGCGTGTCGAGCCGCAGACGGATGTAGTAGCTTCCCGAAAGCAAATCCAACACCGGCTCGCTCAGCAATCCATGATCGGGCGAACTCATCGTCACCGTGGCCGAATCCAACACCGTCACGACCGTATCGGCAGTTGCGTTCATCAACTCCAGCCGCAGGCGAACCTGTGCGGTGTTCAGCGTATCAATCACCCCACCAAACCTCCCGCTCAGGCTGAAGCCAATCTGAACGCTGTCGTGCGCTTGGAAGGTTGGAGTGCGGAACAGCAGTGGGACTTGCCCCAGGCTGTCAAGCTCCATGCGTTGATAGTTTGGCAATGCCGCAAGGTGCAACGGCGCAGCAACGCTATCGGTGGCATACCAAAGATCGAAGAGTGAGGTGTGGAAGGCGGTTGCCGAGGAATCGTCCACGCTGAAGGCAAGGCTGCGACCGTGGGCAAGGTATCCGCTTGGGCGAGTGCGAGCAAAGAACTGGCGTATGGTTCGCAGCGCAGGGTCGGTCTGATAGAGCACGGATTCTTTGAAGACTTGATGTTGCGGCGAGCAAGAGGCTTGGGGATAGGTCCCGCCATAGATGTACTTGGCATCTTTCTTCCGTGCTGAATCTAACGGCTCGGTGTAGCGAGCAGTGGTTTGGCGCATGGTTAAGCCACCAGGAGTATTGTAGGCAATCGAGAAGAAGGCAACGGGGCTGGTGGAGAGCGCAGCGGTCATATCGTTCAAGGAACCGACGGTGGCGTTCAGGCGATGCTGATAGACCCAATCGGAAGGCCGAGTAAAGATGGCGTTGGCCGTCAGCAGTTCAAAGGCTCCCCACAACCACGAGCGTTCTTGCGGATCGGTGTAGATGCTTCGCAGACGCAGCACGTAAAACAGATCCCAATTCCTTGCTGGTTGCTGGGCAAGGCTGGGATTGATCAGTAGCGGTTTCTCTTCCAGCGACTGGAACGTCACCATTTCCTGAATGCGCCCATAGATGTCTTGCGTTTGGTCAATGCAGGGATAGCGGTAATCGTTGAAATCGGCAGTGTTCCCTTCGATAGCCACAGGTCCATTGGCATTGTTGGAAAATCGGAAGTTGCGATAGCTCTGCGAAAGGGCTGGCGCGCCACCAACGCCAGGCACTTGCTTCAGCCGTGCGTAGCGGATTTGGTAGTTCAGGGCAATCGTGTCGCCACTATGAACATCTTTGTCAAAATCAACCCGTCGGCTATTGGGTTGCTGCCAAGCAATCCCACAACTGGAATCCCCCGATGCTTCGTGCGCAAACGCTGGAACCGAAGGGTACAGCCCGCGCCCGTAACCGCTGTTATCATTGTTATGTAGCGAAATGCTGTCGTAGCCAGAGTATGCTCCGGTTACTGGCCAGCTTGATCCGTTGGGGGTATAGTTCCGCACACGAGCAACGATGCCAGCTTTGGCGCAACTGTAGGCAAAGGTGTAGCCCTTGGCTGTTCGGCACACCACAGGCGTTCCCCAAACATTGCGAACATCGCTACACGCCAACTTGTTCGGATCGGTTGGATGGTAGTAGGCTACCCGCTCGATGTTCCCAAACACACGCACATTCCCTGTTGTACCAAAGCCAATATCCCGTGCATACACCGCACGAACGTTGCTGCTGTTCGTATCCCTTGCATGGGCGGTCCATGTCACCGTGGCTACGGCAAAATCTCCCGAGCCCGTTCGGCGTACGGTGAGTGCTGGGTGGCGGTTGTCAATCAAGAAATTGCAGGGGTCGTCGTAATCCACCGAATCCTCCATCGGTTCCCACAGAATCGTTCCGGTTGTATCCACTGGCAAGGAGCGGCGCAGGAATACAAAGCTGCTGGTGGTTGTTTGCGGTGTCAGGCCTGGGCAGTTGACCCATCGGGCGGTGTCCTTCGTATAAACGCAATAGTAGCGTCCGTTCAGATACACCATCTTGTGTTGGTTGTTGGTCTCCAGCTTCCCAGCAATCACGCTTTCATCCGGTTGTTTGTAAATGATTTCCAGCAATGATCCCCCCGCGGGGCGAAGCGGAAGTTCAATCGTTCCGTCGGCGGGTATGATAACGCTGAGGGGCTGCCGGGGTACGCTGTCGCCCACTAAGCGCGTGGTGTCGGCTGCAATCTCGCGAACCTGCACAAACTCATATTGCTGGAAATCCTTGCGCAGCAAATTCAGCTTCAGCCGGATTCGGCGGTTTTCGGCTAACGCCACCATGCTGTCGCGGCGGGTCGAAGAAATGATTACGCCTGAATCTGGTGGTTCGAAGGTGCGGCGGTTGACGACAAAGATGTAGTTGGTATCCTTCTTGGGATCAGCATTGCCGTTGGTTGTTCCGGTTTTCTTATCGAACAGCCCAAGCTCCACAAAGGTGGCTTCGGGCGCGTCGGCAACGGTGTCGTTGAGTTTGTAGGACTTCACTTCGGTGATGATTTCACTGGCCGGAAGCGGGCGGGTGCCGAAATTTGTGTCCACTGTGTTGGGGCGTTGTGCGGAAAAATGCAGGCTGTAGCTTTCCCGCCACCGTAGCTTGGCAATCTCTGGGCCAATGGCTCCAAGCCATCCTTGAATCTTCCGCAATGCCCGTGTGCGAGTACCACGTCCAGCAAAAAAATTCGGGATGGTCACACGAGTATCGGGGTTGGTGCTTCCGGTGAAAGGAAACTGTGCAACATGATCTTGCACTGTGTCACTGGTCTGCGAACCTACTGGACCAAAGCCTCCACCGATTGTTCCGTACCACAACGTGTCCCCCGATGGTTGCAGTTGATAGCTGTTGATGAAGTTCTGGTAGCCACCAACCCACCACCACGCTATGCCACGCATCCCGTAGGCAAGCCCCAGATTGACGATGCACCGCACCTCGGCTTCGGTGGGGACATGGCTGATCAGCGTATCAAGGGCAATGGCCGTATCCTGCGTTTGTTGATTGATCGTGGTATCGGGGCGGAAGACAATCTCCATGTTCAG
Source organism: Chlorobiota bacterium (assembly GCA_016788565.1). Classification (GTDB taxonomy): domain Bacteria; phylum Bacteroidota; class Ignavibacteria; order OLB7; family OLB7; genus OLB7. Next base: position 69,570 of record JAEUSP010000088.1, on the reverse strand, counting down.
ACTGGGAAGCTGGATCAATCGCCGACCGGTTTGCCGCGAGGTGATTGCCGCTTGGCCAAGATCATAGGCCATGGTGTTCTGTTGGAACCAGTTGCGTTTGATGTCAAGGTTCGGCATGTGGGCACCAAACAACCACCGCTGCATGGTGGTGGTGTAGTCATCAACATCGCTGGGGGTAAGCCGAAGTAGCGGAATATGGAAGCGTCCACCATTGGTTTCGGCAATGCTGGGGGTATGGAAGTAGGGGACACCAAAGAGGGTCGGGATGTGCTGGTTATACTGGTCTTTGTCTTTCAGGTCAGCAACTCCGTTCATGTAGGATTCGCGCACAACAAAGGGGGCGCGGATGATGGAGTGATCGAACTTGGGGTGGGTGACACCCGATTGCGCGCTGAACAGCGGCAAGCTATCGCGAAGGTTGCTGTTGGAAGCGTTCACAACATTGAAGGTATCGCGGAGCATTCGGTCGAACAGTGCGTATCCGGTGACTTCTTGCGGGAAGGGTTCTTCGCCGCTGTAGATGCCGATAATGTTGCGGCGCAGCGAATCGGGGTTGAGGCTTGGGCCGTAGAGGAAACGGCGAAGGTCGCCGAAGAGGTTGGCGCGGAAGGTCCGTGCGGTTGCGTCGCGTCCGCTGAGGTGTTGTCCGTCGGCATCGCGAAGGGCAATGGCGCGCAAGGCAACGCGCTCGCCACCGAGCCATGTGACGCGAACATCAATGCGTTGTGATTGGCTTTGGCCGTGCAACGGGCCACGCGCTCCGTTCTCAACGTACCGCAGGTATAGTGGGAAGACGACCTCCTGGTACAGGTTATAGTTCGGGTTAGTCCCAGCTGGAGTAAAGTCAGCTTTGGTGACATAGAGGACGGTATCCCGTTGGAGAGTATCCACCCCGGCAGCATACTCGTTGGTGTTGTTAGGAAGGAAGTACTTCACCCCTTTCGGTATCTCATGGAACACCTCAATCTTGAAGAGTTGTGTTGTGTTTGGTGCGGCAGTAGCACCAAACAGATGGCCGATGGCAGCAAGGTAGAGGGTGGTGTCGGGTTTGCCGTAACGTTCGTAGTTCAGGAACTTCTCGGAATGCTGAAGGCTGTCGTCGTCATCAACGCCACGTGGCCAGCGATAGGTCTGCTTGTTCGTCCAATCAAAACAAACCTTCTCGGCGATCACTTGGTTGGCTACCGTGCTGTCGTCTATCGAATACACCCGCTCCCATGCGGCACTCTGATCCTGATTCCTTTCAATCAGATTCGTATCACTAATGCCGCCCGACTTACTAGCAAACCTCCACTGGTTGAAGGGGGATTGTGTGGAATCGAACAGGTAGAACTCCAAACTCCGTCCCCACCCCACGCGGAACATCGTCTCGTTATCGGTGATTAACCGTTGGTTTGCTCCGGCTGCCCACATCAGCGAATCCACACGGCGCGGGTCATCATGCCCGGTGCGGATCAGCGTGGTGATGCCGAACTTCCCCATAAACTCCCACAAGTTCCGTATCTGGTCGCTGCCAGTGCGGGTTGCTTCATAGGCTCCCATCAAGAACTCTTCATCGCCCACCCCTGGCCAACGTTGGATGGGGGGAACCGATTGTGCCTGTATTGCCAGTGGCGAAACTGCTATTGGCACAATGCCAAGCACCGCAAGCAGCACCAAGTGCCGAACCCAGCGGTGGATGTGTGAGCACTCACGTTGTGAGCGATGTGTGTGCGATGGAGCCTGCCGGGTGGCATGGCGTTCGATCCTCTGCATGGTAGTCATCGTAGAACCTCGTCATCGTTGATGATTGGTGAGTATTGAAGTTGCTGCTTCGGCATGAGTGCCGAAGAGCGTGATTGAAATTGAGTTCATTGTTTGATGAAGGTTGTTGTAGCAATCACCTGATTCTTGGCATCGTAGGCTGTCAGCAGGTAGCTGCCGGATGCCACTGTTTCACAATGCCAGATTGCTGCCCCCACGCTTGGCTCAACCACTCCGCCAGCAACACGTTCGCCGTTGATTCTGTGGATCACAAAGCGCCGTGGCATCCGTTGCAAGTCGCCGCGCCAAGCGATGTTCAGCACCTCACTGACCGGGTTTGGCCAGACCGCAAGGGCATCGCGTTTTCCTTCGGCAGGAAGATCGTGGACACTGGTGGTGGCATCGTCTCGCGGGATGTAGGGGCCACCGGCAAGGATCATGGCAATGCCAGCATCGCTGGCTGGCCATTTGGGTTGAGCGGTCAGGTAGTCGCACCACCCGTCACCGTTTACATCACCGGCAGGGCCATCGTTATTGCTGAAGACGTTGTACGGCCCCAAGCCGTCGTAGGCACCACCATAGAATGCCTCATAGGTTGGGTTGATCGGTTGTTGGTTTGTCGAGAGAGCAACCAGCATTGCTCCACCCAATGGGGATGGGCCAACGAAACCGATCATCTGGCGGCTGGTGGTGGAGTCATTGAGACTCCCCGGCCGGGATGGAGATAGGTATCCATTGGAGACCCAGGAAACCTCAGCATCATCAAGTCGAAGCGAGCGAGTTTGCGGGTCTTTCGTGGGAATGCCCATGCGCCAAAGGTAGATCTTACCATCGGGTCCGGGAAGGAAGAGGTCGGTGACGAGATCGGCATCCACATCGGCAAGCCCGATGCCGTTACCAATGCGCGGGTAGAATGGGTCGGTTAGAGTAATGGAGCGATTGGGTGTAGTAGAGAGTTCTTGCAGGGAAGGTTTGCCCCAGAAGAATTTAAGTTTATTGGCACGGTTGTCTTCATAGTCACCAGCAATGAGGAGATCGGGATAGGGATCGTTGTTGAGCTGAGCAATGTTGAGCGAATAGCGAATGCGATTAGGCTCGGTATCGCGAAGGATAACAGTTGGAGAATCCACTTGGAAGTTTGGCCCGCCAGCGAATATCCAGATCAATCCTGTTCTAGAAATGACCGTGTCAATCAACGTATAGCGCACCGCTACGATCAGCTCGTCATCGCCATCAAGGTCTAAATCGGAGGTCAGAATATCACTAAGAACTAACTCGCCCCCTGAGAGTATCGTTGCTGATGGATCAAACACCATACATGGCTCGGATTGTAAGCCCATACTGTCAACTTTGAAGAAACTATACTTCAAAAAAAACTGCGTTCTCCCTAATGAATCTATTCGTTCGTATCGAGGAAAACCAACGACTTGTTGACTATCGCCAAAGAATCGCCCAACCGTTGGATGTGCTGGAACTGATGAGGAAGAATCAAAGCTCCACATTGAAGGGGTAGCTCCAGTAGTTCTATCGCCCAAGTAAATACCCCAACGTTCATCTCTGCCCCTATAGACAGCAATGTCTGAGAGAGAATCGTTGTTTACATCGTGAACACTACCTGCTCCATCCCCCACCCGTTCCCCACCACCGGTGGAGCCACGCACCATCCAGATACGTTTGAGCAAGACGGCTTTTGGGTTTGGGAGGATGGTGTCGGCGGTTTGGGCGCGCAGAGCTATGCTTGGCAAAGCAAGCAGGCAAAGGAGCAGAGCGATGGTGCTGATGTTCATAATCATAGTCAATCTCCGATTGATGCCTTTGGTTTGCGGGAACTTACGGTAGCTGCCCCACTTCCTAAAGACACCGAACCAAGCCAATGCTCTCACCCACACAAGGCAAACACTTCACTTCTCAGTCGCTAAACTACTCTTCGCGTATCCGGTGACTTCTTGCGGGAAGGGTTCTTCGCCGCTGTAGATGCCGATAATGTTGCGGCGCAGGGAATCGGGGTTGAGGCTTGGGCCATAGATCAACCGCCGCACCCGATCCATCAAGCTACTACGGTAGGTATCGTGGCTTGTGCCGCGACCGAACATGAGTTGCCCCAACGAATCCCGCAAGGCAATGGAACGCAAGGCAACTTTCTCCCCACCGAGCCATGTTACTCGGATGTTGAGCCGTTGTGCGGTCTCGCGGCTAAAGCGTGGCCCCCGCTGGCCGTTGGCCAACACTGTATGCTATCCACGGCGGCGCGAAACGATATACTTGGGTTGGGCGTGGCTAACATCACCAACGGAACCTGCACCCATTCCTATTTGTTCTCCCCCACTAGTGGAGCCGCGAATCATCCAGATGCGTTTGAGCAGAACGGCTTTTGGATTTGGGAGGATGGTGTCGCTGATTTGGGCATGAAGGGGTAGGCTTGACAGGGCAAGCAGAACAGCAAGAAGGAAGGTGGTTTTGATGCTCATCGTTGATCTCCGATTCAGGTTGTTGGTTGGCGGGAACTTACGTCCATTACTGCACTTCGTAAAGACACTGAACCACGCCAATGTTCTCACCCCCCCAAAAAAAAATCCGTTGCCTACCCCAATGGATGCGTAGCGCAGACCTACTATCATCTGTCTTCACAAGAATGACAATGGAAGAATTCTTGCAAACCGCTCAACTCCGAGTATTTACTCGGAATTATGGAGTTTCCGAAAGCTTATTACCTGTCATTCCAACGGAAGCCAGAGCTGGTAGGCCTGCGCTGCGCATCTATCTCAGTAGAATTTCCTAAGCTCTTTTTCTTTGAGCATAATTCTTGGAGACGTTATTTTTTACGACAAAAACCCATGCTAAAAAAATCCTTTCACTGCAACAAGAAATGCCCAATGCACTAAAACTGTCCAGACGATTGCTACCATTACCCAGCCCATAATTACTTTGATTGTAGATTGTTGACGATCCTGAATTGTCACTCTATCCCAAGTGCTTGACGATTGAGACGTTGGAACCACCCCCTTCGGTGATTGAGCGTTTGACAATCCCTGCGCAACACGAACCGAATATCTCCGGTTATTTCTATTGCTGTTGAGTTGGTATGCTATCATGGTTAGTGATCCTCCTTCTTTGCTAGTTTTTTTGTTTTGTTTCCTGAATTCCACTCTATTGTCTCACTGGCTCCAAGCATTCCTACAATTAATATCGCCAGCACATCTTCCACTTCCTTTTCTAAATTTTGTGCTGCCCGTAAAGGAATATCACCTTCGTAGAGTGCTTTTGGCTAAGCTCTGTTTTAAAAGGTTGCCAACATCAACCATAATTCCCGTTGATGCGGTGTGCAGTGCTGAAGCCATTGTCGTAGTGTCATGATGGTCTCCTCTAATGATATTTGGGTAGTATCCAAGTCATCTGATTGGCCACCACTCCAACCTTGATAGGCACACAATCGCCGTTGTAGTATCCGTTTTTGGTTTGCAAACACATAGCGAAGTGTGGTAAGCACTACGGGTTTTGCATGGAGCATTATGGCTGCACGTTCTGCTTCGTTCGGAAGCCGGCAATAATACTGCAATGCAATCACAGTATCTTGGACAAGATCGTCCGCAGGGAGCTGCGGGTAAGGACGGCAAAGAATTCGTGCGACCCGAACTGCATAAGGTCGAATGCGGCTGATGATGCTCGTAAAACTGCGAGCCGAAGCTGCTGTGGGCTTGCAAGCCACATTACCGAGCAGTCTCTGGTGTACTTGGTGCGGGACGGCAGTAGTGAGTGTTGGAAGCATGATACATCACAGGTGTTAGGCATGATTGGTGAACTGTTTGTGCGACAAATGACATCCCTAAGGCGGTGTCAATTTTTTGGCTTCTTACTGGAATAATGTAATAGAACCTGCGGTTGTGACAGGGGTTACAAAAAAAACATTCGGCTCGCGCTTATAGTAAGCTATCAACAGGCTTTGATGCTATCAGTGCAAGCCTGCACCGTTGTTTTCTTGTTCCCCTTCCGCGGCAGGGCAGGGGGGCTTGAAGGGTGGCGGACATCCGCAAACCGAGCAACCGTACACTGCCGCATTGGGATCGCGGCAAAGAAGAAACATCCCCACGTTGCCCCCAACTTCCCCCATCCCCCTATATTTGCTCGCAACAACAAACCAACTCAATCCTTGCATGAAACTTGTTAGTTACCGCTCCAGCAACAACTCCAACAACAGCAATCGCCACGATGCTGCCGAGCACCTTGGGGCGTACTCCGATGGTCAGGTTCTCGATTTTTCGGCAGCGGCCCGCGCCTACGCCGATTCCCACGCCGAACTGCCGGTTTCCATGTTCGACTCCATCCTCACGCTGCTTCGTGCCGGCGATGAAGGAATGGCCAATGCCCGCGCCGTGCTGCAATGGGCCGCGGCCAGCCGCGACGTTCTGAGCTGCTGGAAACCAGTGGATGAGGTCCAACTTCTCTCACCCGTTCCCCACCCAACCTCCATGCGCGATGGCTATGCCTTCCGCCAACACGTGGAAGCCGCGCGCCGCAACCGTGGGGTGGAGATGATCCCCGAGTTTGACCTGTTCCCAATTTTCTACTTCACCAACCACAACGCCGTCACCGGGCCGGGCGATGTCCAAGTTCAGGAGCTTCACATGCAGCGGTTGGATTTTGAGCTGGAGGCGGCGATTGTTATCGGGAAGGAAGGGAGGAATATCCGCGCCGAGGAAGCCGATGAATACATTGCCGGCTACATGGTGATGAACGATTGGTCGGCACGGTGGCTGCAAATGGAGGAGATGAAACTGAGCCTTGGCCCGGCAAAAGGGAAGGACTTCGCCACCTCGCTTGGCCCGTGGCTTGTCACCAAAGATGAGCTTGCCGAACGCTGCATCCCGGGCCAAGAAGGGGAGCGGTATGATTTGACGATGCTGACCCGGGTGAACGGGACTGAAGTCTCGCGCGGGAACCTGAAGGATATGACCTGGACCTTCGCCCAAATTGTTGAGCGCGCAAGCTACGGCGTAACCTTGCTGCCGGGGGATGTGATCGGCTCGGGAACGGTTGGCACCGGCTGTTTTTTGGAGTTGAACGGGTCCAAAGTGTTCGACAACTGGTGGCTTCAGGATGGCGATGTTGTGGAGTGCCAGATTGATCTTCTGGGAACCCTCAGCAACACCCTCCGCAAGGTTGACGACCGTGGAATCCAGCTTGTGAAGGCCAGCGCGGCATAACAAGCAAATGCTCAAAACAACAAGGCCATGCTTCGCCAGCATGGCCTTGTTGTTTGACTCACCGAAAGTTTTTGTGGGGGAAAACGCAGTGGGATTATCGGTTGCTTCTCGGTTCGGTTGCTCCACTCATACTTCGACGTGGCTCAGCATGAGCGGAGGGGGCGATTCGGTGGATCGGATCATCCACTCTGTGTGAGTCTTGCTGCGTTTACAACGCCATCACCCACACATCATACAAGGCGTGGGTCATGGCTGCAACGCCGAACCCACGCAGCAGAAACAGCGCGTTGAACGCAAGCCCCATCAGGAACCGGAAGGTGAAGCTCCACAGCTCGAACTGATCCCCCAGCGGGCCGATGTAGTGAATCCAACTGAAGATCAACCCCCCAACAACGGCCGCTATTGCATACCGGGTTTTATCACCAACATTCTTGGCCCATTGCAGCACCCCGTACAAACCTGTCACCAGCAGCAGCCGGAAGACGAACTCCTCATAATAACCCGCCCCAAACGAAAGAACGATAGCCTCGAAGAACCCCGGCCCGGTTGGCGAAGCTGAAAGCGTGGGGATGTTCAAAGTGAAGAGATTGGCCAGCAGGGTCTGGACCAGCAGCCCAATCCCCACGGCATACACCGCGCTTTCGCCGAACATGAAGCCGAAGTAGCGGGGGATAATCGGGTAGCGGTGGCGGCGTTCGTACAGGTAGATGATTCCCCCAATCAGCAGCAGCAACGCGCTAACCGCCAGCGTTCCGCTTAACCCCACCATCTCCAGCACTCGCTTCACCATCACATCCGCTCCGTTCTGGATGTTGCTGATCCCGCCGGTGTGGAGTATCCACGTGCCAAGCTCGTAGATCAGCACCAGCGGCAGCGTGAACAGAAACCCGTAGGTTAGGGTGGTGGTGAGCTTCAGATATTCGCGCTGGTAGTTCATCATCAGCGCGGGGTTCAATGCCCGCTCAAGCCGTGTAGAAACTGATGGCTGGGAAGTGTGTTCCGTTGGTGTTATCATCGGGTTGTTGTTCATGCGTTGCTCCGTTTGCTGCGGCAAAGTACGCACGGCGTAACCAAACTTCTATCATCTGGGTATTTTTCCGCCAAACCAATTCGCACCTTCTCTGCGTTTCCATCATGCACCGTCCCTCTCTTCTTCCATCCAACGTCTTGTTTGCGGCTGCGCTGTTGCCTCTGTTTGTCGCAATCACCGGATCGGTTGCTCAAGCGCAACTATCAGTCTATCCCAGTATCCTGTACAATGGCGAGAACATCGTCACCATTAAGCACCCCAGCGGGATTGAGCGGATACGGGCAACCAGCACACGCGGTGTGCAACCCTTTGCGCCAAACATCACCGGCTGCCCAAAGCAAGTGGACGTTCGGGTGCTGGTGCTGAACCCCAACCCGCAGGAAACGGTCACCTTCACGGTGTTCGATTGCGACGGCAAATTCTCCACAGTTGATATCATCTCCGAAAATTGGACTATTCGCCACGAGCGTTCCGGGCCGGTGATGATTGGCCGCGACACCTGTCTGCAATGCTTCATCACCACCTCCGACGAGCGTGAGGTGGATTCGATTTTTTCCACCAACCCGCAGTATCGGGTGATCATGCCCCCAAAGCAAGACGGCAAATGGATAGCCCGGGGGGATGATTTCAAATATCAAGTCTGCTTCCGCGCCGAACGCCCCGAAACCCGCACCGACACCATCCGGCTTGCCATGCGGCGCGGCCAACCCAACGGCGGGCTTACTCACTACGTGATTGAGAAACCGGTCACCACCGTAAGCGTTCCGGTTCCGCCGCCACCCCCGCCGCCAAAAATCAGCAAGAAAGACTCCATCCGCGCACTGCTTCCGCCGCTGACCGACCCCACAACGTTCCGCAACATCATCATGCCAACGGCGGAATCGCTGGGAAAAGGGAGGGCGTTTGCTGGCAGCTACGACGTTGTTGGATTGATTGGCGGCTACGGCATCACCGACCGCTTGACGGTGATTGGCGGAGGGACGTATGTGCCAGCCGCAATCAGCCAACTGCTGGTGGGGACTGTTGGCGCAAAGTGGGAGTTCCTTCGTGAAGGTGAGGTGAGCATGGCGGTGGGGGGACACGTTGGATATTCCTCAATTCCAGAATCGGACATCACCCTTGCGGCCCCTTTTGCGGTGGCAAGCTACGGGGATCGGGAGTCGCGGCTGAACCTTGCTGTTGGCTACACCTGGAAGCATCACGTCACCCCGTTCGAGACGTTCAACCGGAAGGCGGCGGTGGTGGGAATTGGAGGGGATATCACGTTGGGGCGTGGGTTCAAAATGGCTGCCGAAGGGTACATTTTGGAGTCGAGCGGAATTGCTCCGGTGGTGGTGTCGGCCCGTTGGTTTGGCGAGCGTTGGGCGTTCGATGCCGGCCTGGGTGCAGACCTTGCCAACACCGAAGGCTTGGTGTTCACCTCGGCCTTAGGTGGGGCAATCAAGAAGGTTGCAATCGCTCCAATTTTATCATTTCTTTGGAGGTGGTGATGGGGGAGGAAGTATACTCCCACGAAAGTGGTTTGCGACAAAACCCGCGCTGTCATTCCCGCGAAAGCGGGAGCCGAAGGCCTGCGAAGCGCATCCATAGCACACATAGCTGAGTAGGGTTTCGCAAACCAATTTGTGCCAAGTATAATTGTTTAAAGTTCGGCCGCAATCAAAAACTGGCAAGAAATGCGGATAAATTCTGTTTCCCGTCCAGCCCAATTTTCTTTCGTGCTTGGTAGCGTAATTTTTCGATTGCCCGATCGCTCACATTGAAAAGATTAGCGATTTCTTTGGTTGATAATTGCGTACGTAGCAGTGCGCAAACCCGTAATTCCGCTGGATGTAGATCTGGATATTTTTGGGATAGCTGTGATAAAAATCCTTGATGCACCGTCTCCAATTTTTTCTGAAAATCCACCCAATCCTGCTGAGCTTCCGCTGTGGAAAATTCACTGATGATTTCTTTCATCCCTACCGATAGCTGCTCTGAGGTGTTTTCAGTTTTCAGCAGGCCCTCCAATCGTTCTTGCATTGTGGCAATGATCTCATTTTTCTTTGCAAGATGAACCCCGGCAATCGTGAGTTTTTCTTGAGTGTGGCGTAGTTCCTGTTGAAGCTCTTGTTGCTGGCGTTCCAACCTCTCTTGTTGCCGAAGCGATTGCTCAGCGGCCAACTGCTGTTGTAGCCGCCCAATCTCCCGTTGGCGTTCTTGGCCTACCATCATTTCGCGCAATTTCATAAATGTGCTAAGGTGGTGGTAAGCGTGTTGGAAACGTTCGGGGAGTTCGGACAATTCCCAGCACCGTGCAATCTCACTATGAATGTCTGCAAGCAGCGGCGGGTTTTTGGCCGATTCCGCAATGGCTAACGCTTCATGGAGGTATGGCATTCCAACGGTTGGCTGACCGATGTCGTTATACAGCATCCCAATGTTGAACTTGCAATGCGCTTCTCCGAACCGATCCCCAAGATTGATGTTGAGAGCTAATCCACGCTGATAAAAAGCAAGCGCGCCGCCACTATCTCCAGAATCACGATGGATATTCGCGATGTTTTCAAGCTGAATAGAAATAATATCATTGGCATGAATTTCTTCAGCAAGAGCAAGCGATTGTTGATAAAAATTTAAGGCTGTATCCATCTCTTTTAATGGATAGTAGATATTGCCAATGCTCCCCAACGTAGAAGATTCCAAATAACGGTTGCCTAATTGCCTGGTGCCGGTAAGGCTGTGCGTTGCGTGAGATAATGCAGCGGGATAATCGCGCAAATTTTTGTAGATAATGCTTAATGAACGATGAGCATCAACCACAAGCGGGAGCAATTTTTGGGACTGGCTGATGGATAAACAGTTGTTCAGTTGTTCCAACGCTGCGGGGTAATTCCCAATTTCGCTGTTAATTTTCCCGAGCGTGTGAATTGCCCGGCACGCTACCACCATCATCCCTTTTGCTGTTGCTTGCTCGTACAGCTTCTGAAGTTGCTCTAAGGCTGGAATAGTTTCCCCACGGTCTTTTTGTAGCATGGCTAACAGCAGCTGCCCTGCCAGCAGTCCATCTTCGTCATGTTGCAGCGTCATTGCAGCCCGGAAATTCTTTTCCGCTGTATCGAAATCTCCTGTGCGGGCAAATAATCCACCAATAGCGATAAGCGTTTCGATGGATACATCCACAGCATTATGAGCCGTGAAAATTTTTAGGATTTTTTTCAGCAACTGTAAAGTTTCTCTATCCTTCCCTTCGCGCCGTGCCTGCAACGCTTGCAAAAGTTCCACCGCTGCCATTCCGCACTGATCTTTTGCGTGATGAAAAAGTTGTTTTGCTTGCTCTGCATGAAGTGCCGCAGCACTGGTATCGCCACGCAGGGTGGCAAGCAATCCAAGCAGGCGGTGCGCCCAGGCTTGTTGGTGCAGCAGCCCTCGCGATTCTGATTCTTGCACTACCGCCAACCCAACCGATTCTGCGCGGTTCATATCATAATACCGCAGGGCATAGCCCAGCCGCAATCCGGCATTGGCGGCAGCGGCCCCGGCTGCGGCTTTGTTGTAGGCGGTTTCCAGTGTGGTTATTCTGTTCTTCCCCATAGTCCGTGTGCCTCGGTGAAAAAAAGTAGTAGTGATGCGGCTTTGGCCCCCAGCTATGTTCGTACCCGAAAGCAATGCTAATGCTGCTGCGGCAAACAGACAGCAGTACAACAAAACTACTACACCAAACTGGAGAGACCAATGAAACGCACACTTGCTGAGATGACACGCACACTTGCTGGGATGTTCACCGCGATAATCCTTTGCTCGCTAACCTTCACCGGATGCCTGACTGACCCATGCTCCTGTGTCTGCAGACCCGATACCCCAGCCGTAGGGGGAACCGTCTGCGTCTGGCTGGCTTCCGACCGCGACACTTACGCTTCCTTTGGAAGGGTAGGAGAGGAGGCCGACAGAAATTTCGGCGATTATGGAAGCCTTGTTGTTGCCAAAGGTGAGCTTGCGAACAAGCTGAGTTATGTGAACTTTGCTCGCCCAACATTCCCGGAAGGAACCGAAATTCTTGAAGCTAAATTCGAGATGTTCCATGGAGGAAAAAACGAGGATGGCACAACCGATGATTTACTGCTAAATGTTGGCGCAATCAAAAATGAACCCTGGGGGCGCAGCACGCTTACCTGGAATAATCGCCCAGATAGAGGTGGCGTGCCGCCAAGCGATGTTGGCGAACTTCGCCTGCGTAGCCAAGCCTGGTCAGGAACCAACAATATCCTCGGAGCAGCAAAAGAATTGCTGCTAACGCAGCCCGACCGCCACTACGGTTTTGTGGTTTCTTTGGGGCAGGTATTTGGCGCGGGTGTTGAAAAAGGATTTTATTCCAACAACGATTATCGCCGCAAACGGGATGATATGGCGCTATCGCCACGGATGGTGATGAAAATTCGTTTGCCAGCCGGAAAAACAACCAGCGACATCAAAATGCCGTTCCTATCACCCGACCACGATTTTAGCAAATTGGTGCAGCCGATCACTACTATCCACTTCTCCCCGGGTAGCGATTATCCAGCAGAGTGGAACGTTTCGCCAAATTGGTAATCCACGCAACCATTTCTAAAACAGAACGAGCCACCATATCGGCGGCTCGTTCTGTTTTTTCATTTACCAGTAGGCCAATTATCGGGCAACAACCAACGGCAATGTTTGCGTAACCCCGCTTGGCCAGCCAAGGATCACAAAATATTCCCCGCTGGATATTCCAGAAATATCCAGCGAAATCGTATGACCTCCGGCAGGCACAATCCCAACATTTTTTGCTACTCGCTCCACGCCTTGAATATCTATCAGCCGAATTTGCAAGGGGAGTGGTGTTTCCACCTCCAACCGGATGGATGCTGTAGCTCCCTGCAGAGGGTTGCCCTCAATTCGTGCAGTAATTCCGCTAACCGTTGAGCTTGGTATTCCGCTGGTTGGTTCGCCACCCAACCGCCAACGCCCGGCCTTCAGCGAGTCCATGGAGAGGAAGTAGAAATAATTGGCATCGCTGACCCACGGCCCCACAACAGGAAGATTTTTTGCCACCATAAACGACCGTGCTGTGTCGGCTGTGTAGGCAAGCCTGCTTCCGGTTAGCAAGTAGGCTTTTGCGCGGGAAATCCAGCGTGATTCCCCACGGTAAATTTTCACAGGAGAAGCCGAACGAACGGCACTCCAAGTTTTTCCTCCATCGTAGGAATGGAATGCCGTCCATTTATCATCGTTGAATAATTCCTCGGGAACAATTGCCGTGGCATCAGTTCGGTTAAAAACCACCAAGTCGGCAACTTTAGTTCGCGAACCATCATTGAGGAGTTGAGTAAGCCCCCAAGCTTTTCCTCCATCTTCGCTCCGCAGCAGTGCCCCCTGGCGTGCGCCAAGCAGTTGTTGGTCGTCAATAAAACGGAGCATTGTTGCTTCCACAGTGGTGTGATATTGCCACGATTTGGCGGAGTCGAAACTGCGGTACATTGTGATTGTTGGCGGGTCGGTTGCGCGTGGCGTGGTCAGGTAGGCGACCAAGCCATCGGAATCGCTGCGGCGCAAAAATTGGAGCGATGAATTTGTTGCCGCAATGGTGTCATCAAAATTCGGCGAAGTAACGCGCCATGACGCGCCAGTATCGCGGCTTTCAATCAGCACGTAGCGTGCGGGCTGGTTGGGCCCGGTTTGCTGCGCCAGTGCCACCACCCATTCGGGGTTTGTTTCGGGGTTGGGCCATTGCAATTGCTGCCCGCGCCCAAGCCCAGAAGGAATTGCATCTGGAGTTGCGCGCAATTCCGACCAATGCTCTGCCGAGTCGGTGCTTCGCAGAAAATGGCCGTATTCGGTGATTCCCAGCACTGTTCCGTTCAATGCGCTGCCAGTGCTAATTCGCCCCCGAACGCCATTATCTTGCCAGGAATATCCAGCATTATCAGACCATGCAAGCTGGGAGTATGGCCCCAACATGGATCCGTTGTACAGAAAAAGATGTGCAGAATCAAGGACGAAAAATGCACTTCCAAGCCCGTACGGTGTGGAGCGTTGATGCCATGTTTTTCCGGTATCACTGCTCCACCCATTGGCGCAGGCCATGTAGCCGCTTGGGAAAAACCGAATGGTTTTCCATTGCACCCACCGTGGGGTGGCTATCGTGTCCCAATCTTCTCCTGCGTTAATCGAATACAATATCCGATTTTCGTTTTCATAATAGCTGAGCAAAAAATCTTTGTTTATCAATAATATATTTGGGTAATCTCCAAGAGGACGGATTATCATCGTCTTCTTGAATAGATTAATTCTGCATAAATAAGACTTAGTTGGGTTGTCACCCTGCACGTAAACTATCATGTATAAAATGGAGTCTCTAACTCCTATGATATTCTTCCATATAGCATACTCTCCTGTGAATTGGCCAGAATCAGCAATCGGTATGTTGCCAAACAGTGTTTTGTTGCTAAGTGCAGTAATAGAATATGTTTGGGTTGTGTCGTCCGGGTGTTTTCTGAGAAACTTCTTTATTGTGTCTGCAATAATCCATGTTGTACCGTTATCCAGCGAATAGCATAGCCTGTCTAATCCGCTATCTCGGTACAGCGCGACGATGACCTCTGGAAGATCATTGCTCTTTGGGTTATCGTAAACAATTTTTGTGGGAGTTTTGCCTGGTAAAAAATTTATTTGTTGCCAAGTGCGCCCTGTGTCGGAGGTGTATTGCCCTGAACGGCTAATTCCATAGCTGCCATACATTTCATGTGGGAAGGGGGTTTTATCGTTCCATTTATGCCATGTTACCCCTTTATCTTTTGTACGATAAACCCCCTCGCCGCTGGTGTCTTTGAAATTTCGGCTGTACCACACACTGTATCCCGTTACCGAGTCAGTGAAATAAAATGCCCCGGTAAACATTGGGTTGTAGTAGCGGCTAAAAAATGGCGATGGCCCAGATGAAAACTCAAATTCGCTCCATCGCCCAGCCGTATCAATGGGCTGGGATAATAAGAGCAATGGAAAGAGTAATGAGAGGATTACTCCAGAGTAGCGTAGCCAAGCAGGGGAGTGGTTTGGGGCCCTCATTGTTCGTTTGCGGAAGTTCGTTTGCGGAAGTTCGTTTGCGGAAGTTCGTTTGCGGAAGTTCTATCATCACATTGCTCCAAAGGGTATGTGGTTGTTGAAATGCTGCAATGGAGTGCAGCTTGTTTGTGTATTTGGCTCACTGATTGACAATCAATTCTTATCGAAACTCGGCGCGAAGATGCACAGCATTTTTTGTTGTCACAAGCAGTTTTTCAATACTGCCTTCATGTTTTTTTTTCTCCTTTCTCGTAAGTTGCGCCCCATGATACCTTCATTACCAACCTATCAAGCTACTCGCTACATCACTCCACTTCGCGAGGGTGGATCGCTTCCGGCAATTTTGGATACCGAAGGGGGCGGGATGTACGTGGCGAAATTTCGCGGAGCGGGGCAGGGGGCAAAGGCATTAATCGCCGAAATTATCGTTGGCTCGGTTGCAACGCTGTTGCAGCTTCCAACGCCACCGCTTGCGCTGATTCAGATTACCGAATCTTTTGGCCGAACCGAGCCTGACCCAGAAATTCAGGACATTCTTCGCGGAAGTGTGGGAATAAATGTTGGTGCGCGCTATTTGGAAGGAGCCTACAATTTCGATCCCGTTGTTATCACCGAAATTGATCCCGAACTTGCGGCAAACGTTGTCTGGCTGGATGCTTTTTCCACCAATATTGACCGCACCCCGCGCAATCCAAATATGATGTTTTGGAATAATGGAATTTGGCTGATAGATCACGGGGCCGCACTCTATTTTCATCACCATTGGGCTGGCGTTACCGAATCAACGCCGCACTCCGCTTTTGCGCCAATTCGCGACCACGTTTTGCTGCCGTTTGCGGCCAGCATTCCCGATGCCGATGCACGGTTGCGCCAGCAAATTTTGCCGGAATATATTTCGGCAATTCTTGCACTAATTCCCGATGAATTATTGATGGATGCTCCGGCTGGCGTTGCCCCAGCATTTGCCTCGCCCGATGAGCATCGCCAAGCCTACCAGCGATATTTCCAGCAGCGGCTTGGTGGCGAACGTTTATTTGTTGCCGCTGCCGAGGAAGCGCGGCAAGCACGGCAAAGCCAGCCGCTTGCGGCAAAGGAGTATCGCCGATGAGCGGGGTGTGGCATGAGTTCGATTATGCAGTTGTGCGGTGTGTGCCACGTGTTCACACTGGAGCTTTTGCGAATATTGGAGTGGTGCTGTTGGCGCGCCAATCGGGGTACATCGACTCCGCATTTTGCATTTCAGCCGAACGGATTTGCGCGCTGCAACCGAATTTTGATTTGGCATTGCTTCAACGTTTTGTGGAGGGCTACCAGCGGGTTTGCAGCGGCGGCGCGGCGGGGGGAGTGGTGGGGTTGTTGCCGCCATCTGAGCGGTTCCACTGGCTTACGTCGCTCCGCTCGGCAATTATCCAAACTTCCCCGGTTCATCCGGGGCGTTGCCGCAATTTGGAGGAAGCGTTGCAACGGCTGTGTTTGGAGCAGTGTGGGGGAATTGATAATTGATATACTCCAAACAGAATGGTTTGCGAAAAATCTAGTCGTTGTCATTCCCGCGAAAGCGGGAATCCATACCACACCTAGCTGAGTAGAGTTTCGCAAACCAATTTGCGCCGAGTATAACCCCAGCTAAACCGTGAATTTACTCCGCGTAATTGCTTCGTTCCCCAAGCTCCACCAATTTCCGATAGACCCCGTTTGCGGCCATTAAGGATTCGTGTGTTCCTTCCTCCACAATGCGCCCCCCGTCAACAACCACAATGGTGTGAGCGGCGCGGATGGTGGATAGGCGGTGGGCAATCACGATTGCGGTGCGGTTCACCAGAAGGCGGTTGATTGCCTCCTGCACCAATTTCTCCGACTCGTTATCCAGCGCCGATGTGGCTTCGTCGAACAGCAAAATTTGTGGGTCGCGGACAAGTGCGCGGGCGATTGCCAGCCGCTGACGTTGCCCACCGGAAAGCAACACACCACGGTCGCCAATCACCGTCTGGTAGCCGTTTGGCATGGCGGCGATAAACTGGTGGGCGTTGGCCGCGCGCGCTGCGGCTTCCACGGCCGCCTGGTCGGCACCTTCCAGCCCGTAGGCGATGTTGTTGAACGCGGTGTCGTTGAACAGCAGCGATTCCTGCGTCACCATCCCGAACAGCCGCCGGTAGCTTCCAATTTCCAGCTGGCGGATGTCGGTTCCGTCCAGCAGAATGCTTCCCGATTCAGGATCGTAGAATCGCGCGGCCAAATCGGCCAACGTTGATTTCCCCCCGCCGGATGGCCCCACCAACGCCACCGTTTCCCCGCGCCGAATCGTCAGGTTTATCCCTTGCAGCACCGGCGTATCGGGGCGGTAGCGGAAGCTCACGTTGTTCAGCGTGAGTTCGTTGTTTAGCGTGATTGCCGTTGCGGTTCCCCCCGATGGTTCCGGCGGGGTGTTCAGCAACTCCATCACCCGCTCGGCTGCAACCATGCCCCGTTGGATGTTGGTGGGAAGGGAGATCAGCGCGGTGATGGGCTGCATGATGGCAAACAGCAAAAACAGGAAGGTGAACAACTCCGGCCCGGATAGCGTCCCTTCAATCACCTTGCTTCCGCCGTAGAACAGCACCACCACCAACGCCACAATCGCGAACATCTCGCTGAACGGCCCGGTGGAGTGAGTAACGCGGCCATGCTTCACCGCAGCGGTCACGTAGTTGTTGGTTTGCTGGTTGAACCGCCCCGATTCGGCTGATTCGGCATTGTAGCCTTTCACAATGCGGATGTTCTGAAGCGATTCCTGCAACCGGCTGTTGATGCTCCCCAGTGTGGATTGCATCCGCTCCGAATACCGCCGAACATATTTCCGCAGCACCTGGATCATCACCACCGAAAGGATGCTGGTGCTGAAGGCGATTAGAGTAAGCGTGGGGGAGATGCCGATCAGGAGGAACATCATAAAAATCACCTGGAACGGTTCCTGAACCAGCATCCGCAGTGTTGGAGTAAGCGCGGCGTTCATCGCGCCAACGTCGTTGGTCATCACCGACATCAAGTCGCCAAGCCGGCGGCTGTGGAAGTAGCCCAGCGGAAGCCGCAAAGCGTGGCCGAACATCCGGTTGCGGATGTCGCGGATGAACCGTTCCTCCACCGCAACGTTCAGCAAGTAGCTGGAATACTTCGCGGCGTTTTTCAGCAGGAAAATGGCGACGATCAGCAGGCAAAGATTCCAGAGCGAAGCAAGGCGATCCCCCGGGGCAATCACCAATGCGGTCAGCGGGTTCAGGATGGTTGAGGTGAGTGTGCTTCCGGTTGAAGCAACCGAGGCGGCATCGCCGGAAGCTCCGTCGGGAAAAATCAGCTTCATAATCGGCATGATGATGCTGATCGTGAGGGTGCTGAAGAGCGAGTGCACCATGCTGAGCGCCACCAGCAACGCCATCCATCCGAAGTAGGGGCGGAGCATCGGGAGCAGAGGGCGGAATATCTTCATGGTGCGGCGGTTGGTGTGATCGGTTGGTTCATTGTACGTTCTACTCGGAGCAACGATGTGGCCCCTTCGTCATCGCCCCGACGGGTCGGGGTCTTCGACAAGGAGCCATAGCGACGTGGCACCGCGAAGCAGCGGCGAAGCCCATCTGGCGGCTGGTAGTGTGTCCGATGACTTTCCAGAAACCCGCGAGATCGCTTCGTCGAAGACTCCTCGCGATGACGACGGTGCGATGACGACGGCGCGTAAGTTTGGGAGGGTTATGGCATCAGCAGTTCAAAAATGGGTTTCAGCACCGACTGCGGGGTGATTGCTGCAAGGTCCCCTTTTCCGTCCACCACCCGAAACGGGACTCCCCAGGGTTGCCATGCTGCAATGCTGTTGGCATCGGCAGCAAGCACCACTGTTCGCTTCCCCAACGCCGCCGAAAGGTGAACGATGGAGGTGTCGGGGGTGACGATCATGCCGGCCTGGTCGGCAAGGTACTCTGCAAACTGAGCAAAGCTGGGTGTGGAAGGGATCAGTTGAACCTCCGCTTTGTTGGCAATGTGTTCGGCCAACGCGCCATCGCTTGGTTTGCAGGCAACCGCAACCTGCATTCCCAACACACCCAGCAAACGGCCCAGCCCCACAAACTGCTCGGTTCCCCAGTACTTGCTTGGCTCGCTTCCGCTGATGTTCAGCACCACCATGGTTCCGGCATTCGACTCTGTTTTTAACCGAACTCGCAGCCGCTCGTGATCCCCGGATGGCTGCGGGCCGATGGGGGGAATGCCGAACGGAGCAAGCAGAAGCGAAGTCTCCCGAACGATGTGCATCGGCCCGGTGGGGCGCGGGATTGCAACATCGTAGATGTTTGATGATTCCCCGGCAAAGCCAATTTTCCATTTCGCGCCGCTGGCCGCCGCAATGGCCGTCGCGCTTGCCGAATCGTTCGCCACCAGGTTGATTGCCACATCGTACACTTCGCCCCGAATCTGCCCCATGACTTTCAGCGCGCCAGCGGCCGAAACGGGGAGCAGATGTGTTCGGTTGATTTCCGGCATCAGTTCGGCAACGGCGGCATTTTTTGCGCCAAGCAGCAACCCAATGGTGGCATCAGGGAACCGCTGGCGAAGCAGTTGGATGGTGGGCGTTGTGATAATCGCATCGCCAATCCGGTCGGGCCGGATCAGAAGGATGGAGGGGGAGGGAGAAAGTGTGGAAATCATGGTTTCAGAAGTTGGGCGCGACCGCCGTGACAGCAGCCACAGCACACAGCGGCGCAGCAATCGTTCGGCGCGTTTGGCGAATGTTCCCACCGTGGCTTACAGGTAGTAGTTCAGTGGGTTTGGCGCGATGTTGCACTCCTCGGCAATCAGCACATTTTGCACCGTGCCCTCATCGCGCAGCGCGTACAGGCGTGGCACAATTCGGTCGCGAAGCTCGATTGGGGTCATCGGGTTCAGGAAGATGCTGGTTCCCCCTTCGAACCCAGCTTGCACGTGGATGCGCCATTTAATCAGCACGTGCCAGGGCATTTTCACCACCGCGTCAATCGGGCTGTAGTACCATTCTTCGTTGCAGCTAATTTCCGCCCCGGTTGCGGCGTGGCACGCATGGACCAAATCGCTAACGCCTTGCAGTTCCTCGGGGGTGTGTTCCCAGGGGCGGGCGTGGCGCGATTTGGAAAAAATCTCAATCGTTGGGAACCGGTGGCCAATCCCCACAAAGGCAATGGCGTGTTCGTTCTCGGCAAACACCAAGTTGAACATCGCCGCAAAATTGGCGGCGTACTCGTTGAAAGCGTTCGGGTCCTTTTTCAGCATCGTCACTTGGCGGGTGATCGAGGCCCCCCATTCATCAAGCCCAACAAGCTGCTTGTGCAGGTGGTCGAAACTTGCGCCGGCCCCTTTCAGCCAGTTCTGGAAAACGGAGACGTAGCGAACGTAGCGGTTGCGCGCCACAATCCGCTCCAGCGATTCGATGGTGGCTTTGAAATAGTGGTAATGCTCGCTGGGGGTAAGCCGCCCACTGCTGAGAAGGTCCGCCTGGGTGGTTCCGTTGGGGTGGTAGTGGTTTCGGGCAACGATTAGCTCGTGGCAGCCGGCGTACATCGGCTCGCTAAGGGCAAGGATGTCATCGTTGGAAAGCTCACGATGTTCTTGCCCGTTCCCATTTCCGTTCGCGCCTCCGTTTCCATTACCGCTCCCATTTCCGCCCGCATTTCCGTTCCCCGATTTGCTTGCCGTTGCGCCCCCTTTTTGGCCGTTGTTTCTGCTGGCTCGGAACGCCCGTTTGTACTCCACCACGCCGCGAAGGTGTTGCATTCCGGCATCGGTTGCGGCGTGGCGGTGAAGTTTTTCAAGATCGGTGGGGGAGGGGATGTAGCCGTAATTCTGCTTCCAATAATCCAGCGTGACGATCTCGAATAAATTGGCGAAGCATCGAAATTCCGCTGCGGTTGCGAAGTACTGGTCGGCAAGCAGGTAATCGTGGCGATGCCATGCGTTCCCTTCGCGAACGTAGCGGAATTTCTCCGGCGCGGTTTCCAAATATCTGCCCGAACAGAAAGCGCAGATGTGTGCTCGATCAATCCCTTCCAACGAAGCCGGTTCGGCGGCCGTGGCGGCGTTTTGGATTGGCTTCGCGGCCCGCTCCGGTACGGCCCACACCTCGTTGCCGGTGAAGGGATTGATCTGCTTCACCGTTCCGTCGGGCATGATATTGTAGAAGGCTGAGTATTTCATCACCCCAGCGAAAGCCCGGCTGAAAGGATTGCGTCCACTTTTTCGCTGCTGTCGGCTTCGGCGTAGAATCGGAGCAGTGGTTCGGTTCCGCTGGCGCGGATCAGAAGCCAGCCCCCTTCAACAAAAAACTTAAAGCCATCAACCGTGCTGGTTTCGATGACTGGCATTCCGGCAAGTTCTTTCACCCCCGCGTTTGCGCGCGCAAGGATTGCCTGCTTTTTCTGCTCGGTCATTTTTTGGTCAATCCGGCGGTAGCGGTGCGGGCCAAATTCCTCATCTAACTCTGCAGAAAGCTGGCCCAGAGTTTTCCCCCGTTTCGCCATCATCTCCAGCACCAACAGCCCGTTAAAAATGCCGTCGCGTTCGGGGATGTGAAGTGTGGTTCCCAGCCCCCCCGATTCTTCGCCGCCGATCACAATTTTCTCGGTGGTCATCAGCTTGGCGATGTACTTGAAGCCAACAGCGGTTTCGTGCAGCTTGATGTTGTTGCGGCGGCAGTAATCGTTCACCATGGTTGTCAGCGAGATGGTTTTGGCCACCGCGCCACGTTGCTTGCGGTCTTCGTACAGGTACTTCATCAGCAGCACAAAAATTCGGTGGCTATCCACAAAATTTCCGTGTTCGTCAACGGTTCCCAGGCGGTCGGCATCGCCATCGGTGGCAAGCCCAACGGTGAATCCGCCGGTTTTCACGCGGTCAATCAGCGTCCCCAGATACTCACCCATCGGTTCGGGGTGGTCAATGTCGGCAAAGGCGGGGTTGAACTCGTTATGAAGTTGCTCGGCTTCCGGCAGCAGAAGGTGCATGGTGTTGATTCCGCTTCCGTACATCGGGTCGTACAGCACCTTGAACCCTGCGTTGCGGATTGCCTCAAGATCAATTTTCTTTTTCAGATACTCCACGTAGGCCAGCTTGGCATCGAACATCTTCACCTGCTTTGCGGCAATCAGTTCCGGAAGGCTTTTCAGCTTCTTTGGCTTCGGCGGGGCTGCCTCCATTTTCGTCACGTTCTTCTGAACTTTTGCCACCGCTTCCGGTGTGGACGGGCCGCCATATCCTGCCTTCAGCTTGAACCCGTTGTACTCCGCCGGGTTATGGCTTGCGGTGATGACAATCCCCCCGGCAAGGCGTTTTTGTTTTGCGGTTAGCGAGACTTGGGGCGTGGAGGAGATGCCGTCGGTCAGCCAGACGGTTAGCCCTTCAGCGGCAAGGACTTGGGCAACCCGTGCGGCAAACTTGTCGGAAAGAAACCGGGCATCGTAGCCAACAACCACGCCACGGTCGGCGTTGGGTTCTTTTTTGAAAAACTGGGCCGCAGCGCGCGCCACCAGTTCCACATTGCTGAACGTGAAATCGTCGGCAATCACGCCGCGCCAACCGTCGGTTCCGAAGATGATGGACATGAACTTCGTGGATTGTGGAAAATGTTGGAATGTCGAATGTCGAGTGCCGAGTGTCGAATGAAAAATCTTGGAGTTTCCGCCGAACGCCGTCCTCGGCTCATGCTGAGCCCCGTCGAAGTATGAGGGGAGCCACCGAACAATAAGGTGTCGTCATCGCCCCAACCCGTCGGGGCGATGACGGCGGAAGGAGCCTTAAAATCACAGCACCCCTTTTGCAAAGGCTGATTCGCCGGCGTACTCGGCCGTCGCGCCAAGCTCGTCTTCAATCCGAAGCAGTTGGTTGTACTTGGCAACGCGGTCGGTGCGGCTGGCGGAGCCGGCTTTAATCTGGCCGGAGTTCAGCGCGACGGCAAGGTCGGCAATGGTGGTGTCCTCGGTTTCGCCGGAGCGGTGGCTGATGATGGAGGTGTAGCGATTGCGGTGGGCAAGGTCCACCACGGCGATTGTTTCCGAGACGGTCCCGATCTGGTTCAGCTTCACCAAAATGGAGTTCCCAACTCCCAAACCGATGCCCCGTTGCAGGTAGGCGGTGTTGGTGACAAACAGGTCATCGCCCACCAACTGAACCTGCTTGCCGATAGCGTCGGTCAGTTTTTTCCATCCGGCCCAATCGTTCTCGGCCATGCCATCTTCGATGGAGATAATCGGGTAATTGCGGGTCAGGGTTTTGTACCACTCAATCATCTCGTCGGCAGATTTCAGCGAGCCATCGGATTTGAAGAGTTTGTAGTTGCCATCGCTCCACATTTCGCTGCTGGCCACATCAAGGGCAAGCCAGATGTCGTCGCCTGGTTTGAATCCGGCGCGTTCAATGGCGGCCATAATCACTTCCAGCGCTTCCTCGTTCGATTTCAGCGATGGAGCAAAGCCCCCTTCGTCGCCAACGGCGGTGTTGTAGCCTTTTTCTTTCAGCACCTTCTTCAGGTTGTGGAACACCTCGGTCCCTTTGCGAAGCGCGTCGGCGAAGGAGTCGGCCCCGACGGGAACGATCATGAACTCTTGAAAATCCACGTTGTTGTCGGCGTGTTTTCCGCCGTTGATGATGTTCATCAGCGGAACCGGAAGAACGCGCGCGCCAACGCCCCCCAAGTAGCGGTAAAGTGGCATTTCGTGATAATCGGCGGCGGCCTTTGCACAGGCCATCGAAACGCCCAGAATAGCGTTTGCGCCAAGCCGGCTTTTGTTTTCGGTTCCGTCAAGCTCAATCATCATCGTGTCAATCAACGCTTGATCGTTTGCCGGAAGGCCGATCAGCTCATCAGCAATCAGTTCGTTGACGTTCACCACGGCGTTCTCCACCGAAAGGCCCAGGTACCTTGCGGGGTCGCCATCGCGAAGCTCAACGGCTTCATGTTCGCCGGTAGAAGCACCGCTTGGGACCGCTGCGCGGCCAATGTTCCCTTCCTCAAGAATAACCTCAACCTCAATGGTAGGATTCCCACGGGAATCAAGGATTTGGCGTGCGTACAGGTCTTGAATGGTAGCCATGAAAGTTCTGTTGTTACTGATGAGCGTTCGGACGTGCGTGCCCCGCCATTGCGAAGCGGCTGGCAAATAAACTGAAAGGGAAGATGCCAAGCAAACGGTGAGTTGAAACGATGAATTTTCAGGGGGAATGGGGTCGGGGCAGGGCTGGTACGTGTTCAAAGAAGGAGTAGCGTGGGGGCAGCTTCGCCAACGATGTCCTACGGATTCATCCCCTTCTGAACACTGAACAGCCCTGCCCTGACCCCCGCCAACAGAAAAAGCATCCATGTCCACAAAATGTCCAGTTCGCCACTGTTGTTAATAATAGGGAGTTCAAGATAACTTGCAGCCGTTCATACTGGTGGTGGGTAGAGCACTATCGGTATTAGCTTCTCTTCTCCATTGGCGTTCCGGTACGCAATCCCTTTTGCCAATTCTCAACATCGCTTATGAGAATCTCTCTGTGGTTGGCTCTCTGGTTCTTTCTTGGCGGGTTCGGTGCTGTTGTTGCCCAAGATGTGGAAGCGGTTGCAAGCGCGCCGGTCTTCACACTTAGCGGAAGCATCAGCGCAAGCATGTCGGCCTACAACGCCAGCGGTATCCCCGACCGGCAGACACCGTTTACTTGGCTGCTGAGTGGGTCGCTAACCCCCACCATTAAAAGCGTTGCTATTCCCCTCAGCTTTGTTGTTTCGGAGCGGGAGCGGAGTTTCCGCCAGGCCTTCAACATTGTTGGGATCTCCCCAAAATACCAGTGGGTGACGGTTCATGCTGGCTATCGCTCGCTTCAGTTTTCCCGATATACGTTGGCTGGAATGCAGTTTTTGGGAGGTGGATTCGAGCTTGCACCGGAGAACTTTAAGGTGGCCGCAATGTACGGACGGCTTCAGCGTGCGGTGGAACCGGACAGCGGGCAACAATACGTCCAACCAGCTTACCAGCGGATGGGCTATGCCGCCCAAGCCGGATACAGCAACGGCCCCTGGAAGGTGATGCTGAATTTCCTGCAAGCCAAGGACGACAGCACCAGCCTGAAAAAACTGAGCGGGGAATCCATCATCAAGCCGCAGCAAAATTCGGTGGTGGCAATGGAGCTTGGCGCGCCGATTGTTCCGGGCATCCTGACGTTCACCGCCGAAGGTGCCATGAGCGTGGTGACGGCCAATCTCCGCTCGCCCGATATTGCCCCGGAAGCAAGCAGTGTCCCGGCATTGCTGCGCGGGTTGCAGCCGCTGAAAACCTCCACACGCTCCACCGCCGCAACGCGCGCCGGGCTGAACGCGAATTTCTCCAGCTGGGGGGTGCGGCTGAACTACGAACGGATAGACCCCGGCTTCGCCTCGTTCGGGACCTACTACTTCAACACCGACGTTGAGAACTACACCGTTGCCCCCCGATTGCGGTTAGGAACCATAAATCTGAGCGGCTCGATCGGGTTGCAGCGGGATAACCTTGAGAACCAAAAGGCCACCAGAACAAACCGGCTGATCGGCTCGGGGAATCTTGATTGGGCACCGTCGCAAGCCTTCGGCATCAACCTGAGCTACACCAACTACTCCACCAACCAAGCCGCAGGGCAGAAGGCGCTGAACGACACGATTGCCGTGCGGAACGTCACCCGTTCGGCCACGGTCTCGCCACGGTTCACTATCCAGGAAGACACCACCCGCACCCACTCCATTACGGCAATGGCCAGCTACCAAGATTACACCGACCTGAACGCCTTCACCAGCCAATTTTCCGAGAACAGTTCGCTGACCGGAACGCTTGGCTACACCGTGGCGTTCGTCCCCAGCGCGCTCACTTGCGGTTTGTCGCTCAGTGGGTCGAAGGCTGATTTCTCCAGCGGAAGCAACCAGACGTTTGGGGTAAGCCTGAACGGTGGAATAGCCTTGTTGAAGAATGCTTTATCGCTGAACACCACCGTCACCTTCTCCCAAAGCAACACCACCGGGCTTAGCGAAAGCAAGGCCACCGTGTTGAACGAAAATTTCAGCGTGAGCTATCGGCTTACCGATGCCGATAATTTCTCGCTAACCGGATATGCAACCCAAGTGCAAGCCAGCGGCCAGCAGCCAGCGTTTAGCGAACTGCAAGCAACCTTCGCCTACTCACGCAGTTTTAACTGGTAATTCCTACCCGAACAGATGATGCACAACCTGGATAATCCCAACCATTCAAGCCTGATGAGCAAAGGATTTCAATGGATTGTTTTGGCGGTAGCGTTTGCCATTGGCTTTGCGCTGCCGGACGTTGCGCACGCGCAGCCCACGAACGTTTCGGTGATGACCATTCTGGCCCCGCCGTTCGATCCCGCGCTTTCTGTTTGGGAGGCAAACCCAAGCCGTGCCCAGATACGGATAACCCACAACGACCCCAACGGGCTTACCTACATTGTGCGCCTACAAGCCAGGCTTACCAGTGCCGATGGTGCAGTTGAGCTAACAACAAAACCAGATTTCTCCTCGGCGATATTCGAGCTTGCCCCGGGCGCGACCGTTACCAAAAACGCTGTTGATATTGGTGTGTTCAACCTGAATAACTCCAATATCAACGGCAGTGCTGCGGCGCAAGTAACCAGCACCGGCCGCCTGCCAGAAGGAGCCTACACCCTGTGTGTGGATGCGATCGAGGCTTCCGATGGCTTCCCGTTATCGCCCCAGGGGGGGACAAGCTGCGCCAGCTTTACGATTGTGTTTCCAGCCCCTGCCATCCCAAACCTTCCCGCCTGCGGGACAACGATTACTCCATCGCAGCCGCAGAGTGTGAACCTGCAATGGATTGCACCAACCGCCCCCGGCGCGCAACCCCGATATGACCTGATGCTGGTTCCGGTGCCGAACGGGCAAACGCCGGAGCAAGCGATTGCCGGGGCAACGCCACCATTCTTTTTTGAGCAGAAAAATCTGACAACGAACAGCTTCCTGTATGGCATTGCGCAGCCCGCGCTTCAGGTCGGGACAACCTATGCTTGGCGGATCAGGACGTTCGACGCTGCCGGTGCCGTGACCTTCAGCAACGGCGGGCAAAGTGAGGTCTGTTCGTTCACCTACGGCGATAACACGCCGGTGGAGGGGGCGGCTCCGTTGGCTCCGGTTTGTGGCAGCACCGTTGTGCCAGCGCAACCGCAGAATGTGGGCTTCCAATGGTCCACACCAACGGCCCCCGGCGCGCAATTTCGGTATGATGTGTTGGTGGTTCCGGTGGCCGCTGGGCAAACGCCGGAGCAAGCGATTGCCGGGGCAACGCCACCATTCTTTTTTGAGCAGAAAAATCTGACAGCCTCAAATTTTCAGTACGGCATTGCCCAACCCCCGCTGCAAGTTGGGACCACCTACGCCTGGCGGATTCGGACATCGGATGCTGCGGGCATTGCAACCCTCATCAACAATGGACAAAGTGAGGTCTGCTCCTTCATCTACGGCAATTTGGCCGAAGGGGGGCGGCCGCTTGTTCCGGTTTGCGGCGGAACCGTCACACCAACGCAACCGCAGAATGTGAGCTTGCAATGGTCCACACCAACAACCCCGGGCGGGCAGATTCGATATGACCTGATGTTGGTTCCGGTGGCCGCTGGGCAAACGCCGGAGCAAGCGATTGCCGGGGCAACGCCACCATTCTTTTTTGAGCAGAAAAATCTGACGGCGAACAGCTTCCAGTATGGCGTTGCCCAGCCCACATTGAGCATCGGAACAACCTACGCCTGGCGAATCAGGACGTTCGACGCTTCCGGCACACTGACCTTCAGCAACGATGGACAAAGTGAGGTCTGCTCCTTCACCTACGGCGACAACGCTCCGGTGGAAGGGGCTTCGCCGCTGGCCCCGGTGTGTGGGGGAACCATCACCCCAACGCAGCCGCAAAACGTGAGCTTCCAATGGATTGCGCCAACCGCGCCCGGCGCGTTGGTTCGGTACGATTTGTTGGTGGTTCCGGTGCCAAACGGACAAACGCCCGAGCAGGCGATTGCCGGGGCAACGCCGCCATTCTTTTTCGAGCAAAAAAATCTGACGGCCACCAATCTGTTGTATGGCGTTGCGCAGCCACCGCTTCTGGTTGGCACAACCTACGCTTGGCGTGTGCGGACGTTCGACGCAAACGGCGCGGTGACTTTTATCAACAATGGACAAAGTGAGGTGTGCTCCTTCACCTACGGGACGGTGGCGGTTACTGCTGCGCCAACGCTGCCGATTTGCGGGACCAGCATCATCCCCACCCAGCCGCAGAATGTGAACCTGCAATGGACCACCGCCGTGGCTTCCGGCGCGCAGGTTCGGTACGACCTGATGTTGGTTCCGGTGGCCGCTGGGCAAACGCCGGAGCAAGCGATTGCCGGGGCAACGCCACCTTTCTTTTTTGAGCAAAAAAATCTGACGACCCCAACCTTCCTGTACGGTGTTGCGCAGCCCCAGCTTCTGGTTGGCACAACCTACGCTTGGCGTGTGCGAACCTTCGATGCAGCGGGTGTGGCGGCTTTCACCAATGGGGGCCAAAGTGAGGTTTGCTCCTTCACCTACGGCGATGATGTTCCGGTGCAGGGGGCTTCGCCAATTCTTCCCGTTTGCGGAAGCACAATCACCGCAACGCAGCCGCAGGTTGTGAACTTCCAATGGTCCACGCCAACGGCACCGGGGGCGCAAGTTCGGTATGACCTGTTGATGGTTCCGGTGGCCGCTGGACAAACGCCGGAGCAAGCGATTGCCGGGGCAGCACCGCCATTCTTTTTTGAGCACAAAGGGCTGGCAACCACAACGTTCCTGTACGGCATTGCGCAGCCACCGCTTCAGGTTGGCACAACCTACGCTTGGCGCGTGCGGACCTACGACGCAAACGGCGCGGTGACTTTTATCAGCAACGGCCAAAGCGAAGTCTGCTCTTTCATCTACGATGGCGATCTGTTCAGCACGGTGGATGTTGCCCGCCCGGCGGGGCCTTGCGGCGAAGTTGTTAGCAACAATCCAACCCAAAGTTTTCTGATTCAGTGGACACCAGCGGTGGTTCCAGCAGGGGCGAATGCCCAGTTGAGATATGACTTTGTTGCCACACCGATGGAGGGGGGGAAATCTCCCGAAGAGGCAATCTTGGCCGCCAGCACACCTCTCTTTCTGGAATCAAACGGACTCACGGTAACCGGCTATCAGTTCGGCCCATTATCCCCCAAGCTGACGGTGGGAACAAGCTATGCGTGGCGGGTCCGAACGGTGGATAGCAGGGGGATCATCAAGTTCCCAAACGATGGCTGGAGCGAGGCTTGCTCCTTCACCTACGGCACGGCTGAGAAGGAGGAGGACGCAGCCGATTGCGCCAAGCCGATCCTTGCCATCACCTTCCCAAAATCGGATGTGGTTCCTATCCCGTACCGCAACGTGCCGATCATTGTCCGCTACTCACCCTTGTGCCCGGTGATGAAGACGTTCAACTCAACAGTGAGCGTGATGAAAGCGGGGGGGGAGCTGGAGAATCGGGTGCGCAGCTACACCTTTGAAGAAACGTTGTACGACCGCGAGTACATTGCGGCAAACAACAGCGCGCCAACAGCCGCCGTGCTGAACAGCCCAGCGAACAACAACCGCTACACTCCATTCTTGTTGGGAGCGGGGTCGGCCCTTACGCCGTGGTCGTTGCCTGCTGGGACACCATTGGAGTGGTCGGCACAGGTGACGCTGGGGCACCAAGATGGAACCAAATGGGTGAACCCGGTGGGGGGGAAGCTGAAAGTTGGGCTTACCAGCCCGCTGCCGCAAACCCCGGAAGCCAACGCCCAGGTGAGCGGTGATGTGAAGTTCACCTTCCAGACGGCGCAGGCGGCAACGGCGGCGCAAGTGGTGCCGAACGATGGAGCCGTGTGGGCTGCCGAAAAAAGCCGTGGAATGATTGGCGACAGCATCGGCAAAGTGCGCGAGATTTGGATGCTGGAAGTTTCCCCAACTCCGTTTACCGGAAACTACACCATCGCCAAATCCAAGTTTGGGAAACTGATTGCGAACATCCCGCTCACGAACGTGGCTTCGGCAACCACCGCGCTTGGCCAAGTCTATAAAACCATCGCCGACTCGATGCCATTGGAGCGGGGGGGATATTACTGGCGGGTGAAGTGGTTGGCCAACAACGACACCAGCCGGATGCTCCGCAGCTTGGTTCCCTCCGACACGATGGCCTATGCTTGGAGTGAGGTTCGCTACTTCACCGTAACAACCGGCTCCGCTGCCATTGCGCAGTGCATGACAATCACTCCATCATCGCCAATCAACGGCGGCGACTGGACGGCATCGCTGCGGCCAGCATTTGCGGTGCAGATTAAGCCAACCATCAACACCGCCAAAGTCACCGGCGGCAAAATTGAACTCTGGAAACTGGCCACCGAACAGCAGAAGAGCAATCCTGCTTTGCGGACTGCATCCAGCCCCGACACGGCATTCAGCTTCACCGGAGCGGCCGGCGTGAAAGCCCGCCCCGACACCGCCACGATTGACCTTGCATTCCTGAACACACAAGGCTTTGTTGGCGAAGCCAATGCCACCTACGCTTGGCGTTTCACCATGCACTACGCTGGCAACGGGGCAACCATCCGCAACGACCTTGTGGCCTGCAACCGCGACACCGCAACCTCCATTGTTGGGACCTTCCGCATCAACGGCCAGCTGCCAACGGTGGATTCCGCTACGTGCGCCTACCTCACTGCCGAAACCCCAAAATTCGACAGCAAACTCACCGCCCCGGCCGTCGGTTTTTCGCTGAAGGCAACGCCGGCGATTGACAGCAACGGAATAGAGTCCGTCCAGCTGAAAATATGGCGCAGGCGTTCCACGCTTGGGGTGGCCGAAAGCCCTGCATCGGCCAGCGGGCGCGTTCCAGATTTTACGCAAACCCTGACCCGAGTCAACTTCACCAACACCTACGCCACCGGCGACTTCACATCACTGCTGACGCTGAAGGGAACCACCTTCACTCCAAAAATGGATAGCAGCTACTTCTGGCAAGCGGTGATTACGCGCAAGCCAGGGAAACCACTGCTTGCCAGCGGCGCAAGCTGCACCGCGCCAACGGTTGCCAGCGCGCTCAGCACGTTCCGCTACGACACCACGGCGGTGCTTGCCAACGCCAACTGCCCCGATAATTGCGAGCTTCCCGAGCCGCTCAACAAAACGTTGGGAACGGCGGCGTTTGTGGTGGGTGATAGCCTTCGGGTTGGGCAGTTCGGCATGTCACTGACCTCATTAAGCGATGCCACCCCGGGAAATCTTACCGGCGAAGGAAAAATTCGGATTCCGTTCATGGGGGGGATTAGCGTTGCGGTGGAGTTTACCGGGCTGAAGGTGAACAACGCTCGCCAAGTCTTCTTTGGCGAGGTGAAAGGGAAGCAAGCGCCAAGCGTGAATCTGCCAGCCGAGGCGTTGGATGCCGTTGGGACCAGCCAGTGGACCCAAACCGGGATTGCCACCGCTTACAGCGCGGCAACGCAAGCAATTCGCCTGATTAAAAACCTTGCATCGAAGGAAGGGGCGATGCTTCCGATTGGGCTTGACGCGGCAACGCAAACCGGCGAATCGGGGGATGCTGCCGAGGCATCGGCAATCACCTTCGGCATCACCAGCATGACCTTTAAGCCAACCGGAGCCGCGCTTGCTGCTGCGGTGAAAATCCCCTTGCCAGTGCTTGGCGCAAACGGTGGGCTTGGGTTTGGTGCGCGCAATCTTTGCTTCACCCCAACAGGCTTCAGCGGCGCGAAACGGGAGTTCTATCTGGCTTCGGATGTTGGCTACACCGAGCCGGGAAAATCGTGGAGCTTTACGGTGAAAGGGGGCCAAGCAACGCCGGGGGATAGCGGAACCTACATCACCTGGGATTGCAAAGGAATCCAGACGGTGCGTGTTGGATTGCAGGCGCAGTTGCCACGAGCGTGGGTTGTGCCAATCAACGCCGCCACGGGGGAAGTTGATGACAACGAGTCCAGCCTTGTCACCGCACGGTTTGCGTTCACGTGGCGGCGGGGCGCGCCAACAACAACAACTCCAACTGCTCCAACAACCCCAACCACCCCCACCAGCGTTGCTTCCCAACCCGGGCAACCAGCACCGGGCTTGGTGCAGCGGGTGACGCGGACGGTGGGTGGGTTCAACCTGATGTTGGTTGGCTCCATTGACCGTTTTGCGCCAGCAACCGCCCCCGATGTTCAGGCGGAGATTGGGAGCATTGCTCTGGATTTCTCCACCACCGAAAATCCCCCCGGAATGATCTTCCCAGAAGGGTATGCCGGGGCGATGGATAAAACATGGCGTGGCTTCTATCTGGCCAATGGATCGTTGCGGTTGCCGAATGCGTTCACCAACCGGAGCGACCTCAGCAAGGCGATCACCATTGGGGTGAAGTATCTGATGATTGATAAAACCGGAATTAGCTGCAACGCGGCGGCCCATAACCTTCTGCCGATCAGCGAAGGGAGTGCCGGCGGTTGGGGAATCAGCATTGACACGGCAGGGTTTGAAGTGGTGAGCAACTCACCCAAATCGTTCTCGGTTGCCGGTGCAATCCAGCTGCCGATTGCCGACACAACCATCAACTACAAAGCAACCATTGAGTATCCTGCGGTCAGCACAAGCCGGCCAGCGGGTGGTGCGGCAACCACACCCACCACGCCAACCACACCGGTGGGAACCACTACTCCAACAACTCCGGTTGGCGGGGCAACGGCCACAAAAGTGCGGCTCCCGAAAATCACGTTATCGCTTGCGAATCTTAAGGCTATCCCGATGAACCTTTGGGTTGCGCGGGCGCGGTTGGACAACGTGACGGTGACGCTGGAAAAGAAAGCCGTTACGCCAACCACACGGCCCGGCGCAACAACGCCAACCAGCCCAACAACGCCCAGAACAACAACGCCAACCAGCCCAACTTCCACGGCAAGCGGGCAGCAACTGAAGTGGGTTGCAACGTTGGATTTAAGTGCGGGAATTGCCTTTGGCAAGGGGAGCGGTGGCAGCGGCGAAACCGAAGCAAACAAGCCGCCAAAATTTGCGCTGGATATTGCCGTGCAGAACTTCAAGGTGCAATCGGTGAAGCCCTACGTGTTGAGCAGCGGCACCTGGCTGATTAACGGAACCACCGTTGCTGGCGGAAGCAACGGAACCAGCGTTGCTCCCGATCCAACGGCAACGGCAACCTCCACGCCGCAACCGGAACCCGCGCCGGAACAGCGCGGCTTGGCCGGCTTCCCGTTAAGCATTGATGGAGTAACGGCCATCAGCACCGGCGAGGAGAAACCGGAAATCGGGGTGCAATTCCGGGTGAACCTGAACTTGCTGAAACTTGGCAACGGCTCCTTCAGCGGCTCCACAACGCTTTCGGTGATTGGTGAGATGGGGTCCGAACCCGGCGCGCAGAAATTCGTTTTCAAGCGTGTTGACGTGAACCGCATTGATGTTGATGCCACAGTTGGCCCCGCCGTTAGCGTGAAAGGGACCGTCATCTTCTACCGCAACGACTCCAAATATGGGACCGGATTTTACGGCAAGGTGGTGGCGAATATCTTGGAAAAAATCCAGGTTGATGTTGTGGCGCAGTTCGGCGCAGTGGAGCCGAAGGGTAGCTCCAAATTCCGCTACGGGCTGATAGACTTTGCCGCCAAGTTCACCCCGGGAATCCCGCTGGGTGTGGGGGCAATCCAAACGGGGCTGAGTTTTTACGGCGGCGGCGGCGGGTTGTGGTTCAACATGGCGCGCGACACAACCGTTCCCGGCCCAAAACTTCCGTTGGAATCCAGTTCCGACCCCAGCAAAGCAAAGGTTGGGGAATCCCTTTCCGGCTACATGTACCAGCCCGATCAGAACATCATGTTTGGTGTGCGGCTGATGCTGACGCTTGGGGCCACCCGACCGGAAGCCTTCAATGGGGATATTGCGTTGGAGGTTGAGATCACCAAAGATTGGGGGCTTGGGCGCATTTCACTAAAGGGTGATGGTTATGGTATGACCTCCAAGTTCCCGAACCGAAGCGATGCCAAACTGACGATGAAAATTGACCTGACGTTCACCCCGCCCACCGAAACCTTCGACGGGACATTTGATGCCGATTTGAAGCAAGCTCCGGTGGTGGAAGCAAGTGCCAAAATCCGGCTTCATGTTTCCCCAAAGAAATGGTACGTGAAATTCGGCACCCCTGACACGACCAATGCTAACCCGGGGCCAATGAACGTCACGTTGATGAATTTCGCGAACGTGCAAGGCTACTTCATGTTCGGCAAGGACATCCCCGCCATGCCCGATATTCCCCAAGCAATCTATGCTGGGCTAGATAAAAATGGGATCACGTACAAAAGCGGGCGCGACAACATGAGGATCACCAGCGGCGATGGCTTGGCGTTTGGTGTGAAAGCCACGTTTGAAACGGGGCGGAAGGAGTTCCTGATTTTTTACGGCGACATCAGTGCCGTAGCCGGGTTCGATGCCTCGGTGATGAATTACGGGCCAACCGTCAACTGCGGCGGTAACAGCCCAATCGGGATCAACGGGTGGTACGGCAACTTCCAGATTTATGCTGGGCTGAACGCCGACATCGGCATCAGCGTCAAGCTCTTCTTCAAGCGGTTAAGCGTCAGCATCTTCAAGGCCGAGGCGTATGCGGTGTTGGAAGCGGGCGCGCCAAATCCCGCTTGGGCAAAAGGGGCAGTGGCCGGGCAGTACAGCGTCCTAAGCGGGATGATAAAAGGGAGCTTCAAGTTCGAGTTCTCCGTTGGCGAACCGTGCGCGCCGATGCGCGATGAGCTAGCCGATCTTAAAATGATCTCCGACATCACACCACGCACCGGTGAGAAGGATGTATCGGTGATGGCCAACCCCAGGGCGGCCTTCAACATTGCGCTGAACACCGAGATGGAGTTAGGAAATGGGACCACAAAAGACCGGTACCGCATGGTGCTGGACTACATCAAACTTGAGCAGAAATCGGGTAGTGGCTACGTTCCGGTAAAGGCTACACAGAAGATTGCCGGCGATGGAATCACAGCAGAACTGATTCCAGAAAGTTTGATGGAATCAAAAACCGAACACCGCGTAATGGTGCGGGTGAAGATGGTGCAGCTGGTCAATGGTCAATGGAAGGATGCCCAATACGACGGCAAGCAGATGGTGGAAGACACGACCATCACCTTCACCAGCGGCGACCGGCCCACAACCATCCCACAGGAAAATGTGGCTTATACCACACCGGAAACCGATCAGCGATTCTTTATCGAAGATTGGGAATGCAAGACTTCGGCAAAGACGTTTGCGTACGCCAGAATACGCTTGGAGCAAAATCAAACGTACCTGTTCGATCCTATTGAACATAAGAAAACTGCTCCGGGGGCAATCACTGTGATTTCTGCCGATCTGTACGAAGTGATGCCGAATGGCCAAAGAACTTTAGTGTTAGGTGGAGGCTACATAGCCAGCTACGACGCTCATGAGCGGTCGGTAAACCTGACAGGAACCCCACGAGCCTTGAAACCGAGTACACGCTATCAGATTGAGCTTATTCGGGCAGATGCCTACGGTGGCAAAACTGGCACTGTAAATGAGTCAATAAACAAGGCAACCCAAAGCAAAGAATCCGATACGATTACTCGGCGCAGTCTTAGCGGAACAACAACACGAAAATATGTCCAGAAAATGGTGTTGGCATCATTCAGTTTTGGCACAAGCCGCTATGAGAATTATCAGGCAAAACTCAAAGACTGCAAGCTGGAAGTAGTGGAAGAAACGCCGTACCGTACGGAGCTGAAAATTACCAGCACAGAAGGTTTTGATCTCTATGAAATTGGTGCTGATAATTATGAATATTTCACAGGAAATAAGCGGTACAAATCAAAACCGATACTGGAGATTCAGCCAGATCTAAACCTGATCAAGCAATCATATTGGTGGAAGCATCAAGTTCAGGGAGCTCTTGAAGGTGGTGAGTATGCTGGTACTATTAGCCAGGATGCAAGGGATATCTTTAACCGCCGCCGACATATCGCTCTTGACAGTGGTGGATTAACCAATAACGGCAAATCCGTGATCTTCTCCTTCGACTATGCCTACGATTACTTGTACCAGATGAAGGCAAACGTTGATGAATTTGGAAGACGCATTCTTCATCCTGATCCTAATGTAGGATGGAATTATAATTACTGGCGGGATCATCGCGCGGGTCCGCGTCCATACGACTACCATTGGAAGAGTGGCAGTGACCACTTTATCCCCTTCTACTACGGGCGATCCAACGGCGATAACATCTACACTGTTCAAGAAGTCACCTATGGCATCCGTATTTGGCAACGATGTTCGGGGCTTATGGCGCAGTTCCCATGGGAGCGCGTAGTGAGCGTCCCTGAAGTAAGTCAGGGAAGTCCAGCTGCGGGTGATGCGCCATTTCACTTAAGGATTTGGCACCCAAGGTGATGCGCCAGTTCGTACTTCACCAAATGCACCACCATGCAGGTGTTTGGTGGTTGCAGTGGCTTGGTGCCCCACCGAACCAAGCCCTCCGCTCATGCTGAGCCCCGTCGAAGTATGAGCGGAGCCACCGGAATGTCGAATGCCGAATGTCGAATGCCGAATGCCAAATTTTGGAGTTGCCAGCGAATCGCGCCCTCTGACTTCTCAGAAACCCGCGAGATTGCTTCGTCGAAGACTCCTCGCAATGACGGTGGGTGAGGTGCGGAAAAATCCTCGAAGACTCCTCGCGATGACAGGGGGGAAGATGACAGAACCCGCATTCATTTCTCGTCAATCCAACTCTATCTGAACTAACGTCTGATGACTCTCACAGATATGACTTTCACAGAAATGGAAAAAAGCAAAGCAGTGGTGGGGCGTGTACTTCCAGCCATGATGTTGATGCTGGTGCTATCAGCGCTGGCATCAACCCAGCTATCGGCCCAGCCAAAGGAACCGCAACCAGCCGCCATTGCTGTTGCCGCCAAAATTTTTCGCGAAGGCGATTCTGTGGTCCTCCGCTGGGGGCCAACCACCCCGGGGGCGTGGCTGACGGCCAACCAGGTGGGCTACATTGTGGAGCGCGCCGTGCTGCCGGAGAACGCCACCTATCCAGTCAACTTCAACACTCTCAGCTTCACCAGGCTGACCCCGCAGCCGATTCGTCCGTGGACTCTGGAGCAGTGGCAGCAATCGGTTGGGACCGACACCACCAAGCAGTGGCAGATGGTTGCCGCCCAGATGCTGCTTGGCGAGTCAACCCCGGCCGCTGCGTTGAACGTTCCGCCGGGGAGTGCGCGGTCGCTGGGATTGCAGGCCACCGAGCTTGCCAACCGCCACGGGATGTCGCTCTTCGCCGCCGACCTTGATCCGATTGCTGCCCAGGGGTTGGGCATCCGTTTTGTGGATCGAACGGTGGACACGGCAACCCTCTACTCCAAGCAACTCATCTACCGCGTCACCCTTGCCACGCAAGTCCCTTCCGACCCCGTGAAGCCGGGTTATGCGTTTGCTGGTGAGGGTTCGGGGGTTGCGCCAATCAAACGAAGCCGCATCACAGCGGGCGACCGCTCGATAGCATTGACGTGGACCAGCTTACGCCAGGGGGGTGCATCTGGCTTCTGGGTGGAACGCTCCGACGATGCCGGAAAAACATGGCGCAAGCTGCACCGCAGCCCGTTGGTTGCCTTAAGCACCGACGCTGAAAATTCCACTGCGGATGACCCCTCTGTTATTCAGTTCACCTTCCGCGATACCGCCATTGCTAACTATCGGTGGTACCATTATCGGCTCTCCAGCATGGATCCATTTGGTGGAACACGACCCGAGCTTCTGGATAGCGCGATGGGGCGGGACCTAACCCCGGCGGCGGCCCCAACCGAGGTGAAAGGGAAGGAGATGAGCCAGACGGAGATGCAGTTGCAGTGGAAGATGCCAACGGTAATCCAAGCCGACCTTGCAGGGTTCGCAGTGTTGCGTTCGGTGCGGGATGAAGGTCCGTTCGACACGGTGACGGCAACGCTTCCGGGGACCGCCCGCAGCTTCACGGTGAGCGGGGCCGATACCGCCGGGTCGTACTACATCGTTGCCTCGGTGGATACCGCCGGAAATTTCGGCCCAGCAACAACAATCTTTGCCGAAGTGATTGATCGGATTCCCCCCAAGCAGCCAGTTGGAGTAGAAGGGAGGATTGACACCAGCGGGTTGATTTTCCTGAAATGGCCCACAGTGCCGGATCGTGATAGCTGCCTGTATGATCTCTTCTTTGCCAACGATTCCACCGATGAGTTCACCCGATTGACTCCGTTTCCAATCGCCGACACCGCCTTTGTGGATACGCTCCGTTTGCAAAGTGAGTCGCGGAAGATTTACTACAAAGTACTGGCCTACGATGCGCGGAAAAATCAATCGCCCCTCTCCGCTCCGTTGGAGTTAATCCAGCCCGACCATATCGCCCCCGATGCTCCAACGATTCAAAGCATTGAGGGGACAGATTCCTCGGTGGTGATTCGGTGGAACCGCAGCAGTGCCACGGATGTTGTTCGCCAGTTGGTGATGCGCCGCCAGGGGGAAGATAGCGTGTGGGCGCAAGTGGCCGAGCTAACCCAGGAAACGGAAACCTACCAGGATACCTCAACAACTCCGTCGGAAATCTATCACTACCAACTGGTGGCCGAAGATGCCAGCGGGCTGAAAAGCCAGCCTTCCAATTCGGTGTATGCCGCGGCCTACCGCCTGCGTCCACCGGCCACGGTGAGCAACCTTGCAATCGAGCTTGGTGCCGACTCCGCCAGCATCCAGCTGCGTTGGAGCTACGCGCCGGGCAACAACGAAGCCCCGGTTCGGATCGAGGTTTATCGCGCAGGTTTGCACGGGGCGTTGGAGCCGTACAAAACCCTTCCCCCCGATGCACGAGATTTCAACGACGACAACCTTCTTGGCGAACCAGTCTGGAAATACGCCGTCCGCGTGGTGACAGAAAAGGGGGAGTCGCTGTTGTCGGATGTGGTGGCGAAGCAGATGCAGTAGGAATGTCGAATGCCGAATGCCGAATGTCGAATGCAAGAGTGAAGAGTGAAGAGTGAAGAGTGAAGAGTGAAGAGTGAAGAGTGAAGAGTGAAGAGTGAAGAGTGATAGAGCTTCCACCGAACGCAGCCCTCCGCTCATGCTGAGCTTGTCGAAGTATGAGCGGAGCCACCGGAACAAGCAAAGTTCAAACCATCCGCCCCTCGCTCCCCCCCGACTCCCGATCCCCGACTCCCGCCCCCCCCGATTCCCCGCCCTTTCTGTACATTGCGCCCATTGCAACATCGAAGCCACAAACACACACAACGGCATTCCTCAATTT
Organism: Chlorobiota bacterium; assembly: GCA_016788565.1. Taxonomy (GTDB): domain Bacteria; phylum Bacteroidota; class Ignavibacteria; order OLB7; family OLB7; genus OLB7. The sequence continues at coordinate 30,172 of JAEUSP010000088.1, read as the reverse complement.
TTTTTGCCAACAGCCGTTTAGGGGGCTGTGCTTTCAAATGCCAAACAATTTCTCCACGCAATCACCATGAAGAACCGACTAACGTTCGCTTATAGAACCCGCATCCTTCCGCTGTTGTTGCTGGCGTTGGGTGCTTCGGCCTGCACCGCGCAGGAACCACGCGACAACGGAACAACCGGAACACGAACCTCCAACGCCCCAGCCATTGACCGCGCCAACAGCGAGATCACCGGGTCGCGCCGCAACGCCATCACCCGCGCTGTCGAGAAAGTCTCGCCGGCGGTGGTGGGGATCAACGTGACGGAGGTCCGCGAAATGCGCTACCGCAGCCTGATGGATCAATTCTTTGAAGATGATCCATATTTCCAACGCTACATGGCTCCGCACCGCCGGACTTTCAAGCAAGAACTTCACGGGCTTGGCTCGGGGTTCATAATCTCCGCCGATGGCTACGTCGTCACCAACGACCACGTTGCTGGCCGAGCAAGCAAGGTGATTGTCACCATGACCGACGGCAAGCAATACGATGCCAAAGTGATCGGCAGCGACCCCACCACCGACGTTGCCTTGCTGAAAATCGAAGGGAAAAATCTTCCCTTCATTGAGTTCGGAAATTCTGATGATGTGGTGGTGGGTGAGTGGGCAATCGCGCTGGGCAATCCGTTCGGGTTGTTCGACATCAACTCCAAACCAACCGTCACCGTTGGCGTTGTCAGCAACACCGAGGTGAACCTGCAACCGCAAGATGGCCGTGTTTACCGTGGGATGATCCAAACCGATGCGGCAATCTCCAGCGGTAACTCCGGCGGCGCGCTGGTGAACGCGCTTGGGCAACTGATTGGGATGAACACCATCATCTACTCCACCGCCCAAAGTGGGATGGGGGCTGGGTCCATCGGCATCGGGTTTGCCGTGCCAACCAACCGGCTGAAAACAACCGTTGACCAGTTAAAAAAAGGGGATGGAATTGACCGCAATTTCTGGACCGGAATGAACATCCAACAGATTGACGACCGCATTGCCCGCTACCTGCAACTTCAGGAAAAAGAAGGGGTGGTGGTGGTGGAGATTATCCCAAGCTCGCCAGCCGCGCAAGCCGGATTGGAGCCGGGTGATGTGATCAAAGAAATCAAAGGTGAAACCATTAAAAGCGAGGATGATGCCGTTGCGCTGATCTCCGATTCGCAAGTTGGCGACACCATCACCATGAAAGTGCTGCGCGACGGAAAGACCAGCCAGAAAACCATGAAGCTAACCACTGCGCCAACCCGATGAACCCAACCCCCGCCGCTACTCATCAGCCCGAATCAATCCTTGCCACGCCCTTTGCTTCACCAAACGGAAGCGAAGGGCTGGCAACATTACGCGCCGACCACTTGGTGAAAAGCTACAAGAAACGCCAAGTGGTCCGTGATGTCTCGCTGGCGGTTCGCCAGGGGGAAGTGGTGGGGTTGCTGGGGCCAAACGGAGCCGGAAAAACCACCACGTTCTACATGATTGTTGGAATGGTCCGCCCCACCGAGGGGCGGGTGTTTTTGGGTGATGCCCGCATTGACAACATCGCCATGTACCGCCGCGCCCGCCGGGGGATTGGATACCTTCCCCAGGAAGCATCCGTCTTCAGGAAAATGACGGTGGAGGGGAACTTGCTTGCGGTGTTGGAGCTTACCGGCTACCCCCGCGCCCAACGCCGCGAGCGCGTGGATGAATTGCTGGAGGAGTTCTCCATCACCCACATCCGAAAGCAGATGGGCTACATGCTAAGCGGTGGCGAACGCCGCCGGACCGAGATTGCCCGCACCATTGCCACCAACCCAAAATTCATCCTGCTTGATGAGCCGTTTGCGGGGATTGATCCGTTGGCGGTGGAGGAGATTATGCACATCATCAAGAAGCTGCGCCAGCGGGGTATTGGTGTGCTGATTACCGATCACAACGTCCACGAAACGCTTACCATCACCGACCGTTCTTATATTCTGATTGATGGCGGAATTTTCCGCAGCGGAACCGCCCACGAAATCGCCAACGATCCAGAGGTGCGCCGCCGCTATCTTGGCGAATCCTTCAAGTTAGAACGATATGAAGAAGCCACTACGCCGGAAGCAACCGAAGTTCAATAAACTGGCTCGCATGATTGCGCTGCTGGTTGCTGCACTGCCGTTGCTGCAAGCAATTCCAACGCTTGCGCAGCCTGCCGCGCAAACATTCTGGAGCGGCACAACCGCCGGGGGAACGCTCACCTGGACATCCGACAACGTGACGATTGCCCGGGACAACCGCATCATCTATTCCGAGCGCGACAACGCTTTGCGGCAGTGGGCCGATGAGTTTGCGGAGTTTGCCAGAAGCGAAAATGAAATTCCCGCAGACTCCATTTGGTGTGAGTACGAACGTGGCGTAACGGTGCTTTCGTTTGTGGGAAGCTACGTCTCGCTACGGCGGAGCAACTACGCCAGCTGCATCTACCTTGCTCACCCGATGGCGCAAACCGATTATGTGGTTATCAACACCGCACGCCCAACCCAGCTGGTGGTACTCACCGATCTTTTTCCCGAAGCCCATATTCTAAAAAGCCTGCTTGCCGACAAGCTGGTGAAAACAGCATTAGCCGAGCGGGGAATCCGAAGGAAGCCGCAGAAGTTATCGCAGTTGGTGGCCAGCTTACGCGAGTGGAACGGGAAGTGTGAGTATTATTTCCCCGAAGATTTCCTCTCCCGTTTCGCCTTTCATCATCTGGAAGGGAAGAAGGTTGCTGTTCGGATTGGCCTGCCCCACGGCTGCGAAGCTGCGCGTGGAAACCTTACCGAGCTTGGCATCCTGCTGCCAATCCCGACCGAACTGAAGAGCGCGCTGGCCGCGGCCAACTCCGGCAAGGAAGGCTTCTTGATGAAGAACAAACCGAACACAAGCGGCGTGGCAATGATTGCCAAACGCCACTGGCTAACGAACAAGAACGACCCATGATGTTGCGCTGGCCAGCATCAGAACAACAACATTCCTACTGCAAACACACAACACCGATTATGGCTTGGAGCACTGTTATCATCACCGTCAGCGACCGCTCGGCGGCGGGCGAACGCGCCGATCTTTCCGGCCCGGAAGCGGCGGCATTATTGGATGAAGAATTGTTCGACATCCAGCGGATTGACATTATCCCCGACGAGATGGAGAAGGTGATTCGGGCATTGGAAGGATGCGTCCGCGAAAACATTGCGTTGGTGCTAACCACCGGCGGAACCGGGTTCGCCCCGCGCGACATCACCCCCGAAGCAACCCTGACGGTAATTGACCGCCGCGCCGACGGGCTAACCGCTGCAATGCGAACCGCCTCGCTGCAGAAAACTCCGTTTGCCGCCCTTTCGCGCGCGGTGTGTGGCATTGCCCGCCGCACCCTGATTGTGAACCTTCCCGGCTCACCCAAAGCCGTCACCGAATGCCTTTCGGCCATCGTGCCAGTGCTTCCCCACGGCCTAAAATTGCTGCGCGACATGAAAGTCGGCGACCAAGAACACGCTTGGGGGGAAGAGATAAGGTAAACGCAAGCATTGAGCAAAAGAATGGGGCCGAACCTCAATGCAGTCAGAGGTCTCCAAGTTCAGAGTATGGCTAATCGGCTCATCGACACCTCTCCCCCAAAATTTGGGTGGACGCGAAGCTCGCCAGAGCGAAGCAGGGGGGCGAGGAAGGAAGAGTGAAATGTGAAGAGTGAAGAGTGAAGAGTGAAAGAATGAGTAGCCTTCTTCTGCATCTTGTTTCCCCCCAAATTTGGGGGACGCGAAGCTCGCCAGAGCGAAGCAGGGGGGCGAGGAAGGAAGAGTGAAGAGTGAAGAGTGAAAGAATGAGTAGCCTTCTTCTGCATCTTGTTTCCCCCCAAATTTGGGGGGACGCGAAGCTCGCCAGAGCGAAGCAGGGGGGCGCGGGTGCGAGGTTTGGTACATGAGCTAACTAATCCCCGACCCCCGACCCCCGATTCCCGACAACCGATACCCGACAACCAACATGCTACTACTTCACGGCGCGCTTGGCGCTGCATCACAATTCGGCCCGTTGCTTCCGCTGCTGGCCGACCGATTCCAACTTCATACTCTGGACTTTCAGGGGCATGGCGGCCAGCCGTTCCCGGAACGTCCGTTCAGCATCCACCATTGCGCGCTAGAGGTGTTGCAGTGGATGCAGGAACGGGGGATTGAGCAAACCGACATCTTCGGCTACAGCATGGGAGGATACGTGGGGCTGTATCTGGCGCGCCACCATCCCGCGCGCGTTGGGAGGCTGTTCACCCTTGCCACAAAATTCGATTGGAACCCAGACGGAGCCGCACGCGAGGCCGCAATGCTGAACCCAGAAAAAATGCAGCAGAAAGTCCCGCAATTCTACGCCGCGTTGCAGCAACGCCACAGCCCGAACAATCTGGATGAACTTCTGCACCGCACCGCTGCCATGATGACCGCGCTTGGCGAGCAGCCGGAGGTGACGCTGCAAGATTTGGCGCAAATCCAAACCCCCGTCCGTGTTGGTGTTGGCGACCGCGACCAGATGGTGAGCATCGAGGAGACGGTGCAGATATTCCGCCAAATTCCCAACGGCCAGTTGGCGGTGCTTCCGGCCACGCCGCACCCAATCGAGAAAGTACCGCTGCCACGCCTTGCGGCCGAGATTCAAGAATTTTTTGGTTGATTGCGGCCGGGTTGTGTTTGGCGGCAACCCTGGGATTTTTCTGACACTGCCCCGATTCCCGAATTGATGAACCACAGAGGCACAGAGGGCACAGAGAGAAGAAAAGAGAGAAAGAGAAAAGAGGGGAGGGGTGCTGGCATTTTTGTGTGTGGTCTCGCTCTTCGACTGACTCAGCATAAGCAGGCGGCTGGATTCCTCAGTGTCTCCAATGCTTCCCATTTCTCATCTTTCATTCGACATTCGACATTCGACACTCGACATTCGACACTCGACATTCGACATTCGACATTCGACACTCGACACTCGACACTCGACATTCCAACATGCTCTATATCTACAACACCCTGACCCGAACCAAAGAAGAGTTCCGGCCGATTGACCCAAGCCTTGTGCGGATGTACCGTTGCGGCCCAACGGTGTATAAGCACATGCACATTGGCCACGCCAAAAGCTACGTCAGCACCGACATGGTTCGCCGTTACTTGGCGCACATCTATGGCCCCGACCACGTGATGTTTGTGATGAACATCACCGACGTTGGTCACCTTGCCGACGACTCCGACGACGGCGAGGACAAAATGGAGGCGCAAGCCCGCCGCGAAAATCGGTCTCCGTTCGAGATTGCCCTCTACTACGAACAGAGCTGGTTCGATGACCTTGACCGGCTTGGGGTGATGCGCCCGGACCGCGTGCCACACGCCACCGATTTCATCCGCCAGCAGATTGAGATGACCGAGCAGTTACTCCAAAAAGGGTTGGCATATCAGGCCAACGGATCGGTCTATTTTGATGTTCATGCGTACGAGGGGCGGGGCGTTCCCGAGGGCTTTGTTCCCTACGGCGGCCTTTCCAACAGGAAGTTAGAGGAGCAACAGCATGGCGGAAGAATTGCAGTGTTTGAAGAGAAGCGGAACCCGCAAGATTTCGCGCTCTGGAAAGCTGCCGAGCCAGAACACTCCATGCAGTGGTACTCACCCTGGGGATGGGGCTACCCGGGTTGGCATCTAGAGTGCTCGGTGATGGCGCAATACTATTTGGGGGAGACCTTCGACATCCACGCTGGCGGGCTGGACAACATGTTCCCGCATCACGAATGCGAGATTGCGCAAAGCCAAGCCGCCAACGCGAAGCCCTTTGTGAACTGGTGGATGCACGTCAATTTGATCCGTATCGGCGGCGATAAAATGGGAGCATCGGCTGGGAACGCCATGACGCTGAAGCAGATGCTGGAGCAGTACGACCCGATGGCGATTCGCTATCTGATTCTGCAAAGCCATTACCGTTCGCCCCAGGATTTCGACATGGAGTCGTTGGCCGCCGCGCAGGCCGGGCTGGAGCGATTCCGGCGCGCTGCCGAGCGGTTGCGCCAAGCTGTGGGGGATGATGCCGACACCGCCAGCGTTGACGCAATGCCGCCATTCTTCACCGAGTTTCTGGCCGCAATGGATGATGACTTCAACACCACCATTGCGTTGGGCGCGCTTGCGGCTGGCATCACCGAACTCAACAGCCTGCTGGCGGCTGGCAACGCCGACCCGGCTGGGTTGCTGGCGTTCTACAAATCCCTCCGCATTGCCTTCGATCAGATTTTGGGGTTTGATCTTTTCTCGCGGCCAATCGCAACCACGCAAAACAACGCGCTGACGGGACAGTTGATGGAGCTGTTCATCGAGTTACGCCGCGAGGCCCGCGCCCGCAAAGACTGGCCGGCCAGCGACCTGATCCGCGACCGACTGAAAGAACGTGGAGTAGTGCTGGAAGACACCAAAGAAGGAACCCGCTGGACGATGGGGGAGTAGGCGAAGTAGAGAAAGGGAGAGCGGCTGCTTCGAGATTCGGTGGCTCCGCTCATACTTCGACGCGGCTCAGCATGAGCGGGGAGGCTATTCGGTGGCTTAACGTATGCTTTGCAAGAACCAACTGCTAATTATTTGAAGACCATGAACACAATAGCATCAGCATTACTCACGCTTATTCTGGGATTGATTGGGTGTAACGATGGAAAGTCGGATGGGGGCGCGCCGGCAAAGCAACCCGCGCCAGCTCCGGCTCCGGCAGCCACGGTTGCAACCGAGCAGTGGCATCGCTACTGGAGCCAGGGGAAGGCGGAACTCAGCCGCTACGAATTAACCCAAGCACGCTACGGCCAGCTTCACAAGGGCGATGCAGTGCTGGTGTTCGTCACCGAAGATTTCCTGACCGAGCCGCAAGTGAAATTGGAGTCGGCCCCCGGCGGGCGGCCCTCAACTTCGGTGCTGAAGCTCAACTTCACCAAGAAATTCCTGACCGGAATCTACCCGTACTCGCTGATGACCTCAGTCTTCACACCGGTGGAGGTTTTTGCACAGCCGCGCACGCTGAAAGTCAGCACCACCGTGCAGGAGTGGTGCGGCCATGTGTTCATGCAGTTGAACCTGAAAGGGAAGTCGTACAACGTGGAGGAACGCTCCTACTTCGAGCGCGAAGGGGATCGGAATTTTGCGTTGGATACGGCCATGCTGGAAGATGAGCTTTGGACCCGCATCCGCATTGCACCGCAGACGCTTCCGCTGGGTGCGGTGAAGCTGATCCCCGGGACGCTGGCTTCGCGGCTGCGGCATAAGCCGCTGGCGGTGGCCGATGCAAAGGCCGAACTACATCCTGTGAGTGATTCGACGGGGGACAATCTTCGCCGATATACCATTACCTATGGGGCTGGCGAGCGTGTGCTGGCGATTGATTTCCGGAGTGAGTTCCCGCACCAAATCGTTGGCTGGACCGAGCGGTACGACGATTTCGGCAAGCCGCTAACAACCACTGCTCGCCTTACTCACACCTTGATGACCGATTACTGGAGCCGCCACAACAATGCCGACAGCACGTTGCGGAAGGAGTTGGGGTTGGGGGAGTAAGAGTTCACGGGGGGGGAAGTAAGAGTTCACGCAAAGACGCAAAGCAGGGCGGCGCAAAGGTCGCGAAGAAGAAAGAAGAGTATGTGCTTTTTTAGACAGTGCTCAGCAAATCTTCCACTTTCAGCGGGCCGCCCCAGGTTTGGAATCCTTCGCCGTATCGCGCCCCAATTTGGAAGCCTAAGCGGCGCATTCGTGCGATGTAGTACTCCATGAACTCGTTGCTGGAGATGAATGTTTGTGGCCCCATTGCTGGGTCTTCCACATTCCTTCCGGGGACGGAGAATTGCGAGCCGTAGGCGGCTAACCCATCCAACTTTCGCTCAAAAAAATCGCTGATATCCACCACGAAATCGGGTTCATCCTCCCATGAGTGTGAGTACATGAACATCCGCACGGGGCGGTGTGGCGATTGTGCGCGGCCGTCATCATCATTGCTTTCAACGGCAATCAGTCCTGCATCGAAATAGGCACGGCATACCAACTGGTGAGCCGCTTCGTGGTCGGGGTGGCGGTCCCGCTGGGCTGGGAACAAGATCACCCGCGGGCGAAACCTGCGAATCACACCAACCACCTTCAGCACATTCGCCGGCGAAAGCTGGATATCACCATCCGGTATCCCCAAATTCACCCGATTGCCTTCTGGAATGCCAAGAATAGTGTTGGCGGCGGCGGTCTCCTGCTGGCGCAACTGGCGCGACCCCCGCGACCCACGTTCGCCAGCGGTCAAATCGCAAATTGCCACGCGATGCCCTTGCGCGATTGATTTCATCACCGTTCCGGCAATGTGAAGCTCAACATCATCAGGATGAGCCGCGATTGCAAGAATATCAACACCCCCCGGTTCTTGTTCTGCCATGATTGTTGGATTGTGAAGTGAAGTTGTTGTTTTGGATTGGACTGGGAATTGGATTCCAGTTTGGAGACCCGTTGGATTTTCACGTGCAGAAAAAATACGCCTGAACGCAACGGTTTCCGCGCCGGAAGGTGAGTAAAAAAAATGCTGCTCCCGAAACCGAGAGCAGCATTCACACCCATCACAACAAAAAGGAGGAGTTTAGAGCCAAGCACCCTGAACTACCCTTGCGGGTCTGTGGTGTCAGTCTGCTTGGATTTCACCACTCAATCCTTATGACGCACCATTCTACCGGTTTCGTGTAGGCTCATCGCTTGGCTCCTAGTGTCAGGATGCAACAGCGTTCCGGTATGGAAGCAGCATTGCGCGCCGCTTCTTGGTGCTGGCTACTTCAGATAAACCACAGCCCGCGATTCGGTTGGCTGGCCGTTGGCGTACATCACCAAACGGTAGGTTCCGGCAGCAATGCCAATCGGCTGCAACCGGGCCGTGTGCTCGCCAGGCTCGTACACTGCTGCCTCGGTCTCCATCACCGTCCGCCCTTGCAGGTCCACCAAGCGGAACCCAACGGAGGCTGAGGTCCCGATTGCGAAGCTGACATCCGTTGCCGAAGTGAACGGGTTTGGCCGGTTTTCCGAAAGCCGCAACCCGGCAACCGCTACGTTGATGGGGGCATCGGTTGGCGTATCCGGCCCCGGGATATTCGGCTTGTAATCGCAGGTGGTCAGTTTGTAGATGCTGCCGTTGTAGTCCGATACCCAGATGTTCGAATCGGCAGGGTCTAACTCAATTCCGCGTGCGTTGATAAACCCGGAAGCCGCGCCAGCGGTTAGCTCAATCGGGCAAAACGCCTGGGTGTCGTCGTCGAAATTGAAGCGGGTTGCGGTCGCGCTGTTCAGTGCGTCGCCGGTGAAGTCGGTGATGACCTGCCACACCGACAATCCATCGGCCCCGGCACATGCACCACGCGGGCCGTAGCGGACTTGTTTGGAGCGGTTGTATTTCAGCAATGGCTCCAACGGGGCATCGGGGGAGACGATCCGCACTTCCTGCGCGCCGTTGCGATCGCTCATGTACAAGTAGGGTTGGTCAGGATTCCGCGCACCAAGCCAGGCAAGCCCGATTGGATATTTGAACGGTGAGGTCCATTGGTTCACCCGTTCCCCTTCTTTCGTGATTTCATACAGGAATCCCCCCGGGTCCTCGGCACCAGTTGAGCGTAGCCGGTGCACAAAAAATGTTCCCCGTTCTGGGACGTAGGTGATGTCGGTGAACAGACTATCTGCGCCAGCAATTTGGACAGGGACCTCGGCAACCGAGATCAGTGTCTTCGGATCAATTTTCAGCAGTTTGTTGCTGCTGAAATTGGTTGCCCACAGGAACTGGCCATCGTAGCAGATTCCGTAAGGGACCCCCGGCGCGCCGGTTGCGTTCAGCACTGTTCCAACTTGGTAGCGTTCAATCGTGAAGCTGTTGCTAACAACGCTTTGCGAAGGCTCCTGAATGGAGGTCACTTTGATTTTGGCCTCCATGACTGCGGTGTCGAACACCACCCAGCGCATCACGTCGCCGGCAAGGTTGTTTTTCAGCCGTTTCCACGTGCGGCCATTGTCCAGCGAGTAATCCAGATGCACCGGGCCGGTGAATCCGTGCCACGAAAGTATCTGGCTTGTGCTTGCGCGCCAGACTTCCCCGCCAACGGGTGAGGTGATGGAAGGGGGAATGGCGGGAACCTCTACATCAACCTCCCACATGCTGCGCCCGTGAGTGGCGGCGCGCACCACACGTTTGGTTTTGTGAAGCTCAATGTCCCGGATTTCGGTGCGGGGGAAGCCGTTGTTGTAGCTGGCCCACGTGTTCCCTGCATCGGTGCTGATGAACATCCCAACGTCGCTTCCGGCGTAGATGATGTTGTCGTCATCCAGATGAATCGCCAGCGCGTTGATCGGGATGTCGGGAAGCCCGTTGCTTGCGTCGCTCCAGGTTTGGCCAAAATCAGTGGTGCGGTACACGTGCGAAGAATAAAACCCGCTGTAGCTGATGAATGCGGTTCCGGGCTGTTTCAGCGAGGGAGCAAAATCGGTGACGGCGCGGTTGGGAAGCCCGTGGCCGTTGGAAACATCGCTCCACTGCTCCCCTGCATCGGTGGAAACCATCACCGTACCTTGCGTGCTTCCGGCATACACCACCTCACTTTTGGCAGGGCTGACAGCAATCGCCGAAACTACACCATCAAAGAATGGGCTAACCCGCTCCCAGACCATGGAAGAAGTTCCGGCAGTGATCGAGCGATACACCGAACGCCGCCCGGCAAACATCACTTCCGGTCGTGCAGGGTCCATCACCAACGGTGCGGCCCAGCCGGCTTCTTCGTCGGTATCAATCCCCCGCATCACCGTGGAGCGTTGGCCGTTGCGGAACAGAGAAATGTTCTCACCGTTTGGATTTTCGGCGTAGTAGATGTTGGAGTTGGTGTGGTCCACCACCACAAAGAAGCCATCGCCTCCCATGATGTTCCCATAGACTGCCGAGCTGCTGGTGACGGTTCCGTTGTCTTGGGTTCCGCCGTAATTCAGGCTGTCTTTCTTCTGGTCAACTGCCATTGCGTAGAACTGAGTAATGGCCAGCCCCCGCGATTTTTTGTCGTACGACTGGCCCGCATTTTCGCTCCGGTACATCCCGCCGTCGTTCCCGCTGTAGAAGGTGTTGGGATTTTCGGGGTCGAAGGCCATTGCGTGGTGATCCACGTGAACCTCGTCGCCAACTTCCGTCCAGGTGTTCCCGCCGTTGTCGGTCCGAACCATATAGACACCACCGGCCAGCACAATGTTCGGGTTGGTGGGGTGGACGGAGATAACGTTGTTGTAGTACCCCTGGCTTTGGGCAACGTTTGCCAAAAAGTCAATCCCGTTGCGGTCGCTATCGAAGGAGTTGGTCCAGCTTTGCCCGCCGTTGACCGATTTGTAGATGCGAGAATAATGGATTGTGGTTCCCGGGTATTCGTAGGCCAATGCGTAGGCGATGTTCCCATCGCTGCGGGCAAACTCCACCGAGATACGGCTGACCGTCAGGTTTGCGTTGCCAATCCCCCCCATTTTTGTGCCGATGCTTTTCCCGCCATCGGTGGTGCGGTACAGCCCGTTGCTGAAGGTTCCGATCAGCAAGATATTCGGGTTGGTGGGGTGCATCGAAAGGTCTGCAATCGCAATGTTCGATGACCGGGTCCAGGTGTTGCCGCCATCCTCGGTCCAGTACAACCCCGCGTTGTTCCGAACGCCGCTGGCGATGATGTTGTTGGTGTTGGTTGGGTTGATCACAATGTCGGTGATGGACCCCACGTTGGTTAGCCCCAGCGTCGTCCAAGTCTCGCCACCGTCAATGCTTTTCAGAATCCCTGCGCCGTTGTAGGTGTCGCCGTTTGCGCTCACCGGCTCTCCGGTTCCGGCATACACGATGTTGGGATTTTTTGGATCAACAGCGATTGCCCCCATCGAAAGTGAGTTCTCGGTATCCATCACTGGCCGCCAGGTGTCGCCACGGTTGTCGGATTTCCACACGCCACCGTTTGCCGCGCCGCACCACAACGTTTTCCCGTCGGTCGGGTGAACGGCAATGCTGTGGATTCGGCCACCAAGATCGTACGGGCCAAGCTGCCGCCACTGCTTCAATGCTTGGAACGGTGTGCGGTGCTGCCGCATTTTTTCGGTCATCTGAAGAATGGCATCCTGGCGTGCCCCTTTCGGAATGGTTCCGAACGGGTAGGAGCGAAGGTTGAAGTAGAATTCCATCCGCTTCATCGGGTTCTCCTCTTCCCGCTCCATCTCTACTTGTTGCGAACGGAGCCACGGGGAAAGAAGGATCAGTAGCAATCCCCCCACCATCAGCCGAAGGTGCAGACGGTTCGATGCTGAGTTGTTCATACGATTGTTGCTCATGTGTATGCCGGCAATGTGAGTTCAGACAATGTGAGTTCAGACAATGTGAGTTCAGACAATGTGAGTTCGGTTGCAGTAATATACTCTCACGGAAGTGGTTTGCGAGTATCAGGAGGGGATAGCTGAAATGCTAACGGCCCTTCGTCATCGCGAGGAGCGACAGCGACGTGGCGATCTCGCGTGTGGCTGTGTGTCCGATGACTTCCCAGAAACCCGCGAGATCGCTTCGTCGAAGACTCCTCGCGATGACGGTGCGTGAGTTCGGGAGGACGACCCCTTGATTCTTGCAAATCAATTTGTTTGCAGTAATAACCAACCAACGGGCGTGGCTGTTACACTGGCCAGCGGTGTTGTTGGGAAAAAAAATGGTGAGTTACCACAGTCTTTACGAGCCTGGTGGCAACCTGGGATTGCGGAAAGGAAGGAGAGAAGGAAGAAAATCGCTGCGAACGAACGGGGCAAGAATACGGAAGATTGACCGCACCGAACAAGCCACCCCCACCACCAGAACCGTTTCAACTGTTAGCCGCCAAGTTCCGGCATATCACCCCTTGCGGCTGAAGTTTGCCAGGCGGGTTAAAATTTGGTCGTGTGCTTTGTTCACCACTGCCGTGGGGACGGTGTAGTTGTTGACGGCAATGCTGAACGCCAGCCACTCGCCGTCGCGTGTGCGGACGTAGCCGCTAATCGCCCTGACCCCACCCATGTATCCCGTTTTCCCGAACACATTCCCTTCGGCGGCGGTCCCAACCATGCGGGCGGCAAGGGTTCCATCGCTGCCGGCAACCGAGAGTGTGGAAAGAACGTCGCGGAAGAGCGTTGGCTTGGCGTAGGCCCACCGAAGCAGTGTGGTCATGTCGGCAGTGGAAATGGACGTTTGCCGCGAAAGCCCTGACCCGTCGGCCATCCGAAGCCGTTCAACATCAATCCCCGCCTTGCTCAGTTGCCGCTTCACCGATTCCACCCCCGCCGATGTTGTGCCAACGCCAGCGGTTTGCCTCCCCAGCGTTTTCAGGATCATCTCTGCAGAAAGATTCAGGCTCTGTTTGTTGGTGGCCGCTGCAATCTGGCGCAGTTCGGGGGAAAGATAGAGGGCAACCCTCCGTTCCGTCCGCTGTGGGTCGTGGATTGGTGAGTTGTCGGAATCAAATGCCCCGCCGCGAACCTCAATTCCACTCCGCTCCAACTCCTCGCGGAGTAGCGTTGCAAAAAAAAGTGGAGGTTGCTCGATGCTGATATGCTCGGTATATGGCTCGGCACCGGCAGCGATATTCCCCGCCACCACAATCACCCCGCTTCCGCGGTCGCGGTGGATGTCCAGGGTTGCAACGGAATCGGAGCGGGTGGTTTGCGCCGTAACCCGCAGCGTGACGTAGGCGGTGGAAGGGGAAAGATCAATCTGCACAGGCTTCCCAGCGGTTTTCCCGGGTGTGATGGTGACGGCAATGCTGTTGTCGTAGATGGCCGCGCCACTGATTGGCGCGTTGAACCCAAACGTCTCATCATCCCAAGCCCAGCCCGGGGCGTAGGGGATGGTGTCGAACAGGGAAGCATCCACCAACACGTGGCGCACCGAACGGATACCCAACGAATCCAGCGCACGCGCCCACGATTGCAGAACCTCTTGCGGGTTGATCCCAAAACTGGGGGAAAGGGAAGGGTCGCCGCTGCAACGGATCACCAAATCCCCCTGCAACACGCCGTTGGCCACCTCACCGGTGGCAATCACCTCGGTCGCAAAACGGAAATCGCTTCCCAGCTTGTTCAGCGCGGTGATGGTGGTTAGCAGCTTGATATTGCTGGCCATTTGGCGGTTGCGGCGGTCCTGGTAGCGATAAAGGTGATCGCCATGTTGGCAGCTAACAACGGAAACGCCCCACGTTGCATCGCTGAAATTGCGGTCGGAAAGAATTTCATCAATATCCCGTGCCAGCCGTGCAACCGCTACCCGCGATTCCGATTGCAACTGCGGCTGCAAACGGCTTGTTCCCGGTGCCGGAAGATGCTGCGATTCTGCCAGCCGAGTGTGCCCAGCAAAGGCAAGCAGCAACAGCAGCAGCCGAATGCTGTGGCGGAGCAGAATCGTGGCGTTATCGTTCTTCTGGATCATGGAGTCCATGATGTGGATTGCCCACAGTTACTCGGGGCGGTTCAGCCGGTGATATTCGCGGTGATAGTAAAGCAATGGCCACGCGGGATCGGGATGAGATTCGGTGCCAACAACTTTCCCGAACATTACCACGTGGGTTCCAACTTGGATGGTTCTATCCAACACACACTCGAACTGTGCAAGCATTCGGTTCAGGATTGGAATCCCATTAACCCCTTCGGCCACCGGAAGGTTCCCAAATTTTTCATCACCATCAATCGGCGCGCTGAACCGTTGCGAAAGCTCCTCCTGATCTTCGGCAAGGATATGCACCGCGAACGTTTGTGCCTCCTTTATCATATCGGCTAACTGGCTTGCGCTGTTAATCGAGACCATCACCGTTGGCGGCTCCAGCGTCACCGAAGCAAACGCCGAAACGGTGATGCCGTAGCGGATGCCGTCATGCTGCGTGGTGACAATCGTGACACCGCTGGCAAACTGCCGCAATGCCTGGCGAAGCTCGTCGGGTGAAACAGGAGGGAGGTCTTTCCAGCGGTCATAATCGGATCGGAACATGGGTCGAAAATAATCATTGAACCGCCACGGTGTTGTGGTTCGGCGGCTGATGCTTTACTTTGTTGCCAACTGATCCGCGTAAACCCTTCAACATCAACATGAAACGCTTCTTCCTTACTCCACTGCTGTTGATCGCCTGCGTTGTTGCCGCACAAGCGCAACCCAAACCCGAACCCGAACCCTCCGGCGAACGCCCCGACCACGGCCGCCGCGCCCGCCCCGCCCTTGAGGAATCCTACGAACGTGGCGAGCGGGGTGAGCATGAACGGGAAGAAACAGGGGAGAAAAAGGAGGAACGTCCGTATCTGCTTCGTTCGCCAATCAACCGCCAGTCCGGTTTTTTTCTGAACCGCAGCACAATTGCGGGCGAGCCAGCGGTGAATCCCCCCGCCCAAAACGAAAGCTCAATCGCCATCAGCCCCCTGAATCCCAACCTTCTGATCTCCTCCGCTGTGGACACGCGCGGCTCCATCGTCTATGTTTCCACCGACGGAGGAAACAGTTGGAAAAACACCGATTTGGGGAAGATCAACACGAACTGGCAAACGGGAAACGACCCATCGGTGGCGTTCGACCATTTGGGGAATGGCTATGTGATGTTCGGCGCGTTCCCACGCGGCAACAACACCGGGGAATCCGGGGTCTATCTCTGCAAAACCACCGACGGCGGCGCGTCGTGGTCGCTCCCCTACGTGGTGATTGAACACAAAGGGACGATGACCGATGATTCGGCGTTCGAGGATAAATACTACATCGAGGCCGACAACTCGCCAAGCTCACCCTATCGCGGAAATTTGTACACCCCCTGGAAGCGGGTGATTGACAGCGACAGCTCCACCCAAATTGTGGTGGCCCGTTCCAGCGATGGCGGGCTTACCTGGGGCGCGCCGGTGCGGGTAAGCCCCCGGAAATCGGGGAACAGTCTGGACACCACCTTCGGCCAAAGTTTCCCAATCACCACCACCGGGCCGAACGGCCAGTTGTACGTTGCTTGGAACGATGGCCCGGCGCGCTCCATCGGCTTTGCAAGCTCCACCGATGGCGGCGCGACCTTCAGCGCGCCAACCTACCCGGTGCAAAACTACCCCACCCACGGAACCGTCCGCACCGTTGGAAGCGGAGCCAACAAAAGCACCTACCACGTTCTGAAAGGGACCTTCCGCGCCGAGACGTACCCAACGATGATGGCCGATAACTCCAACTCGCCCCGCAAAGGTTGGCTCTATCTGGCCTACTGTGCCGGACTTACTCCCGATCTCTACTTCCTCCGTTCCACCGATGGCGGCCAAACCTGGACCCAGCCACGGGTGATTACCAGCACCCCGGCCAACGACCAATGGTGGCCCTGGATGAGCGTAGATGAAACCACCGGCGACATCGCGATCATGTACAGCGACAGCCGCAACGACCCCGCGAACATTGCCATTGATACCTACATCAGCTACAGCTCGGACGGTGGTGAAACCTGGATTGACCGCCGCGCCACCGATGCCACCAGCGACTTCCGGAAAAACCCGTTTATTGACCAAGTTTTTGCCGGGGATTACAGCGGCTGCGCCTTCCATGCTGGCCGCATCTACCCTTCCCACTTGGATACCCGCGACAACGACAACAACGACGTGTACACCGCAATCATCAAGGTTCGCCAGCCCTATCCTGTGGAAAATCTTGTGGCACGCGGGCGGTTTGAAGACTTAACCGAAGCAAATCTTTCCTGGCAGAATCCAGCAATGGAGAGCATTTTCGGAAAGCCGTTCAGCGGCTACACACTGGAGCTTTCGCGCGATGGAGTTCCGCACCGCACACTGGCCTCCGGAACCACCACCTTCACCGAAAACGGCCTGACGATTGGCCAAGAATACCGCTACGAAGTTCGCGTTGCAGCCGGCCCCGACACCAGCATCGCGCGCGAAGTGACGTTTACGGCCGGGGATGCAAAGCTGCCGCTGGCCCCAACAATTCTTGCAGTTACCCAGATCGGCCCGCAAGTCGGTTTGCGGTTGCGGCTTCCTTCGCTTCGTGCCGACTCTATCACCCCGCTGAACAACTTGAAAGGGTGGAGGCTGTACCGCGACGGCGAAAAAGTGGCGGAAGGGACAGGGGACACCGGCTCGGTTATCACCGTGAACGATGCCCCGGCAAAGCGTGGCTACTACATCTACCGTGCCAGCATCCAGGATGCCGCCAGCCCCAGCAACGAAAGCGCGAACAGCGATTCGGTGATTGCCTTCGGTGGGCCAGTTGACTACTACACCGAAGGGTTCGACGCAGATCCGCCGAAGCTGCTGGCCACAGGAACATGGGGCCTCACCGATGACGAATCGCAGACCCCGCCGAACTCACTCACCGACTCCCCCATCGGACGCTACAAGGCCCGCACCAACAGCTTCACGCAGGTATGGCCGGTGCTGGTGAAATCGAACACCGAACTCCGGTTCGACCACCTTGCCATTATTGACAAAAGCGATAGTGGATATGTGGAGATCAGCCACGACACCACGCAAACATGGCAAACGCTGGGTTGGTGGAACTCGGGTTCCTACGCCGATTGGAACGACACCGCATCGGCCCACGGCAAGTGGCACTCCGAGCGGTTCGGAAACCTTGCTTCGGCGGGGGAGGGACGGTTAGTGTTCGTGCGTTTTAGAATTTCGACAGGGACATTGGGCCAGGCCGAAGGGTGGTTTGTTGATAACGTGATGTTCACCGAAGGGATGGTTGGCAGCGACCTTGAGCGGAACACGCAACACGCAACCATCAGGCCAAACATCATTGCAGCAAATGCGCTGCTTGAATTTCACGTGAAGCATGAAGCTGAGGTTGAAGTCCGGTTGATAGACCCTGTTGGCCGCATTGTGAGCAAGCAGAATCTGGGCATTGTTCCTGCCGGGGCGCAAAGCGTGGCGTTGGATTGCAGCCAGCTAAGCAATGGTAGCTACTTCTACGAACTTCAGCTTGGGGAAACGGTTGTTCGCGGCAGATTGATGGTGCATCGGTAGGGGGGCTGGTAAAAAATCCGCCGCCATGACGGCTGTGAGCGTCATGGCGGCGATTCCTTGTTTGGCCGGTGTGATGTTGCCCTGTGTGGTGTGTTGGGCGTTGCTTCGGCCGTTGTGTTGTGGTGTGGGATGAACTATTTCACGGTGACTCTCTTCCCCGGAATGGCTTAGTTCGCTGATTGCTTGCGGCTGGCCTTTACTGGTGCGCCTTCGGATTCGGCGGCGGGGTTGCTGCTGGCTCCGTTGCGGGTTGCCACCGGAACCGGAATCCCCATGTGTTCGCGTAGCTGGCGATCCAATGCCGAAGCAAGTGCGGGGTCTTCGCTGAGCAATTTCTTCAGCCCGTCGCGGCCTTGTACCCGTTCTTCGCCAAGCGTAAACCACGACCCGCTTTTCTGGATCAGCCCTTCGCTGATTGCCATATCGAGCATATCGCCAATCTTGGAGATGCCCTCGTTGAACATGATGTCGAACTCCACTTCCTTGAACGGTGGAGCCACCTTGTTTTTAATGACTTTCACCCGAACGCGGCTGCCGACGATGTCGGTTCCATCTTTCAAAATCTCCTTGCGGCGGATGTCCATCCGAACCGAGGCGTAGAACTTCAGCGCGTTGCCGCCGGTGGTGGTTTCGGGGTTGCCATACACCACGCCAATCTTGTTCCGAAGCTGGTTGGTGAACATCACCACCGAGTTGGAGCGGCCAATGGCGGCGTTCAGTTTCCGCATTGCTTGCGACATCAATCGCGCTTGCGACCCCATCTGCGCGTCCCCCATTTCCCCTTCGATTTCCACACGTGGGGTTAGCGCGGCAACGGAGTCCACCACAATCACATCCAACGCGCCGGAACGGACAAGCGTCTCGACGATTTCCAAGGCTTGCTCGCCGTACTCTGGCTGGGCCAGCAGAAGGTTGTTGACATCCACGCCAAGCCGTGCGGCGTAGTTGATGTCCAGCGCGTGCTCGGTATCCACAAACGCGGCCATTCCGCCACGCTTTTGTGCTTCGGCGATGACGTGCAAGCAGATGGTGGTTTTGCCCGACGATTCCGGGCCGAAAATCTCGATGATTCGCCCGCGCGGAACCCCGCCGATTCCAATGGCTGTATCAAGCGAAAGGGAGCCAGTGGAGATTGCTTCCACCGGAACGACCGCGTGGTCGCTCAATTTCATGATGGAGCCTTTGCCGTATTGCTTTTCGATGGCATCCATCGCCGTTTCAAGGGCTTTCTTCCGTGCGTCCAATGATGCGTCAGCCATGGTCGTTTCTCAGGTTAGTTGTGTATGAAATGAAGGTTCGGTATCGCAGGTTGCTTCTTTGATTCAGGTTTCGTCATCGAGGTGTTCAAATGATGACCAGCACGAAAATAGGGTGTTGCACCGAAACAACAAAGCAGTTTTTGTGATGGATGAAATTTTTTTTTTGAGGCGGCTGCTGAACGGCCACAATCATCACGCATCTGCATGTTTTCTGCCCCCTTTTCCGCTTGGTTCATTGGGGCTTCAACGATGGGCAACAATCTACGGCAAGCGGTCACGGAAATCTGCTCAGAGGGGAATGTCGAATGTCGAATGTCGAATGCCGAATGCCGAATGCCGAATCTTGGAGTTGTCCCCGTCCCCCGATCCCCGTCCCCCGATCCCCGTCCCCCGCCCCCCGATCCCCCTTACGCCTTCCGCAGTGCAGCAAGGCGGCGGCGGACTGCCGGGCCAAAACTGCGGGAGCGGCGAATCACCGAGCCGAAGGTGAACGGGATGTAGCGGTTCATCCGTTGAGTTAGGAATACGGCGGTTGTGGCGGTTCCAAGCAGAAGCGCAATTCCCATCCCGGCTTCGTAGAAAAAGTAGGTGAGCACAACGCCGCCAACGGCCATCACCACCGTGCCAAGAAACGTGCCGCGGAACAGGTCGCGGGTGTGGCCCATGCCAAGCAGCACCACCGACGGCACAATCACAAACGGCGCGAAAAACCCCGAACCCATCAGCCACTGAAACACCGGAATGGAACTCTCCTTGTTGGGCAGGATAATCGGGACCACAACGTTCGCAACAACAATCAAAAGAAGCGACAGCGGAAAGATCAGCACCACCAGCGCGGCGGTGGCAAGCTCGGCAATCTCCTTCACCGATTCCACACGCTCCTGGGCATACGCGCGCGAGGTTGCCGGAACCAGCAGCAACTGCGCCGCGTCGCGGATGGACTCAAAAAATCGGTAGAAAATTTTTGCGGCGTTATAGACCCCCGCGGCAATGTGGCCGCGAACTGAGGTAACAATCACCGCATCGCCTTGCTGCTGGATAATCGTCAATATCCCCGTTCCACCTTGATGAACCCCCAACGCCAGAACGCGGCGAACGGAGTCGGCAAGGTGAGTTGTGGTGGGGATCATCCACCGCCATGTGAACAGAAGCCCGGTGATGGAGCTGGCGATGAACGCATACAGGTTGTAGTCAATCAACACCATCGAATCGGTCAGGTGGCCGCTGGCACCGCCAAGCAGCATCAGCGCAATCACACCGCCGAAGTAGGCAAGGTCCACAAGGAAAATTGGGATGATCCGGTAATCCACCTGCAACACCCGAATGGTGATGTTCCGCAGTGCCGTGCTCAGCACCAAAAAACCGATTGTTCGGAACGCCTCAACCGCCGAACCGCTTTTCAGAACATCAGCAATCGGCACTGCAAGCAGGGTGATGCCGTAGCCCAAAACAACCATGAAACCCAGATAGAGTAGGGAGGAGGCGGTGATGATCGAGCGGGAAATTTTGTGCTCTTCGGCGCAAAGTTTCACCATCGGCTGAAGGATGAAGAAATCCCCCAACAGACTTAGCCCCAAAAACAACGCCTGGAACACCGTCCACACGCCCCACTGGTCGGGGGTGAAGAGTTTCAGCGGGACCAGAATCAGCACCACGCCGTACAGCATCTGCAGGCTTTTATCGGCAGCGGCCCACAATGCCAGCCGCTGCGGCGAGCGTGCGGGGCGTTGCGGTTGTTCGGCTGCGTGTTCGGCAGTTGGCTGTGGGTTGTTGGCAACCATGAAAGAAGAAATCGGCCGGGATTAGGATGCGTGAGCTTAGATCAGAGCGCGCCAAAGATAGCGCAATCGCTGTGGCGGGGATGTGTCGAAACTCATCACCAACCACCACGCCGGTTCGGAAACGCCGTAGCTGGGTGAGCACCATCCACGGGCGATTGCAAACGGGTGGCTGCAACTCAGTTCCACGTGGTCGGTTCCGCCGCTGCTGATTGTTGCCCGCGTCGGCTCGGTTTGCTGCACCGTGAGCTTGCCCGGCAGGGTGAAGCGAAGCTCCACATGGTGTTGGCCGCTCCCCACAAGCTCATCTTCTACCACCAGGTGTTTCCCGCGCAATTCCCACCGCCGCCGAACTGTGATGCTGCCAGAAGGAGCCGCCCGGTAGGCGTGATGCTCGGCTTCCAGCGTGGCTCCATCGTCGGTGGTTTCCCAGGCCAAAATTTTTACATCGGTGCTATCCTGCTTCACCCGCCACAGGCCGTCGAACTGGGCGATTTCGGTGCGGTCAAGCATTGGCGCGTTGTGGGCACGGGTGCTGCGCAGTTCGTTGCGTGCGGTTGGATTTCGGGTGTAGCAGAAGGTCCCCGGGTCAATCACCATTTCCCCTTCGGAAGTATGCAGCGTGAAGGAGAGTGTGTCGTTGTTGCCATGCAGCCCGATTGGCCCAACA
Source organism: Chlorobiota bacterium (assembly GCA_016788565.1). Taxonomy (GTDB): domain Bacteria; phylum Bacteroidota; class Ignavibacteria; order OLB7; family OLB7; genus OLB7. The sequence continues at coordinate 8,445 of JAEUSP010000088.1, read as the reverse complement.
TCGGCCACAACGTGCATCCACTGGTTCCGCAGCACCGCAAAACCGCCCTGGCTGCGGAGCCGCGAACCCTTGTGGCGGCTTGCTTCCAGCGAATCGAACAACGTCCTTCCAGCATCCCCGGTCAGCATCGCCGCTTCCATGCTGAAGCCGCCTGCCGACTGCTTAAAATCCCCCCGCTCAAACATCACCGCCGCCAGTGCCAGCAACCCACGGTGGTCGTACAACGGCTGCGATTCGGCCAGCCGGAGGATTACTCCATCATCCGAATCCCCAAACTGCGGGACGGTTCCGGAGGGGGGAAGGTAATCGCACAGAAACTCCGCCATTTGCTCAATCTTCCGCCGCGCGGATTCTGGAAACGGGTTACCAACACGCTGGGTGAGAAGCAAAGCAATCAGGTACATCTCCAGCACCAACCGGTGGTAGCCAATGGAGAGTTCGTAGTGAACTCCATCGCTGGTGACTTGCGCCGCCAGCTGCTCAATCATCCATTTCCGCCCGGTGGCAAACCAGCGTTGTCCGTCGGGGTGGTCGTGCAGCAGCGCGCCAATCGCCAGCAAGCCAAAACAGTTGGCCAGATAGTGGTTGGTGAGATTGAAGAAATACTCAAGGTTGTGCCAAAGGTGGTCGCCATGCTCCCAGGCCAGCAGAAGGTAATTGCTCCACCAATCGCGGCCCAGGGAAGGTGAGCCGGCAAAGAGTGAGTATCCGCACGTCAGCCAGAATCCGCGAATCGCCACCTCCATCGGCATTGCCCAGTTTACGCCAACGTCGCGTGGGTTCTGCTTCTGCCAGTCGTCAATCAGCCGTTGGAACTGGGTTGCCCAGCGTTCGTCGCCGGTTGCGCGGTAGGCGTTTCCAAGCCAGGAAATCCAGTACATCCGGCTTAGTTCCCAGGGGTATTTCACGTCGGCTCCGTCGCCATCCATAAATCGGATGCGGGAGAAGTGATCCAGCGGCCAGCGCATCTGCGTGCCGTAATCGCGATGCCAATCGTAGCGGCCACCGGGCGCGGAAATTTGGCAGCCCAGCAGTGAGGTGTTCCCCGCCGCAAACCGTTCGGCATTGCCGATCAGCGTTGCGAAATCGGGCAGGGTGGAAAGCAGTTCTGGGGTGATATCGGCAAGCGGAAACCGTGGGGAAGCAGCCCGGTGGAAATCATCAGCAAAGGCTTCGGGCGTGCGGAAAAAAGTGAACTGATGTTGGAATGTGGCAACGCTTGGGCGCGGGTGATCTTTTCGGGCGTAGGCCCGCCGCCGCCATGCTTGCCAGAACACCTGCGCAACGTGCCCGGGCCCATGCCGCCGTGCCGAAGCAATCAAGAATTTGATTCGTCGAACCAGGTTCGGATAAGCCATACATCGGTTGGTGCGTTGCGGGTCAGGCGGAATTGTGCGCGGCCATCAACCCGGAAGGTTTCGCTGGCTTGCAGGATGACCTTCATGGTGTAGGCGCGCGTAACGGTCAGGCGGATGGAGTCGCCGTCTTGCGAGATGTAGTCGTTCCACTGGATGTCAATCTGGTCGGCACTGTGGAATAAATTCCAGGCAATCCGCATCTCCTCATCGCGGTTGAAGGCCACCTCGGCAGCGCGGTCGGGGTTGTAGTAGCGGAACTGGAAATCGGGGTGAAGCAGGCTTCCGTAAATCAGCGTGTCGCCGTAGGTGAAGGCGTACTGGACGTTCTGGAAAACGCCGGCCACGGTCCGCTGGTCGCCAAGCACGGAGGAAAGGTTGGAAAGCCCCGGCTCCAACTTTGGCGCGAACGGGTTGGTGCAGCTTGCCAGGGCAAGCAACAGCAGTGCAGCGACGATGTTGGCGGAAGATTTCACAAACTCTTGTTAGTTGCTAAACCGTGCTTTTATCACCGACCAACTTGTTTTTCCCGGGATTGCGATGTCGCGCCAGCTGGCGATTGCCCACTCGTTCAGCCGCGACAACCGCAAGGTAAACTGCAACTCACCTTCGGCAATCTGTTCAACCGCGCTGCGGGTGTGGGGGAACCGGGCAAGGTAGCTTGCGGTAAACTGGATGGAGTCGCCGATGGGAAGCTCGGTAATCTCCGATGGAGTAAAAATCACCGAGCAAGCAAGGTCCGGCTGAAGCTCGGCAAAAATTGTGCGGAGGTATTTTTCCTCACGCTCAATGGACCAATCGGCAAACAGTGTTGGGGCAGCCGATGCCCCCTGGGCCGAAGCAAAAAACCGGAAGGGGGGAAGCCCGCGACTTGAATCGCTGAAGCAACGGCGGTAATCGCTGGGGTTGGAAAATTTCAGGGCGTTCTCAAGGTTCCGCAGCACCAACGTTGGCGCGGTTGGCGGCTCGAAATTGGAGCCAGCACTGGTGGGCGGTTCGGGGTCGCGGGTGGCGAACAGCCCGCAGCCAGCAACGCCAGCAATGGCAACCCCCAGCAGCAGCAATGCCGCACGGCGCAGGCAAGGCATTGCGGAAGATTGCTTCATTGATTTCGGGAGTTGATGCTCATCGCTCTTTGTTTTGGTAAACGCTTACTCAGCCCGCGCAATCACCAGCATCCGCGCCGAGTGTTGGGGGTGAAATGCCGACCCGTGATAATCGCCAAACCATTGCACCGGAACCAGCCCTGCATCGGCCAACATCAGCGCGATAGCTTCGGGTGAGTAGAGCCTGACCGATTCGTGGAACTCCATCTGCTCGGTTCCGGTGTGGATAGTGATGATTTTCTCCACGCGGTCATCAACAATCTGACGGCGTTCCACCACCTCCAAATCATCCACCCATTTTGTGCTGGTGTTCATCAGCGAAGCGCGCAAGTGTTGCTCGTTCAGCAGGTCCAGCGCGTAGTGGCCGCCCGGGCGCAACGCGGCGCGAACCCGTTCAAGCACCAAGAAGTCATCGGCGGGGCTATCGAAATAACCGAAGCTGGTGAACAACTGCACCGCAAGGTCAAACTCCTGATGAAAACTGATGTGGCGCATGTCGGAACGGAGAAAACGGATGTGATCTTCCACCCCTTCGTTTGCGGCGGCGGCCAGCGCGTGGCCAAGCAGCGTGGGGGAAAGGTCCACCGCTGTCACCCGCAGCCCGTGGCGTGATAGCGTGATGGAGTGACGGCCGGGGCCACAAGCCAGATCAAGCGCGTGGCGTGGTGCTGGACGTGGGCCGCTGGCAACTGCCCGAAGGATCAGCTCCACACAATGCTCGGCTTCGGTGCGGTCGCGGTGTGCGTACAGCTTCAGATAGAGTGGGTTGCGGAACCAACGCTCGAACCATTCTTCGGTTTGCTGGTGCGGTTCCGGCGTTGGTGTTGGGATTGAATCAGGCTTCAACACGCCCCTCCAGTGCTCGGGAGATGGTGGCTTCATCAACAAACTCCAATGCCGAGCCCAACGGAACTCCGCGAGCGATGCGTGTGACTTTCACCCCAAGCGGTTTCAGCAGTTTTGCCAGGTAGAGTGTGGTCATCTCACCTTCAACATTAGGGTTCAGTGCAAGGATTACCTCTTGGTCGCCATTGCCGATTCGTGCAAGCAGTTCTTTGATTTTTAGGTCATCCGGCCCCACGCCATCCAACGGGTGGATCACGCCGCCAAGCACGTGGTACAGGCCGTGGTAGTCGTTGGTTTTTTCCACGGCCAGCACGTCGCTCGGTTCGCCAACAACGCAGATAACGTTGCGCTCCCGTTTTGGCGATTGGCAAATTGCGCAGGGGTCTTGCTCGGTGATATTCTGGCAAATGGTACAGTAGGCGGTTTTGTCCTTCATGTCAACAAGGGCGCGCGCCATTGCCACCACCTCCTCGCGGGGTTGTTTCAGCAGATAGAGGGCGATGCGTTGTGCGGTCTTCCGGCCAATGGTGGGAAGGCTGCTTAGGTGTTCAATAACTGATTCGAGAGATTGAGAGGTATGGAGCATGGTGCTGGGAAGAGGTTGCGACGATCAAGTTTTTTGGCAATATCACCCATTATCATTCATTGAATTGCAGCCGTATCGTTGAAGTTTCTTTCAGGTTGTGAAAATATCCTGTATGTTCGGCGCGGCTTGGCGATCAGACGCGATTGCCAAGTTGGTTTGGCAATCACAGACGATTGCCAAGCTGGTTTGGCAATCACACACACAATGGCCAAGCTGGCAGAGAGCATCAATCAACAACCAAACAAAAAGGGGAGAGAACCATGAGCCTTGTTGACCGTGCGAAAAGCATCATCACAACGCCGAAGACCGAATGGCCAGTTATCGAAACTGAAGAACCGGATACCGGATCGTTAATCACCGGGTATGCGTTGCCGCTGATGCTGATACCAGTTGTTGGCACACTGATCGGCAGCGGATTGCTGGGGCCGTTGGGGTTGATGTTTGGGGTGGCAATGGGGGTTGCCTCGTTGGTATCCTCGTTAATTGGCACCTTCATTGCTGCGTTTGTTGTGAACGCGCTTGCGTCGTCGTTCGGGTCGGTAGCAAACCAGGGGCGTGCCTTCCAATTGGTGGTCTATTCCAACACTCCGGCATGGGTGGCCGGCATCTTGTCCATTGTCCCAGTGCTTGGCGGGTTTGCAGCAATGGCTGGTGGGCTGTACGGCATCTACCTGATGTACTTAGGGCTTCCAAGCACGATGCAAACTCCGGACGATAAGCGGGTGGTGTATGTCATCGTTGCGTTGGTTGTGAACATCGTTGTGTACGTTGTGCTGGCTGGCATCCTTGCAACCGCTATTCTGGGTGTCTTCGGGCTTTCGGCAGCGTCAATGATGGGACGATAATTCCCACACAAACAACAGCTTTCGTTATCAACAGCGGCCATCGGGGAAACACGATGGCCGCTGATTTTTTATCACACCAGAAACGCTACAACGGCAAGTTCCCATGCTTCCGCCAGGGGTTGGTGTCCTGCTTGTTGCGGAGCAAACGGAGTGCGTGGATCAGGCGGGGGCGGGTGTCGGCTGGCTCGATCACGTCATCAATGTAGCCACGCTCGGCGGCAAGGTAGGGGTGCGCGAATTTCTCACGATACTCGGCATCCTTCGCGGCCAATGCGGCTTCTGGGTCGGCTGATTCGGCAATCTCCTTGCGGAACAAAATCTCCACCGCCCCTTTGCTCCCCATCACCGCAATCTCGGCACTTGGCCAGGCCACGTTAAAATCCCCCCGGATATGTTTGCTGTTCATCACGTCGTACGCGCCGCCGTAGGCTTTGCGGGTGATGACGGTCATTTTGGGAACGGTAGCTTCGCAGAAGGCGTACAGCAGTTTTGCGCCGTGCCGGATAATTCCCCGCCACTCCTGGTCGGTTCCTGGAAGGAATCCGGGAACATCCTCGAACACCACCAGCGGGATATTGAAGCAATCGCAAAACCGGACGAACCGCGCCCCTTTCACCGAGGCATCAATATCCAACACCCCCGCAAGCACCGCCGGTTGGTTGGCAACAATCCCAACGGCCTGGCCGCCCAGCCGCGCAAACCCCACCACAATGTTGTCGGCAAAGCCTTCGTGGATTTCCATGAACGAGCGGTGATCCACCACCCGGTTAATCACTTCCTTGATGTCGTACGGCTTGTTCGGGTTGTCGGGGATGATGGCGTTCAGCATGAAATCGCGGCGGTCATCCGGGTCGTCAAGGCTGATGGTTGGCGGTTGTTCGCGGTTGTTCTGCGGCATGTAGCCAAGCATCCGCCGGATTGCCATCAACGCATCCACCTCGGTCCGTTCGGCAAGGTGCGCCACGCCCGATTTTGTTGCGTGGGTTGTTGCGCCGCCAAGCTCTTCCTGGGTTACGTCCTCGTGGGTGACGGTTTTCACAACGTTGGGGCCGGTCACGAACATGTAGCTGGAGCCTTGCACCATCACCACAAAATCGGTGATGGCGGGTGAGTAAACCGCGCCGCCAGCGCAGGGGCCAAGGATTGCCGAGATTTGCGGGATCACGCCGGAAGCCAAGGTGTTTCGCAAGAAAATATCGGCATATCCCCCCAGCGAAACCACCCCTTCCTGGATGCGCGCCCCGCCGGAATCGTTCAGCCCAACAACCGGCGCGCCGATCTTCATGGCAAGGTCCATGATCTTGCAAATTTTCTCGGCATGGGCCTCCGACAATGACCCACCGAACACCGTGAAATCTTGCGAGAACACACACACCGTCCGCCCGTTAATCGTTCCGGTTCCGGTGACAACGCCATCGCCTAAGTAGCGTTGTTCATCCAGCCCGAAATCGCGCGAGCGGTGTTGCACAAAGGCATCTATTTCCACAAAACTTCCTTCATCTAACAGTGCTTCAAGGCGTTCGCGGGCGGTGAGTTTCCCTTTTTTGTGTTGATCCTGAATCCGCCGCTGGCCGCCGCCAAGCCGCGACTCGGCTCGCATCCGGCCCAGCCGCTCGAACGGGTTCTCGGCGGGTGCGGATGTTTCTGCTGATGTTTCTGGGGTGCTTGATGCTGCTGTGCCGTTGCTGGTAGCGTTTGCGGTTCCAACAAGTTGTTGTTCGGTCATTGCTTGGTGTTGATGCTGTGAAAAAAACGTGGGCGAAGTTACGAAATGGGTGAGTAACGGCGGGGGGCATCCATGGCGTTGCCGAGTGACGCACAACAGAACAGTCGCGGCTTATCTATGAGGTGGCGTGCGAATTTTAGGTGAGCCATTTTTTTTCCTTCTCCCCCAAAAAATCCCTTGCTCACCACAAATAATTGTTGTAGTTAGAGCCGCGTCCAAATTCCTCACACCAAAGCCAATTTTTTGGAGGGTTTTCGCCATGTCCTGCAACTGCCTGGCTCCCGATGCCGCCGACAACTGGCGCGAACTTGCCAGCGCGAACCCCCGCAACCCTCTTGACATCATCGCCAATGCCACCCTCAACGGCAATACTGTGCTGTTCCTCAACAGCACAACCTTTGCCACTCCTCCCAGCGTCTGGCACGCTGCTGGCTCTCCGGTCGCCCTTACGGCCAACCCCACCGATGCTGCGCTTGGCAGCGATCAACAGATCAACGTTGCCAATGCCAACCAGTGGCAGTTCAAAAACCCAACGTGGAATAGCGATACCAAAATCGCCCCAGAAACTCAACGTAGGCAATGGAATTCATGTAATAGGTCTAGTACAGCCAACGGATATTCTTCCAAAAGACGCTACTATGGTAATGCTATCATATTGCCAGATATGACTGTTATGTTAGTTGGCGGCATTAATTCAACGTATCCTCCTAAAGATGTAGATGGAGTTCTTGAGATCGAATTCTATGATCATTTTGCATCGAATCCGCGTTGGTCTGTACTGAAAGAGCCAAAACTAAAGTATCCTCGGAATTACCATTCTAATGCAATTCTGTTGTATGATGGTAGAGTTCTAATTTGCGACTCAAACGTGAATGCCGCTGCAGATGATGATGGTACAGTAGATATGGGTAATCGTATTATGGCTTTTGAGATATACACGCCTGAATATCTGCTTAAAGGAATTGGGCCTGAGTTTAGAATCCCAACTGCAAGAGTTAAGTATGGTGATCGAATTATTATTGAATTGCTTAATAAATGGCGTTGGGGTGATATCAACTCCAACAAAATTGTATTGATACGGTTATACGCTGTCACCCACGCTTTTGCAAACGACCAACGGTGCGTTGTTCTAAAAGCAGTTTCTACAGCTTCTTCAAACAACCCACCCATGCTAACGGATTCAACGTTTGCTATTAGAATACCTTCGGATACAGACAATCCCAAAGGTAGATACTTATTGCCCCCGGGACCATACATGGTCTTCTTAAGCAGCATTACGGGTGCTGTTTCCAAATCCTTTATCATCTTTATTGAGTAGATAAAGGAGATGCCATGAAAACAATTCCGATTCTATTACTCCTAAGTCTTCTATCTGCCAATAGAACGATAGCACAAACTGGTTGGTTCCCATTGACAGATACCTCCTCTATTGGATGGCAAGGCATTCACTTTTTTGATGAAGAGAATGGGATTGCTGTTGGCAATAAATTCTCAGATTATTCAGCTGTTACAGTGATTTCTACACAGAATGGAGGGTTTGATTGGGAGATAGTTCCATTCTTAGATTCTTTGTTTTTTTCTCAAAAAATGTTATTTATTTCCCGTGACACAGGATTCATTGTTGGTGATAGGCACAACGGAGATAAAAAATATTATACAGCAATCTACCGAACAGTTGACGGTGGTAAAACATGGATGAAGCCCATACAGCCAATAATACCTGGAATGATTCGAAATATCTCTTCTTGTGGGAATGGAGTACTATATGCGGGCGGCTATTATGTTGCAGAAGCATTTCCAAACGGCGGCAATCGGATTAACTATCTCTTATTAAAGACAACAGATTATGGAGAATCATGGAGTGCAATTAATGCTCAATTCTATGATTATAACAGAATAGATACTTTCTCTCCTAAAAAAGATGAAATCTATTCTATCTGCTTTCGTGATTCACTGAATGGACTCGCCATAACGTTATATG
>JAEUSP010000061.1 GCA_016788565.1 Chlorobiota bacterium | reverse complement strand
GAGGGGATAGCAAAAGAAGATGAAACGTATTCTGACATTGAGGAAGCACAATAACAAGAACACGCCATGAAGCATGAGACAAGAAAGATTGCCTACAACAACGGATACCGTGATGGTTGGAAGGACGTTGCCGAGCTGGTTATCTCCCTTCTGAAGGAGGACGGCGGTGCGGTTGATGAAACAACAATGGAACGCATCGAACGAGAATTGGGAGTAAGCACAGCGTAACGCCTTACGCTATCCATGTAGGAGTATCGCTCACCATGCGCAACTTTAACTCCATTTCTGCAACTCGCACTAACGGACACGGGGAACCAAACCGAATTGCGTTACTACTCTCCGGTCACGACAACGGCAACGGCATGGGCGACGACATTCACGCCCTCCCTGCGATTGCACAACGGGCGCAGCTTGGGTGTTCCATTGACGTTTTTACGCGCAAGTTTCGGCTGCCGTTGTTCAATCACCCAGCATGGTCAAACATCGGTGTTAGGGCATTTGCGGGGGAAGAATTGGGTGTTGGTAGTACGCCAATGCTACAAGGAAGGTATGGCGCGATTTACAGCCTTACGCAGTGGTGTCTGATCCATGATGCGGCAACAGGCGGCAACGTAGTAGTTGATCGCTTCGACCAATTTGCCAGCCTGATTGATACCTTCGCACCACAGCGGTTCAGCTTCCCCTCCTACATCGCTGCGCCGGATATGACGGCAAACACGAGTTCTGGCGTGGTGGTTGCATTGACCGCAAGCGGGTTCAAGCGTTCGATACCAACAAGAGAGGGGAGGAATCTGATCCGTGGCATCATTCGTGAAGAACTCCCAAAGGAGCGGATGTTGAATCTTGGATTGCCCCAACATGGCGGGGAATTGCTTCCAACATGGGGGGCGATTGTGAACGCCGTGGCATCCGCCCGTGTTGTTGTTAGCGTGGATACTGGGGTGTTGGCCTTAGCCCTCGCGCTCAATCGGCCAACGATAGCAATCTTCGGCCCCACAACACCACGCATCGTGGTTCAGCAGTTTGCCCGTTATACCGACGGGTTCAGCCCCACCGTTTTGCAACCTAATCGCCACAAGGTATCAGACCGTTCCGGCTGTCAATTCCCTTGCAATTTTCAATCGGCACGGGGCTATGGAGAAGGGAACACCTGCAAGCATAGGGGCTATGGCTCTGAATGCTTACGTCGGATCACTACTGATACCGATTTCCTTGCAACCTTCCGCTCTGAATTACACCGACAGTATCAGCGCGGGTAAACACAACAAGGCGACTTGCGATAATATCGGGCAAGCCGCCTTGTAACAAAAAAACCATTATTTTTATGTCCGACCAGCCTACAAGTGGCGCAATCGTAACCGATCCTGCCGTCACCCCCGTTTCGGAGACCGTACACTCCTCACCCCCCGTTTCGCAGGATACCGAAAATCCCGCTACGCAACCCAGCGGCCAACCGCCAACCGCGTCACAACCGCTTCTTGCTATCCCCGAAGAGACCATGCGTTTCGTGCGTAAGCAGGAGCGCGATAGGCTTTACTCAAACCTTCAAACTCTTGGTGTCCCGATTGTCAAGAACGACAAGGGGCATCGCGACCTAAAATCGTCGTTAGAGGCGTATGTGGCCGCCCAACCTTCGACAGAGGGGTCGGCTGCAACCGATGCGCTACCAGCCAATAACGGGGCATCCATTGTGGATGACCTTCAGCGAAGGGCGCAACAGCAAGAGTTGGAAACTTACCGGCAGCAAGCGCAATCCGCCCAACAGAAGATGCAATCGCTGGAGCAGGAGTTAGCTAAAATTAGCGCGGAACGCGAAGAATTCGTAACCCGCACCGAAGTCAATAGCTTACTTCAACCCGTTGCAGCCCCAACATACTTTGACGACGCTATGGAGCGGTTCTTCAAGGAGTACCATATCGCCAAAGGCGACGACGGTACACGGTATTGGGTAGGGAAGGATAATGGACTAATCGTTGGAACCAGCGGCAAGCCCGCTACCACACCCGAAGTTGCGCAACAGTTCATGCAGCGGTTCCCCCGTTATGCAGCCCCAACAGCAAGCCCGGGTGCTTCCCCCAGCGGCATCCCCGTGCCGGGTGCGATTATTATGACCGCCGCAGATATGGCCGCCGGAAAGGTGAGTGCTGAAGACCTACTCGCAGGGCGTGTCGTCATTCGCGGCTAATACCACAACACAACGCTGCTATCACGTGTTGATCTGATAGCAATCCACACCCACATAAGCATTTTCAACCCCACGACAAATGGCGAATACAATAACCGATGCGATACCTCTGATTGTCGCAAAAAGCGCGCAAGTATTGCGCAAGAAAGCATTCTTCCCCCGCCTTGTTAATCGGAGTTATAGCCCTGACCCCATGCAGAAGGGGCAAGTAGTGAACGTACCGATCCCGGGCGCAAAGTCTGTTAGCGATGTAACCCCTGCGGCTGTTGCACCTACAGCATCGGATACCACGCTCACCAACGTCCCGATTACGCTGAACAAGTGGAAGAAAGCAACGTTCTACTTGACCGCCAAAGAAGCGGTTGAAATGGCAAATAGCCGCGACTATATCAACTCCGAGATGGAGGAATCAATCGCAGCATTGGCCAATTATGTGAGTAGCGACCTCCTTGCTCTCTATCCTAAGGTGTACGGCTATACCGGAACAGCAGGAACTACGCCATTCGGTTCTTCCGCTGCGGACGCTATCAATGCCCGCAAGGTGCTGAACAACCAACTTGCACCAGCCGATTATCGCTACGGCGTGTTGAGTTCTGAAGCCGAAGCGAACGCACTGAATCTTGCAACGTTCCAGTATGCCCAAAATGCTGGCAACACCACCGTTCAAGAAGAGGGCGAACTTGGCCGCCGTTTAGGGTTCGATTGGTATTCAACCACGCTGGTTCCTACTCACACAGCCGGAACACTATCCAATGGCTCGGCACACACCGCCCTTGTAAATGGGGCACTGAGTGCTGGCGCAACAACGATGAACGTGGATAGCACAACCCTCACCGGAACCATTGTAACGGGGGATGTTTTCACTATCCAAGACCTGCCGGGTTATTCGTTCACTGTCACCAACGCAAGCACGCTGACGGCATCTGGCAACGCCATCGCGGGGGTTACCTTCTCACCAGCGTTGCCGTCTGCTGTTGCCGAGAACAAGACGGTGACGTTTATGGACACCCACGTCGTGAACCTTGCTTTCAATCGGAATGCTTTCGCGATTGCTATGCGCCCAACGTTGTCCACTGGTGAGTTGGATATGCCTGCTGGCACTGTCACTCAAGCCTACACCGATCCGATGTCGGGGATACCGTTCCGCTTGGACGTGATCCCGGGATACCGCCAAACGATGTTTGAACTCTCCCTGCTGTACGGCGTTGCCTGCATTCGTCCTGAGTGTGCTACGCGAATTGCAGGATAGTTCATTTGCGACGCTCTGTTTTTTGGTTTTGTGTGTGCGTGTCTAAATAGCCCCCACCGTTCAAGAAAGACGGTGGGGGTAACGCCGAACCACTATTGATCCTCGACATTCATGGCCACATGGGCAAATACTAATCTCTGCACGATTGAGGACGTAAAGAAATACGTTCCTGATTTTGAGATTCCGACACAAGATTCGGATGACGGCAGCGGTCGTATTGAATCAATGGTGCAAGATGCGATTGATACCGCCAAAGCTGAAATCAAGGATCATTTGCAGGTTAGTCTTCGACAGCAATTCCACGACAAAGGTGCAGCGATTATTGGCTATGGCTGGCCGATAGTCCGTGGTGGATACTCCTACGAAGAATTATCCACGATGACCGATAAGATCACCAACCCAGAAGTCCTAACACGCCCTGCTGTTTATCTCACTATTGTGAAGATGTTGGAAGTAGGGGTGATGCGGTTTCACGCTCGGTGGCAGGAGAACGAAGAATTGTTCGCGGCGATGATAATTAGGTGGAAGAAAGAATATGCTGAATCTATCGCCAACCAAATGCTGTTGCTCAATTTTGATCTAAATCAAGACGGCGAAATTGACGATTCGGAGCGCGTTCACGTTCATCGCTTCACCCTCACTCGGATATAATCATGCTGAAGATCAGGATTGATCTTGCACCCCTCCGCCGCGAGTTTGACCGATTAGAGCAATACGCACGGCGTGGATATAAGGATGTTGCATCCCCGATTATCATAGCAGACATTCGGGAGCATACTGAACGGGGCGTGAACTACACTGAAGAACCATTTAAGCCCTACGCTGAACGCACGAAAGCGATACGCCGCCGCAGAGGGCTGCCTACCGACCGTGTGACGCTGCGGTTCACGGGACAAATGCTGAACAGCCTTCATCTCACCAACGACCGAAAAGCGGTTTCGGTCGCAACGAGCGAACTCCCAAAGGCACGGAAGGTTAGCGTGGTTCGACCGTTCATGGGCGTGTCTGCAAAGGGGAAGCGAAAACTACAACGCGCCGTCCGATTGGCGGTTAAACGACAAGCACCATGATACCCCCCATAACATACTCAACGGTAAGCGATTTCATCCGATTTGCAGTCACATCGTCATTGTCAATCGGGGGCAGCCCCAAGCATAAGAGAATACGGCTAATATGGCAGAAACCAACAAACCAGAAACCGTAGCGCGTCGGGATGCTGAGGGTTGGTACGGGAAGTTCACCCCCGCCGACCAGCTTGGCATTGACATAGGCTGTGGGGCTGATCCTATCAACCAAACGTTCGACCGATGGGATAAGCCCGAAGGGGATGCAACCTTCATGGATGGTGTACCAGACGGTCATTACCATACGGTCTATGCAAGCCATATTTTGGAGCATCTATCCAACCCGTGGCTGGCTGTGGAACATTGGTATCGAATCCTCGCCGAAGGCGGCCACTTGATCGTGTGTGTCCCTCACCGGGATCTCTACGAAAAGCGTTCTGATCTCCCAAGCGACTGGAACGGCGAACACAAGTGGTTTTTCCTACCAGACGAATCCGAAGCACCTTGCACGCTATCCTTGCGCCGAGTAGTAGAATCTCGCTGTATCGGTGGGGTTATCGTTCATTGCGAAACGCTGAGTGAGGGTTATGTGGCAAATGGAGAAGGGCATCCGGGTGGTGAATACTCCATTGAGATTATTGTCCACAAGCCCATTGAGCAACAGCAGGATGACACGTGGGACACCCTTACTTCGCCCATTACGATAGCAGAACTCAAAGCGCGAGTAATCGCGTCATTGAGCGATACAGAGGAAGAGGAATAAATGGCATCGCTCACCAAGCCCACCTACGCTACTCTTGACAGCCTAACGTTCACGGCATCGCCGCTAACCGTTGGCCTAACGGCAATCTGCAAACACATTGAGCGGCACTGTCAGGATGAGAACGGCGTTCAAATTTTCCGAAGCGTGGCAATCGGGGGCGATATTTTGGCAGACAATGATGCGCCAACGAAAGAAGAAACACCAATGGCTCGGCTGTGGTGTAGCGATGGAGTGTATCGGCCAACCCCTGCTCAATTCTTCTTGCGAGAACATGAAGCACAATGCGAGTTAATCCTGTACTACTATTCGTTCTCAAAGTCCGATTTGCATCGCCGCCAAATGGATATAGCCCGAACGGTTCTCTCCCTCTTGGAGCAACCAGCAAGTGGCGTAACAGGGACAACGGGCATCATGCCGGGTGCAGTGTGGGATGAATCCACGCAATCATTTACCGAGCGGTCATCTTCCGATCCGCCTATTTGGTGGCTAACCCGAACCCAGCAACCCCGCATAGAACATGGCAATGATTACCGAACACTCGGTGGGGTTCAGGCTTTGGATAAATACTGGTACGCCACAAAAATTGGCTTTAGCGTCACCGCGTTCCACAAGCACAACGCAGCGTAGGGCGCAGGATAGCCAACAAGACTTTTCACTCCATTAACAACACCCCCAAACGATGGCAAATTTCACAGGGAAACTTGGCACAAGCTATGTCCCACCGCGTGTAGATGCGATTGCATACGCAGTATCAGGCTTTCAATTCAACCACGCCACAGAAGCCGGGACGCTTGGGCTTCGCGAAGCTGCAACCTTTCGGGTTGAACAAGTTGGCTACGAGGATGCTGCCAAGCGGTTTATGTACGATAAGATTCTGTGCTCGCTTGAAGCGAATCTCTTCCAAGCACGGATCGCCGATATAAAGAATCTCTACCTGCTTTCTCGCTCCCCGCACCAGCTTCGATTCGCAATGGCGGGCGGGCAATACTTCAACTTCGTTGATAATACCAACTTCACCACAGCAGCAGGGTCAAGCCTTGTCGGCTTGGAGTTTGAGTTTGAAGTAACTGATTCGATGCGATCCTTGAAGGCTAATTGGCAAACAGCGATGGCGCAGGTCGAATATGACTGGATGCTGGCCAACGCTACCGCCCATGCTGGCACGACTGGAGGAACATCACTGGGCTTGACAGCCGGAGCCTATAACCGTGCCAACTTCGCGATGTCCACCATTGACACCGATAGCGTCACAATAAACGGGTACGCGCCCGGTTACATGACCGATGCTAAACTCAGCATTAAGTTCACTGGCCCGAAGAAAACAACCCGCCAACAGCCAATATGCTGCTTTGCCGAAGTATCCTTCACTGCTTCGATGTTGCAGAGCAAGGTGGCAGACTTACAAGCTGTGATTACGGCATCGAAGAACGACTACACAATCCTTGTGCCTACGTGGAACGGGGACACGTTCAAGTTCACCACGGGAGCGTTAGGATTCAAAGGCGTTACGGAATTGGGCGATAAGGATACTGTCACTCAAATTGAGATGACAGGAAGCATCCCCTTCGACCCTATTGGCACAACGAGCAACATTGATTTGGGCGTAACATCCGCCACAATCGCAGAGTTCAAACTCGACGGGTACTAAGAAGTAGTATCGCTAACATTACGGCGCGTCGGGTGTTTGGTGCGGCTCAAGCACACCAAACACCCGCACGTCGCCGGATATTCTTTCACGTTTCCCCACATACCATGAGCCGCATATTCACCATTTCTGGCAAGCCATACGTTAGTCCCGACAAAATCGGGTTTGGCCGCCGCCAGCGTATCCAAGAACAACATCTATCACTGTTCCGCAAGGATTGCCCCAACAACGAGCCATTTTCACCTTCGCAGATCACGACAAGCGAAGGCTCAGCGTTAAGCCATTATGCCGTTTGGATGCTATACGGTGGTGGGGCATCTTCCGCCGAATACTCCCTGATTATCCTGCGGGGCGTGTTAAAGCCGTTTGGGGATGCACCTTCACCCGATAGCCCAGAGTTTGAGGAATTATTTTTGGATGCTTCCGATGAAGAAGTGAACGCGGTAGCGGATTTTTTCTTCGGGACGGAAGAGAGCAAGACGAACGTGCCGCCCGCATCGAACGAGACTTCGACGATTGTCGCATCCCCCCCGATTACCGAGAACTCCTTGACGACAACGCAAGAAGGGAGTTCCTCAACAGCCTTGACAGCGGGGGAGGTGTTGCCCTCAATTTCAAGGGACACGTCCCAACAGAATACTACGGTTGGCTCTCTCTATTTAATGCCGCCTGCCCAAGCGGCGAAATGAGCGTAGCAGGAGTTCGGGAGTTTGTTGAATCATTTGATATACCCCGCGATGACCTTGCCCTCTTTACAGCATTACGCGCCGCCCGTAATCGTGCCGAAGCAAAGGTTCAGAAGGAAATGACCAAGCCCAGTCGCTAACCCCACAATCGAATTTCACCCCCATACAGCCCCGCCTAACCCCAAGCGGGGCTGTTGTGTTCATCGGCTACCCACACCCTATCAATGGCTGACGAAACCACACGAATACCGATAACGTTTGAGGACAATTCCCCCGCTCTTGTGCAATCACTGCAAAGGGCGTTTAAGGCTATTGAGGTAGGGTCTGTTCAAGCAAGCCGCGCCACAATGCTTGCCCACCAGAACATCGTAGCCTCGATGCAGAAGCAGCAGCAGTTTGCTATGCGGGAGCAGTTGAAGCACGCGGTTGGGGCTGTTAAAGGGGAAGCCCAAGCACGCAAACAATCCTACGATGAAGCGATACGTGATACCAAGAAATTCTATGCTGATAAAAATCGGTTAGAACAAGAATCCGCCGCCAAATCCGCAAGGCTGCGCGACAGCAAAGGACACTTCGTGAAGAGCGGTGGAGCCATCGGTGGTAGGGCAAGCA
>JAEUSP010000039.1 GCA_016788565.1 Chlorobiota bacterium | reverse complement strand
CCCCGTCGAAGTATGAGCAGGAGCCACCGAACCGAGCCGCCATCGCCCCGACGAGTCGGGGTTTTCAACAAGGAGCGACAGCGGCGAAGCCCATCTCGCGCCCAGCAGTGTGTCCGATGATTTCCCAGAAACCCGCGAGATGGGCTTGCGCCGCTGCTTCGCGGTGCTTCGCCGAAGACTCCTCGCGATGACGGGGCGGCTGACCACTGACAACTGACCACTGACAACTGACCACTGACCACTAACCTCCCTCCCCATCCCATTCTCTTTTGTACCTTTGGCAAGTTCTTTTCCCCACCGAGCGTAGCCAAGCCATGACCGAACCAGCAGAAACAGCCGAACAAACCAGCATTGCCCAAATCACCATTGCCTCCCCCGTTGGCTTCCTCTCCATCCAGGGGACACGCCGTGGCGTTTCCAGCATCCGCTTTGTTGAAACCGCCCAACCAGCCACCCCACGCCTTCCGGCTCCCGTGCGCGATTGCGCCATTCAGTTGGAGGAATACTTCGCCGGAAAACGACGGGAGTTTTTTTTGAGGATAGATATGTTCGGCACCGAGTTCGAGCAGCGGGTGTGGCAGGAAGTGATGCACATCCCCTTTGGCGAAACCCGCAGCTACGGCGAAGTAGCCGAGGTTTTGGGCGATGCAAAAGTTGTGCGCGCGGTTGGCCAAGCCAACGCCCACAACCCGCTGATGATCCTGATCCCCTGCCACCGCGTGGTTGCCCACGACGGCGCGCTGGTTGGCTACGCCGGCGGCCTGCACCGCAAACGCTGGCTGCTTGACCACGAAGCCAAAGCATCAGGAATGAAGCTGGCCCTCTAACGCCATCCTCCCCTTCCTCATTCACCATTCACCATTTCCGTATGCCCCTCTCCTGGAACGAAATCAAAACCCGCGCCGTTGCCTTCAGCAAGGAATGGGAACACGAAACCAGCGAAGATGCCGAAGCCAAGTCATTCTACGACGGCTTCTTCAACGTCTTCGGCATCAGCCGCCGCCGCGTGGCTTCGTTCGAGTACAGCGTCCGCAAGGCCGATAACAAACAAGGCTTCGTTGACCTCCTCTGGAAAGGAACAATCCTGATTGAGCACAAGTCACGCGGGAAAGACCTTGCAAAAGCCTTCAAGCAAGCCACCGACTACTTCCCCGGGCTGAAAGATTCCGAACTCCCCAAGTACATCCTTGTTTCCGATTTCCAACGCTTCCGCCTGTTCGATCTGGATGCGGGAACCGACCATGAATTCCAATTATCCGAGCTTGCCAACAACGTCCAACTCTTCAGCTTCATTGCCGGCTACCAGAAACGGACGTTCAAGGAGGAAGACCCCGTAAACATGGCGGCGGCGGAGTTAATGGGCCAGCTTCACGACCGCCTGAAAGACATTGGCTACACCGGCCACAACCTTGAACTCTACCTTGTCCGGCTGCTCTTTTGCCTGTTTGCCGACGACACCGGAATTTTCGAGAAAGGAATTTTTCAGGAATATCTATCCAACCGCACAAGCCAGGATGGAACCGACGTTGCCTACCACCTTGCAACGCTTTTCCAAGTGCTGAACACACCCCACGCAGAGCGGCTGAAAAACCTTGATGAAAACCTAAACGCATTCCCCTACGTGAACGGGAAATTATTTGCCGAATTAATCCCCACCGCAGGCTTCGATTCGCAGATGCGGGAAACGCTGTTGAAGTGCTGCGGGCTGGATTGGGGGCAAATTTCCCCGGCAATTTTCGGCTCGCTTTTTCAATCGGTGATGAACCCGAAGGAGCGGCGGAATTTGGGGGCGCACTACACCAGCGAGAAAAATATCCTGAAAGTGATAAAGCCGCTTTTTCTTGATGAACTGCGCAAGGAATTTGAGTCGGTGCGGAAGGAGCGGAACAGGCTGCAAGGGTTCCACACCAAGCTGGCAAAATTGCTGTTTTTCGATCCGGCTTGCGGCTGCGGGAATTTTCTTGTGATAACCTACCGCGAGTTGCGGTTGCTGGAGTTGGAGGTAATTCAGGAAATACTGAAAGGTTCGGAAGGATTGCAGCAAGTGACCAGCGTGAACGACTACGTGAAAGTAAACGTGGATCAACTGTACGGGATAGAGTTGGAGGAATTTCCGGCACAGATTGCGCAAGTGGCGATGTGGCTGATTGACCACCAGATGAATATGCGAATCAGCGAAGCGTTTGGGGAATACTACGTTCGGTTGCCGTTGCAGAAATCCGCCAACATCACCCACGGAAACGCCTTGCGAATAGATTGGAGCAGCCTCTCAAACTCCTTCGATTGTATTTTGGGAAACCCGCCGTTTGTTGGCTCGAAAATGATGACACAAGAACAGCGAGATGAAATCAAAGAGCTATTTACTGGCAATGATGGTGCTGGAGTTCTTGATTACGTGACTGGGTGGTATGCGTTGGCAAGCCGCTACATTCAGGGGCGAGAAACAAGGGTTGCTTTTGTTTCCACAAACTCGATAGCACAAGGTGAGCAAGTCGGCATTTTGTGGAAAACGTTGCTGAATGATTACGGCATCACTATTCATTTTGCACATCGGACGTTCAAATGGAGTAATGAAGGGCGAGGGGTTGCAGCGGTGTATTGTGTGATTATTGGGTTTGGCAAAAGTGAGGTTTCGGCGAAGCGATTGTTTGAATATGAGACCGTCGCATCCGAGCCGCACGAAATACCAGCACGGAATATCAACCCTTATTTAGTTGAAGGGAGCAACATCTTAATTCAGAAACGGAGCGAGCCGTTGTGCGACGTTCCAAAAATTCATTTTGGAAATATGCCGTTAGATGGAGGGTGGTTGTTGCTCACAGACGAAGAAGAAGAAGAATTGGTTCGGAAAGAGCCGGGAGCAAAGAAATTCATACGGCGATTTATGGGCGCAGAAGAATTTATCAACAACAAAACGCGGTGGTGTTTATGGCTGGTTGATGCTTCACCAACTGAGCTACGCCAACTTCCAGAAATAATGAAGCGAGTGCAGGGTGTGAAAGAATTTCGGGAAGCAAGCGTTGCACCTTCAACACGGAAATTTTCTGCAATGCCAACACTCTTCCGTGATAGAAACCTTCCAGAACATTACATCATTATTCCCAGCGTCTCATCCGAACGACGCAGTTATATTCCAATGGGTTTTTTGACTAGTCAAGTTGTACCATCAAATCTTGTTCATATTATTCCTCATGGCAACCTACATCTATTCGGTATTCTTAGTTCAACCATGCACATGACATGGGTTCGGTACACTTGTGGGCGATTAAAGAGTGATTATCGCTACTCCAAAGATGTTGTGTACAACAACTTCCCCTTCCCCGAATCCCCGACGGAGAAGCAGCGGGTTGGGGTGGAGAAGGCTGCGCAAAAAGTATTGGATGTGCGGGGGGAATTTCCGGGGAGTTCGCTTGCCGATTTATACGACCCGCTAACGATGCCCCCAGCATTATCCAAAGCGCACCGTGAGTTAGACAAAGCGGTTGACCAATGCTACCGCCCCCAACCCTTCGCCAGCGAAGCCAAGCGAATAGAGTTTTTGTTTGAGCAATACGAGAAGCTAACGGCAGGGATGTTTGCGGGGGGGAGGAAGAAGGGGAAGAAATAATATACTCGGTGCAAATTGGTTTGCGAAACTCTACTCAGCCAGGTGCGCTATGGATTCCCGCTTTCGCGGGAATGACAGTGATTATACTCGGATGAAATTGGTTTGCGAAACTCTACTCAGCTAGGTGTGGTATGGATTCCCGCTTTCGCGGGAATGACAACGACTAGATTTTTCGCAAACCATTTTGTTCGGAGTATAAGTTTTTCGCAAACCACTCTGTTTGGAGTATAAATCCGTTCTGGAATTCTTGGCGCACAAAGCTGCAATCGAATCATAAAAAGAAAACAGAAGGGGACACCAGAATTGGTGTCCCCTTCTGTTTTTGGCGTTCTATAAATACTTCTTGTTGGTGGATAAATCAGGGGGGCCGCCCACCGACGAAATCAAGTGTTTGGCACGATCATGAACTGAACTGAATTGATTGGGAATAGACACCCTAAGCATCTATTTTTCTTACGACGTAGCTGCCGATCTTGTCCCTCCACCTTTTGATTTAGTTTTCAATTTTGGCTTCGGTTTTGGTTCATCATCGCTGAACAGCTTCAGTAACCCTAACAATGCTATGCCGCCAGCAATCCAAACTAATGGATTAGAGGAATCGTCCTGGGAAGGCTTCATTATAGCCTCCACTTGTTGTATTGCAGCATTGGGATTTTTTTTATTAAATCTAACAACGTTTTTTTCTGGAGTGATGTTTTGGAATACATCTTCCGCTAGCAGCAGTGCAGGAATGTTCAGGCTTTTTGCAACCTGAAATTCATGCCAAACACGCTCCCACTGCCCTTCGGTAGTTATTACTCCAATAAATACATCTGATTTCTGCATGGCAGTGTAAGCAGTAAAATCGAGGATGCTTGATCGTGGGTTGTAAGAACTTTGGACCGAAAACCCTTGTTGTTGCAAAAGCTGAGATAGCTTTGAAACGATAGCATCTTCGGTTGAATATGAGATAAACGCCTTACTCATGGTTGCCCTCGTTTGATGTTGTGCAATAGCTCAGTATAAGCATGATATTCTGGGAAAAATTGCTTGTGGATATCTGGCTGTTCTATCAACCTTGCCTTGAATTCTTCACCAGTCCATATCAGGTATTGCGTTTGGGGATTACTTAATTCTTTGAATTGTGTTGCTACTTGCGTTGTGGGATTGGTTTTACAGATCAGCAGATAACCCACTGCATTATATTGCTGGACCAATGTTGGCAAGTTTATTTTGCTTAATTGCGATTGTCCAATAGCCTTTGTATGAAATTTGCATTGTACAACCCATGTGCGTTTGAATTGCGACAAGGAATCGGTCATCGTAAATATGACAAGAACATCTACCCCTCCATCTGGTCCAATCTTGGTTGATCCAGCTATTACCTCAGTAACATTGTTGCTTCGATCTTCGCTTAATAGCTTAAAGTAAGCGACGACTAGTTCTTCGAACTGTGTTCCGCTTGTTATTTCATCAAGGTCTAATGTCGTTCGGCAAGGGATACCCTTGAATGTAAATTTTCTGGATGTGTCACTTGTACTCATAACAGAATCAATGGTTTGATATACTCTGCGCAAATTGGTTTGCGAAACTCTACTCAGCTAGGTGCGCTATGGATTCCCGCTTTCGCGGGAATGACAGTGATTGAGTTTTTCGCAAACCACTCTGTTTGGAGTATAAAATAATCTCTCCCTTACGGGAAGCCAGTGGATAAAGGAATCCCACCTCTATCCGACGGCAAACCTACATAAAATGTTGGCTGAACAGTATTGGAGCATCACTCCCATTCCCCTTCATCGAATACTTGCTTCCCCACCCGGTACGTTCCAACGTGGGCTTGGACGGTGTCGGCAATGGGGTTTGCGTAGCCGCCGCCAAGCGTTAGCACCAGCGGAATTTCCCGGTCGCGGGCGGCCTCCATCACCATCCGGTCCCGCTCCATCAACCCGTTGTGGGTCAGTTGAAGCCGGCCAAGCGTGTCGGTCCGGAGCGGGTCCACACCACCCTGATAAAAAATGATGTCGGGAGAGAAACGGAGCACGCGGGGAAGTGCTTCGGAAAGGAGCGCGAGGTAGGTGGTGTCGTCGGTTCCATCCTCCACCGGCAGATCAAGCGTGGAGGGAATTTTGGTGAAAGGGAAATTCTTCCGCCCGTGGATGCTGAAGGTGAAGATGCGGGGATCGTGGCGAAGAATGGAGGCGGTTCCGTTCCCCTGGTGAACGTCCAGATCAATCACCGCAACGCTTCGCACGGCCCGTTCGGCCAGCAACGTCAGCGCGGCAACGGCAATGTCGTTAAAAACGCAGTAGCCTTCGCCGTAGTCGCGGAATGCGTGGTGTGTTCCGCCGGCAAGGTTCCCCGCCACCCCGTGGGCCAGCGCAACCCGCGCCGCCGCCAGCGTCCCCCCCACCGATGCCAGCGACCGCCGCACAAACGCCTGGCTCCAGGGGATTCCAATCCGCCGCACGATTTTTGGATCCACGCTTCCATCGCAAAAACTGCGGATGTAGCCGCGGCTGTGGGCAACCTCCAACTCTTCCATTGCAATGGGGGTGGCTTCGTGCAGTTCGTCGTGGCACAGCACCCCTTGCTCCAGCAAGGCATCGCGCAGCATCCGGTATTTCTGCATGGGGAACCGATGCCCGGCGGGAAGCTGGACGGTGTAGCTGTCGGAGTAGAAAACAACCATTGGGGGATTGTGCGGTTTGGTGAGGCAGTACCGTTGGCAAGCAAGTAGATCAGCCAAGAGTTTATGCTTTTTTCTTGCTCACACAAGCCCGCTCCGCAGATGCTTTCATCAGCGTGGCGAATTACGAGAGAGAGTGTGTGTGAGGGAACTGACGCGGTCATTGCTGCAGAATCGTTCACGTCTCATCTACAGTTAGTGTGCAAGTCGCGCCCTGAAGGGGCAGCCTACGCCAGCCCAGGGCAACGCCCTGGGAACAATGCCAATAACTCCCTCAACGCCCTGAAGGGGCAGCCTAAAGCACGGTTGCATCACACAGATTCCGTGCATCAAACGTGGTGCATTTCGTTGGGGTTGGGGTGCAAGGCCTGAATGGAGGTAGTCCGCTTTGGGTCGCCCTTTCAGGGCTTGGATTGGTTGTTTTGCCTGGCACCCAGGGCGCTGCCCTGGGCTGTCGTGAGCCGCCCCGTTGGGGCTACGGCGTGGAGTCTTGTTCCAGAACTTTGCTTTTGCCAGTGGCCAATGCCAGCGAACTCCAGATACGCCAGGCGGTTACTTGATCCCCACCCCCAAGTATGCGGCAAACTCTATCTTGATTTCCCCTTCTCCCAACTGGTTGCGCAGCCGGCCATAGACCCCTTCGCTCACCTTGCTCCACTCCGTTTCCCCCAGATTTTTTTGCAGCAACACAAGCGGGGCGGTGGTTCGCTGCGCCGATTTCCAAAATGCCGCCAGCGAGGGGGCCGGAACGGTGTGAGTAATCTGATGAATTTGGGCATCGCGGAAACCAGCTTCCCGCAACTCCTGCGCAAACCCTTCAGGCTCACCCAGCGGAGCCTGGCCCTGGCCAAACGGAAGGCCGGGAAGGAGTTCGCGGATGGAGTCCATAATCAGCGCGAAGGGCATCCGAAACGGGGCCCAACTGCTGACCACCGCACGGCCGCCCGGGCGCAACACGCGGTGCAATTCACGGAACCCGGCGGCGCGGTCGGGGAAGAAGATCAGCCCGAACATGGAGAAGGCGGCATCGTAGCTGCCGGAATCAAACGGAAGATTCTGGCCATCCCCCTGAACAACCTCAACCGTGGTAACGCCCGATTCGGCAGCGCGGCGTTGCAGGTTGGCGATCATGGTTGCCGAGAAATCAATCGCGCTGACGGTTGCGCCGTTTGCGGCGGCCATCAGTGCCAGCGTTCCCGGGCCGGTGGCCACGTCGGCAATTCGTGGAGATGGGGGAAGCTGGGCCAGCCGCAAAGCATCGGCAGCGAACAACTGGAACTGCGGGACAACCTCAATCGCGTAGTCGTTGGCCACAAGGTTCCAGGGTTCGGCGGTGGCAAGCGGGTTCGGGGGGGGAGTACTCATGGTGATATGGTGTTGTGTGTGAAAAAAGGATTGTCTGGCTGGTGGTAGAGCTTTGGCGCGGCTACTGGAAGGACCTCCATCCATGCAGATTTCGCACGTCAATTTCAGCTGCCGGGTAGCGTCCGCTTAGGCGGGTGTTGCGCACCCAATCGGTAAGCTCTTGTGGGGTGGTGCGGTGGCGGTAGATGCGGCCAATGGCGCAATCGCTGGCATCAAGATCGTAGCAGAAATACCACCAATGCGTTGCCGACGAAGCCACCACATGGATCACCGTCCCGAACTCATGGAAGTGGGTGTAGAAACGGTTGGAGATGGAGATATACCGCTCATCCTCTTCGGGGTCCCGCTCAACAATCACCGCGTGAAGATCCACGTAGTTGATGAAGCAGTTCAGCACATCGGCACTGACGAACAGCAGCAAGCTGCCGGACGGGAGGATGTCATCCACCAACAGCGAAAGATTTTTTGATTCGATGTGGTGATCGAACACCGAACCTTTTTCCCCAGGGGTGTTCCCAGAAACACCGCCCCCAGCAACCGACGCGCCGCCAGTAGCAGCAAGCTGCTTTGCGGTTTTTTGGGGAAGATGATGCGGTTTTCTATCCATGACTTTGGCAGTTGATATACTCGGATGAAATTGGTTTGCGAAACTCTACTCAGCTATGTGTGGTATGGATTCCCGCTTTCGCGGGAATGACAACGACTAGATTTTTCGCAAACCATTCTGTTTGGAGTATAACTGCGGCCAAGTTAGCGAAAACGTTCCCGCTGGCATTCCCTTTCACCGGTGCTTGTTTGTTTCTTGATTGCATCCAACCCAAACAAGTGCTACTATTGCCGCCGTTTCTTTCCAGTAGCGGGTGGCAGTGTGATCGCCCTCCGCTCATGCTGAGCCCCGTCGAAGTATGAGCGGAGCCACTGAAGAAGCAACCACGCAAGCCAATCTGGCGTGTGGCAGCATATCCGATGTTCTCACAACCATCCGCAAGTTCGTGTATAGCATCCGTGCAAGTAGCGCGGCAATCCTTTCTTCATCAACACGTAGCCTCTCTCTGTTATGCTTGAACTTCCCGTCCTTTCTGCTTCCCCCGACTCACCACCAGCATTCCGTTGGGACGACTGGTATTCCGGCGTTGGCGGGCGAACAATCCATGTGCCGGAGGTGCAGGAGTATCTACACAAAATCCAGACTGAGCAGTATCCGCGCTGCGAAGGCACGGCGGCTTCGGTGCGCCGTGAGTTCGGCACGCCGGAAGAAGCCGCAGCGCACATCAAAGAAAAAGCGGTGGAGTTCGGTGCCGATGCTGTTGGGATTTGTTTGATCGAACCAAGCGACCTGTACCGTGGCCGTAGCATCACCGAGACCCACGCCATTGCGATTGCCATGCGGATGCGGTGGCGCGCATTCCAAACAGTCCCCTCGCGCGAGGCGGCGATTGAGTGCATGAGGATTTACTACGACTTGGGGGAAACGGTAATCCGGCTGGCGGAGTACATCCGAAGCATCGGCTACGATTGCAGCGTGGAGCACCCGATTGGCGACAGCAACTTGCTGCATATCCCCATTGCGTTGAAATCGGGGTTTGGGGAGCTTGGGCGGCATGGCTCGGTAATCCACCCACGGCTTGGCCCGTTGTTCCGGATGGGAAGCATTGCCACCTCACTTCCAATGGCCACCGACAGCCCGATTGATGCCGGTATCGCTGCCTTTTGCGACAAGTGCCGTGCCTGCCGCATCTACTGCCCCGCCGGCGCAATCCCCGACCAGCGCAGCCCCGAAGCAGGGAAAGATCACTTGGGGAACGACCGCTACCAAGTGGATACCGGGCGTTGCTTCCCCTACTTCGCCACACACTACTATTGCTCGGCCTGCTTGCCGGTGTGCGTCTATCACCACAAGGAGTGGGCGCGCGATTTCGACGGCTACGAAACCAAGCTTTTCCCCAACGTGGTGATGGATCCGCCGCCACAGCCGTTCGACGGTGTCCCCAAAGAATCACGCCACAGCTTCACAAAAGTGAAACGGGATTGAGCCGCCACCAGAGGGCAAAACGAAACGAGGGAGATAGCACCTTGCGCGGCTATCTCCCTCGTTCTATTTCGCCCCCGGGGAAATTGTTTGACTCCGGGGAAATTGGCGCGACCTTTATTGCAGCGAGTAGCGCACCCCCAGGGTTCCAACAAGGGAACTCAGTTTTAGCTCAGGGTCGGTGATGGTGGCCGTTAGCGGAAGCATGTAGGCCAGCCGTGGGCCAACTTTCAGCCGCTTGTAGATGGTGAACTCGTAGCCGGCATACACCATCCCATCGAATGCCACCGCCGCCACGTTGTCGGGGTCTTCCGAGGGATACTCCTTGGTGTAGATGTCATCGGTTTCCCCCTGTGGGTAGAAGACTTCGGTGGCGTTTCCGGCGTTGTCGGTCACAACCTTCGTGACGATCTGCTTGGAGTAGGAGGTGCTGGCGCTGAACGTCAGGTTCAGGCCAAGCCCGGCACCCACGTAGAAGCTTTTTGTGGTGAACTTTACCGAAGGGAGGATGGAAAACTGGATGAAGGTGGCATCACCCAAATTGGAGTAGGTGACATCGCGGGTGATGAACTGGTTGGCCCCGGTACGGATTACGGTTGCTTCCGCCGAGTCGTAGCTGCTGTTCAGGGTTCGCAACTGGAAGCCCGCAAGCCCTTCCAGCCGGAAGCCTTCGCGCCGCGTCAGGGGGTAGTCGTAGGCCCCGGCAAGAAATAGTCCGATGTCGGACCCTTCATCGAACACACCACAGCCCACAGCGTAGGTTCCGCTTTGCGAAACAATCGGCAAGCCGACTTCAATCCCCATTCGTGGGAACTCAGTGGTGAATTCCGATGGGTCCGACTGGCCAAACGCAGTGGCAGCAGTGGCCAAGATCAGCCCCGCCGTGGCCACAGTAAGGCGTGCAACGGTAAGGCGTGCAAAAAAGCAATCAGTCATCAGCAAGTTGTTGGAAGAGTTAGAAACGAGGGCTTGAACATGCTTCCGTAAGCGTCGGGCAGGGTCGGGCCAGATTGCAAGCACCGCTGGCGTTATCAAAAAAGGGGAGTTGCGCGGCAAACCGGACACCCGATGGGGAGGCAAATATACAGCAACCCACCTTGCCGCAGCGTGGGTTGCACACAGTGTGATAACGTGGCTTCCTTTGCCAGCATCACAGCGTAGCATCACTGCGTTAGCCTGCTGTGCGATCCCGTCCGCCAAAAAACACCTTCTGCATAAACGCCGCTTCGGGGATACTTCGTTCGCGGAAGGCTTGGAACAGTGGGCGGTCGTCGTAGCCAACTTCGCGCATGGTGATGCGGCATTGATTGCCAACGGACTCAGCCACAGCAAATCGGGCGGTGGCGTAGCGGTGGCACCCCAACGACCCCGGATTGATGTACCGCGCCCGCCCACGCTGGTCATCCGGCGGATGATGGTGGCCGTAAAAAATCACCTGGCCCTCCACATCCTCAAACAAGCGATCAAGCTGGTCGGCAGTTGCTTGGTGTATGATCCTTCGGAACCCAGTTCCGTTACGCCCCAAAGCGTAATGAAGCAATGCAATGCGCTGGCCGCCAACATCGCGGTGTGCCATCCACTCCCACATGGCGACCTGCTGGCGAAGTGTGGGGTCCAGCTGGGCGTAGGTCCATTGCTTGTGCTGAAGCTCCGGCAGGCTCATCCAAGCTGGCGGCGGGTTGGGGATACCGTGGGCGAAGTAGTAATCATGGTTTCCCATCAGGCAGGTAAGGCGCGGGGTGCCAAGCAGAAGGTCCAGACACTCGGCAGGTTGCGGGCCAATGCAAAGCGCGTCGCCGGTGTGGATAATCTCATCATATCCCTCACGTTCGGCCACCCCCAGCACCGCCTGCAACGCGGGCAAATTGGCGTGGGTATCGGTGATGATGATGAGTTTCATGGGGGGGAGCAGGCCTTCGTTTTGTGATTATATTTGCCAGCAATGATTGGCGATCAACATCTTGCAAAGCTCCGAAATCCTCCTCTTCAAGAAGTAGTGTTCGAGGTTCGGTGGAAGCCCGATGACACCAAGGAATCAGGCACTTCCTACGACAGTAGGTATGAGCTAGCCCAGGGGAGATTATCGGAGCGTTTGGAGCAGCGTGGGTTCGGTTTTCACCGCCGGATTGTGCCCGACCAACTCCCGGCTTCCTTCCTTACCGATCAGATTGTGCATCAGTTCTGGCAAGCCGAAGAGCGTTTCCCGCTTGTTCAGTTTGGCCCTTGCATTCTTGCGGTAAACGAAGATGGGAGAACCTATGAATGGGAACGCACCTTTCGCCCACTGGTGCAGGAAACACTCCATCAGCTACTTGAAAGCTACAAAGGAGAGCTAACATTATCGGAAGTGAAACTCTTCTACATTGATGCGGTTGATCTTCCTGCGGAAACGGATTTTTTGCAGCACTTGCAGAAACTACGAGTGAACCTTCAATTGGGGATGCAGGATCAGCAAGAGTTAAGCGATGTGAAGGTGGATTTTGGCCATCGTCTGGATCACGACTCAACGCTTCATTGCTCCATCCAGAGCGCGACCAACAACCGAACCGGAAATCCTGCCTTGATGTGGCACACAGTGGTGCACCGGAACCAATGCGAAGCATGGGAAAAGCAACAGCATCTTGTGGATTCGGTGATGCAGTGGTGCCAGTACGCACATTCGGCAGCAAGCAATCTCTTCAAGGATATGACACACGGAGAACTCTATGATTCCTTCCTTTAGCGTGGGCGGATTGCAAAACCCTTCTTCGGCTTCTTCGGCCTATCGTGGCCGGGCCTCGCAGGGGTGGATGGAGAGTGCCACGCTCCACAAGCATAGAATTTCCGACAACGCATCGGCGGCTGTCCGCAAACTACAATCCTTCCGCCAACTCAACACGGATTGGGACAGCTACGGGGCGGCCAAGCCTTCCGGCAAAGCGATTACCGAAGCAATTCATTTTGTACGCTCCCTAGATCGCGTTGGCAAAGCTGTCTATTTCGTTGCTCCGGGTCCCGATGGAGAGATTCTGGTAGAACTCAGGCAAGCGGAGCAATCGGTGGAAGTTTATTTTGATGAGGAGGGGATGGGGAGCTATCTGATCTTCGATAACGGCAACCTTCTTCATCAGCCCTCAGCATTCCAGAACGTGTACCAACTGCTTCACGCCTGTGGCTGGATGCCGTAGCCGGCGAAAATGTGAGTGAGGAAGATGTGAGTGAGAAAACCCAACACCACCAAACCACGCTCTCGTGAATCGTGTTGACGATACCGACAAACTGCGGCGGCGCGTCCCGTTTATACTCGGATGAAATTGGTTTGCGAAACTCTACTCAGCTAGGTATGGTATGGATTCCCGCTTTCGCGGGAATGACAACGACTAGATTTTTCGCAAACCATTCTGTTTGGAGTATACCAACCCCAGCTACATCAAACCAGATGGGTCAATTACCTCTTTGGCGTTTAAGCTGAAGAAGCATGAGAACGGGTTGTCGGTGGATATTGAACGGCGGACAACGTATGATAGGTCAGTGCTGGATCGAACCCGATTCCGCCTCTATCGCTTGGAAGCTGCATTCCCCCGATCGTTAGGCCTTGAATGTCTCCACGACCCTCTTCCCGATAATGAAGCTCACGCGCTGATCACAGGGGAATTTACCGATGCGGTTTCGCGGCGTTTAGCACGGTGCGCAGAATTGGTTCCCGACCCACAGCAATAATATCGCCACCGCAACCCCACCACACCTTACGATCACACCTTACGCCAGCCCCGCAACAAACACCTCCACAATCTGCTCCAGCCCAGCGCGGTCGTCGTTGTCGAAACGGCCTACGTGTGGGCTGTCCAGATCAAGCACACCAACCAGCACGCCGTTGCTGATAATCGGGATCACCACTTCCGAGCGGCTGTTGGCATCGCAGGCAATGTGGCCGGGGAATTGCTGAACATCCTGCACCAGAACGCTTCTCCGTTCGGCAGCGGCGGTTCCGCACACGCCGCGCCCCAACGCAATCCGCACGCAGGCCGGCTTCCCCTGGAACGGGCCAAGCACTAACTCTCCTTTTTTTTCTCCATCACTCCCTCCATCATCCAACAAATAGAACCCAGCCCAATTCACTTCGGGTAGGGTGCCGAACAGCAGCGCGGCGGTGTTTGCCGCGTTTGCCACAAGGTTCCGCTCGCCATGCAGCAACGCCCGAAGCTGAACCGCAATCGCAGCGTACAACTCCGTTTTCGACTCAGCTTGAATCGCCTGAAGCTCAACCATCTTCTCTTTTCCCTTCTGTGTTCTCTTTTGTGTGTTGCGTTGCCTCGCCAAAGCTGATCCCTTCACGCAGCATCAGCAGCGCGCCAACA
Source organism: Chlorobiota bacterium (assembly GCA_016788565.1). GTDB lineage: Bacteria > Bacteroidota > Ignavibacteria > OLB7 > OLB7 > OLB7. The sequence goes on along the minus strand of JAEUSP010000039.1, from coordinate 1,935 downwards.
ACGATTGTCCCCAAATATGGGGCAGCGTGCAGCACCAGCGCGAAGGCCACCGCGTCCGATTCCGCAACGGCATACAGCGTCACCAGCGCGGCACGGCAAAACAGGTGATAGACCCCAAAGGCCCCCGGCGTTGGCGCGATGGTGATGCCAACCGTGGTGATTGCCAACGTTGCCACCATTGCCTCCATTCCCAGCCCGTAGCGTTGGTCGTAGCCAAACGCAAGGAAGGCAAAATAGATGGAGAATGCGTAGAATATCCAGAGTAGAACGGACCAAAACAGAATCAGCGCGCCCCCCCGCGCTCCGCTGAAATTGACACCGGAACGGAATTCCTGGAATATCTCCTGAAGTTTTGCCGTCAGCTTGCCGGGGAACCGGCGGCCCAGCCAATCCATCAGGGTTGTTCCCAGCGAAGTTTTCACCGCCAGCACCACCATCACGACTGCCGCAATAATCGGGATGGAGAGGGTGAGGAAAATTCCGGTGGCGGTGTAGCCAGGAAGCAGATTCCCCAACTGCTGGCGGGCAACAACCAGCAGAAGCAGAAAGATCAGCAGCAGCGCCAGGCCGTCCAGAATTCGTTCCACCACCACCGTTGCCAGCAGCCGGCTAAACGGGCGCGACTCGCGCCGGGCAAGCACCCAGGGGCGGATCACCTCGCCCGAGCGTGGGATGATGTTGTTCATCATGTAGCCGATCACCGTTGCCGAGAAAGCGTTGAACCGCCCAACGGTTTGGCCATCGGGAATTAATATCCGCCACCGTTCGGCACGGATGAAATGGGAGCTGATGGTGACGGCCACACTGACCACAATCCAACCAAGATTGATGCGGGCAATGGCATCCCACAACTGGCCCCACTGAACCCCTTGCAGCGCAAACCAGAGCGACCCAGCAAGGATTGCCAGCACAACCGCAAGGTTCAGAAGATGTCGGGTTTTGGTGGAAAGAGCCATGAGAGAAGACGAGAGAGAGAGAACATTGGCAAGGTCTGATGCTACAACGCAAAAAAGGGGACAGCGATCTGATCCCCTTTTGCGTTATTCCGATTGCATTGAATGTGGCTGCTGCCGTGCGTGATGCCGGTTACCACTTCAGCACGTTCACTTCATCAACATACACCGTCTGCTTGTTGCGGAACAGTGCCAGCACAATGGCCAGCCCCACGGCAGCTTCAGCGGCGGCCACGGTCATCACCAGCAGCACCATGATTTGCCCGGCCATATCCCCCAAATACTGGCTGAAGGCAACCAGCGTCAGGTTCACCGAGTTCAGCATCAGCTCGATGCACATGAAGATGATGATAGCGTTGCGGCGGGTCAGCACGCCGATGGTCCCGATGATGAAGATCACCGCGCTCAGCGTCAGGTAGTACTCTATTGGAAGGGTCAGCATGATCGTGCAGAAATCGGAAGTTGAAGAAGGTTGGCGGGGGGGGTGAGGTTATTTCAGGTTTCGTTTAGTCAGGACCACCGCCCCAACCGCAGCGGCCAGCAGCACCAGCGACACCATCTCGAACGGGAACACATACGCCGTGGAAAACAGGGCTTTCCCGACCGAAGCAATCTGACCGTTGACCATTGCTTGCGAGCTACCGGCGGCCACCGGGCGCATCACCTGGGTCAATCCGAAGATCAGCAATGCCCCCAGCACCATCGTTGCCCCGATTCCAATCGCCGCCCGCGCCGACTGCCGAGCCGCTGTTTTCTCCTCGCGCCCCAAATTCAAAAGCATGATAACGAACACCACCAGCACCATAATCGCCCCGGCATACACCAGCATCTGGATAACCGCCATAAACTGGGCGTGAAGCGTAAGGTACAACCCCGCCAACGAGACGAAGTGGAGCACAAGGCTCATGGCCGATGTGATCGGGTTTTTGCGCAAGATCACCATCAGGGCACTGGCTACGGCCATGATGGAGAGAATGATGAA
>JAEUSP010000030.1 GCA_016788565.1 Chlorobiota bacterium | reverse complement strand
ACGATGAAGACGGAAATAGATTGGTCGCCAACACCGAATCCAATGGCCGCTTTCATTCGGATTGGCTGAGTATGATCTACCCACGCCTGAAATTGGCGAGGAATTTGCTGAGTGAGGATGGGGTGATTTTTATTAGTATTGGAGATGAAGAGTTATCTAACTTGAAGCAACTTTGCAATGAAATTTTTGGCGAAGAAAACTATAGAAATAGTTTCGGAGTCAGAAGACATGATAAAAATCTAAACAGACAATTCATGGAATCTGGATTGAAAACATTAAATGTTGGTATTGAGCATGTGTTGGTATATGCGAAATCGAGCGAATTTAATTTCACACCAGTATTTAAACAAGCATCGGAAAATCGAACAAATAATGGATATTGGAAAGGATTCTGGAATGCTCCAGATAGACCAACAATGCGTTATGAAATACTGGGTTTTACACCATCTGAAGGACAATGGAAATGGAAAGAGGAAACGGCGCGTGAAGCAATTGAAAATTTTCAAATATTTGAGCAAGGTTATTCTAAAACAATGACACTTGAAGAATATTGGGAACAAACAGGTAAAACAAAGAAATTTATACGAAGAAATTTCGGAGGCTCTGGGAAAAACATGGGAGTAGAGCATTGGATCGAACCTTCTTCTGGAATTTTACGGAATAGCAATATGCTTGATATCTTAGCAACTCAAAGTGTGGATGAAGTTAAAAACCTATTTGATTTCCCAAAAAACATACAGCTTTTGAATGTATTGTGTCAGTTATCAACGAGCAATGATGACATAATCCTCGATTTCTTCGCAGGCTCCGCCACCACCGCCCACGCGGTGATGCAATTAAATGCTGAAGACGGTGGCAACCGAAAATTCATCATGGTGCAATTGCCGGAGGCGTGTGATGAAAAATCGGAGGCGTACAAAGCGGGGTACAACACCATTGCGGAAATAAGCAAGGAACGGATTCGGCGGGCGGGAAAGAAAATTCAAAAAGAAGTAGCGGGGAAGGGAGAAAACACGTTGGAGTTTGCAGATTCCGGTTCTGGCGCGGGTGCTGCAACGCTCGATATTGGTTTCCGCGTGTTGAAAATTGATACCTCCAACATGGCCGATATTTACTACACCCCCGATGCGTTCAAGCGGGAGGATTTGGAGTTATTTGTGGACAACATCAAGCCCGGCCGCACGCCGGAGGATTTATTATTCCAGGTGATGTTGGATTGGGGAGTGGAGCTTTCGCTGCCGATTGAGAAAGAAAATATCCAGGGCAAAGAAGTGTTGTTTGTGGATGGCAACGCGCTGGCCGCCTGTTTCGACGCAAACAAGGGAGTGGATGAAGCATTCGTGAAAGAGCTGGCCGTGCGGAAGCCCTTGCGCGCCGTGTTTCGCGACGCGGGGTTCCGGGATAGCGCGGCGAAAATTAACGTGGAGCAGATCTTCAAGCTGCTATCGCCCGCAACGGAAGTGAAAACGATTTGATTATTGACCAACTTGAATCAAGGGGTTGTTCTCCTAAACTCACGCATCGTCATTGCCCCGACGGGTCGGGGTCCTTGACAAGGAGTCTTCGACGAAGCCCCCGACCCGTCGGGGCTGTTAAGTTCTCATAAGGGGATGAAGCCGGAGGATGTTGTTGGCGAAGCTGAAGGTTGCATTCTTGATCGAATCATCGCCTTGATTCCCCTCCAGTGGAGGGGTGCCCGCCAGGGCGGGGTGGGTTCAGGGCAGTGATGTTGGAGTATCCTCCTGCGTAGCCCCACCACCCCGTCAGGCTTCGCCTGCCACCCCTCCGGGGGAGGGGAATGTGTTCGTTCTCTGTCAGGCTGCGCCTGACATTCGTCGAATCAGTTCCATGCGTTCCAAAACTCTTAACAGCCCTGCCCGACCCGTCGGGGCGATGACAGCGTGTGAGTTTGGGAGAACAATCCCTTGATTTTCGCAAACCAAATTGTTCCGAATAAAATTTATTCCCGCAGATGAGCACAACCGTTAAAGAAATCAAAGCCCAACTTGCGGCAGCAACCGAAAGCGATGAACGCGCAAAAATTCTTGTGAAGCTGGGGATGGCCTTATCCAGAATTGAGCCGAAGGAAGGGCTGGCCTACGCCGAGGAAGCGCAGAAAACCGCACGCCACCTGCGCGACGACATCACCCGCGCCCACGCACTGCACGCAATGGCCTGCTGCCACGAGACGTTGGCCGAATATCAACCCGCCATTGAGCTTGCGCAGAAAGCGCGCTGGCTGTTCCAGAAACGTGGCGACAAGATTGGCGAAGGAACCTGCCTGAACGCGGTTGGAGTAATCGCCAACGGGATGGGGGATTACCCAACAGCATTAGACGCGCTGGACGAAGCCCGCCAAATTTTTGCCGCAGCCGACGACCCGCCCGGGCTGGCATCGGCGTTCAACAACACCGGGATGATTTACCAAGAATTGGGAAGCTACCCGGAAGCATTGAACGCCTACTTGCAAGCATTAACAATCAACGAAGGGCTTGGGAACGAACAGCTTGTTGGGGTGAACATCGGGAACGTCAGCAATATCTACTACTACTTAGGCGACCACGAACGCTCCTTCCAATATGACCTTCGCGCCCTTGAGATTGCCCGCCGGCTGAACGACCTGTACGGGGTTGGCCACACGCTGGACAACATCTCCTCGCACCACAAAACTCGCGGCGATTACCCCGCCGCGCTGGACGCGCTGAACGAATCGTTGGCGATATTCCAGCAGATGCAGGCCAAGCGGTACGAATCGGCAATCCTGATAAAGCTGGGGGCCTTGCACGAACTTCAGCAGCAGCCCGTTGCTGCGCTGGAGCAGTACCAGATTGCCGCCGCCATTGCCCAAGGGATTGGCGACACAAACACGCTGGCAAGTGCCCAGGCAAATATCGGCGTGCTGCATCACCGCCGGAATGAGCATCACCAAGCAATCCCGATGTTGCGGGAAGCGATTGCCACGGCGCAGGCATCGGCCAACGCGCGGGTGGAATGCGAAACAAAGCGCGCCCTGGCCGAATCGCTGGCGGCAATCGGGGATCACGCCGAAGCATTTGCCACGTTGCAAGAACACCTTGAGCTTCTGGCAAAACTCTACAGCCAGCAGCAGCGCAAATCCGTTGCCGAGGCCCAAGCCCGTTTCGACGTTGAGCGTGCCGAGCGCGAGCGGGAAGTGCTGCGATTGCGGAACCAGCATCTGGAAGAGACGATGGAGTTACGGAACAAGGAGCTAACCACCCTGGCCATGAACCTTGTTCAGAAAAACACCTTCCTGCAGAAACTTCGGAAGGATACCGAGCAGCTTGCCGAAGAACACCCAACGGCCAAAAGCGCGCTAAAAGCCTTCATGCGTGAGATTGTTGAGAATCTTCGGGGGGATGATGATTGGGAGCGATTCCAGCAGGAGTTCCAGCATATTCACCATGATTTTATCCAGCGCATGGCCACCGACTACCCGAAGCTAACCCCCACCGAGCTGAAAGTCTGCGCATTGCTGAAAGTGAACCTTGCGAACAAGGAGATCGCCAACCTTCTCTCCATCTCCCTCCGCAGCATCGAAAGCCACCGCTACTCCATCCGCAAAAAAATGGAGCTTGCCGGGGAAATCAGCCTTGCGGCATATTTGGCGGGGTTGTAGGATAAATGCCATTTCGTGCATTCTTCGATGTTGATGTTCGGGTAATTATACTCGCTGCAAATTGGTTTGCGAAAATCAAGGGGTTGTTCTCCTAAACTCACGCCCCGTCATCGCCCCGACGGGTCGGGGTCCTTGACAAGGAGTCTTCGACGAAGCGATCTCGCGGGTTTCTGGAAAGTCATCGGACACACTGCCACCCGCGGGATGGGCTTCGCCGCTGCTTCGCGGTGCCACGTCGCTCAACGCTCCTTGTCGAAGACCCCGACCCGTCGGAGCGATGACGAAGGGGCGATAGCGTCTCAGCGAACCCTTCTGACATTCGCAAACCACGTTGTTTGGAGTATAATGGAACGGAAGTGCAAAATTCAGCTTCTGTTTTTATACTCCAAACAGAGTGGTTTGCGAAAAACTCAATCACTGTCATTCCCGCGAAAGCGGGAATCCATAGCGCACCTAGCTGAGTAGAGTTTCGCAAACCAATTTGCGCCGAGTATAATTGAATTTTAGTGCTAACAATTCCCGCATTTGGCAATGTCCAAACCGTTAACAGAACACTCTATGAACCTCACCATTCCCCAGTTTGGCATCGAAATTCCGGGTTGTGATTACGTATTGCGTCCGGGTAGCTACGGGGTCATTCGCAATCAGTCGGGGGGCGTGGCGGTCGTGTTCACGCCGTTGGGCGTTTTCCTTCCCGGAGGAGGGCGGGAGGCTGGAGAATCCGACGAGGCGGCATTGCTGCGTGAGGTGATGGAGGAGTGTGGGCTGCACATTCAGATATCCCACCGCATTGGCGTGGCCGATGAGCTTGTCTTTGCTAAAAACGAGCAATGCTACTTCCGCAAGCGCTCCATTTTTTTCGCTGCCGAGTTGGCCGCCGATGCACCCTTGATGAGCACCGAGCCAGATCACCGATTGCTTTGGCTGCCGGTGGGCGATGCTCTGCAGCAACTTCACCATGAAAGCCAACGATGGGCACTGAATGCTTCAGCAGGGTCATCCGGAGTTAGCATGTAAAGTGAGAAACCCGTAGGTGGGAGATCGGCAACTTCTATGTTCGGTGGCTCCGCTCATACTTCGACAAGCTCAGCATGAGCGGAGGGCTGCGTTCGGTGACTTTTGCACACTGATCTGAGATGAGCCGAAAGATTCTACTCAATGTGCCAGCACCCTCAACTCACCTCTTCACTCTTCACTCTTCCCTCTTCACTCTTCACTCTTCACTCTTCCCCCCTCCGTAGTTTTTCCGTAGCACCTTCGCTGGGGGGTGGGCCTATGTTCGTAGTGAATTAAAAATGCCGCAGGGCAAAACTTCACTTTCAACTACGAACAACCATGAACCGCTTATATCCACTGATCCTTGCTGCTTTGCTGCTGGTTGGGGCCACGACCGCAACCGCGCAAAGCGTCACCATCTCCGGCACCGTCACCGAAGCCAACAGCGGCGAAGCAATCACCGGCGCGACGGTGGCACTGTTCCGCGAATCCGATTCCGGCTCTGCAAAGCCGGTGCGTGGCGGAATTAGCAATCGCTTCGGGTTTTACTCTATCCCAAAAGTTGCCCCAGGCCGCTACCGCCTTGTTGCCCGCAGCATCGGCTCGGAACAGCGCGCCCAGTCTATCCTGATTCCAGAAAGCGGAGTTCCAACGCTGGTGGAAACTGAGCCCGCCGATACCACCGCCGCCGACACCACCGCAACCGAATGCCGCATGAGCTTCAGTGCCGACAGCAGCAGCCCACGGCTGAACATCTGCTTGCAGCCAAAGGGGTTTATGGGGCGAGAAGTTGTGGTGACAGATCGCCGCTACGATGCCACCATCAGCACCATTGCCATTGACCCGCTGTTGTCGCAAAAACTTCCGTCGCTTGGCGGCGAGCCGGACATCATGCGGACGCTGCAACTGCTGCCGGGGATCAAGGCCGGAAGCGAAATCAGCAGCGGCTTGCACATCCGTGGCGGATCGCCGGACCAGAATTTGATTCTGTTGGATGGCGTGACGGTCTATAATCCATCCCACATTGGCGGCTTCCTTAGCACCTTCAACAGCGATGCCATCCGCGATGTGAAGGTGATGAAAGGGGTGTTCCCAGCCGAGTACGGTGGGCGGCTTTCCGGCGTGGTGGATATGACGATGCGAGAAGGAACCCAGGAGAAATTCAGCGGAACCGCCGGCATCAGCCTGCTGAACTCGCGCCTGACGGTGGAGGGGCCCATCAGCGACGACATCACCTTCATGGTATCGGGCCGGCGGATGTACATGGACCTTGCAATGCAGCTGGCTGGTCGGCCAGAAGACGTTCCCGATTACTACTTCTACGACCTGAACGGGAAGATGAACTGGCGGCTGTCGGAATCGGATCACCTGTTCGTTAGTGGCTACTTCGGCCGCGATGACTTCAAGACCGACCCGCGCGGAACCGATCAAATGCTGCTGAACTGGGGGAACGCCACTGGCAACATTCGCTGGTCGCATATCATCTCCCCAACGATGTTCACCAACTTCTCGGCAATCTTCACCAACTACGATTGCTCCACGACCTTGATGGACCTTTTCAATGGCTCCGCCAGTAGTGGCTTCAGAACCTCCAGCCAAATCCGCGACCTGACGCTGCGTGGCGAAGCACAGATTTTTGCTGGCGAGGATCACATCATCAAAACCGGGTTCGAGGCCACCGAACACCAGTTCAAGGCAAACGCTACTGATGTTGTGACTGAGTTGGAGAAGATTGCAAACCCCGCATCGCTTAGCGGAGTGGGGGGAGTGGAAGGGGGATTCTTCCTGCAAGATGAGTGGCAGATTACGCCACGGCTGCAAGCGAACATTGGCACACGCGCAAGCTACTTCAGCTACGGTGACTACTTGCGGATTGAGCCACGGGTCTCGCTGGCATACTCCATCAGCGATAACGTCACGGCACGCGGGGGCTACTCGGCCCACAACCAATATCTGCACATGATTACGCGGAATGATGTTGCGCTGCCAACGGATATTTGGTTTCCGGCAACCTCCATCATCAAACCAGCAACCTCCCAGCAGATTGCCGCTGGCGTTGAAACGCGGCTGTTCAACAACGAAGTTTTGCTGAGTGTGGAAGGCTACTACAAAACGATGGACAACCTGTTGGAGTTCAAGGATACGGCCTCCTTCTCGCTGGTTACTCCATTGGAAAGCTCGTTCGCGGTGGGTTCGGGGAAGGCATACGGGGTTGAGTTTTTTCTGAACAAACAAGTTGGCAGCTTCACCGGGTGGATCGGCTACACGCTCTCCTGGACCGACCGGACGTTTGCGGATCTAAACCGTGGGAAAACATTCTTCCCCCGGTTCGACCGCCGCCACGACATCTCGGTGGTTGCCACCTACGAACTGAGCGATTCGTGGGAAGTTGGCGCAACGTGGGTGTATGCCACCGGCCAAGCAACCACGGTTCCGCAAGGGCAGTTTATTTACGGTACTCGGGAAGAAGATTCGTACGCTCCAGAAAGCCGCTACGACTTCAGCGAACGGAACGGCTACCGGCTGCCAGCATTTCACAAGCTGGATTTGAACTTCTCGCACAAGTACCAGTGGTTCAACCTCCCCTTCACCCTTTCGCTGAACGTCTATAATGCCTACAACCGCCAGAACGTTTTCTCGCAAGCGGTAGATAAGGAGAGCGTGAAGAACGAGATAACTGGAGAGAGCTACGAGAAGCATACTCTGAAACGGGTAACGCTGTTCCCGACACTGCTGACGGTAGGACTAAGCTGCAAATTCTAAACCAACAACCAACATACCAAGACCAGGAATAGACCAATGAACAAGCAACTCACAGCCATGATGAACAAAATCTCAGCCATGCGAATCGCACTGTTTGCCATGATCACACTTCTTGCAGTTGGGGCCACGGCTTGCGAGGAAGAAATTTCACCCGACGGGCTTCCGTACGTGGAGCGGATGGTGGTGAATGGAACGCTAACGGCTGGCCGACCCGCCGAAGGGATTCGTTTTACCCGCACGTTACCAATAAACTACCGGCATGAGGACACAAGCTCCATTCATTCAGCTGTTGAACTGACCGATGTGCAAGGATACATCGAAGCCGAAGGGACGAAATATCCATTAACGCATACTGGGCAAGGGGAATATCGGGCGGAGGGATTGGTAGTGAAGCCTGGCGTCCGCTACACGCTAAACGCAACGTGGCGCGGGAAAACGGCCACAGCAACAACCGTAGCCCCAAGCCAACAACCCAAGGTTGATACTATCGCTTGGAAAATTGCTGGAACATATGATCATGATGGATCAACAAAGTACGCACTGGAAGCACTGGTCTATCCGATGCAGGGAGCGGTGTACAGCATAGAGTATGCCTTAACTGGGGGGAAATGGGGGCTTCGTTCTTACCCAAGCTCTCCCGATCCTATCCGCCGCTCAACCAATGCCAACAACGATAGCAAGGTGCATCTGCAAGTGGGTAACTACTACAACGTCAAGCCATCAGGGGAAAATTACCATGGCAGTTTCATGGTCTATGCTTGGGATGCGGGCTACTATAATTTTTTCAACAGCTACTACAACAATATGTTTGCCGAGGATAGCGACAACCCGTTTGGCAGCCAAGACCGCGCGATTGCATGGAACGTTAGCGGCGATGGAATCGGAACGTTTTTTGCACGCACGGTGACGGAGGTGAAGTGGTGAAAAAACATAGTAAAAAAACAAGGATAACAACCAGATGAAGCAACCAACCTACAACCCAATTTCCTGTTCGTTGCATGATGAACTGCTGGACTTGGCAACACGGCGGCAAACGGTCCAGATCACGTGGCGCGATTTTGCCGAAAACGAACACAACGCAAACGCAACAATCACCGATGTTTTTTCGCGAGAAGCGCAGGAATTTCTGCAACTATCATCCGGCCAAGAAATTCGGCTGGATCAGCTGACAACCGTGGACGGAAAAATATTCGGGGGGAATTGCTAAAAAAAACGCCGCTTGGTGCAAAAACCACCAAGCGGCGTTCCCGTTTCAATTATCAATAATCAATTACTCGTCATCCTTCTCTTCTTCACCGTGAAGCTCACGTTGCAGCGCGTCGAATGCTTCGGAATCGAAGCGGTTACGGACAATTTTTGCTTCGGTGAAGAAGATCACATCTTCGGCGATGTTGGTTGCGTGGTCGGCAAGCCGCTCCATGTTCCGCAGCAACACAATCAGCATTGCCCCACCTTCAATAAATTCTGGATTCTGCTTCATCATCTCCACAATTCGGCGATTTAATCGGGCTTCGTACTGATCCACCCTCATATCACTTTTCATGGTGGTGATGGCCAACTCCGGGTCATTATTGACAAAGCTATCAATGGTCAATTTCACCATGGTGTGCACCGCCTCGGTCATCTGCGAAAGGTCCAACTGCTCAACAAACGTGCGGAACGGAAGCAACCCTTCCACAGCGCGCGCAACGTTGAACGCAAGGTCCCCCATCCGCTCAAGGTCGTTGTTGATTTTTAACGCGGCCATAATCAGCCGAAGGTCACGCGCAACGGGCTGCTGCAACGCAAAAATTCGTTGGCACTGCTTTTCAATTTTAAAATCAAGTTTATCAACCTTGCTGTCCCGATCCATCACCAGCCGCGCCATTGCGGTGTCCCACTCAACCAGCGAGCGGAAGGCATACTCCACCTGTTCATCCACCAAGCTCCCCATTTTGATAATGCGGGTGCGAAGTTTATCAAGCTGATCTTCAAATGTTTTAATCATGCTGTTTTCCTCTGTTCTGTTTTCGGTTTTTTGCACATCCTTGCTCTGCGCCGCCACACCACTATCCGAACCGCCCGGTGATATAATCCTCGGTCTGTTTTTTCTTTGGGTTGGTAAAAATATCACGGGTGGAACCGAACTCAATCAGTTCGCCAACATAAAAGAAAGCGGTGTAATCGCTGACGCGCGCGGCCTGCTGCATACTGTGGGTGACAATCACGATGGTGTAGTTCTCCTTCAGCTCCAAAATAAGTTCTTCAACTTTGCTGGTTGATATTGGATCCAGTGCCGAGCATGGCTCGTCCATCAGCAAAATATCGGGGTTTACGGCAATGGCGCGGGCAATGCACAGCCGCTGCTGCTGCCCCCCCGATAGCGACAACGCCGATGCTGTCAAACGGTCTTTGCTTTCGTTCCAAAGTGCAGCACCTTTCAGGCTTCGCTCAACAATATCATCAAGCTGGGCTTTGTCGGTAATGCCGTTGATCCGGGGGCCGTAGGCAACGTTTTCATAAATAGATTTTGGAAATGGGTTCGATTTTTGGAACACCATTCCCACCCGCTTCCGCAAATTCGCAACACTCACTTCCGGCGCGTAGATGTTCACATCTTCAATTTTCACCTCACCGGTAATCCGCACCCCCTCAATCAAATCGTTCATTCGATTTATCGAGCGGATAAATGTGCTTTTCCCGCACCCCGATGGGCCAATGAACGCCGTCACTTTGTTGGCGTTCATCGTCATCGAAATATCTTTCAGTGCCTGCTTATCGCCATAAAATAGCGACAAGTTGTGGGTGTGAATTTTTATGATTTCTTCTTTTTTCATGATTGGTAGTCGGTAATACTGGCAAGCCTTTTTTTAGCAGTTCTTTTGCCCAGTTTGGGCATTGTCAGGCTTACACCAATTTTCGTTTCCGTAATCGTGAGCGGAGCATGATTGCTGTTAGATTTAAGGCCAGCGTTAGCCCAAGCAACACCAGCGTTGTGGCGTACTGCAAGGGCTGGGTAGCGTCAACATCGGGGGATTGCGTGGCAAGGATGTAGAGGTGATATCCCAAGTGCATGAACTGATCGCTGGCCGCCGACGGTAATTCTTGCAACGAATACACCGCGCCCGTAAACAAAATTGGAGCAACCTCACCCGCGCCACGGCTGACCGCTAAAATTGATCCGGTTAAAATTCCGGGGACGCAATTTGGGAGAACGATGCGCCAGATTGTTTCCCATCTGGTTGCCCCCAACGCCAAGCTGGCCTCCCGAATTTCCCGGGGGACCGTTCGCAAGGCTTCCTCCACGGAAACAATTACCACCGGAAGCGTTAGCAACGCCAGCGTCAGGGCTGCCCAAATTAACGAAGGCTTCCCCCATTTCAGTTCTTTTTTTTCGGAGAGATATTCCACCAACTGATTGCTGCTCACAGCGGAAACTGTTCCTTCCGGGTACACATCTAACTCACGTATCTGCTCGCTCCAATCAAACTCATTATTCTCCAGAAAAATTTTGATGTCGTTGATTGTTGCTTGCTTGCCAGCCGAAATTGGCGACGAGCTTGCGGCCAGCACCGTCCGCAGGTCATCCATTTTTTGGCCGTAGCGGACGGTGTCTATCTGGCTGCCAACGGTTTGGATAAAAAAGCCCAACCCGAACAACCCGAACACGATTGATGGAACGCCAGCCAGCGTGTTCACCGCAAAGCGGATTACACGCGCAAAAATAGAGGTTCGCTTTGCGTACTCGGTTAAATAGAGTGCGGTGATGGTTCCGACCGGAACCGCTGCAAGTGTCATAATCAGCACCAGCAATGCTGTTCCGTAAATCGCCGGAAAAATTCCCCCTTCGGTGTTCATGTTTCGCGGGGAGTCAGTTAAAAACTCCCAGCTGATGTGACCCGATCCGGTAACAATGAAATTGCCGATAATGACCACAACAAACAGCAGCACAATGATAACCGCCAGCAGCGGAAGCCCCGTAGCAAAGAAGCCCAAAATGCTTCCCCGTTCGCCATGGAAAATCGTTGTATTCTTGGCCATTGCTTACGCTCCCCGGAATTTTTTAATGAGCCGTTCTTTCACATAAAACTCCGTGATGAAGTTGATGATGAACGAGAAGATGAACAGCAGAACTCCCAAGAAAAACAGCACTTGATAATGGGGCGAACCGAACACCACTTCCCCCATTTCTGCGCCGATGGTTGCGGCAAAGGTGCGGACTGGTTCGGTGAAACTCCAATTAAATGTACCGGCGTTTCCGGTGGCCATCAGGGCAATCATTGTTTCGCCAAAAGCGCGACCGATGCCAAGCAAAATTGCCGCAAAAATTCCTGGCGTTGCCGCCGGAAGCATCACCCGGTAGGCCGTTTGCCATTCGGTTGCGCCCACCGCCAGCGATGCTTCCCGAAGCGAACCTGGGACCGCGCGCAGCGCATCGTCGCAGATGGTGTAAACGATGGGAATCACCGCCAAGCCAAGCCCGATTCCGCCAACGATGGAGTTCAATCGGAAATCCAATCCGAACAGCGATTGCACAACGGTGGCCACGGTCATCAAACAGAAAAAACCGAGCACTACCGAGGGGATTCCGGCAAGCAATTCAATGGCTGGTTTCAGCGTTTCGCGTATCCATTTTGGTGCAAAAAATGCGGTGTACATCGCCGCAAGAATTGCCAGCGGAACAGCGAACAGCATTGCCACAATCGTGGTTTTTAGCGTGCCAATAATAATCGGGTAAATACCGTAGCGGGGATGTTCCGAGTTCGGTTGCCAGTTATCGTGGGCTAAGTAGGAAATTTCCACCGGGGATTCATGCTCCAGAATTGGATAATCTTCGCCAACAATCTGGCGGGCGCGCTCGGCTTCAATTTCGGCTGTTTGCGGCGGCGCGGGGCTGGGCGTTGTTGTGGCAATTGGGCTGGCCGCAGAATCGCCAGCCGAGGATTGCGTCGGTATATTTTCCGCTTCGGGATTATAGACCTCGGCTTCCAGCGTGGCAGTGTCGGGCGGGGTGCTTCCGGTTTGCGCAACGGCGGCAGCGGTGTCCTTTTTTGCTTCCTCCGATCCCCCAAAAAATATCGGTGATGCTTCGCGGAACACGAACAGGAAGATCAGGAAGATGAAGATGATGGAGGTTGCCGAGATAGAGTAAATCCCGAACTCAATCAACCGCTCGCCGATTCGCCGCTGTTTTTGGGTGAGCGACGGGTGCGAAACAACCGCGTGCGCAGCCGCACCGTCGGGCTTTTGCTTGGGTTGATTGCTCTGTTCTGGTTGGTCAGGCTGCATGAAATGGGAAAACGATTGTTGTTACTATCGGACGAAATATGGCTCCCCGGTAGCGGTCGCAAAAGTACAGCAAACATCAGTTGCCGCGACGCGCGCTCGGCTTGGACGGTTACGAACTCTTGGTTGGCATAGATTGCATAGGCTGGTTTGATCGGAAATTCCTTGTCGGCTGCCAGCCCTCACCCCCC
>JAEUSP010000124.1 GCA_016788565.1 Chlorobiota bacterium | reverse complement strand
GTAGGTGCTGACCGAATCCCATGCTTCGCTGATCGTGCGGAAGTGTTCGCCAAATCCAACGCGGTACGTCCCTGCGTACCGGGCTTTCACGTTAAAGCACCATGTCGTTGAGTTGTTCTCCGTCACCGGGTCTTGTGGGTCGCTGACGGTGACGGTCAGGCAATAGCCTCCTGCGCCGTTCGGGATAAAATCCGGGAACCCCTGGGTCATTGGCGCGCCACCGCTTGCAATGCTGAGAATGGTTGCAGTGCGGGAATAGACGATCTGCCCTGCCTCGTTTTTAATCACCACGGTTGCTGGGACGTTCGTTGCATCCGCCAAGCCGTTGTTGCGGAAGCCTGCGCTTACCGGAACTGGGCGACCGTCAGGATACGACTGGAACTCCACGGGTGAGTGCGGCGTGACACCAGCAAGCAGTGCTTCAAGCTCAATCTCGTAGTTCACATCGAACGGCTGACCCCATGACTTCCAGTTTGGAAGCGTGTCGTTCAGGCGGTTTTCGTCATTGTGGAGATTGGTCATCACCTTCAGGTAATAACGCCCCGGACGGATTGGAACCCACGGGTTCAAATTCAAATCACGGAAGGTTGCTGGCTGCCATTGCCCCGGCACAATTGCTGGGCTGGCATAAACCACTGAACCAGCATTGTCGCGAATCTCGTAGCCAACCGGAACATCAACCTGAGTGTTGAATCCTGCGTTCAAGAACCGCACTTCAACCGGAACGCCAACACCAACTGGGTATTGATAGTTCAGCGGTGGCTTGTTCTCATACGGTTGCAAAATTGCCCAGGGCCGAACATCGTTTGGCTTGGCAATGGAGAACTGACCTGTCAGCGTGTCGTTGCTGAAATCTTGATCCATCGGGCTGGTGAGCCGCGAGTAGATTTTCACCGTGTAGATGCCGGTGATGTCGGTGACTGGCGGAGTAACCTGGCCAAGCACGATGGTGGATTTTTGCCCCTGCCCTGCTCCGGTGGTAAACGCCGTTCCATCCAACGTCAGCACTGGATTCACAAGGTCCTGGTCGCGGTACACTTTTGCCTGCACCGGAACATTTTGGCGAACGTTCTTCCCAACGTTGAGGAATGTTCCATTCACGGTAATCGTGCTTCCACCCAAGTAGGTGTTGCCAAGCCGCTCCGGCGTAAACCAGACCGAATCAGCAGCAACGTCATCGAACACCGGCGAAAGCCGATAGCCAATCTGCTGGCCATCTTTTGTCGGGAATTCGTAGTGCCAAATCTGCGTTGAACGGTAGATGAACGTTGGTGGCGCGTAGCTTGGGTAGTAAGCGTATAATATCGGGTAGTTTGCCAGCACGCCAACATAGTTGATGGTTGGAACGCGGGTGATGGCAAGCGTGTCCGGATTCGTTTTTGGATTCTGAAGAATCACAAATTTCTCGGCATCGCTACCAGCAGGAACGCCTTGCCCCTGCCCCAGATTTTTAACACCAACCAATGCGCCATATCCCAATTTGCTTGGGCCCGGTTCATTCCGGTTGATGGAGTTTGGCCCGTACAGGAACTCCATTTTCCCCGATGGCGTCTCGTACAACTTCAGCTGGAAGTTGCCCGGATTGCCCGCTGGTTGGCTGATCCCCTGCACGCGCCACTCAATGGTTTGCACACGGTTGCCAATTGGGCCATCGGTACGCCAGTAAATACCAGCTTGCGATGGCGTTGTGGTTAAGTCAGCTGAATAGACCCAGATGACTTTGTTGTACCAAGAATAGAAAGTGCTGGTTTGGTAGTACAAGTAAGGGTAGTAGGCTCCGTTCAAGTAGGTTGGATTATTGAACCCAACAAACCCCGACATCGAAGCCACCATGTTGTACCCGGTTGGGTAGTTTACCCCCAAGAAGTTGAAGGTAAATTGCAGCGGAATTCGCCACTCATACGGGAAGTTTTGGCCAGTGCTTCCGGGAACAAGGGTTGTCCCGGTTTGCCCGATGATGCTGTTGAAGCTGTTCGGGATGATGGCAGCAACATAGTTGTTCCATGGCATGTTGCTGGCCGGTGGGGTTTGCATTGCGTACTGCGCTTGTAGCGGAAGTGCAATGCTAAAGAGCAGCAAGACTGATAGCCACAGTCTTACAATGGTAGATTGATTCACAGTCTCCTCCGAGTTGGTTGAAATGGTTAACGTGTATAACTGAGTCGAATGAAGGTCAATCAGAGATATGTAGGTATGCTGGTTGTCTGTTCTGTTGTTTGCTCCTTGAAGTAATTGGCATAGGCAGGCGTGGTTCCAAAACACCACCTGCCACAAAAAGGTTTCTTGGAAATTGCTATTTCGGTCTGTCTCCTCCAAGATTTTTTTTTGCTCTGCTGAAATCTGGCGAGTTTCCGCATTTTTCGGAAGGCAATCGCAGGCGCCATGAATACAGCATTGCAATTGCCCCTCCTTCAACATCAACAGCCTATCCCGCAACTACCATGAACTTCCTCGGCCTTCATCTGATAGACTGGCTTGTCCTGCTCCTCTTTTTTGCACTGATGCTGGCCATTGGCTTGCGGGCGCGGCGGCGGGTGAAAACCACTGGCGATTTCTACCAGGGGAGCCGCTCCTTCGGCAAGTGGCTGACGGCGTTCCTGAATTTTGGGAACATGACCGACGCGGGCCAAGCCGCCGGCGTAACCCGCGAAATTTATCGGCAGGGTTTGCAGGGGGTCTGGTTCCAAAACCTTGTGCTGTTCCATACTCCATTCCAGTGGTTTATTGCCGCGCTGCAACGCCGCGCACGCTACCTGGGCCCCGCCGACCTGTTCCTCCACCGCTTCGAAAGCCGATTCCTTGCTGGGCTGTACGCGCTGGTGCTGGTGTGCGGCGCGGCCTACGGCAACGCCACCGGATACCTGTTGACCGGAAAAACCTTGCAAGCAATGATGGCCAAACCCGCCACCGAGTACACCCCCGATGAACAAGCCGCCATTGATGGCTTTGCACGCCTGAAAATCCTGAAAAATAAAGACTACGCCACCCTACCAACCGCCGAACAATCGGAACTGAAATCGCTGCAAGAATTGGAGAAGCAAGGGAAGCTGAAAGCATTCATCTCCTATCTGGACCTCACCACGTTCTACTTCATCTACGCTGGGCTAATCGCGCTGTACACCATGCTTGGCGGGTTGTTCGCGGTTGCCATTTTGGATGTGGTGCAGGGGGTGCTTATCATCTTCCTTTCGCTGGTGCTGATCCCGATTGCGCTGGCGCAGATTGGCGGCATTTCCGGGATGCAGCAAACCGTTCCCAATGCCATGTTCCAACTGTTCGGCAGCGGCGCGGCAAGCGATTACACGTGGTACTTCGTGGCCAGCTTCGCACTGCTGAACCTTGTGGTGAACGCACCCAAAAATTTCACCATGGGTGGCTCGGCAAAGGATGACCGCTCGGCACGGATTGGCTTAGTTACCGGAAGCATTTTCAAACGGTTTATGATGATCGGCTGGGCGTTTACTGGGCTGCTGGCGGTGGGGCTGTACGCCGGGCAAGTCTCGGACCCCACCAACATCTGGGGGGTGATGACCCGCGACCTTCTGGGCGTTGGCGCAATCGGACTGATGATTGCTGCCATTTTCTCGGCAAACATGGATGGCGCGGCAACCGCATCACTGGATGCCTCGGCAGCGTTCGTGAAAAATATCTACCTCACACTCCGCCCCACAACCACCGAGCAACGCCAGATGCTGATCGGTCGGCTGATCGTCTTCCTGATCCTTGCTTCCTCCATCTACTTTGCGCTGCGTGCCGATGACATTGTTGCCGTCTTCAAATATGCCTTGCAGATTGGGGCGATTGTGGGGCCAACATTCTGGTTAGTCTATTTTTGGCGGAAGCTGAACACGCGGGCGGTGGCCGCACAAATTATTCTCTCCATCACCCTCACCATCATCATCCCCAATGCCTTGCCGGAGCTGACCGGAATGCGCACCAACCCCACGCTAACCCAACAAACCACCGAGCGGATTGTGAGCGCAGAATCGCGCACAACGGCGGACGACGTGAAGTTGGGGAAAGCAAAAACGGTTGGCCAGAAGATCACAAAAACCGAGCGGGTGGCTCCGGTTGGTATCTATTTCGAGCGGGTTGTGGAAACGCCGGAGGGGCCGCGCGGCGAAGGGTTGTTCCGAACGAACATCTACATGATGTCGGCAGTTGGGGTGGATTTTTCCGAATGGTCAAACGCCGGGATTTCCACCGCGAACTTGCTAGTAGATGCGATTCTTCCGTTCCTGTTCTTGATCCTTTTTTCACTCCTCACCAAGCCAAATGCCGAGCCTGTGCTGCGCGATTTCTACGCCCGAATCCACACCCCCGCCGTTGCCGACCCTGAAGAAGATGCCCGCTTGGTTCAAGAAAAAATCAACAACCCGGAACTGGTTGAACAGAACAAGTTGTTCCCCGGAACCAACCTGATGTTTTGGCGGCCAACACGGTTCGATATTCTGGGATTCCTTGCCTGCGTTGGGTTTGTGCTGCTGATTATCGGCTGCTACATGGCGGTTGCCAGCATCGCTGCCGGGTAATTTTTTTGGCGTATCTCAAGCTCGTGTGCAAAGTATGATTCAAGCCACCGAACAGCGTCCCCGCTCATGCTGAGCCCTGTCGAAGTATGAGCGGAGCCACCGAACCGGGAAGCCGTCGATCTTCCACCAACTGTTTTCCCCCTTCGCTTGCTAATTTTAGATGCGCGCCCCATTGTTCTTCCAACTCTTCCAACCAACTCCCCATGCAAGCACTGCTTGATTTTGCCAACCACGGAATACTCCCCTTCATTGGGCGGGAGTATGAGTTCCAGCGGTTGCTCGATTTCTGCCAACGCCCTGCCGATTCCGGCGCGTTGCGTGCGGGGTTGGTGGTGGGGGAAGCTGGTTCCGGGAAATCACGATTGCTGGATGAAGTAATCCCCAACTGCGAAGCCGCCGGCGTGATTGTGGTGCGGATCAAACTTCACCCTGCGGCGGCCAATGCCATCACCCCGTTGATTGCACAATCACTCTATCTGATCCCCACCGCCCGGCAGTTGTTGCGTGCCGAACCGGAAGGGACGCTCCACTCCATCATCGCCGCATTGCAACGGCTGGCGCGGCTGCGCCCGGTGGCGATTGTGATCGAGGACATCCATCTGCTTCCGCAGCACTCCGTTGGCGAGTTTGCAACCTTGCTTGGGGGGATTGCCAACGAGCCTATCACACTGCTGTGCGTTGCGCGCCCGTTGGACCTTCCGGTGCGTGGCGTGCTGGAACCTCACCTTGTGTTGGAGTTGGAGCTTCCGGGAATTCCAGAACGCGCACTTGCACAACTGTGGAACCAACTGTTCAGCAGCAATCTGAATCCTGCGTTGCTTGCCCAGCTTCAGCAGCGGACGCTTGGCAATCCGCTTGCGCTGCGGTCGGTTCTGCGCGGTGCGTTGCGTGCCGAACCGGCAACCGAGCTACCCGATGGAAACGTTCACATCCGGTTCGACACCGCCGGCTTCCAGACATCGCTGGAGCGGAACGTGAGGTTGCTGGCCGAAGGGATGGTTGCGCATTTGGATCACAAGGAGCGGCAGCTTGCCGGGCAGCTTTCGTTGCTGGGGGAAATTTTTGCACGCGAAGCCGCCGCACTGTTAATTGAAGATTCGGCCAATGCCATTGCAGGATTGATCTTCAAGGGGGTGCTTGCTCCGGCATTGCTTTCGGCAACCTCCATCACCAGCTCGGCAAGCCAAACTCCGTTGCTGACCTTCACCCACACACTGCTGCATCACTACTTACTGGAGGAGGTGGCCGCAACCGCAACGGTGGAAACCGGCCACCGGCTTGCAAGCATTATCCAGCAGCAACTGCCGCTGTTTGCAATCGCCCCCATTGAGTATCTGGACCGCCACGCAACGCAGATAGCGTTTCCCCCCGATACGCTTGCCGTGCTGATTCATTCACTCATCAGCATTGGGCTGCGGATTACGGGAACCACCGATTGGAGTATTCGGCTGCAGATTGGGCAGGTGGCGTTGAAGTTGTACGATGCCAACAGCCGCTGGTGGAACGAAGCCGAGTTTCTGGAGCTTCGGTTGCGGGCGTTGAACATGCGAACAACGCTGCAAATTCGTGAGTTCCGTTCGGCAGCATTGGCCGCCACCATCCAAGAGTATCTACAAGAAACTTCTGGGGAGCTTCCCCACCATCTGCTTAACCACCGCTTGCGCGTGCTGGGATTGCTCAACTCCCAGATGCCCCATCCTAATGTTGAGCTTGGATTGGAGGCTTGGAACGAAGGGGAAGTAATTCTGGAACGTGCGCCGGAGCTACGTTTCAGCAACGATTACCTCTATTTCCTGAACGGAGTTGCCCGGTTCCATTACTACAACCAGATTGAAGGCAGCGACCACCTTGAGCAGCGGGTGATTGATCTTTTGGACAGCCACGACATCCCCCCCGATGTTCGGCGCGAGATTGCCCAGGGCCTGGTCCCGCAGTTGTTCCCGCTGTTCTTCACCGCCGATGATGTGCAACGGAGATTGGCATTGTTGGAGCGAATCGAACGGGAGAATTTCCCGCCAACGTCGCATTGGTTTGTGGCAACCCTGGGGCTGCTGCATTCGGCGGGGCAATACCACAAATTCACGGAAATGCTCCCAAGCGCGCTGCGGACGTTCAAAGATATGGGCCACTGGCGGAACTACGCGCTTGCCAGTTCCAAAGCCTTGTTCGCCAAACTGATGCTTGGCCAGGATGCCAATGAGGTTTTACAAGAATGGGAGGTATTCATCAGGTCGCTGCCGCAAAATATGTTGGGCGAACTGCGGGTCAGTTTTCAGCACGCATTGGGCTATCACACCATTTTGTCGGGGGAAGCCGCCGGGGCCGATGCGTTGCTGCGCACGTTCAATCTTCCAATAATTTCGGAAGATCATTTCTGGGCGTACAGTCATGCTGTTCTTGCTGGTGATTGGGGTGGGATGCAGGGGGCATTGCAGAAACCCTCCTTCTCACCCTACCGCCGTCTGGTGGAAGCATTGAACGATGACCCAACAACGGTTGCCAACACCGTGAATGAGATTCTGATTCCAGAAGTCACCACCCACGAAAGCGGGTTTTACCTGTTCACCATTGGCCTACAACTGATAGAGTTAGTCCGCAAAACCACAGGGAACAACCTACTGGAAGGGCGCGAACGTGAGGTCCACGCAGCGTTCACAAACCGATTGGAGTGGTATCACCAGCGGGCAATGATAGGCTGCATGGAAATGATGATGAAGCATTGCGGCCGCCACTTGCCGGAAAAAGAGCAAGCAATGTGGAAGAAGCGGATTGAGGATCTGCAGAAACAATTTCGGCAGCAGCACGCGGCCGCAACCCGCAGCCAGCAATGCAAGCTCACCATGCTTGGCCGTGTGGAGTTCACCCTAGCCGACGGCACGGTGCAGCCAGTGCGTGGCGGGCGGATGAAATCCATTTTGGGGCTGTTAGTTGCCGACCGGATGAGCCGCCGCCCGTTATCAAAACAGGAATTTTATTTGCTGGCGGCTGGCGAGGAAGGGAAAGATTTTGAGCTTGCACGCAAAACCGTCAACATGGCCATTGCAAGCCTTCGGAAATTGCTTGGCGACCAAGCATTGTTGCGGGATGACGAGACCATTCGGCTGAATTTCGATTTCATCAGCGTGGATATTCTGGAGGCTTGGGACGCACTAAACGGGGCAATGGCTGCGGCCAAACAGCGCGCACTTTCGCGCGCCCGCACCCAGCTGCTTCATGCGTTGCAAACCGCCGCCGGCGAGGTTCCCTTCCCGTCACTGTATGATGATTATTTCGAGGCCGTCCGCGAAGATTTCGAGACACGGCTGCGCGGGGCAACGGTGGATATTGCCAAAGCACTGATTCGCGAAGGGGATGCAGCCGGGGCCGAGGAGATTTTGCGAATCGGATTTGAGTGGCTTCCCGACGACGAAGAGATTGCCGAGCTTTTGCAGCAAGCCCTAATTGCCGACAACCGCCGCGCCGAAGCCGAGCGGGTGAAACTTCAGTTTGCTGGGGAGGATTGGTAAGGCCGCCGCAATCAGCTTCCGTTGGGGTCAATTCGTTTGAACAGAATATACCGCGCCACCGGAGTACGCATTGCCACTTGGTATCGCGTATTCAATAAAGAATCCACCCCAGGAAGCCGGCGAAGCCCTTGTTCGGAAGAAAAGTTATTTCCCGTCATTGTTGGGCTTTCATCATTCTGTTCCGTTAATATCCATTTTGGCACCGAAGCAAGCAGGTAGTTAGCGGTTTCTTGCTTCCAGTGGTGCGGTGCAAAATCGGCACAAAAAAACATTGAATAGGTAAATTTAAATGGTGGCATTCGCTCGGTAACAACATACGCCAACCCAGTGGAAAGGGAGGAAGCATACAGCGTATCCTGCGGCGTTCCGCTGGCATCAAGTAGGGAATCAATCTGCTGTAATTCTAGATACTGCCCTTTCACAACCGGCTCGTAACCCCAATATGTTTTTCCCTGCACTGTTTGAAAATACACAGCAATTGTGTTGCGGAACATCCGCGAAAGCGGGCTGTACACAAGTAACAAACACGCAGCCAGCAAAGCAATTATTTTTCCAAAGAAATCCTTCCTGAACGCATATCGAAGCAGCGATAGCAATACCAACACCCCAGCCCCCGCAAGAATCGCCCCAAGTGAAAAAATTCTAGAGAAATGATAATCTGCCATTTTACCTTCAATCAACACCGTC
This sequence comes from Chlorobiota bacterium, assembly GCA_016788565.1. GTDB lineage: Bacteria > Bacteroidota > Ignavibacteria > OLB7 > OLB7 > OLB7. The sequence goes on along the minus strand of JAEUSP010000124.1, from coordinate 50,412 downwards.
AGAACAAGCCCTAGAAAGCCTAACGTTGCTACGCGGAGTAAAACGCTGCCGGTAAAATTAACATTGTTGTTGAAGTTTATCGGCAGTGTTTGGCCTACTTCTTGGCGAGCAAGCCCACCCGATTGAATTGATAGGAATATGCCTATCGCTGTTGAAAAAACTAGCAGCATCGAATAATCATCTCCAAAATATGATGGAACACCCGACAAATAGACTTTGAGTAACAACGAAGGGTTTTGCCATTGAATTGTTCCATACTTCGACATGAACCCACTGGCTTCAAGAAAATTAGCCCACGCGCCGGACGAAACCAGCCACACAACCAACAGCAGTGGAACAACTAAAAATCCAGCGATTAAGAACAAAGCCCGTTGCAGCATTTTTTTTGCAGTATCCCGAAAAAACCAGAACTCAGCCACCACCGCAATCGCAAGCATTATTCCCATTGGGTATTTCAGGGTAAACAACCCTCCTAAAAGAAACCCTGCCGAAAATAACCCCCAACCGGTCCGCTTGTGTAATTGAAGCCATAATGCCGAAACAGCACAGATGCCAGCGTACGACTCCGTTTGTGCTGAATTCATAAAACCTAATCCGGAATACAGGATTGCATACAGCAGAGCGCTTGTCACCGCCCAAAGGCTATTTCCTGTTGCCTTTCGCACAAGGCTAATCATTACCCCGCAGGTAATTATCTGAACAATGCAATCAAGGGTTCGGATGGAAGACGATTGCGAGCCGAACAAGGATATCCCGCCCGCATAAATCCAAGCGATGAGCGGTGGTTTGTTGTCAATAAAATCACGGAACATCACCTTCCCTTCCAGCAACTGCTTGCCAAGCAAATAGAACACTGCGGTGTCAGGGCTCCAGACGTACGTGATCGTCATTCCCAACAGCACTGTAATGGTTGCCCAAACGGCAACCCATGCCCAACGCGGTAGCGTGGGATAGCTCCCGAACAAGGAATCGGGTGATAGGAGTGAAGTTGAAGAATTTTTGGCTTGCTTCATGGCGATCGGTAGGAATTGTGAACGAAAGAGTTTGAAGCGCAGAGGAAAAATGTACGGCTTCCAGATGCCAGAAAAAAGGGAACGCCCATACCATTATTGGCAGGGCGTTCCTGAAAAACTGATAATCGAAGGCTTAGTTGCGCTCGGTAATCGGGGCGTACTTCAGCTCGGTTGGGCCGGTGTATTCGCTTGCTGGGCGGATAATCCGGTTGTCGGCTTGCTGCTCCATGATGTGTGCGGTCCACCCCACCATGCGGCTCATCGCAAAAATTGGGGTGTACAGGTCAATCGGGATTCCCATCATGTAGTAGGCCGAGGCTGAGTAGAAATCCACGTTTGGATAAAGGTGTTTCTGCTCAAGCACGTAATCTTCGATAATCCGCGACATCTCGAACCACTTTGTCTCCCCTGCTTCTTCCCCCAGTTGTTTGGACATCTGGCGAAGATGCGTTGCGCGTGGGTCCTCGGTTTTATAGACGCGGTGGCCAAAGCCCATCACTTTTTTCTTGGAAGCCAGTGCATCGGTGATCCATTCTTTTGCAGCGGCAACTTCGCCAATCTCCAGCAGCATTTTCATCACTTGCTCGTTTGCGCCACCATGCAGCGGGCCTTTCAGCGCGCCGATTGCGCCGGTTACTGCCGAGTGCATATCGGACAAGGTTGCGGCAATGCAGCGTGCGGTGAAGGTGCTGGCGTTGAACTCGTGGTCGGCATGAAGCGTTAGTGCCACATCAATCACCCGTGTGTGGGCCGCCGATGGTTCCTTCCCGAACAGCATGTAGAGGAAGTTCCCGGCAATGGAGAGGTCGTTCCGCGGCATCACCAAATCGCCACCGGAGCGGATGCGGTGGAACAGCGCCACCACCAACGGCGTTTTGGCAATCAAACGGATGGTTTTGCGGTAGTTGGCTTCGCGGCTGTTGTCGGCAACGTCTTCATCGAAGAAGGAAAGGTTGCTGACGATTGTGCGCAGCACCTCCATTCCGTTGGCGCTGGCGGGAAGGCGCAACATCTGCGCAAGGATTTCGCTGGGCAAGTTCTGCTCAGCACGGATTTGCCCGATGAATTCATCAAGCTGTGATTGGTTCGGCAACGCGCCGTTCAGAACCAGATATGCTACTTCTTCAAAGGTCGCGCCACCGTTCACAAGGTCGTGGATGTCGTAACCTCTATAGATCAGCCGCCCTTCGCGACCGTCAATAAAGCAGACCGCTGACGTTCCGGCAATGATGTCCTCTAGACCCTTCTTTGCTACTACTGCAGTGCTGTCGGCCATGATGTCAGGTGCTCCTGTATGGATAAAAGTAAGAGTGGATATGTGCCTTTAGAGTGCCAAAGATAGGGAACACATTTTTGAGGGGGGGTTACCGAACAGTAAAAAAAGTTTTTCAGAAGTTTTAAGAAGGCCACGGTGGCTTCCCCCCCCTTCCTCCGTTTTGGCCACAATCGGGTGCTGGCGCGTTCTTTTTCTCTTCCTATCTTGGGGCCATGCACTTCCGAACTTGGGCCTTATTCATTGCCCGACGCTACCTTGCCCCCGCCCGCCGTAACCGATTTATCGGCTTTATCACCCTGATTGCCACGCTTGGCGTGATGTTCGGAACCACCGCACTCCTGGTCTCGCTGGCCATTTTGGATGGCTTCGACAAAACCCTCCGCAGCAACATGATCTCCTTCATGGGGCATATCGAAGTTACCTCCATCAAACAAGGCAGCCCCCTAACCGGATACCGCGACGTTGTTGCCAACCTGCCAACGCTGGACCCCCAAGTCACCAACGTCAGTCCGTTTGTTCGGCGCGAGGGGATCATCCGGTCTAAAGCCGGGCTGGAGGGGATTTTGGTGAAGGGGATTGATGCCGCCACCGACCTCTCAACCATTCGGAACAGAATCGTTGCCGGAACATTTGACCTGCCGGAACCAGCCCCCGGCGGGCTTCCAACCATCGTGATTGGCCAGCGGCTTGGGGCAAAACTGAAACTGAAACCGGGGGACACCGCTCTGGTGTTCGCCCCAAACGGGACCCCAAGCCCCGATAATCCCGCGGGGATTGAGCAGTTTGTGGTGGGCGGGCTGTACCGCACCGGAATGGCCGAGCATGACGACATCTACACCTACACCTCGCTGGCCACCGCGCAGCGATTGTGGAAATACCAGGATGACCAGATTACCGGCTACGACATCCTGATCCGCGACGTGGATAGCGTTGCCGAAACCGCCCAACGCATCAGCGTCGCGCTGGGCTACCCCCATTTTTCGCAGACGTTCTACGACATCTTCGCCCCGTTTTTTGCGTGGCTCGATCTTCAGCGGGTCCCGATTCCGATTGTGCTGACCCTTATCAGCATTGTAGCGGTCTTCAACATCGTTTCCACATTGCTGATTATGATTTTGGAGAAAACGGAGTCCATCGGCGTGCTGACAACGCTGGGTGCTGGGCCGGGGGGGATCATGTCGGTGTTTGTGGGGCAAGGGTTGCTGATCGGGGGTGTCGGGACGGCGTTGGGTTGCTTGATTTCACTGGCGTTCACCCTGGCACAGCAACACTTCCAGTTCATCCGGCTGGATGCTGATATCTACTTCATTGATGCCGTTCCGGTCTGGCTGAACCCGTGGCACTACCTGATTGTGATCTCTGTTTCGGTGGTGCTCTGCCTTCTCTCAACTCTCTTCCCCGCTTATGTTGCCTCCCGTTTTCGTCCGGTGGATGCGTTGCGGTTTCGGTGAGTCGGGGGACGGGAATCGGGGGACGGGAATCGGGGGACGGGAATCGGGGGACGGGAATCGGGCTTCTGACCAATGACTAATGACCAATGACCAATAACCAATGACTTTTGTCGGGAATCGTGGGACGTGGTTGGCAGAGTAAGATTCGGAGACAACTCCAAAATTCCCCATTCTTGATTCGACATTTGGCAATCACCCCTGCTCCAACAACTTGCCAATAAGCGCATCTACCCCCTCGGCCCCGGTAATCCGAACGAATGTCCCCAACTCACGTTGTTGGAACAGGTAGCTGGCCACGATTCTCATTTCCTCAATCTCCAATTTTCCTATTTGCAGCGGAAGCGGTTCGGCGGTGAAAAAAAGGCGCGACAGCTGTTTGCGTATCGCCGATTCGGGAAGCCGCCCGCCAACAAGCAGGCGCCCAGCAAGGCGGCCATGGCGGATAAAAAACAGATGCCGCTTTCCAAACTCTTCGGCTGGAAGCAGAACAAGCATATTGTTGGCGTTGATGCTATCGGCCACACGCTCGCCACTGCTGAAAATCCGCTGAAGCTCGGTTAATCGGTCGCGAAGGATCGCGGCTTCCTCGAACTTCAACTCCTCGGCGCTCTGCTCCATTGCCCGCTCCATCCTGCGTAAAATTCCATCTTCCGCCCCCGAAAGAAACGCCCGCACACGGTGAACCTCCTGCTGGTACTCACCCAACGATTGCTGAACCGAACAGGGCGCGCCACACCGTGCAATCTGGTGGTAGAAACATGGCCGGAATGCGGGGTCGGGGGTTGGCATCTCCTGGCACTTGCGTAGCTGGAACAACCGCGTGATGGTATCCAACACCGCTTCGGCAGATTCGCGGTTGCGGAAGGGGCCGAAGTATTCGGCTCCGTCGGCACTGATTTCGGTTGCAAGCCCCACCGCCGGAAAGGGATCGTGAAGACTCAGCCGAATGAACGCATGGCGGCGGAACCGCTTCAGCGCGGTGTTGTACGGGGGAAGATGCTCCTTGATTAACCGCGTTTCCAGCAACAACGCCTCAAGCTCGCTTCCGGTCGGGATTGCCTCCACGTTGCGCACCCGTCTCACCATCTCCTGAATTTTCTTGGTGTGCTCCGCGCTGGGCCGGAAGTAACTTCCCACACGGTCGCGCAGATGTTTTGCCTTGCCGATGTAGAGCACCTGGCCGCTGCGGTCCAGCATCCGATAGACCCCCGACCCCGACGGAAGCGATGTGATGTTCGGCCCCAGGTTGCTGACGTGGCGCGGGGTTTCGCGGAAGGCACCAATCGTCCGCCGCTGGAACGCCAGAACATCCTCCACTGTCTCGCAGCCATGCTCCTCTTGCAGCATATCCAAAAACTCCGCAAGCAGCCGTGCGGTTGCTTCGGCATCGCCCAACGCAGTGTGGCGGCCGCGAATTTTAATGCCGAAATATCCCGCAAGATTCCCCAGCGAATATCCTTTCTGTTTGGGCATCAGCCGCTTGGCCAGGCGGATTGTGCAAACCACGGAATTGCGTAACGGCGACAGCCCGTAGCGGCCAAAACTGGCCTGCAGAAAGTTGTGATCGAACTGGGCATTGTGGGCAACAAACACCGCCCCATCAGGAAACCACGAACGAACCTCCGGGAAGATTTCCCCCCCTTTTGGCGCGGCCAACACCATTGCGTTGGTGATCCCGGTCATCTGTTGGATTTGCTGCGGGATGAACTGCTCGGGGTTCACCAACGTGCGGCTGCGGGCGGCTATCTCACCATCCAACAAGCTGACGCACGCCACCTCCGTCACCCGATTCCGCTCCGGCGATAGCCCGGTGGTTTCGATGTCGGTGACAACAAAAGGGATGTCAGAAAGTAGTTGCTGCATGGGGATAAACGCTGTGGCCGCCCTGATTGAGATGAGAAAATATACTCCATATTTCGCGGGGAAAAGAAGAGTGAAGAGTGAAGAGTGAAGAGTGAGATGAAGAAAGAACAGGGAACTCACCACTGACAACTGACAACTGACCTCCCCCGCCCTCTCCCAAGCTGATGCCACTGCTGCTTGCCTCACATTTGGCGGGTGGGAGAGGGAGCCGAAGCGAAGAGTGAAGAGTGAAATGGGAAGAGTGAAATGAAGACAAAGCCGGAAACTCACCACTGACAACTGACCACTGACCACTGACAACTGACAACTGCCCTCCCTCACATCTCTCAACATCCCGTTTCCTCCCCTCCTCTTCCCCGCTTCGTATCTTCGCGGCCATGATTGCAACCAACGTTGTTAGTGTCCAGTTCGGCGGCGAGTATCTGTTCCGCGATGTCAGCTTCATGATCCGCCCGGGCGACCGGGTTGGGTTGGTGGGGGCAAACGGTGCGGGGAAATCCACCCTGATGAAAATCTTGATGCGCCTGCAAGCCCCCGAATCGGGCCAGGTGCAAACCAGCCGCCATGCTGTTGTGGCCTACCTTCCACAGGAAGGGGTGGTCCTGAGCGATGCAAGCGTCCGCGACGAAGTGATGAAAGCCTTCAGCGAGGCGAAGGAACTTGAGCAGGAGATCATCGAAACCACCGAAGAAGTTGCCCGACGCGCCGACGAAGCCGGAACGCCAGAATACCATTCCCTGCTTGATGACCTGGGGGAACTGCAACACCGGTTCGAAGCCATGAACGGCTTTGCACTGGAAGGTGAGGTGGAGAAAATTTTGATGGGGCTTGGGTTTGAGGTGAAAGACTTCGACCGCAGTTGCGCCACGTTCAGCGGCGGCTGGCAGATGCGGATCGAGCTTGCAAAACTTCTGCTTCGCCAGCCCGATTTGCTGATGCTGGACGAACCCACCAACCACTTGGATATTGAGTCGCTCACCTGGCTGGAAAACTTTCTGCAGAACTACCAGGGGGCAATCCTTCTCATCTCCCACGACCGCGCATTTCTGGATGCGATCACCAACCGCACCTTCGAGCTATCCATGCGGCGGCTAACCACCTACGCCGGCAACTACAGCCGCTACCTTGCCGAACGCGACGCACGCCGCGAACAGCAGCAAGCCGCGTACGAAAATCAGAAGAAGATGATTGAGGAGACGCAGGATTTCATCGAGCGGTTCCGCTACAAGGCAAGCAAAGCCGCGCAAGTGCAATCGCGGGTGAAGATGCTGGAGAAGTTGGACAGGATTGAGCCGCCGGAAAGCGATGAAGAATCGGTTCACTTCCGGTTCCCCCCCGCCCCACGCAGCGGGCGCGTGGTGGTGGAGATGCAAGGCCTGGGGAAATGGTACGGCGATAACCACGTGCTGGACAACGTGGACGTTGCGGTGGAACGCGGCGAAAAAATTGCCTTCTTGGGTCGCAACGGCGAAGGGAAATCCACCATGAGCCGGATTATTGCCGGGATTGAATCGTTCCAACAGGGGAACCGCGTGATTGGCCACAACGTCAGCATCGGCTACTTTGCACAGCACCAGGCCGAGGACCTGGACCCACGCAAAACCGTGCTGCAAACCCTTGATGAAGTTGCCACCGGCGACATCCGCCTGAAGCTCCGCACCCTGCTGGGGGCCTTCCTGTTTCATGGCGATGATGTCTTCAAATATGTTGGTGTGCTTTCCGGTGGCGAGAAGTCGCGGCTGGCGTTGGCGAAGCTGTTGCTGGAGCCGGTGAACCTGCTGATCTTCGACGAGCCAACCAACCACCTTGACATGGCCAGCAAAAAAGTGCTGAAGGAAGCACTGATAAATTTCGACGGCTCCATCATCATGGTCTCGCACGATCGCGATTTCTTGAACGGGATTGTGGGGAAATGCGTGGAGTTCCGCAACCGGAAAACGAAGGAGATGCTGGGGGGAATTGAAGACTACCTGCGGCGGCGGCAAACCGGAAGCATTGATGATGTGTTCCGCAAATCGGCAACCAAGCAACCGGAAGCAACCGCCACATCAGCCCCACCCGCCGGCGACCGGAAAGAACAAAAACGGCTGGAAGCCGAGGCCCGAAACCGCAGATACGCAGCCACCAAGGATCTGAAAAAGAAGATCGAGAAAACCGAGCAGGACATTGCCAAAAACGAAGAAGTGAGAACCCACTGCGAGGATCAGCTTGCACTCCCCGAAATCTACGGCAACCCAACCAAGATGCGCGACTTGCAGGCCCAGCTTGCCGAAGCCAACCGGAAGTTAAGCGACCTGTACGCCGCCTGGGAGCGCGCCGCCAGCGAGATGGAAAAAGTGGAACGTGAGTTGGGGTAGGCAGCACCACTCACCAGAACATCACAAACCAACCAACACCATGCCCGATATCAGAATAGAACGCTACCACACACTTGGCAAAGAATCGGCCAAACGCTCGGTGGATGGAATTGCTCGGCAACTGAAATCAACGCTGAACGCCACCTGCGATTGGTACGGCGACGAGATGGTGATCCGAAGCTCGGGCACCGATGGCCGCATCAAAGTTTCCGAAAACCAGATAGTCCTTGAAGTCAATCTTGGCCTGATGCTCTCCCCGATGAAAAGCACCATCGAGCGTGAGATCAACCGGCAATTGGACACACGGTTAGGGACCGGGAAAGGGGGATAATCTGGGTGGCGGAACAACTCCGTTCATCACCACCACCGCTGGCGGTGCTGCCTGCTGCTGGGCTGGCTGCAACGGCAGTTCGTAGATGCCAACAACGCTGAAGGTGAGCAGAAAGATGAGGATGGAGAGCCAGCCAATCACCATTCTTCGGCGGTCAAGCGGGCGTTCGTCGGGAAGGGAAGGGTGAGCAACGGGGATCAGAAAGCGAAGGATTCCGGCCCACAGCAACCACCCCATCCACCCGCTGAACCACCAACTGGCGTTGGCCGCAACCCACTCCATCGGCGGCCCAAAAATCGTGCGGAGGGTTTCGTAGAAAGGGTCATCGCTGGCAAATCGGGTGGCTTCAAGCAGCATCTGGCCAATGCCTCCCAAGCCAATCAGGATCAGGATTCGCAAGGCCCATTTGGAGATTGTTTTCTGGTGGCGGCCAACCAGGGCGTACAGGATATGGCCGCCATCCAACTGCCCAATCGGAAGCAGGTTAATGGCGGTGACGAACATCCCAAACCACCCCATGCAGAGGAATGGATAGTGGTACATCTCGTTGGTGGGGGGGAAGAACTGCCCCGGGGAAATCAGCAACGATTGCAGCAGATCGTACAGCAAAAAACCGCCGAAGTGCATCCCCCCTTCCGGCAACACCGCCAGCCCCCGATACTCAGGATGAAAGGCGTAGAGCGATTCCGAACCGGGAATTGTTGCCATGCCGATAATCAAATATGCCAGCGCAACCACAAACCCGGCTAACGGCCCCGCCACCCCAATATCGAACAACGCCCTCCGGCTTGGTATCTGCGACTTAATGCGGATCACCGCCCCCAGCGTGCCAAACAGCATGAACGGCATGGGCAAATAAAACGGCAGCGTGGCCGCAACCCCGTGGCGGCGCGCAGCAATGTAGTGGCCGAACTCATGCGCCGTCAGGAACAACATCAGCAGGAAGCTGAACGGAAGCCCTTGCAGAACACTTCCCCAGAAATCATCCAGATTCGGCGCGGCGTACATCATGCAGGTGAACGTCACCGACGCGAAGGTGAGCAGGAACAGAGCACCATGAAGGGAGATTTTGCGGAAAGGCATGAAGGGTTGAATCGTGGATAGTTGTTGGTTGTCATCGGCAGCTTGCACTTGGGCATCTCACATCATCACCGCCACGTTGCTGCCGCTCCTTGTCGAAGCCCCCGACCCGTCGGAGCGATGACGATCACTCGACGCTCGGTGGTTCCGCCTCATACTTCGACGAAGCTCAGCATGAGCAGAGGGCGAGGTTCGCAGACAACCCCAAGATTTTTCATTCGGCATTCGACATTTGACATTCGACATTCGGCATTCCAACTCTCAACTCCGATACCTCCTCCCTTTCCACACCACAGTTCGGCGGAACAGCAGCAGCGGGGTGACAAGGGCTTGGGCAATGAAGTAGAACTCGAACAGCAAAAAATGGCGCAGCAGCGGAAGCATCCGCAGCCGCGCCATGGTGGGGATCATCAAGGCAAGATCACACAGGAATTTGCAACCCCAAACAATCCCCCACATTGCAAGTGAGTACAACGGAGCAATGGTGATGGAGGCCATCATCAGCACGGCGATCACCAGCACCATTTTCCCTTTGCTGCTCATGGCAATCCCGCCACGCGCCCACCGCTGTTTCTGCCGAAGCACATCGAACAATGTTGCGCACGGCTCGGTTTGCATTGCGGCATCGGGGTGGCAGTGAAAGATTCCCCGCCCGCCGGTGCGCATCACCGCAGCAAACAGCGCGAAATCTTCCGTGACCGAGAACTCCATCCCGCGGTATCCCCCCACCCGTTGGTACGCGCTGCGGCGAATCGCGAAATTGTTGCCGATGCACCCCATCAACACCCCAAGCTCCAACGCCGCCGAAGCAATGGCATGAAGGTGCAGCCAATCCAACGCCTGCAACGCGCCGAAGGTTTTTTTGTGGCCAACAATGGTGAATCCGGTGGCAACATCAACATTGCTGGCAAGATGCTCCACCATGCTTCGTGCCCAGGTTGGCGGCGGGGTGCAATCGGCATCGGTGAACAGGAAAATTTCTCCGGTGGCATGGTCAATCCCTTGCGCCAGCGCGCGCGCCTTGCCGTGCACTGGCGTGCTGTCGGCAACGGTGCTCACCACGCGCAAGGTTCCGGGGGATGCGGCGGCGGCCTGCTCCATAATCTGCAGGGTTCCATCCTCCGATTCATCGTTGATGACAACCAGCTGCAAACGATCCGCCGGATAATCTTGCGCAAGCAACGATTGCAGGCAAGCGCGGATATTCCGCTCCTCATTCCGTGCAGCAACAAGGATGGTGGCGTGGGGCCATTCGGTTGGTTGGCGGCGGGGCAGCGCAACCACCCGCGACCGGCCAATCAGCAGCACCACATAGTTCAGGGCGTACAGGGCGCAGGAGCCCAGAAGGAAGGCTTCAAGAAACATGGGGGGCAAAAGTACAATTACAGAGTGAACAATGGCGTACCCGTGGAAGGAATCTCGTAGTTTTGGCGCATGGCATGGGAACAATTTGTGGCTGGGCGATACCTTCGTGGGAAGCTCCAGCTTGGCATCATCGCTGCAATTCTGGGCATCGTCCTGTTCGATGTGTTCGCGGCAATTTTCTTTTTTGGCTGGCTGATCTACAAGCGGAAGCGGGTTAGCCTTATCACCATCATCTCGGCAATTTCGGTCTGCGGCATCAACATTGGCGTGTGGGCGTTGATCTGTGTGTTGGGGGTGTTCAACGGGTTCAACGGGATTGTGAAATCGCTGCTGGTTGGGTTCGACCCTCACATCCGCATCACCGCCGTGGAGGGGGCAATCCAGCAGAGCGATTCGCTGGTGGCGGTTGTTCAAGCAATCCCTGAAGTGATGGCTGCTGGCCCGTTCATCAACGGACGCTCGGCCTTGATGCTTGGCAATGAGTTGAAGGTGATTGAGGTTCGTGGGATGCGGGCCGCCGATGCCAAATCGGCAACCGGGCTTGCGCAAGCAATGGTCACCGGCTCGCTCCCCGACAGCAGCCCGGCGATCCCCCACCCGATTGTTTTGGGGCGCGCACTCAGCTTCGATCTTCGCATCCGCAGGGGGGACACGGTTTCTCTGCTAAGCCAAAGCGGGCTGGAGGAATCGCTGACGCAGTACGCCTCACCCACCATCATCCGCTCGGTGGTGACAGGGGTGTTTGAATCAAGCAACAAAGATTACGACACCTACCGAGCCTACACCGACCTTGCCACCGCGCGCGCACTGTTCGCCGTGCCAACCGGGGTGATGGGGATTGAAGTGCGCGTGAAGGACCTTGAGCAAGCCCAGGCCGTGGGGGAACAACTGCAAGCAATGCTGGGAAACCGCTACCGTGTGGAAACATGGCAAGATTTGCACCGTGACCTTCTGGCGGTGATGGAGCTTGAGCGGTGGGCGGCGTTCATCATTCTTTCGCTGATTATCATCGTGGCGGTGTTCAACGTGCTGGGTTCGCTGACGATGTTGGTGAAGGAGAAAGGGCGTGATGTCGGGATACTGAAATCAATGGGGGCAACCGATGCGGCTGTTCGCTCCATCTTCCTTCGGCAAGGGTTTCTGATTGGCTTGGTTGGAACAATCGCTGGGGTGATAAAGGGGGTTATCATCTGCCTGCTTCAGCAGCAGTACGGGCTGATACCGCTGAACAACAGCGTCTATATCATCTCCGCGCTTCCGGTCCAGATGCGGGTTAGCGACATTGTGATTATCAGCGCGACGGCGTTGCTGCTTTCTACGGTTGCCGCCATCTATCCCGCCAGCCGTGCCGCCAAATTGCTTCCCGCCGATGCTGTTAGGTACGAATAAAAGAGGGCTGGCCGCCAGCAATCTTCCCGTATCTTTGCCCCCACAATAACAACAAACCATCCAACATGCGTTATTCTGTTGACCACATTGACAACACTGCAACCCTTATGATCCATGAGGAGCGGCTGGATTCCCTCACTTCCTCCGAGTTCAAAGGGGAGTTGGTGGTGTTGTGCCGTTCCGGGATCGAGGTGCTGTTCATTGATATGTCCCAGATCGTGTACTGCGATAGCGCGGGGCTTGGGGCAATGCTTCTGGCACATCGTGAGATGAAGGCATCGGGGGGATACTCCATCATCGTTGCGCTAACCCCCACGGTGAAATCGCTGATTGAGCTTGCCCACCTGGACCAAGTCCTCTACATCTACGACACCCGCGAAGAAGCCATGGCTGACCTGACCCGCGAGGAAGAAGAAGGGGAAGGTTAATCAGGGGAACAGGGGAGCATCCAGATATTCCCGATAACAAGCACCGAGGTTTGCGCTGCGGAGACGTATCCAGCGTAAACCTCTACTGCTTCTCATCCACCCTTCCGCTATCATGCCATTGCCGTAAACCCTCTCTCTCTCGCACCAACCATGAACCAACAGACACCACGCCGGCTGCGCGATGCGGCTGCTTCGGTTGCAACGGCCGTCAAGCCAGGCAATCGGCTGCGGTATTGGGCGGTGATTATCCCGTTGGCGGTTGTGGTGTTGCTGCTGGGTTATGCTGTTCTGGAGCGGAACGTACTCCGCCCCTCGGTGAACTCCCAGGTGGAGCGAACCGACATGTATGTGAAGGCCGGGGAGCATATCCAAGTGAACGTTGTGAACGCTTGCGGGGTGAATGGGGTGGCACTGAAGTTCACGGAGTTCCTTCGCGCCCGGAAGTTCGATGTGCCGGAGTATGGAACCGAGAAAACGTTGGAGCGATTCAGCAAGGTGATTGACCGCATTGGCGACCCCATTTCTGCGCAAAAAGTCGCCTACGCGCTTGGCATCCCGCCGGAAAGAATTGAGACTGAAGTTGATAGCAGCTTGTACTTACGGGCAACCGTGGTGATCGGCGAGGACTACCAGGCGCTTCGGCCAATGCAGTAACCTCACTCCCCCCCTATCTCCTATTTCCTATCTCCTACATCTTTCTTGCTACCACCACCGTTGCCTGGGCCGTTGCCACCGTCCCCCCCGATGCGTCGTAGGCCTCCAAGCGAACAACGTACATCCCTTGCGGAACCGGAAGCCGATCTTCCCCCATGCCATTCCACAGCACCTCACTTTTTGCCGGGGATGGAACGTTGTTCAGCAGCCGAACCACTGGGCGGCCAAGCCGATCATACACCTGAAGCACAATCCGCGAAGCCGCCATCGGAAGCTGATAGGCAAGAAGTGTGAAATCATCCCGATTATCTCCATCGGGTGAAATCGTTTCCGGAATTGCCGACAACAGCCCGTCGGGTGCGGTGGCGGAAAGCGACCGCGAATTAACCTCACCCGGCGTCCCCCCCGTCAGCGAAACCGACCCGCTCCAATTCTCCCGTTGATTCGCTCCCCCCGTTGGCGAAACCCGCTCCAGCGAAACGCCTTGCGTGCCGTTCACATCAGGCCCCCACCAGTCGCTCCAGTAATGCAGGCTGTCAATCGTGACCCCGCGTGAGTTCCGCAGCACCACTTGGTCGGCATCAACGTTCAGGCTGAAACTCTGCTTGCCAATCACGATGACTTTTGCGGAATCCACCTGGGGGAACGCTTGGTAGATGGTGGTGTCGGAGGCAATCACGACATAGGCACCTGGGGGAACCGGCTGGGGGGTGTTGGGAAGCGTGGCCATCGGCTTTGCTGTGGCATCGTACAACCTCCATCCGGCCATATCCACCGTGCGGTCCAGGGGGTTGAACACCTCCACATATTCGGCGGTTGTTGTGATCCCAATCACTTTCGGGTCGTTCATCACCTCGTTAATAATCAGCCCGGTATCCAACGGCGGCACACGGATGATAAACTTCGCTTGGTTGTCGTCGGTTTGCTCGTCGCCATCCACCTCAATCTGCACCTCACCCTCCTCGCCGGCCTCGGTGATACCACGGCTCCATTCCAATTTCACCGCGCTGGCTTGCCCGGGTGGAATCAGGCCAAATGGGAGCGTAGCAAGCGATTCCTTCCCACCTCCACCGGGCAGATAGAAGAGCGTTGCCGTACCGCCCGCCGCCAGCGTTCCGGTGTTTCGGATGCGCGCGGCCACGGTTGTGCCCTCCACCACCACCGACTCAACCGCAAGGTTCAAATCCAGCGCGGCCAGCGAATTTTTCAGGCCCGGGGTTGCTCCGCTGGCAGCCTTGCAGTCGCCCCAGGATTCGGCAAGTGTTGGGTTGTTGTTTGGGCTAATCCGCTCCAGCGAAACTCCATTTCCCCCGCCCCATGCAGCTTGGTAGTGGAATGAGTCGGCCACGATATTCAAGTCGTTCCGCAAGATCACGTCATCGTCGGTGTTGTTGAATGTGGGGAGCTTCACGAGCAACATCCGGTACCGCCCCGGGCGCGCCTGGCGAAGCGCGGCGGTGTCGGCGGTCACCACAACAAACGTTTTGGGCGGAAGCAGGAAGGTGGGAAGCGGAGGGCGGGCGGCCGTGGCATCGTGCAGTTGCCAGCCGGCCAAATTCACGGCATCGGTTCCGGCGTTGAACAGCTCCACCCACTCCGGCTCGTTGGCGGCGGGGGCGTACATCACCTCGTTCATCACCACTTGCGCCAGCCCTATCGGTGGCCACAGCAGCAACAGCAGAAGAGTAAAGAACGCAGGCAAGATTTTTATTGATCGGAGCATCACACCCCCAAGCATCAGTATGGTTCGGTTGTTTTTTTCGATGGCGGCTATCCAACACATCCAACGCTATTCCGGCTCGGCACTTCCTTCCAGAATCACCCCACAGGTTGCGGGGTAGTGCTGATACCACAACTGCAACGCTTCGTGCAAATGGCGTGCGTAGCGGTAGTGCGCCCCGGTTCCGGTTCGCAGTTCGGCTTCGTACAAAAATTTATCGGCGGTGGTGGTGTGCTCAAATGGATATTGCGTCCCCAACAGCGTCCAGTAAGGGTGGCTGTGATCCCCGTTGCGGAGCAGTTGATAGGCCCTGCGTGTCCCGTTTTTTCCAATCTGCTCCAACTGGCACAGCTGCTTGTATTGCTCGGAATCACGCAACTGCTGGGGCCACTGATCCAACGCTGCGTAAAAACCAACGGGGCGAAGCGGAACCGATTTGGTTCCGGTGCGGTGGCGGTTCAGGTCGCGGATTTCCCCCATTGCCATTGCGTCCCACCAGAACCGAACGGCAACCCGCTTCAGCCGTTCGCCAACAAAGGAGTAGCGGTTGTCGTGGTCGGCAAGGTCCTCCATCAGCATTGCTTCATCAACATCTGGCGGGGGCATCACGGCAAGGTGAGGTGTTGGGGGGTGTTCGGCCAGCGGCGAATCTGCCAGAAGGTAGGGGGATTCGGCAGCAATCGCATCCTGCTGCAACCGCGCAAATTCACGGCGGAGGCCTTGCACAAACGAAGGTTTTTCGGTGGCGTGGCGAAGCATCCGGGGGGCGGCAATCGCCAACTCCTGGCGGATCAATTCCCCCAGCCGAACAGCTTCCGGCAGCGGGTGCGAAAGAAGCGATTGGCAGAGCGTCACCCACCCCCGTGCCGACATTATCAGCATCATGTTGGTGGCCGCGGCAACCGGAAGGAAGTAGCGGGCGCGGTCGAACGCATAGTTGCGCTGCATTCGTGCCACCGTTTTCTGGGCTTTTGTTGAACTGTCTTCCAGAAGCGAGCGGGGAATGCGGGTGACATCTGGGATTGCAGCCGCCACCGATTCCCACAACGCCACTGCATCAAGGTAGGCCTGGAAGCTATCGGCCATCAGCCCGCGCCACTCATCGGCATCGCTGTTGGGAATTCCGAACGTTGCGGCGGACGGCAGCGAATCGGCGCTTAAGCGGATGTAGCGTGTGCTGGATTCCTGGCCCCCTGCGGTCGGGACCAACGTCCAGACGTAGTAGGCAAGATGGATGGATAGCTCATCAATAAACATGGCCACCGGAGCCATATCGGCAATGGACTGGTGGCCATAATCTATCATCTTGAAGATGCCGTCAACCGACTTATCAAGGTTGTTCGGGTCAATCTTGCTTAAAATTGCTTGCAGCCCATCGTTGCTGCGGGAATAGCGCGCACCGCTGGCGGCCAAAAGCTCCGGGGTGAGTGCTGGACGGTTAGCGGCATTGGATGCTTCGGTTGGGCGGAGGGCAACTTGCGTTACGGTCATTAATTGGCGATTGGTAGAATGAGTTCGCGCGCCACGGCGTGTTTTTTCGGGCGGCTGGCTCGCGCAAGATAAGCCGATTGTTCCGCTTGCCAACATGCCGGTTCCGCCACTTCCCCCCTGCGCGTTTTCTTACTCACTCCTCGTGCATCTCGGCAACGTCATCGCGCAGTGTCTCGCCGATTTCGCGCCCGGCCACCACCGCACCGTTGTTCACCACGTTGCGGATTTCCGCCTCGCTTAAACTCAGCAACTGCACCGCGTTAAAGATGCTGGCCCCCGAGCGCACCACCGTTGGCGCAAGCGCAGCAACCCATGTTTCCGACAGTGGAATTGTGTGCGATTCGGAGTCCTCCCAAACGATAATCCCGGTCTTCCGCTCAATCACCCGCGACTTCCCACGGACGTAGATCGCCACGCCGTAGGTCCCCGAGACCACGTTGTACTGGGTCAGTTCCGTCTCCACAATCAAGTCTGGGTTATCGGCAATGGTGGCAACCGGCTGCAACCGCAAGTAATCCACCGTTGCCTGGCTGATCCCCCGCCCAACGGCTTGGGCGATGCTATCGCCGTTGACAGCGTTTTGCAGTTTCCTCCGCCCCTGGTCGCTAACAACGCCCGAGCCAATGGCCGCAAGGATATCCACCACGGTGTTGTTTTTGGTGGGGCTTTCCACGTAGGCGTAGCTTCCGGCAGAAGCGGTGGTGTAGGTTCGGTAGAGTGCGGTTTTCCCGCCGATGTTGTGTTTGGCCAGCTTGTTGGTGTGGCCGCAACCGGCAATCGCCACCGCGCCAATGGCTGAAAGCAGAAGGAATGTTCGGATGTTCATGGTTGTTCTTCCGTGCTTGTTGGTGTTGTGTTTGTGGGAAAAATCTGCAAGCCGCAACGGGTGCAGCGGTTGCCTGGTTGCAGTGAATAATCGTTTGGAATGCTGGCAAAACAGCCAGCAAAAGGAACAGTTTAACCGAAGTAAATTCCGCCGAAACAGACCGCCACCGCAAGCGAAGCACGCCGTTCCACTTCTCCTTACATCCCCCTTTTTCTCCGTTCCTTTGTTCCACCGTATTTTCCCCGCCAACATGAGCAGTACCTTCAACCGTCGCTTCAACAACTTCCACGCCATCCGCCAGGCCGTTGCCTACGTTGCGTTGGCGTTTGGATTGATTGCGATTGCCGGCTGTGGCAAGCCGCAGCAAACCACAATCCCAGCCGACACCACCGCCGCACAAACCCAGAAGCCAACATCCAACCCGCTTGCCATCACCGTTGATGTACGAACCCGAACCGTTGGGTTGGAGTTTTTGGTGAGGGTGGAACGCTTGGCCGAAGGTCCCGACGGTGAGTATCTGCCAAGCGGTGAAAAAATCCGCATTGAGATTGAGAACGAGCTTGGGGAAGAGTTCTGGTCATCCTCGGCGGGGCAGATGTTCACCCAAGCAACCGGCCCGGTGGAGCCGATTCGCGTTGGGGAGTTTGCCGACTACCGCGAGTACTGGGACGGGCGGAACAACATCACCGGCGGAAGGCTGACGCAGGGGCGGTATCGCGTTATCGTCACAATCCCCGCAAAGCCAACGCCATACATCATTCGCGAAGATTTTACGTGGAGCGGAAACTAACACGCGCCACACAACCGTGATCCAAAACACCTTACTTGACACACCGTGATTGACATAGAAGAACGGGACGACACCATGATGCGCAGGGCACTGCAGATTGCCACGCGCGGCCAGGGGCTGGTTAGCCCAAACCCGATGGTTGGCGCAGTAATCGCCGACCCCGACGGAAGAATTATTGCCGAGGGGGCGCACGAACAATATGGCGGCCCGCACGCCGAAGCTGCCGCATTGGCCAACCTGCCAGAAGGGAGCGACCTGGGCCAAGCAACCATGTACGTGACGCTGGAGCCATGCAACCACCACGGAAAAACGCCCCCCTGCACCGAGGCGATTATTGCATCCGGCATCCGGCGGGTTGTGGTGGCCATGCGCGACCCCAACCCAATCGTCAGCGGGCAAGGGAACAAGCAGCTGCGCGAGGCAGGGATTGAGGTTGTGGTTGGCGTTCACGAAGCCGACGCAAAACGGCTGAACGAGGCGTACATCCATTTTATGAAAACCGGAAGCCCGTTCATCACGCTGAAAGTGGCCCAGACGTTGGATGGATTTATCGCGCTTCCCAACGGCGAATCGCAATGGATTACCGGGCTGCTTGCGCGCGAACACACCCACCGGCTTCGCGCAACCAACGACGCAGTGATGATTGGCGCGGGAACCGCACTGCACGACAACCCAGCCCTGACCGTCCGGTTCGACATCCCCGGACGCAACCCAAAACGGGTGATTTTGGATGAGCACCTGCACCTGCCCGACACCTTGCAAGTCTTCACCGACCAGTTCCGCACCAACACCATTCTGTTCACCGATAACGACCACCTGGAAAGTGATAAAGCTCACTTGCTGCAAGCAACCGGGGTGACGGTGTACGGGGTTCACCGAACTCCAAGAGGGCTGAATCTGAACGAAGTGTTCACCACACTTGGCGACCACGGGATTGCTTCGGTGATGGTGGAAGGTGGGGCGCAACTTGCCGAATCGCTGATGCGGGAAGGATTGGTCCACAAACTGAACTTGTTTATCGCGCCAAAAATGTTCGGGCATGGGATCAGCCCGTTCAAGGGCCTTGCCGTGGAGCACGTGGACGAAGCCTACCACTTCACTATCTACAAAACGGAGATGATCGGCGAGGATATGATGCTGACGGCGTATCTGAAGTAGGCAGGGAGTTGGTTGTCAGTTGCCAGTTGTCAGTTGTCAGTTGTCAGTTGTTGGGAAGAGGAGAGAGGGGGAGGCGGGCAAGGTCATCGGCCAGATACTCTGCAGACTCTCATTCCCGTTGCTTGCGAGTTTCCAAGAAGCCTATCATTCTAACCATTTTCCACCGTGTCACTGCGCCACAGATTTCGGATAGATGCGCGCCGCTGGGGGTTGATCTTGGCGGCGGCAGTGGGGGTTGCAATCTTCTCCCAATACTCCCAGGACCTGCCACAGTTCGACGTGGTCGAGGTGGCCATGAACGACCAGAACTTCACCGACCTGGTGCTGCAAACACGGGGTGAGCTTCCGATTGACACCAACATTCGCGTGCTGACCTACGACCGCACCTTGTTCGACAGCAGCGACCGCGTGGATCGCACAATGCTGGCAACCCGGCTGGCCGCCTTGTTGGATTTGAAACCCCGCGTGGTGGCGGTTGATTTTCTGCTGGAAGATGAACGCCCCGAATCCCCCGACGGTGATGCAATGCTGGCCGGATTGATTGAAGCCAACCCAAACCTAATTTTCGGCATCTTCTACGAGGACAGCCTGAAGCGTTTCCGCCTTCCCCCTTCCGGGTTCAAACTTACCGGGGCGCAGCTTGGCTGCATCAACCTTCAGCCCGATGACGACAAAACCATCCGCACCTACACCGTGCTGTGGGGGGAACCGGATTCCGTAAAATTTGAGTCGTTCGATGTGAAAATTGCGCGAGCCGTGGATAGCAACGCAGCCGCGCTGGCCACCTCCTTCAGCCAAAAAACTTTTGTGATTGATTACGCCGGCGGAATCGGCGAGGAAGCGGAGGATGACAACGCCGGCGGGAAGCAGATATTCCCCACGCTTCCGTTGGAGTCGGTGTTTGCTGCGGCGATGTCGGGGGATAGCAGCGCGCTGGAATCGTTCCGGTTGCAGCTTTCGGGGAAGGCGGTGCTGGTGGGATATGCCGACATCCGCAACTCCCAAATCACCTCCGTTGTGGATCGCTTTTTCACCCCGCTGAAAAACGGGAAGAACGCACTTCCCGATATGCACGGCGTGGGTATCCATGCCAACGTTGTCAACACCATCTTGCAAGGAAGAGTGGTGGAAGTGGTGGCCGATTATGTGAATATCCTTGTGGGGATTGGCATGGCGATTCTGTTCCTTCTGCTACGAACCCGCATCGGCAGCCTGCGCCGCCCAACGTTGCGGACCATCAGCCAATACTCACTCTTCTTTCTGTTCCTTTTTTTGGCAGTGCTGCTTCCGGTGGTTGCTTTCCGCTACACCACCTACAAGTTCTCCATCTACACCCCGTTCACTGCGGTGCTGTTGGCAATTCCAACGTTCGAACTGCTGCAAAAAATTCTGGAACTCACCCGCGACATCAACCGCCGCCGCCGCGCAAAAAAAATCCGGCTGGCGTGGCTGCGCGAACAGGTGTTCGACATCCTGCAAGCCGGGCCGGTGGAGCAACAGTACATGCAGGCGTTGCACTTCCTTCGGTTGCAGTTCCACCTTGCGTGCGCCGCGCTGTTCCATGAAGCGGTCGAGCGGGGAACCATCAGCTTCCCCAGCCTGACGATTGCCTCACCCACACCAAAGCGGATGTTCGCCGGGGTGCGCTCCCAGCAAGAGCAGCTACGGCTTGCCGGAACCCATGCCCAACATGGCGCGGCGATTATTGAGATGATGGCACACCACCCACACATCGTCCAAGAACTTCGGCTTTCGCGCTCCTTCTACATTGCCCTGAATGAGGTCCGCAGGCAAACCGCCGCAAGGGTCACCGCCGAAGAATCGGCGGCGACGCATCCAACCGGCGAGGAAACATCAGCCGCCGATTACATTGACCTTGCGCTGACGGCATTGACCGGTGAAGGGGGAAGCCGCAAAAATTTCGACGCGCTCTATTCCGAGATTGAACGGTTTGTGGCCCAGGCCGAAACCACGCTGGTGGAGGAGGCTCGTGACTACAAATCACTGCTGGAGCATGGCCCCATCTTCTACCCCTACACCATCAGTTGCCGCTGCCGTTTGCACAAAACGGACGAGCTGTTCATCTACTTCAACGAGCAGGAGGACACCAACGAGCGGGATGATTTTTTTGATTTGGTGTATGGTGGCCGCACCATCCGCTGCCAGCCGGAACATCACCCCGGGCTGACCGAGGTGCGCAACTACCGCCAGCGGCTTCAGTCGGATGAGTGACTCAGGGTGAGTTCGGGATTGCTGCGCCGCTCCGTAGCATCCGCATCAGCTCCTCCATCAGCCTCCTTCCCCCCTCCTCAATGTCCGTTGCAATATCGAAGGCGACGGTTCGGATAGCAACCTGGCTTTGGCCATAATATCCATTGAACGGGCGCGGCAGTTGGGTTGGATAGATCAGCACAGCGTTGGGGCAACCACGCGCAACGGAGTACGCAACCACCTGCTGAAGGTCATCGGGGGAAGGGGAATCGGCAATTTTATACTTGGTGTCCAGCAGCAGCAACGGCTGGCCGCTGGTGGCGTTGTAGATCACCATATCCAGCACAATCGGGAACGCCCCGGCAGCATCCACCACCACCCGCTCCTGCGTAGCCAAACGATACTGGGCCGGCAAATGCGCCAGCAACCACTGCGCCACAAACAGCTCGAACAGCCGCCCCATGTTCACCAAAAACGGGAGCATGGTGCGGTCGCCAAGTTGGTGAGTTGGGCCGGAGTGTTCCAAGAAAAAGCGGCAGAGCGCGTGCAGGAGTTGATAATCTTGGTTCAGCCGGGTGTAGTGGCGGTTGGTGCAATCGCTTGGGTGAAATGGCGTTGGAGTAAGGCCCCCCGCAAACCGGTGCAACGCCGTGCGGACCGCCCCGGAAGCATCCTGGCCCAAACGGTGCCGCGCCAACGTCTGCAGAGTGAAGGCGATAATCTGGTTGTCCTTGCAGTCGGCGGTTCGTTCTTGGAACCGTGAGGTTGGCGGGTGGCGGTGCGGGGCGCGCCAATTTTCTGGAAGATCAATCCGCCCCCGAATCGCCACCGATTGCTGATCGCGTTCCAGATATTGGCGGTGCAATCCAAGCCGTGCGCGGTGGATCACGCGCTTGGCAAAAATGGTGGCAAGCTGCTGGAACATCTCATCAATCGTGGCAAACGTGGCCGCGCCATCAAACAGCAAAAAGCTGTTCAACTGGTACGCATATCCCAGCATTCCGAAGATATTGGCCACGGGCGTTTTGGGCTGCAACATCACGCACAACTCTGCATCCACCACAATGCTCCCGACCCACCCTTGCGGCTTCAGCACCCACTGATTATTCGTTGTCAGCGATGGCCCCACCACCGCCACGTAACTGCCATAGCGTTGCCACAACGCAGTCCCCTGTTGGCTGCTAATCTGCTGGTTAGCCAACCTGGTTTCTTGGTGCTCGTGGACGGTAATGGTCATTCGGGGAATCGGGAATCGGTTGCCAGGGATCGGTTGTCGGGGATCGGTTGTCGAAACTCAGTGAATTGAAGATGAGAAATAAAAGACTTCTTCCTCCTTACCAATGACTAATGACCAATGACTAATGACTAATGACCACCTGAAGTGAGTAGCCGTCGGTGGCTGGGAGAACCTGAACTGTTGCGGTTGAGGCGGGGAATGTGAGTAGGTCGGGCGGGATGTGAGTAAAAACCACCCGCCGCACGCCAGCGGCTTCGGCCATTGCCACAACGGACTCCAAGTTCACGTGCGCCGATTCGCACACCAACAGCTGGCACCCGCTCAGCTTCCCCCGCAAGTCCTCCTGGCTCCCCAAATCTTGCGACAAGCAGACGGATGCAACTCCATTTTTTTCCAGCAGGAAACTCACGGCTGTTGGGCAAACGCCAGCCTGTTCGGCAAACGATTCCACACGCTGGAGGTGGGTGTTGGGTATCGGCAAACAACGCCAATCATCGGGCAACGCAAAGGTGGCAAGCGGCCTCCATTCGATTGCAAAGCTGAGGCGTTCGGGGAACAGGTGGGAGTGGAGCGCGGCTTGTTGCAAGAAGGCAAGCGCCGCAGGGTGAGCAAGCACGGTAAGTGGGGATTTCCGTTTGGCCACGGCAAACGCTGTCAGCAATCCGGGAAGCCCGCACCAGTGGTCGGCATGGGTGTGGCTGATGGCAACGGTGGTGATTTGGGATAAATCTACTCCATCACGCAACATCGCTTGCGCGGCACCTTCGCCAGCATCAAACAGCACAACGCTTCCATCGCCGAACGTAGCGGTGAGCGCGCTGGCGCAACGCGCGGCAGAAGGGATGCCGGCCCCGGTTCCGTGAAGTATCAGCCGCATCGGCGGTTGGGTTGTGAAATTTCTGGTGGGTCCGTTGTTGTGCTGCTTCCCCCCTGCTTCTCAGCCTACGTGCGATGTCACTCCACTTTCACAATAAACGCTTGGCAATCGCAGGCCGCAGCAACCTCGGCTTTCCGGTTGCTAGCTTCATCCAGCGTGGGATAGGGGCCAACAATCACTGCGTATTGCTTCTTTCCATCAATAAATTTCGGCAAGGCATAGACTTGCAGTTTTTTTTGCTGAAGCTCGGTCAGCTGTGGCTGGGCGGCTTCTTTGGACGGGAAGACACCAACTTGCAGCGCGTATCCCCGCAGCTTGCTGAGCGCGGTATCGGATGCGGGCGTTGATGCCGCTGTTTTGGATGCTCCAGTTTTGGATGCTCCAGTCTTGGATGTCCCGGTTTTGGATGCCCCAGTTGGCGGCTTCGTGGATGACGTTGGCTTTGCCACCGTTTTGGATGAAGCGCTGGTTGGCTTTGTGGCAGCCGACTTGGTTGGCGACGAGGACTTCGGCGCAGCCGGCTTGGTTGGCGAAGAAGTAGATGCCGGTTTTTTTGCCGTGCTTGTTTTTGTTGTTGTTGCGGTTGTCTTTGCCGTGGTTGTTGATTTTGTAGTAGCTGGCTTTGTGGTTTTGGCGGTGTCGCGCCGGACGGCAGATTGCCCCGCAGATTGCGCCGGCTTGCGCACCTGCGAACGCACCGTGTCGCTTGTTGTGGAAGCCCCAGTTTTTGGGGTTGCCGCCGAAGCCTCTGGCAAGCTCCAATTTTTGATTCCAGCAATGGAGTCTTGGGTTGCCGTGACCAGTGGGGAACGGGGATAGTTGGATTGCAGCATCCCAAGCCACGTATGCGCCGCCAACGAATCGTGGTTGGTGGCGTAGCGGCGCGCCAATGCTGCGGCGGCATCATCGGCCCAGGGGCCGCCGGGGTCCAGGGCGATAACTTCGCGGTACAAGTTCAGCGAGCGGTCGTCGGGGGTCATCTCGCCACGGACAAACAACACCACCGGAACAAACCGTGCTTGGCGGTCGGCTTTTAAGCGATCAACCAGTTTGTAGGCACTGTCCCGCTTCCCCTTATCTCCACTTTCGTACAGTTTCAGAATGGCAAGGGATTGTTCTTCGTAGGTTGCTTGAGCCAATGCCCGGTTGGCGGTAATCAGGCAGGTTGCCACCAGAAGCATCACTAAAATTCTCTTCATGCGTTTCGGTTGGTTGTGTGTTTTTGGGCATCGGGCAACTCTGCTTGCCACGCAAGTTCAACTCACCTTTCCCCCCCTCCTCTGCTGCGATAACCTGCTCCCAAATGCTTAGCGATGAAAATGGCCGGATGCTTCCGGCTGATAGACGATTTCCTTAATTCGGATACGCCGTGTGCCCGACGGAACCGTCCACTCGATGATGTCCCCCGTGGAGTATCCTAGAATTGCGGTGCCAATAGGTGCCAGAATGGAGATGGCCCCTGTTTCAATGTTAGCATCTTTTGGGAAGACCAGGGCATAGTTCATTTCTTCGCCGGTGCTGACATCTTCGAGTATCACCCGCGAGTTCATCGTGACAACGTCGGGGCGGACATCTTTCGATTCCACGATTTCAGCTCTTGCAAGTTCTTGAGCAAGTTTCTCCAGATCATTGCGTTGGCTGCCGAACTCGCGCGCTACTCCAAGAAGTTCTTTCAGGCGTTTCTTGTCGGCTTCGGTAATGCAAATGGTTCTTGACATGGTTGGTTCGTTGTTGGTGTGCCAGCGCCGGGGTTAGGCGGTGTGGCGTTGAATGGGAAGAAGACTGGTTAGTAGGTGGTTTGCAAGAACCCCTTTTTTAGTTGATTGTTGGCTCACAATAGAGTGTTCCGGAGGCACTCACCCCCCAACCACTAACTCCAACGGAAACTCCCTGGGTCGCCCCTGGGCATCAACGATGGAACCGAAGAGCGTTGCTGCGGTTGCGCGGTGAATTTTGACGTTCACGTACTCCCCTATCTGCTCATCGCCATGCCGGAAGATCACCACTTTGTTGGTGTCGGTCCGCCCTTTCCATTCGGAAGCGTCCTTCTTGCTTTCGCCATCCACCAGCACTTCTTCAATCGTTCCCACGTGATGTTGGTTGTTCTCCTCGGCAATCTTCCGCTGAAGGTCAATGATCTCCGCTAACCGTGCGGCTTTCACCTCTTCGGGGACGCTATCCCCCATTGCCCAGGCTTTGGTGTTTTCGCGGGGGGAATACTTGAACATGTATGCGCCGTCGTATCGCACGCGCCGTATCAGCTCCAGCGTTTGGCGGTGGTCGTCGTCGGTTTCGGTGGGGAATCCGGCGATGATGTCGGTGGACATCGAAACGCCAGGAATCAGCTCCTGGATTTTGGCGATCCGCTCAAGGTAGTGCTCAATCGTGTAGGTGCGGTTCATCAGCTGAAGCACGCGGTTGCTGCCGGACTGCACCGGAAGATGAATGTAGTTGCAGATGTTCTTCCGGCTCGCCATCGTCTCGATCAATTTATCCGACATATCCTGCGGGTGCGACGTGGTGTAGCGGATACGAATCAACGGATCAACATCGGCAACCGCAGCCAGCAGGTCGGCGAAGTCGCGCCCTTCCCAACGGTAGCTGTTCACGTTTTGCCCAAGCAACGTCAGTTCGCGGAAGCCATGCTGGGAGAGGTTCTGAACCTCCTGCACGATTGACTCCATCGAGCGGCTCCGCTCGCGCCCACGGGTGAACGGGACTACACAGAAGGTGCAGAATTTATCACACCCCCGCATCACCGAAAGCCATGCCGAGATGCCTTCGGTGCGGAGCGGGGTGATGTCGTCGTAGGTTTCCACGCGGCTAAGTTTTACGGCAAGACCTTTGGTGCCGAACTGTGCTTCGTTCACCAATTCCGGCAGTGCGCGGTACTCGTCGGGGCCAACAACAACATCAACGATGGAGCCTTCGTGGATCAGCTTGCGGCGAAGGCGTTCGGCCATGCAGCCCAACACCCCCACCACCATTTCCGGTTTTTTCTTTTTGTGGAAGGCGATGTGGTTCAGCCGGCCATGAATCCGTTGCTCGGCGTTGTCGCGCACCGAGCAGGTGTTCAGGAACACCACGTCGGCGGTTTCGATGCTGTTGGTTGGTTGGTAGCCCTCGCGGTTCATCAACGAAAGCACGATCTCGGTATCGGCTTCGTTCATCTGGCAACCGTAGGTTTCAACATACACCTTTCGGCCAGCGGTTGGCCGCCCAGCATCCGGGTTGCTGGCGGGCAAGGATTCGGCGGTTAGTGGTTGGTTTATCACGTCACTCATGGTCATCAAAAAAAACGATTGGTGCAGAGCACAGCCCTGCGAACTTAGTGGAACCACCCCGCGTTGGGCAAGCACAAGCAAGGGTGCTGAACAACGGTTACGATTGAGTAGCTGGGGCTGAATGATTACGGCAAACCAAACCCGCCCTCACCGTCGCGTCACCACAATGGCAACACGGCGGTTGAGCTTGCGCCCTTCTTCGCTTTCGTTGCTCTGGAGCGGCATGGTGCTTCCGTAGCCTTGCGAGGTTAGCCGCCGTTCGGCAATTCCCCGCTGGATCAGTGCTTGGCGGACCGATTCGGCGCGCTGTTCGGAAAGAAGCTGGTTCCGCTCGGGGGTCCCTTCTGCCGAAGCGTGTCCCTCAATTTTAATTTCCAGTCGTGGATTCCGCTTCATCCGTGCGGCAATCGTGTCCAGCGCGGGGTTCGATTCCGGCAACAAGTCTGCCGAGTTGTAGGCAAACTGAATCTGCCGCTCGATTGGTTGTTCGGAACTGTTGTTGCCAGCAATGGTGTTCGGGGATAGCCGCGGGCCGCTGGTCTCATACTCAATTTTCCCGGCAATCTGCTCCGGCGCGCCGGGGGGATTCAGCCCCACCCGCGCAATGTGCCGCCCCCCTGCGTTCACCGGCTGATAGCTGATCAAGTAGTAATTCCGCAAGCTCCGGTAGATATCCTCGAAAATTGCTGGCAGCTTTTTTGGGTCTTCCGTCTGGTAGAATTTTCCGCCGCTGTACTTGCTCAGTTCCTGCAGCAGCCCACGGTTCACCGCACCAAACGCAACGGTAAAAATCGGGATGTTGTGTTTCTTGACGAAGGCGTACAAATCCAACTCGTTGATCTTGCTGGCGTTGTCCTCGCCATCGGTGAACAGGATCATCGCACGCGGGTTTTCGGCGGGGGCTGCGGCAATTTGCTCGCCCCCCAACTTTGCCGCCGAGTAGATGGCGGTGTAATTTCCGAACCCTTTCAGCCCGCTGCCAAACAGGGCAAGAAGCTCATCGGTTTGGGTGCTGGCTTTTGCGGCAAGCTGCGGTTTGTCGTCGAACTTCACCACGCTGATCCGGTCGGCGGGGCGTTTCAGTTTTACAAAAGTTTGGGCGGCGTTCTCCAGCAACTCAATGCTGGACCCCATCGTGCCGGAGTAATCCAGCACCAGCGCAAGCTCGTTCGGCAGGCCATCGTTTTCGCTAAACTCACGTACGGTGAAGTTCTCAATTTTCTCCGGCTGGCCGTCGGTTCCAATCTGCTCGGTCAGGCCGTTCCAGATTGCTCGGTAATCTCCCGTGCCGTCGTAGTATGGCGGGGCAAGGTTGGTGATCAGGTAGCCGTCGCGGTCAAAAATCCGGACGTAGAGGTGGATAGAGTCGGGAAATTTATCGGTGATAATCCGCCAGGGATCTACCACAAGCCGGGCGGGGTCGGCTTGGCTGAACGGCTTCAGGCCGATCATAAACACCCCTTTCGCGCCGGAGGAATCGGCGTACTCCACCTCATCAAGCGCGATCACCCCTTTGATTTTTTCATCGAAGGAGCGGCACGAAACCAGGGCAAGGGAAACGCCAAGCAGAAAAAGAAAAAGCCGAGTGTGAAGCATGAATACCAGGAAAATTCGGTTCGGGACGGACGAATCCGGGCATGATTCCAGCCGCAACAGAATTGCCAAACTGGGATTGCCAGGCCAAAGATAGCGCGAACATCACCACACAACCCCCACCTGCGCAAGTCAATCCGTAATCCCCATGTAACTTTGCGCCACCCCTTCATCGCTGTTCAAACGAAAAACGGTAGTTTTTGAGCGCGAGAGAAAGAGAGGAAGGCCAGATTGCCCATCACCTTCCACGAACCGAAACCCGGCAAAAGTCATTAGTCAGTTGCCAACAACTGACAACTGACAACTGACAACTGATTCCCGAAACCCGATTCCCGATTCCCGAAACCCGATTCCCAGATATTTCATGAAGGCATTTGTACGCGACAGCGGAGGACTTCCCGATTCAACGTTGCAATCGGCAGCGATTGAGGCACGGCTGGCACAGATCGAAGAACTGTTAGGCGAGCTTCACGAGTGGATGCGTGCCGAGCAGGTCAGCTCGCTTCCGGCGCAGTATCGCAAGCTCTACTCCAACCTCATCACCGCCGATTTCGACCGCCGCACCGCATCGGCATTGGTGCGGGCGTTGTTCCAATCGGTTGGGAAGAACGACCCCAGCGATGAGGAACTGAAAATTGCAGCCGCCCATGAAATTGATGCTTCCATCGAGAAGATGAAGGAATCACTGCCCGAGGTCCGCCCCCGCACCAGCGGCCAGAAGCCGTTTGTGGTGGCGTTGGTTGGGCCATCGGGGGCGGGGAAAACCACCATGATGTACAAGCTGGCGGTTCGGGCGGTGCTGAACTTTGGGTTGCGGGTGAAGATCATCAGCTGCGACACCTACAAAATTGGGTCGGTGGAAGGCGTGCAAACCATTGCCGATATTTTGAGCGTCCCGTTCGGCATCGCATTCGAGCCGCGCGACATCACCGAGCAGATGCTGGGCGGCGATATTGACCTTGTGATCCTTGACACCGCAGGGCGCAGCGACCGCGCCGCCCGCGAGGAGCTTTCGGAGTTCATCGCCGCTGCCGGGCCGGATGAAATTCATCTGGTGCTTTCGGCCACCATGAGCCAGCGCGCAATCCAGGAAACCGCCGCGCTGTTTTTGGGGGAGCGGATCAACCACGTCACCTTCACCAAGTTGGACGAAGCTCCGTCGCTTGGCGGGGTGATCTCATCGCTTCGCTGGCTTGGGCTTCCGTTGGGATTTATCAGCAGCGGAACCATGATCCCCGACGACCTTCTCCCCTCGCGCCAAGTCCCGCTTGGCGAGTGGGCGATTGAAGGAATGGCTCTGCAGACCCCCGATCCGGAGGCTGCTCATGTTTAGACGTTCGCTTCCGGTACTGATCTTCCTATTTCTTCTTTCACCCCTTGCTCTGCGTGCCACTCAGGTGACGGAAGCCCGCTGGAATGGAGGCGATTTTGTCATCACCTTCAGCGACAGCGTTCGTTACCAAGTGGATTTGGCCGAGACAGACTCCATGGTGGTGGTGATTCGATTCCCCGCCACCACGATTGCTGCCGATGCAAACCTAAGCCAGCTGCGGAACCGGAACCACCGGGCCGCCGGGTTTTCTCCCCTTCCCGATGGTGGATTGCGGCTTACGCTAACCTCACGCTCGCGGTTTGGCTACTCAACGCTTTGGCGGCCATTCACCAAACGGCTAATTGTTCACACGTTCGATTGGAACGGACTGCCGTACAGCCAGGAGCAATATCACAAAGGGCTGTTGGCGTTGGAGGCCGGGATGAACCAACAAGCCGAGGAACTTCTTGGAGTTGCCTACGCCACCGGCGAGCAACGGGCGGCCTCGGTTCTGGGGGTGATGTACGCCAGCACTGGGCGCGACTCGTTGGCGGCGCGCTACCTTGCCGCCCCAGCCGATGAAGACGACCGCCAAGCCTTGCAGCAGCTTGCAACGCACGGTGGGCAATCGCCAAGCGCGAGCATTGCTGATTCCAGCAATCATCCGGGGTCCGCATCCACTTCCCAACAGTCGCCGGCGGGGATTGCCCCACCAGCTACCACCTCACCAACGACCACCTCACCAACATTCATGGATACCTTCAACGATTGGCGCGTTGTGGTTGCGGTCATCGGCGGGTTGCTGCTGTTTGCCATCGCGCTTGCCATCCTGATCCGCTCCTCGCGGAAGAAACCAGCCCCAACCACAGCGGCCAATTCCGCACAAGCCGAAGAGCCTGCAATCCGAGTGGTGCGCGGGCCGGAACCAGCAACAACCGCAACCGAAACTGCCACGCCACCGGTTACGCCAACCGCGCCACCGCCAAGCCAGCCAGCAATGGCAGCCGCTGCCGAGCCAATCGCCAAGCCAGCACCGCCGCCGGTGGTGAACTCAGTTCCAGCAACGCAACCCGCGCCGGAAATTTCGGAGGCGGCCACGGTTCCTGCTCCGGTTTCCGTTCCAGTTTCTGCCGTGCCAGCCGCAACGGTTCAGGCCGTTCCGGTTGCCACACCTGTTGCAGAAATTTCTGCAGAACCTGTGGGAATTGCGGCGGTTTCTGCGGCGGCAGTTGCCATCACCGAGCAAACGTTAAAGCAGCCGGTGGGGGCGTTGATTGAGTCGCCAAACTCCACTGCAATTCCGGCAACAACTCCCGCGGCAGCTTCCGCCCAAACAGGCAACGCTCCGGCAGAGCCAGCCGCTGCCGCACAGCAAGCAGACTCAGCCGAGCAGCCAACCGCTGGGCAATCGCGGCGGATGTCGGGGCAGGCGTTGCAGTTGCAGCAGCGAATCGAGGCGGCACGGCGTGGTGAGATCACCGTTCTGTCGGCAGAAGTTCCAGCGGTTTATGAGGCGCGCCGGCTGAACGTCTCGCGCGATAACGTGGAGCTACGCCGCCGCATCAGCGACTTGCAGCGAAAGGGATCATAAACCCGCACAAGCCACAATGCTCAACACACTGACAGTGCTGTGGGTGGTGCTGCTTTTGGTGGTGGGGATTCTGCTCCTGAAAATTTTTGACGGAAGAACCCAACCGCCGGAAGGGGGAGAGCAGCGGGACTAATATCTTCCCCCCTTTTTTTTCTGCCGAAGCGATTGGATTTCAGAATATCCGTCTCTCATCATTGTGAGGGGCTTGTCACCACGTCGCACACTTCTTCAACAGTGCCGCAAGTACGTTCAGCAAGCATATTTATGGTATTAGACGAAAAAGAATTTGCACATCTTGATACAAACGGGGGGGGGGGACGTGTTATATTGTATCTGTTAATGAGATAGAGGCTTCATGTCTGCTCCCACCTCTATCTCATTCATAATCCAACTACTTAATCTTTACACAACCATGCAAAAGCAGACGCAAAGACGACACTCGTCCATCCGCACAGTAAGTACAATCGCATTGGCGATAATCCTTAGTGGAATAATTGTGCCGAGATTGGAGGCCCGACAAAAACAAGTACTAATGTACGAAGCCTGTCCACTAGGCAGTGAGAGACAAGGTCGCTCATTATCGCTATGGCAGGACGACAGGACAGGAAAGTATTACCTGATTTACTTAGGATGTTGTGGAGACGAAGACCGAGTATGGGAACCAGAGCAAACAGTTGGTATGAGTTATGATGAGCACTGGAGTTTGCCAGCTAACTATAATCAGCTTGTACAAGCTGCTGATTATACAACTCCTAATGCACGCACAGGAGTATATTATTTAGTCGGACCAAACAACGTTGTTGTTTATGAACGGAATTTAGGGAGTCAGCTTGAAGAAGATGCTATTCTTTCGATAGCCAGAGCCGAAATTGGATTCAATTAACATCAAAAAAAGGAATACCACTATGAAAAATCTCAGGAACCTCACGAACGTCGTGATTATAGCAGTCGTCAGCCTGTTTGCGCTAATAACAACGGCAAATGCTACTGTAGAAATCCTACATCGTCAACCTTGCGGTAATGGGAAGATTCTGACTTACATGATTATTCGGGATGAATCTACAGGAAAACGGTGGTTAATTCGAGAGTGGTGCGACGGAACATCATGGATTGATCCTTTGAACATAATCTCTGCGAATCCTACCGGACCAATTACTGTCCCCACAAACTTCTCTGACCAATGTGACGCATCTCAGCCAATTACAGCACCCGGTGCAAGTTTAGGGGTGACAATTACCGACGCAAATAATCAAACGTTCGAATTCCGTAATTGCTTGAATGAACAAGAAAAAACGGAAGGCAGAGAAGCATGGGAACGAGAATTCCCAAACAATCCAAAATTCTCGATGCTCAAGCCAGATATTGGTATTGGGGGATATGCCGAAGCAGCACTAATAGACGATCTTATTAAAGAGCGGCCAACTGAAAATAGCCCTGGTGTCCAATTGGGCCAAGAATATTTTGATAGAAACTATACGACTGCAAACCATGATCTTTATGATGTCTTTGATGATCTTGCTAAAGACAAGACATTCTTCTACATCATTAAAAACAACACTGATATTGCTATCGAAACTGCACCAGCAGCACAGAACAATTATCAGTTAACGGTGCGGAGCGTTGATCCGAAGGTGGAGGTTGCAACAGAGGTGCTGAACAGCAGCGGACAATCTGTTTGGAAAAATGGCGTTGGGGCTGCAACTCTGATAGATATGTCTCAATTTTCTTCGGGAACATATTTCGTGAAAGGAACAGGACAACCTATTCCGGTGACTATCGTGCGATAAGCATCGCCTGGTAAAAAAAGCGACTGAGCCATGATGCTCAGTCGCTTTTTTTATTTTGCCACTGTAGGTAGCAGCCAGGTTCAGGTTTATTTCAGCCACCCGCGAAATAAGTGTTGTCTCTGCTTTGCCGTACTTCCTCGAAGCCTCTTTATTGAAGCCCCCCTTGCCCTTCCCAAATCAAACCGTTATCATGCAGCCACGACAACAGGCAACTCCATTTTCCCACAACGCCGTTGTGAACCATGCCGACAAGGCGAGCGGTGAGCGCACCGGGCCGCAACCTTCACTGCGCTGACCGCTCCTCTCTTCACAGCTACGTTCCAACCGCTTGGGGAAGTGTGTGTGCTTTCATTTTCAACAACATTCCTGGGAGGGAGAGTAAACAGCATGAAGACGTTCCTTCGATGTATGGCATCGTGCATGATGCTTTGCGTGGCTTCAATGCCAGTATCGGCGCAATCGAACGGCACCAACGCCGGAACCAACAAACCAACGGTACGGGTGGAGACGATTGCCACAAAAGCTGGGTCATCGTTCACGGTTGAGCATGTGGAAGGGATTGATCCACGCTACGAGGGGCTAATCAAACGGCTTGTTGGCGACGGCTGGGAGGAACCGTTCGTTCGGGCTTGCTTCAGCGATTCCCACACGGTCTTCATCCCAAAACTGACGGTGATCGGCCCCAAGAAAAAGATCAGCAGCAAAGGCTGGTACACGTGGGTGAACACCGCTGAATCCGCCCAAGCCTGCCGCGATTTCATGGCAAAATATGGCACGATCATCCAGGCCGCCGAAACCAAGTACGGGGTGGATAAGGAGGTAATTGCCGCGCTGATCCGCTGCGAAACCCAGCATGGGACCGTCACCGGGAACTATCACGTTTTCAGTGCTTATGCCTCCACCGCATTGGTCAGCGATTCGGAGTATCTGAACCGAAATATCAGCAACGGAACCGACGGCTACGGGGAGACAAAATCGGGAAAACGGCAAGCGGCTTCGCAGGAAGAATATATCCGCGCACGCTCGGCAAAAAAATCAAGCTGGGCCTACCGCGAACTGAAAAACCTTCTACAAATGGAGAAAGGGGGCCACGTCCAGATGCTTTCGATTTATGGCTCGTGGGCGGGTGCGTTCGGTTGGGGCCAGTTCCTCCCTTCTTCCTACCTCAGCCGCGCAGTGGATGGCAACGGCGACACCCAAATTGACCTCTACAACCCCGACGATGCCATTTTCTCGGTTGCCAACTACTTGGATAAAGCCGGTTTCAAAACTGGAAATCCTGAAAGCATCAAGCGGGCATTGCGGAACTACAACAATTCCACCGATTACGTCAATGCCATTTACGGGCTGGCGCAACGGCTGAAAACCACCGAAGGATAGCTGCACAGATGACCACGCAGATGCTGAAATTGGGATTGTTCCTGTTGCCGCTGATTTGCACGGCAGTGGTTGCGCAAACCACACCGCACATCCACGCTCCGATTCCGATTTCCGGCCCAACCGAGTTCATCCCCCAAGCGTTCGATGTTCTTGACTACGATGCCGATATTGACCTGACCGCAGCCCCCTCCCCAGAAATGGCGGGGGTCTGCCGGATTCGCCTCCGCTGGACTGCCGACCCGGGGGTCAATCCGTTCTACTTCCATTTGCGGAACGTTGTGGTGGATAGCGTTTTCTACACTTCCCCAACAATGTTCGATGCCGTTCCGCGAACGGCGGTGGTGTCGGGCGATCCGGCCTCAGCATTGTTCCATTACTCCATCGAAGCACCAGCCGGGGTTGCAACCGGCGACACCGGAATCATCACCATCAAGTATCACGGAAAAATGGGGAATGAGTACGGGCCGGGAACTTGGGGGGGCGTTTCATCGGGGAACACCGCCGCAGGCGAGAAGGTGCTGTACGCAATGGGGATCGGGTTCAAGAACAACTACATTTCGGCAACGCAGCACTGGCTTCCCTGCTACGATCACCCCGCCGACAAAGCCACCTTCACCGGGCGGTTTCGCGTGCGGAATGGAATGACCGTTGCCGGAAATGGACTGCTGACAACATACCCCGAAGGGGATAGCGTCACCGTGTTTCGGTGGCAGCAGCAATCGCCAGCATCCACCTACTTGCTGACGTTCGCCGTCGGCCCGTTCCACCCCCTGAATTTCGGCACCGACACGCTTCCGATGGTGGTCTATTCGATGGCCGGCGACACAGCCGCCACCCGCGTTTCTTTCAGTGGGCTTGCGGGAATGGTTCGTTCGTTGGAGTCGCGGTTCGGCCAATATCCATTCGAGAAAGTTGGCTACGTGAACACACCGCAAGGCTCGATGGAACACCAGACGATGATCTCCATCGCCGAGCAAATCTCCCGCAGCCGCGACACCGTGAACCACACCGCCTACCACGAGCTTGCGCACCAATGGTTTGGCGACCTTGTTAGCCCCACCGATTTCCGCCACGCTTGGTTGAACGAGGCGTTCGCCACATTCTGCGAGGGGCTTCGCTCGGAAGATATCGGGGGATACAACGGCTATCTGAACTATCTGAACGGCCTTTGGAACGACTACACCCGCAGCGTCGCAAACCGCGAAGGGGTTCTCTCCTTGTATAATTTTCCGCGTGCGGCTCCTTCCTCCAACTACCCCACCACTATCTACTACAAAGGTGCGTTGGTGGTGGCGTTGCTTCGGTACCAGATGGGGGATGGCAAGTTCTACGCGGCACTGCGTGAGTATCTGCAGACTTACCGCTTTGGCAATGCCGGAACCGATTCGCTGCGGGCAATTCTGGAGAAACATTTCGGCGCGTCGCTTCAGCCATTTTTTGATCAATGGGTGGTTGGCAAAGGTTGGCCGGTGATTGACGTTGCCACCAAACAGGAACCGCAAAGCCCCAACTTCAATCGGGTGGCAGTAGCGTTGACCCAAGTTCAGAAACCAGAGTACGGGGTGTTCACTAACCTTCCCGTCGAGCTTGGCTTCCGGGGAACGGATGGGAACTTCAGCTACCGGATTGTGACGATGAACAGCCGCAGCGAAACGTTCACGATAGACTCGGTGCCAGCCTTCACATCGCTCACCCTCAACCAAGGGCCATCGCTGCGGGCACCGTTAGTGGTGGGAACAACCTCCGGCGTGCAACCCGATTGGGGGAATGGCTTCAGCAACAGCCTGGGGTGCAGCGTGATGCAAAACCCGACAACCACCGGCAAACTGACCATCATCCAAACCACCACCCAAACCACGCAACAGGGGTGCAGCGGAATCAGCTACGTGCTGTTCGACACCACTGGCCGTCAGGCATCAGCCGGAACCAGCAACGACTGCCAATTTTCCATTGATGTTCGCAACGCCCCAGCCGGGCCGGCGTTGCTGCGGCTGCAACGGCATGGCCTGGTGCAGGATATTCCGGTGATGATCGCCCACTGAACGGACTTCCATGACTTCATCACAGCTTGCACAACTGATTGACCACACCGCGCTGAAACCGGAAACCACGGCTGCGCAGATTGTGGAACTCTGTGCCGAGGCAGCAACCCACCGTTTCGCCTCGGTCTGTGTGATGCCCTTCTGGGTTCGGCTTGCCGCAACAACGCTGAAAGAATTGGGAGCGATGATCCCCGTCTGCACCGTCATCGGCTTCCCGAATGGAGCACACACAACGGGAATAAAGATTGCCGAAGCTGGCGCGGCCTTGCGCGATGGCGCGTTCGAGCTTGACATGGTGATGAACGTTGGCGCGTTGAAATCAGGCCACGAAGACGTTGTGCAAACCGACATTGCGCAAGTGGTGAAAGAAGCACACCGGCAAGGAGCCATCGTAAAAGTGATTCTGGAAACAAGCCTGCTGACCACCGACGAGAAACGCCGCGCCTGCCAGCTATCCGTTGCTGCCGGGGCCGATTTTGTAAAAACCTCCACCGGATTCAGCGGCGGCGGCGCAACCGTGGAAGATATTCGGCTGATGCGGGAATGCGTGCCAGAAAATGTTGGCGTAAAAGCCTCCGGCGGGATCCGTGATTACGCCACAGCAATGGCAATGATCCAAGCCGGTGCAACCCGAATTGGAGCAAGCGCGTCGGTGGCGATTGTTGCTGCCGCACAGGAGCATCCCTCCAACTCTGAACATTCAACTGACTACTGAAACTCATCCATGAAACGCAGACAATTTCTTGCTTCTGGCATTGCTTCCGCCGCGCTGCTGTTTGCCAACCGCCGCAATCTCCATTCCCTCCCCTTCTTCCCCGATGAAGGGGGGAATTCTTTCACCGGGAAAGAGAGGTTTTTTAAGCTAACAGAGCTTGCACGGCACGAGCGTTGGCGCGAAAAAAATATCCCAGAAATTATGGGGCGCGTTGGAATGGAGCTTCGCGGAACCCCCTACGTGGGAAGCACGCTGGAACTGTACGACGACCGCGAAGTCTGCTCCATCAACCTAATGGGCCTTGACTGCGTGACGTTATTTGAAAACGCTCTAGCATTTGCGCGGCTGCTGAAATCGGGGAAAGAATTGCTGCCGGAAGAGATGATGCGCGTTGTGACCTTCACGCGGTATCGCGGCGGAAAAATCACCGATTACACCTCGCGGCTCCATTACACCACCGATTGGTTCCACGATAATCAGGTGAAAAAAGTGGTGCTGGATATTACAAAGGGATTGCCCGGAGCCGAGCGGTTTACGCAAGCCGTCAATTTTATGAGCACCCACCCGAACAGCTACCGGCAATTAAAAGCAAACCCTGGGCTGGTTCCAATAATTGCTGGGATTGAGGAACAGATTAACGCACGGGAAATGTACTACGTGCCAAAAGAAAAAGTCGCTGACGCAGAACCGCAATTAAAAACCGGAGATATTGTTGGAATAACCACAACAATTAAAGGGATTGATTGCTCCCACACCGGTTTGTGCTACCGTGATGAATCGGGGAAACTCCGCCTGCTTCATGCTTCGCTGACGAAAAAAGAGGTCACGTTGGATGATGAGCTTCACACCTATCTTGCCTCCGTCAGCAAGCACACCGGAATTATGGTGGTGCGCCCGATGGAGCTTTCGTAGAAGCCAGAATTAATCAAAAAAAACGTCGGCTACTGTGAGTAGCCGACGTTTTTTTTGAATATGAGTATTGGTTTTTATGCCAGAAATCGTCCCCACTCATGCTGATGTCCGTCGAAGTATGAGCGTAGCCACCGGATGTCGCGCCCCCCCTGCTTCGCTCTGGCGAGCTTCGCGTCCCCCAAGATTGGGGGGAAGAGGTGAGTTATACTCCCAACAAAGTGGTTTGCGAAAAACTTAATCACTGTCATTCCCGCGAAAGCGGGAATCCATAGCACACATAGCTGAGTAGAGTTTCGCAAGCCAATTTGCGCCGAGTATAGCATGGCGATGCCCACGCAATCCCCGAACTCAAACATCACAACTGACCACTGACAACTGACCCAGCCGAAATTTCAATAAAACCCTTTCCCCGATTTTTTTCCCAGCAGCCCCGACTCCACCATTTTTCGTTGAATTAAGTGGGGGCGGAAACGAGCCTCGTTGAAATAGAGGTCATAGACCGATTGCGTCACCGCGAAATTCACATCAATGCCGATTAAATCCATCAGCTCGAACGGACCCATTTTGAAGCCGATAGCTTTCATGCAGCGGTCAATTTGATCGTGGGTTGCGGCCCCTTCCCCCACAATGCGGAACGATTCGCCGTAAAAATTGCGGGCCACACGATTGACGATAAATCCCGGAGTATCCTTTGCGCGAACTGGAGTTTTTCCTAATTCGCTTGATAGCGCGACCGTTGCGTCCATCACCGTTGGCGAAGTTTGGAATCCTTCGATTACTTCCACCAGCTTCATAATGTGCGCCGGGTTAAAAAAGTGCATTCCCACAACGCGCTCTGGGTTTGGGATGCCGTTGGCAAGCTCGGTAATCGGAAGCGAACTGGTGTTGCTGGCAAGGATGCAATCGGGGCGAACAATTGCCGCAAGTTGGGTGAATAGATTTTTTTTCACCTCCATCCGCTCCACGATTGCCTCCACCACCACGGCGCAGTCGGAAAATTGCTCCAGCGATGTTGTTGGTTGCAGCCGTGCAACGGCAGCATCAGCAATTTCCTGCGTGATTTTCCCCCGCTCAATCCCCGATGCCAAAAATTTATTAACGGTTTTCACCCCCCGCTCCACAGCTTCTTGGGTGATATCGAACAACCGGACGGTGTAGCCGGCCATTGCTGCGGCGTAGGCAATTCCGCTTCCCATTGTCCCCGCCCCACAAACTCCAAAAGCTCCGTTAAGGGTCTTGTTCATATTCAGTTAATTCGTTGTTTGATTGTTATTTTTTCGCAGATGAGAAAAATCTTCCTGTTCGGTGGCTCCGCTCATACTTCGACTGGCTCAGCATGAGCGGAGGGTAAGATTCGAGGGTATACTCGGCGCAAATTGGTTTGCGAAACTCTACTCAGCCGGGTGTGGTATGGATTCCCGCTTTCGCGGGAATGACAGCGCGGGTTTTGTCGCAAACCACTTTCGTGGGAGTATAACTCTGATATTTCCTATCTCCTATTTCCTATCTCCTATCTCCCACTCTTCATTCGGCATTCCCCTCACTCCCCCTTAAAATCTGCTTTTCGTTTTTCCACAAAGGAGCGCACACCTTCTTGGTAATCGCTGGTGCGGCCGGCGGCTTCCTGCAGAAATACTTCATAATTCAGCATTGCATCAAGCGAGTGAGTTTCGGCGCGGCGCAGCATTTTTTTGATGTAGCCATACGCCTTTGTGGGGCCTTCGGCGTAGCGTGCAGCAACGGCTTGTGCTTGCGGCAGTAATTCTTCAGCGGATACCACACGATTTACCAGCCCCCACTCTCCCGCCTGTGCAGCAGATATTTTCTCCCCCAACGTAGCAATTTCAAACGCGCGCGAATATCCAACCGCTGCCACCAAAAATTGCGACGAGCCAGAATCGGGAACAAGGCCGATATTCACAAATGCCTGCAACAACGAAGCATTTTCTGACATGATTTTAAAATCACAAGCCAACGCCAGCGAGCAACCAGCACCGGCTGCCACACCATTAATTGCTGCAATTATTGGTTTCGGCATTGTGGATAATTTCCGGATAATTGGGTTGTACCGCCGCTGAAGCGAATCGGCAAGGGAGCGGCGGGTTCCGGGGGCGGGCGCGTCTTTCAAATCTTGGCCGGAGCAAAAGGCTTTTCCCGCCCCGGTAAGAATAATTGCGCGGACAGCGCGGTCACGCTCGGCTTCTTTCAGCGCGGCTTGCAGATCGGTGGTTAGCTGCTCATTGCAAGCGTTGTAGCTTTCTGGGCGGTTCAGTGTGATGGTCAGCGCGCCACCATCAAGCACGTAGAGTAATGTTTGAAATTCCATGATCGGGAATCGGTTGTCGGGAATCGGTTGTCGGGAATCGGGAATCGGGTTTCGGGAATCGGTTGTCGGGAGTCGGGAGTCGGGAGTCGGGAGTCGGGAGTCGGGAATCTGGAATCAGGTTTCGGGAATCGGGAGTCAGTTGCTGGTTGTCGGCAACTAACAACTGACCACTAACAACTGACAACTGACAACTTCCTATCCCCCTTTATTTCCCCTTCCACTCCGGTTTTCGTTTTTCCACAAAGGCTTGCATCCCCTCGGTTTTGTCGTCGGTAGCGAACAGCAGGTAGAAATTTTTCCTTTCGAACTCAAGTCCATCTTGCAGGAAGGCATCGAACGATTTCAGCACCGCTTCCTTTGCAAGCCGAACAGAAATTGGCGGGCGGGAAGCAACCTCACGCGCCAGCTTCATTGCTGATTCCAGATAGAACTCAATCGGGACCACCATGTTCACCAACCCGGCGGCGTGAGCTTCCTCGGCGGTGATCATTTTTCCGGTAAGCACCATCTCCATCGCACGGGCCTTGCCAATAGCCCGTGTCAGGCGTTGCGTTCCCCCCGCGCCGGGCATTGCGCCGATGTTGATTTCTGGCTGGCCGAACCGGGCTGTTTCGCTGGCAACAATCATGTCGCAGATCATCGTCAGCTCGCATCCGCCGCCAAGCGCGAACCCACTGACGGCGGCAATAATTGGGGTTTTCACGCGGCGGATTCGATCCCAGCGGGTGAACTGGTCACGCTCGATCATATCCACCACGGTTGCATCGGCCATCTCGGTGATGTCGGCCCCGGCGGCAAAAGCGCGTTCGTCGCCATGGATAACAATGCAGCGAACATCGGGGTCGTTATCAAGTTGCTCCAAGCAGTCCACCAACTCAATCATTAGTCCTAAATTCAGCGCGTTCAGAACTTTGGGTCGGTTCAGTTGCACGGTGGCAATGTGCCCTTCGTGCTTGGTGATGATGAGATGTTCGGGCATAGCTTCGGTCGGCTGCTGTCGGTTGATGTTGATAGAATTGTGGCGAAAATAGGAAATGAGGTTGTGGAGAAAGGCCGATACCGGTTGGCGATTAGTAATTGGTTGTTTGAAATAGGGATCAACAGCACATCCGCTGGTGATGCGCCATGCGAACTTTCAACAATTTCCACAACAGATAACTGCTGAGTAATCATGATTCTTGGATATACACCACAATTTGTGCTGGAGCCGATGGTTGCTGCGTTGCAGCGGCAAGGCTGGACGCTGCACCCAACCGATGAGCCGGAGGCAATGCTGCTTGCCGGAACCGCCGATGTTGTGATCACCTCGCCGATGGAGTATGCAAGCTCGCTGGGATTGGTGGATTACGCGCTGGTTCCGCAGTTTGGGGTGATGACCGGAGGGTTTGCAGGGATGCTGAAACTGATTTTCAACCAGGGGCTGGCAAGCATCAACACCGTTGCGGTGCGGCAGCCGGACGGTTTTCCGGCGTTGGTGGCGCGGATTATTCTGCTGGAAAAATATGACCTCACCCCACGGTTCATTCCGATCCCAGACGGGAGCAATTTGGACCAGATGCTGGCCCTAGCCGATGCCGCGCTGATTGCTGGGGATGAAGCAATTTTTGATGCCAGCGGCAAGCGTTCCATGTTTGATCTTTCGGATGAATGGGAAGATATGGCCGAAACGATGCTCCCCTATCTTCTGGCCTGGGGACGCATCGGGAGACTTACTGAGCCGCAATTGCAGGGGTTTGCTGTTGCCGCGAAAGAGGCAGGGGCGGCCATTCCCGACACCGCTGCACGGAGCGCGAACCCAACGTTGGCCGGGCGTTTTCACCAACGATACCTGTTGGGGGATGTTCGGTATGGCCTGCGTGATGAGGACCTTCCGGGGCTAACGGCACTCTACGGCTACCTGTTTTATCACGGCGCAATCCACGACATGCCAACGCTGAAATATCTACCCGATGGGGAGTTGGCGGGCCCCCCACTAGCGCCGCCGCCAGCCCAGCCAACGGAACCAGCCGAACCAGCGAAACCAACCGAGAACAGAACAAGCAATCAACCAACCGAATAACTCACAAGCATCAACCACACACCATGCCAACACTGATCTTGCTGCGCCACGGCCAATCACAATGGAACCTTGAGAACCGATTTACCGGCTGGGTAGATATTGACCTGAGCGATGCCGGGCGCCAGGAAGCCCAACAAGCCGGGGAAAAACTTCGCGGGATGAAGATTGATCGGGTGTATACTTCGCGGCTGATGCGGGCAATCAACACCGCAAAAATTGCGCTGGAAGCCGCTGGGATGCAGCAACTTCCCATGATCGAAGATCAGGCTTTGAACGAACGCCACTACGGCGATTTGCAAGGATTGAACAAAGCAGAAACCGCCGCAAAGTATGGCGATGAACAAGTGCATATCTGGCGGCGCAGCTTCGATGTTCCACCACCCGGCCCAGAAGCCGAGAGCTTGGAGCTTTGCATGAAGCGGGTGATGCCCTACTACCAGCAGCATATCCTTCCCGATCTGCTGGCCGGCTTGAACGTGCTGGTGGTTGCCCACGGCAACTCCCTCCGCTCGCTGATGTACACGCTGGACCACCACACCAACGAATCTATTCTGGAGCTAAATATCCCCACCGGAGTGCCGATAGCCTACCAGATGAATGTTGATGAAGGAGTGCTGAAGGTGGTAAGCAAGCGGGATTTGTAGCCAAAACCAAGCGCAAAAAAAACAGGCCGCGCAAGGATTGCTTGCGCGGCCTGTTTATACTCAGAGCAAATTGGTTTGCGAAATTCTACTCAGCCAGGTGTGCTATGGATACGCTTCGCAGGCCTTCGGCTCCCGCTTTCGCCCCGACTGGTCGGGGTAAACAGGGAATGACAGTGATTAAGTTTTTCGCAAACCACTCTGTTTGGAGTATAATGAAAGCCATACTCTTGCGTGCCTTCCTACTCCGCCATCACGAAGCGCGTTGCAGGATGATGGAGGTCATCAGGCGTTCCTCTTCTTTTGTCACCTCTAGCACCATGGAAACGGAGCCGTAGGTGCGGGCAAAAATTCGCTGTCTGGCAATGTACGTCAGGTAGTCGGAGGTTGGGAAATCGGGAAGGTGTTCCGGCTTTTCTTCTGGCAACGTCATGCGAAGCAGCCGTGGATAGGCGATTTGGGCCAACAGCGGGTAGAATGGGACGATAGCTTCTTCATCCAACGTGCTGCGGAAAAATGCGTTCACCAGCCGGGCCGCATACCAATATCCTGCTGAGTCTTCGGTCATTTTTATGGGGATCAGCAGGTTCATCAGCGTGATGTTGTTAGCACTATCCATCCTGACAATCATCACCACCTTATCGTGGTAGTTGGTGTCCACGGGG
Organism: Chlorobiota bacterium; assembly: GCA_016788565.1. Taxonomy (GTDB): domain Bacteria; phylum Bacteroidota; class Ignavibacteria; order OLB7; family OLB7; genus OLB7. The sequence goes on along the minus strand of JAEUSP010000124.1, from coordinate 6,588 downwards.
CGGTATCCCACCACCCGTGCGGTTGCTTCTTCCCCCCCCATCCGTTCGATTGCATCGGCCGAGAACTCTGCCCGAGCAAACCCGAACTCCTCAACGATAGGGCTTTCATCAATGCTGCTCAGCGGCTCGGTTAATCCGGCCACCGCAGCAAGCGGAACGCCAAGCAGAAGCCCAATGCTGCCAAGCAGAAGCAGAAGTTGTTGTTTCATCGGTTGTTGTTGTTTCATCGGTTTGACTGTTGCAGAAACACGGTATGAGTAGAAGAGTTCTGTGTCAAATGTAGAACCCAAATCAGAACACAAAAACGGCTGAAAGAATTGGGGCCAGAGGAATGGCTGGGGCTTCGGCTCCTTCGGTGGCAATTCCCACATATCCAACCCCGGCATCAATCGCGTAGGTTTCGCCGAAGTAGCGCACCGTGCCGATAATTGGCAGCACGCCAAGCGTCTTCATGTACGCAGCTTCGCCGGCCACTTTCCAGCCACGAGCAAACTGGTAATCCCCGCCGATTGCCACCACCGGAGCGTCGCGGTCGTACTCATCAAAAAAGTTCCCGTTTGGATCTTGGATGAAGGTGCGATGCCGCTTGAAGACATATCCAACCGTTGCTGAAATGCGGCTGCTGTCATTCCCGTAGCTGATTGCGGCGTAGGGCGCGTGGAAGAAAATGCTAGACTCTAACTCCGGCGTGGCCTCCTTATCCAGCACGCTTCGGCCAACTTGGTAGCCAGCCGCAACGTTCAGATTTTTCCCAATATCCCACCCCCCTTTTGCGCCGATAGAGTACGCCCCAAACGCATCGCCACGAACCCCACCCCAATCATCCGGAAGCGGCAACGCGCCGCCAGCAAGCACCATAAAGTTATTGCTGAAGGAGTAGCCTCCAACCAGCCCCAGCAGGTCGTAGCTCCCCAAAAAGAATTTCCCTTTTTTGGGGATGATTGCGTTCGGCACGCCAACCGAACGAAAGGTTGTGGGATCTACCAACGGCGGGTCGGGAAGCCAATCTTTCACTTCATCGGGAATATGATGTGGCTTCACCACGCGGACGACTCCGGTATCGGCAACCGGGTAGGTTGTTTGGCCGCCGCTGGGATAGGGGCGGCGAATCCAAGTAATCACCGGAAACTCGTACAACCCAGGCTCGTCGGCATCAAAGCAGACTTCATACTTGAACTCCGACCCGCGCGGGATATTCAACGGGAGCTTTGTTGGGAGCTTGATTCGGACATTGTTCAGCGTGGTTGTCACCGAGTCGAGCGTCACCGCTCCGCCAATTCCAACGATTCCGTTCAGCGAAATTCGGAACAGCTTGCAGCCGGTTTTCCCTGTTTCAATCCTTCCAAACCTGATGGTATCCAGATTCCAGGTTGTGTTCAGCCGCATCGGGAACTGCGCTTCGTTCCCACGGCAATCCCGAACTTTCAGATTAACGGTTACTTCTTGGCTGGCGGTCTTCACCAGCACGTTCAGCCGAACTTCTTTCTCGCAAGAATAGAGCCCCCCCCCTTCCAACTCCACATTTGGCGTAACTACCGAGGTAATTTCTTGGATTCCTGCCGGGGCAGTAATGATTAGTTCGTTCAGCCCAGGGTAGAGTTCTGGCGGGGTGACAGTAATCCCACCAGGCTGTGCGTGCAGCAAGGCCACGCTTGCAACAAAGGCAATGAAAAAGCAGAGAAGTCGAGCCATACGGTTAAGTTGATTCATGCAACCGACCGGGGCAAACTACGTCGGTGCGGGGCGTTCGGCAAGGCAATGGGGCGCGGGTGTTACAGAGCTACATATCCTTCGTCATGCCGCTGGTTGCCGTTCCGGTAATCATCTTCCACTGAAAAGCAGTTCCAGCATCGGCAGCGCGTCAGTTGCCAAACGGCGGGCGGAGTTTAACCAACAACGGGGCCAACCGCCAGCCACGCAAGCACGCAGAACCACAACATAGAAACAGAGAACCATGATAACCACGTTCAGCTACACCGTGAGCAAACCAACAGCCAGCAAGATTTCCCACCGGGCCGTTGTTGCCGCGCTTCTTCTTCTCCTTTCCAGCATCCCAGTTTTTTCGCAAGGGGAATCGGGGAACTCGTCGGTGGATAGCTCGCGAGCGAAGTCGGACCCGTTGGATGGAACCGTTCAGGTTCGGTCGGGCCGGGTACAAACCAACACCTCATTTGAAGTTGCCCCGCCAGCCCCACCCTCGCTGAAAACCATGGGGGGAAGCGGATTGGGCGGTGGAATGGCCCCCGGGTTCGCCTCGCCACTGACGATGACCAGGGTGTTGGGCGCGACCATTGGCGGCGCGAAAGATATTGGCTACGCACGGCGGCTGATTGAGCAAGGCCACGTCCCAAACTTCATTGACTTCTCGCCGGAAGGCCTGTACAGCGAGCATGACATCCCAACTCCATCGGGGGAATGCAACGCCAAACTCTGTTTATCGCTTGGCTACGGCTTTGCCCCGGCTGCTGACGACCGCACCAACGCGCTGTTTCTGCAATTGGGAATGAACTCCAACATCAAAGCCGATGAATTCCGCCGCCAGAATTTGCAGTTGGCAGTGGTGATTGACCGCAGTGGATCCATGGAAGGGGAAAGCATGGAGGCAACAAAAAAAGCACTGCACAAATTGGTGGAGAACTTGAACGCCAACGATGAACTGACCATTATTCAGTTCGACGACAAGGCGCAAGTGATACTTCCGGCAACCCGGGTGAGCGACAAAACAGCAGTGAACAAACTGATAGATGGGATCACCCCCGACGGCGGGACCGATATTGAGTTGGGGTTGCGGCTTGGATTCAACCAGCTTGCCAACGTCCCTTCGCGGGAAGGCGCGTCCAAACGGCTGTTCCTGTTCACCGATGCCATGCCGAACGTTGGGCGCACCGATTCGGCCAGCTTCCGAACGCTAACCCAGAAATACGCCGACGAAGGAATTGGGCTAACCGCATTTGGCGTTGGGGTTGATTTTGGGCATGAGTTGGTGTATCACATCTCACAACTTCGCGGCGGAAATTTCTTCTATCTGGAAACACCGGAGAAGGTGGCCAACGTGTTCGATACCGAGTTCGACTACTTGGTGACACCGCTGGTGTATGACCTGAACGTCACAATCAAAACGCCCCCCGGCTTGAAACTGAAAGCGGTGTATGGCCTGCCAACGTGGAAGCCCGGCGACCGCGACGCAAAGCTGCACGTCCCAACGGTTTTCCTTTCCAGCAACCGTGGCGCGATTGTGTTGCGGTACGAGCGCGAAGACAACGGAACATTGGGCTTCAGCAGCGGCGACCTGGTTGCCAGCGGAACGTTAGGATTCACCGATGTGAACGGCAAGGAGTACAAGGAACAGCAGGAGGTTCATTACAACGGCCAAGCAAGGTTGGAGCCTGGGGCACAATACTTCACCCACGACGGAATCAAGCTGGCAACGGCACTGACGAACATCTACTTTGGCCTGCGCGACGGCTGCACACTGTTTGCCGAAGGGAAGCGGGAAGAAGCCGCCGAAGCCGTCACTCGCGCCAAAACTCTGGCGGCGTTGCAGAACGCCCAGTTGATGGATGAAGGGCTGACGAAGGAGATCAAGCTGCTGGAGAAACTGGCCGAGAATATCAGCAAGAAAGGCGCGGAGATTCACCGTAATCAATCCAACGAGAAGCAGGCCCCGCGTTCGCGCTAAGCCTGTTGGATAGCGTTCACTGCGGGGCGCGGAAGGCCCCCGCGTCCCCGCAGATGAGCGACCCGCAACCCAGCCCAAAAAAAATTCTTTTTCGCCGTGCGACACTTCGCCCACTTGCGGAGTCTTGTGTGATGTAGAGGCCTACACTGTCTATCAACCAGCCGGCTACTGTCCAACGTTCCATTGGCGGTAGCCGGTTGGCGTTCTACCTTCACCACTCTATTTCGCCCCGGCCTTCTTCAATAACACCACCATCTCCGTATCCCCATTCTTTGTGGCGATGGAAAGAGCGGTGTCATCAAACAAGTTCTTCTTTTTCAGATCAGGCTTTTTTGCCAGCATCAGTTTTGCGCACTCCAAGCACCTTGTTTGCGCGGCGAACATCAACGGGGTGTAGCCATCGTTATCGCTGTGGTGGACGGTTGCCCCGGCCTTCAGCAACGTGGCCACAAGCTCGGGGTTGGCGCGGTAGGCGGCGTAGATCAGCGGAGTTTCGCCAGCCGTGGAGGCAGCGTTGACATCCACCCGTTGCTCCAGCAGCAACTGCGTCACTTGGAACTGTTCTTTCAGCACCGCTTTATGCAGTGGGGTTTCGCCGTCGTTGGCGCGTGCGTTTGGGTTTGCGCCAATATCTATAAGAAGCTGAACCATGGGGGCATTGCCCAGCGCGGCCTGGTGCATCAGCGGTGTCCAGCCAAGCGAGTCGGGTGGCGGAAGGGTTGCACCGCCAGCATACAGCAGCCGCACCGATTCCGGTTTATCGAACTCAATGGCATAGGCTATCGCACTTTTTCCGGAGGAAGCGATTGAGGCCATGTTCGCCTTTGCTTCCAACAGAATGCGGATCGAACCATCCGCCCCTTCGATTGCTGCGTGCATTAACGGGGTCATGGCGTTGTTATCGGGGATGTCGGGGTTGGCTCCGTTTTCCAGCAGCAGCCGCACGGCTTCATCCTTTCCTTCCCACGCTGCGTGGGCAATGGCTGTCCGCCCGGCGGTATCCTTGTCGTTTACGCGGCCACCATGATCCAGCAGCAATTTCACCACCGAAGTTTCCCCTTCCAACGCGGCGTGCATTGTTGGGGTGACACCGTACATATCCCGTTTGTTGGCATCGGCACCACGCTCCAACAGCAACCCAACAACCTCAATGTTTCCAGTCCAACCGGCGGCCATCAGCGCGGTTTCGCCAACGTGATTTGTGGTGTCAACCGGGGTTCCCGTTGCCAGCAATTCTTTCACCCGTTCAAGATTCCCCTGCTTTGCAGCATCGAACCAAGAAGCGTTGGGGTCGCTGATTTCTGCATCGGGAATTGGAGCATCGTCGGTGGCTTCGGCAGCAACGGTTTCGCTGGTTTCTGGTGAAGAAATCATCACCAATTTTTCGGGAGTGGCCACGTACAGCGTCCCGTTCAGCAAGGCTGGCGTTCCTATCCCGCCGTAGCCGAAGCCAGCTTCTTGCTCCCACAGCTTGGCTCCGTCGTTCAAACTGAAGGCGGTCACATTCCAGGAAAAATCCACCACGTAGCCAACATCTTGGCAGAGCGCGGCGGGGGAATACAGTTTCTCCAAGCCATCAAGCTGCCAACGTTTTGTTCCCTCTTCTGGGTCAAGCCCGAACACCGTTCCGCCGCTGGCCACAACCACAAGGACGCTATCGTTTGCAGAAATTTGCACGCCACCTTTTCCGGTTTCCAGAAACTGCCAGACGCGGCTCCCGCTCACGTTGTTCAGCATTGCCAGCCCGGTTTTGCCGGCAGCAAACACCTGCCATTTTCCCAGCACCACTTGCCCGCCCCAACCATCTGTTTTCCATTTCAGCGTTCCGGTCGCGCCATCAATGGCGTAGGTGGCGGGTTCGTCGGTTCCCACGTAGATCACACCATCGTTCCAAGCTGGCGCGGCTGGTTTGCCGGCAAGTTGATATTTCCATTTCAGGCTCCCTTTGTTGGCGGATGTTCCGGCATTAATCGCGTAGATGAAACGGTCATCGCAGGAAGCAACCAGCATATCGCCAACCGCAAGCGGTGTTGTGGTGAAGGCCCCTCCCCCTTTGAACTTCCACTGAAGCTCCTGTGAGGTTACGCCAAAGGCGTAGATCGCGCCATCGCTGCTTCCGGCAAACAGGCTTCCAGCATGAATGGCAGGCGCAGCATTCACCGCGCCATCGGCCTTGCCAATAACCGTGATTCCCATATCCACAAACGCGGTGAGTATCCCGTTTTCCGTTCCCAGATAGACGCTGGTGCTGTCAATCGCGGGGGCGGGGGTGATGCGGTCGTCCTTCAGTTTCATGTACATCGAGGAGCCGTCGCTGGAGCGGAGGGCTGGCCCTTGGAAAACGTTGGAATGGCGTTGAAGGGCAATCTGGTGCTGGGCCACATTGAACGGCTGAGAAACCGCCACGCAAAAGGGAGCAAACAACAGGGCGCAGGCAAGAAGGAACGTTGGTTTCATTGAAGGCAGGTTGATGTTGTTGTTCGGGCAAACATAGATAGGAATGCCGAATGTCGAATGCCGAATTGGTTCTTGCAACTGACCACAATCTATTAGGGGAATGTCGAATAAAGAATTTTGGAGCCACCTCCGAACCCAGCCCTCCGCTCAAGCTGAGCCCCGTCGAAGTATGAGCGGAGCCACCGGATGGCGCGGCTCTCTTCTTCGTCATCGCGAGGAGCCACAGCGACGTGGCGATCTCGCGGCCAGCTGTGTGTCCGATGCCATCCCAGAAATCCGCGAGATCGCTTCGTCGAAGACTCCTTGTCGAAGACCCCGACTCGTCGGGGCGATGACAGGGTGGAGTAAACTCCACCGAACCCAGCCCTCCGCTCATGCTGAGCCCCGTCGAAGTATGAACGTGAGCCACCGAACGGCGAAGCACCCCAACCTCAACTCCCCACCTCCAAAAA
>JAEUSP010000008.1 GCA_016788565.1 Chlorobiota bacterium | reverse complement strand
CCCGCCTTTACAGCGGGAAGTATCCTGTTTTTTTCACAACCGCTTGACCTTCGGCGGAGATGATCCAATCCACGTAGGATTTCAGCGCGCCGGTTGGGCGGTTTTTCAGATAGATGTACAGGTAGCGGCTGATGGGGTATGATCCGTTGTTGATCGTCTGCTCCGATGGAGTAATTCCGGCACCGCCGTCGGTGCTGCTCACTTGGCAAATTTTCACCCCTTTCGCGTATCCAAACCCGCCGTAGCCTATGCCGTTCGCGTCCTTTGCCACGGCGTTCACCACGGCGGCTGTTCCCGGAAGGGTCTGGACGCTTCCGCCGAAATCGTAGCCTTTCAGCACATGCTCCTTAAAGAAGGCATACGTTCCCGAACTGTTCTCGCGGCCATAGACGATAATCCGGGCGTTCTTCCCACCAACTTGGCTCCAGTTGGTGATAGTCCCCATGTAGATTCCTTTCAGTTGGGCCAGGGAAAGTTTGGCAACGCCGTTGGAGGGATGAACGTAGATGGTGATGCCATCCTTCGCCACACGAACTTCAACACCGGGTGAGCCGTAGCGGTTTTTCAGTTGCTGTTTTTCGGTTTTGGTCATTGGGCGGGATGAGTTGCAGATGTCGGTGGTTCCGTTAATCAGTGCCGAAATCCCGGTTCCCGACCCCCCGCCGGTGACGCGGATGGAAACACCAGAATTTTTGGCTTGATAGGTTTCGGCCCATTTCTGTGCAAGGATCACCATTGTGTCCGAGCCTTTGACGGTGATAATGTCCGCCGGCATGAAGGCATACAGGCCAATGCAGGCAGCGATAAGTGGCAACAGTAAGGTCAGTTTTTTGCGCATTGTTGTTGAGTGATTATTTGGCAATGATCTGGTTGCGGTTGGGTTAGAACTTGTACTGGAATCGGACGGTGGTTTTGTTATCCTTCAAGTCGTCCAGGCCACCGAAGGAATTTTTTTCGGTGGTGGGGATTTCGTGCCACAGGGTGATGCGGGCGTTCCCCACAAAAACGCTTCCGCCAAACCCAAGCACCCCCACAGCCATATCCCCCGACGAAGCAACGTGCGACCCCTCCATATCGGTGTTGCGGTCGAAGTAATCGTACTTCAGCGCAAGCTGTGCATCGCTGCCGAAATTCTGGATGAAGTAGCCGTAGTAGCCCATTTGATTGCGGACTTGCACCGGCTTTGCTGCGCTTCCCGGAACGATTCGGATGCTGTCCTTCCCGTCGCTTCCTTTGGTGATTCCTACCGAGGCTGAGGTTGCGGCGGTTCCGGCGGTTGGTCGGCTTCCGGTCATTATTTCTCCTTTGATAATCGTTCCGCCAATCGGGAGCAGATCAAGGAAAATTTGCCCTTCCACGTTGAAGTTTTTCCGGTTTCCCCAGCCGCGCAAATCGCCGGTGGCATCGTTGAACACCAGCTTGGTTTTGCCATCCACGGTTTCCAGCAACGAGTCGGTCGTCACGGGGATTCCGCCGTGATAGAAGGTGGCTCCAAGATCAATCTGAACTGGGGATTCATTGCCCAACGGAAGCGGCATTGTTACGCGGGCAATCAAATCCTTGTAGGGGTCCACCTCCGATGCTGCAATCGCCCCGCCACCATTAAAAAATCCAACCTGGAGTTTTGGTGTGAACGATTCGGCAAGCGTGGGGTAGTAGGTGAACATCAATCCCAAATCACGCTCTTCCGGGTAGAACGCACGGGTGACTTGTGCGCGTTCGGTGGATTCGCGGTTGCTGGAGGAAACCTCGACTTCGTAATTAGGGCGATTGAACGAGCCGACGGTGATGTTGAATTCGTTATCGGGAAGCAATCCAAAATCCACGTAGGCTTCCTTCAGCGTAACCCCGCGCTCGCTGATGTCGGGATACAAAACGGCAGTTAGCCATTGGGAACGATGCTGAAATTTGATGCGGCCACGGCGTATCACAAAAGCATTGCGGCGCGCGTCGCTGTACAGTGCGCGCCCTTGCGGGTTGGTGGCTTGGTCAAAATGCTGCCACTCGGCCTGGATGTAGCCGGAAATTTTCAGTTGGCTTAGTTTTTCCAGCGTCCCTTCGGCAACGTCCATCCGCTCCTTTATCGTCTCAATCTCCCCCCCGCCTGATTCTTCTGGTGATGCTGGTTCTGTTGAATCTTGCTGCGCGTGTGCCACACCAAGGCTAAGTGCGGCAAGCGTCGTTATCGTTAAAAATTTACGTATCGGTGTTCCCATGCTTTGGTTTTGGGTTTGTGTCGGGAATTGCTGGAAGTGCGATTGCAGCAATCGTGCGTTGGCTGCTGTTCCGTTGGACTGTTCAGCTCAAGTGCTCATTTGGATGGCATCGGCCGTTACCACCGTTTGCCCGCTCGGCATCTTCAGCAAGCGCAAAATTATTGGCGGGATGTTATGGCGGTGTGATGGCAGTGTTACGGCAATGTTAAGAAGCTCAGGGCAGGTGGTGGTCAGTGGTCAGTGGTCAGTGGTCAGTGGTCAGTGGGAAAATAAAGCAGTACTTGTGTGGGAGTGAGTTTTCTGGCCGATTACTTTACTCCAACGTCTAACCACACTTGGCCAAATGCTCCCGTATCAACCGCTCAACTTCTGCGGGATACTGCCACATTGGGACGTGGCCGGAATCGGGGAAGATGTGGCGGTGGGCGCGGGGAAGCAACGCCGCCACCTGCTGGAACTGCCGGAAAGGAACAATCCGATCCAGCCCCGCGCCAATCAGCAACAGCGGTATCGGCTGCAATTGCTGAAGCTGGCAGAGTGTGGTGCGGTACTCCTGTAAATCGGCTTCCAGCATCAGCAGGCTCATGCTTCGGGGAAGATCGTGGCGTTGGGCTTCTTGGGCAATTTCTGCCCCACGGCGTGGGTGATATGCCGCGCCATAACTGAGCCGCGCCCCCCCTTTGGCCACCATCCCCTTAACCCGCACCGGAAGGCGTGGCCACACCGCGCCAGCTGCCCGACGCAACCACCCAAATCCTGCCAATCGTCCAACCGGAGGGGTGCGCAATCCTAATGGAGTAATCAGCGCAAGCGATAGCACTTTTTCTGGTGCCAACGTTGCAAGGGTCGCGCTAACCGCCGCGCCAAACGAATGCCCAACCAGATGAAATTGATCCACGCCATGTTCCTGGCAACACTGGGCAAGGCTGGCGGCCATCTGTCCCAACCGGAATCCCCCTGCGTGAAGCGGCGAACCGCTGGCACCAAAACCGGGCAGATCCACTGCAAGCACGGTGAAGCTATCGGACAACCGCTCGGTTAGCGGCCGCCACAACGTGTGGGTGGATGGATTGCCATGCACAAACAAAATCGGAACTCCATCGCCGTAACGAACAACATGTAGGCTCTTCATGCAGCCACTGACGAATTGAGGATGGAAATCGGGGGTCGGGGGTCGGGGAGCGGGAATCGGGGAGCGGGAATCGGGGGGCGGGAATCGGGTGGCGGGAATCGGGGAGCGGGTGGCGGGAAGATTGGAATCGCTGATGCTCCTGCCGGTACTCCACCTCTCTTTCTTCCCTCTGTGCTCTCTGTGTCTCTGTGGTTCATTCTCTTCTTCGCTAAGTATTTTGCTTGCGGGGTGTCACCGATCCTGATTCGGAGTGTCTTCATCCGGCCAACGTGCAAGCGCAGAATGCTTGCGGGACGTTTGGCTTCCCCAAGCCCTTAACAAACTAGGAGATAGCAATGAAAACCCTTGTTCTGCTGTTCGGCATCCTGATCGCTACGGCAATCGGCGGTTGCCGCAATGAGCAAATAACGAACCCACCCGCAACCAGCGGAAACGTGATCGTCCGCAACGGAACCTCCTTTGGAATGTGCGCCGGCTACTGCCTTCGCAGTCTGCAGATTGACAGCACCAACCTGCTGTACACCAAGCGCTCATGGGGGCGCGGCGGCGGCGGGCTTCCCGATAGTTTGTTCGCCGACACCATCCCCCACGATCAGTGGCTGGCGTTGCAGCAAGCGGTTGCCGCACAGTATGCAGCGTTCGCCAAATTAGACACCGTTATCGGCTGCCCCGATTGCGCCGATGGAGGTGCCGAATGGCTTGAAATTGAACAGGAAGGAGCCGTCCGGCGGGTGACGTTTGAGTATGGAGCTGATCTGCCAGAGATCAAGCAACTGCTGGGAATCGTGCGGGGGATTCGGCAGCGATTTGAGAAATAATCCGTCAGCTTCGATACACGTTGCCTGTAAGCATTCCGGGGTGTGCTGGTAATTACTGGCACATCCCTATTTTTTGCCCCTCTTCAGCAGCCCTCTCCTCTCTCTCAGTTTCTTTCAACGTGTTCAAAACCAGCAACCTCCTATGGCCTCGCGAGCGGAACGGTTTCTTGCTTCGTTGTCGGCAGCGGAACTGCGGCAACTTGATGACGCGATTGACGCGGTAAAACGCCCAGCCACAAAGGCGTTGTACGCCGCGCTGAAACAGCTCCGAAAAAAGGAGGAACCTGCCGACAAAGAGCACCTGTTCCAGCAACTGTTTGGCCGCCAGTGGAGCCGCAAGGAAGACTACCTTCTGCGGAATGAGCTGCGGCTGCTCAGTGAAAAAATCCAGGAGCTGCTGGTGCAGTGGGAGCAAGAACGGGAGCTTCGGCGGCGGCCTTCGTTGCGGGATCAATTTCTGCTGCGTGCATTGCTGCATCGGCGGCTGCTTCCAGAGTTTGAAGAAGAGCTGCCACGGGCATACTCCGAAGCAATCCAGCGGCTGGATTACGCCAACGCACGGCTTATCAACGATCTGCGCCACGAGCATCTGATGCTTTTCTGCGAGATCACCCCCGAACGGATGGAGCAAGCACACCAAACAATGGTGGAGAATCTTTCCAACCTGAAGCGGATATACCGAAGTGAGGTTGCCATCAACCAACACAACCGTGTGGCGTGCGAGCAAACATTGCGGGCAATGGGGAAGCCAATGCCAACAACAACGGTGGGAAGCGATGATGATTTTGGCGACACCTCCACCCCGTTTATTGAGTTTTACGAGCAGGCCAGCCGTGCGCATCAATCGTTGGGGGAAGCGCGGGTTGAACACGCCCGCAACGCCGCAACGCAGATTGGAATGGTGGCCACAATCTTCCCCGACCACACCGTGTGGGGGTTCGCCATTTTGGCCTCCAGTTTGTTGGTGGAGCAGCGGTATTCCGAAGCGAACGGGGTGTTCCAATCGGCGTTGGAGTTTATCCAAGCCAACCGCCTTTCACCGCCGCCCGATATGCTGTTCAACTACGCCAGCACGCTGATGAAGCTGCAAGAATTTGAGCGGGTGCTGGCGTTGATCCAGGAATACAGCGCAATAATCAAGGAGCGCCCAAAAGTCTATTTCCGGTTCGAGGTGCTGCGTTGTTTCTGCCACATCTTTCTTCGGCAACCGGATCAAGCGTTTGCGGCCATTCCCCCAGCCATCACGCAACGCCCCGAATCGGAGTATCAGTATTTCCGGTTCCTCTATCTGATCATCCCCTACCTGCGTGGCGACCTTGACAGCGCGATTCGCGAAACGCGCAACTTTAACGACTACTTCACCCGCCACAAGGATGCCTTACTCTATCCAAAGGAGAAGGAGGTGGTTGCGCTGTTCCGCGCCTTCTTTGTGGCCATTGCCGACAGCACCGACAAGCGGATGCTGCATGGCGCGCTAACCAACATCCAACACCAGATGCAAGGTGCCGCCGAACGCTCGCCAGAGTACAGCGGCTACCTGTATCTACGGTGGCTGCAAGAAGAGATTGAGAGAGTGATGAAGGTGGGATTGCACTGAAGAACTCACACTGGCCAGAAGCAATCCATGATGGAATTGTAGTTTCCGCACGGCCAGCAACGGCCACGCCAACAATCACAGAACCACACTGCCCAATGCCCCGTTTGTTTTTTTCGATACTGCTCCTTTGCTCACTTCTTCCGCTTGCCGTTGCGGCCCAGACTGCACGCCAGACGTTGCCGCCAATCTCCATCTACTTCAACAAATCGGTGGATACCACATTGGCCTATCCCCCCGGCAACGTGGCAACGGGGAATGCTGATCTTGGGGCGATTGCCGCGCAAGAAATCGGCAAAGCAACGGCATCGGTGGATATGGCGATGTACAACCTGAACGTGCAGTCGGTGGTGGATGCGCTGATTGCCGCCCACCAACGCGGGGTGAAGCTGCGGGTGATTGCTCATGTTGAAAACAGCAGTGGCGCAGCGTTCCAGAAACTTGTGGCGGCGGGCATTCCGTTGCTTGCAAATCCGCCCGGGCAATCGGGCCAGCCCCAGCCGCTGATGCACAACAAATTTCTTGCGATTGATGCCCGCCCCAACGCCCCCGCCGGCGCGCACCCGGTGACGCTGATGGGAAGCTGGAACGCAACGTTCCCGCAGACCTACAACGACCCCAACAACCTGCTGGTCATTCGCGATTCGGCGATTACGGCGGCATACTTGATGGAGTTCGAGGAGATGTGGGGTGGCCAAAGCGACACGCCAAATGTTGCCGCCGCAAAGTTCGGCGCGGAAAAAGCCGACAACACCCCGCACACTTTCACCGTTGGCGGAACCCGCGTTGACATCTACTTCAGCCCCAGCGACCAAACCGCTTCCCACATCAACAACGCGCTACTGACTGGCGAAACTTCCATCTACACCGCCAACCTCACCTTCACCTACGGCCAGTTTGCAACCACGCTTCGCCGCCAGCACGACAGCGGAGCCGATGTCCGCTGCGTTGTGGATAACGTGGACGATCAGGGGAGCCAGTTCGGGGTGCTGGGGTCGTTTGCCGAAGCGTTCGATTGGAAGCAGGAGGGAATTTTTCATCACAAGTATGCGGTGGTGGATGCGATTCCGCTTGGCGTGGGGACCGCTCCGGTGGTGGTGACCGGTTCGCACAACTTCACCTTCAGTGCCCAAACCCGCAACGATGAGAACACCGCGATTATCCACGATGCTGCAATCGCCAACCAGTTCTTGCAGGAGTTCGCGGCGCGCTACCAGCAGGTGGGGGGAAGCACTCCGTTTGTGAAGGCCACCGTCGTCAATCCAACTTCTGCGGCTTACTCCATCATGCTGCGTGCCTACCCCAACCCGTTCAGCAGCAGCATCACCCTTGCCGCCCAGGGGATTGAGCAAGAAACCACACTCACCATCAGCGACCCTGTGGGGCGGACAATCGCCACGTTTCTTCTGGAGCCCGGCCAACCGCTGGTTCAGTGGAACGCGGCCAGCGTTGCAAGCGGAAGCTACCTTGCCCGGATCGGAAACAGCACCGCACCAACCATGATTTGGTTGGTGCGGTGATTGGTTGAGATTATTCCACGTGGCTATTTCTGGTTACTTCTCAGCAATCCCTTCCTTCCCCACCAAGCCTTTTTTCAGGAAGCCGATGAACTCCTCCGGCACGGGGCGGCTATCAACCCCCATGGTGGCAATCACTTTGTCGTCGGGGGTGATAAGGGCGTAGTAAGGGAGCGTGAAAGTTTTGAATCGGCCAATCAGTAGCTCGCGGTTTCGTTTGCTGGCTTCGTCCTTGCGGTCGGTGTAAAGCTGCACCAGCACGTAGTTGTTCATCAGCGTTTTCACATCCTGGCGGGGGAACATGTTCTTCTCCATCCAACGGCAGTTGGTGCAGAAAATTCCGGTGAAATCTACGAACAGCGGTTTGCCAGTCTGGCGCGAGACCTCCATGGCTTTGTCGAAATCATCTTCAATCCATTTCACCCCGCTCACTTCGTGTGCTTTTTCGCCGGTAGTGGAAGTGGTGGCCGCCGCAGTTGGCATTGCGTTCAACACTTCCTCGGTGACAATCGCCAGCATGGAGGTATTCCCCTTGCCGGGGTATTCCTGCGGCGGGATGAAGGCATCAATATCCCCCAACCGCCCACCAAACAATCCGGTGCCAAACCACAGCCCAACAGCAAGGAAACCAACAGCAATCACCGCCCGCATCGGCCCAATCCGCTCCACCGGCGAATCGTGCGGAAGCTGGAACCGGCCAAGCAGATACATGGTGGTGATGATGGCAATGGCCACCCACAACGCCAAAAAGATTTCGCGGGTAAGAATGCCGGAGCTGTAATACAAGTCCACGTTGGAAAGGAACTTGAAGGCGAAGGCAAGCTCCAGAAAACCCATCACCACTTTCACCGAGTTCAGCCAGCCCCCCGATTTCGGAAGCGACTTCATCAACGCCGGGAAGAGTGCCAGCAGGAAAAATGGAATGGAGAACGCAAAGCTGAACGCAGCCATCCCCATCAACGGCCAAAGCCACTCACCCTGCGTAACGCCAAACAGCACCGACCCCACAAACGGAACCGTGCAGGTGAACGATGTCAGCGTGAACACCAAGCCCATCAGCAATATCCCGCCGATGCTGTTCCCTTGCTCGTTAGCGGTGCGGTTCAGACGGTTCAGCACCGAGGTCGGTATCTGGATTTCGAACATCCCGAACAGGCTAAGCGCCAGCGCGATGAAGATGCCAGCAATGATGATGTTCACCATCGGGTTGGTGGCGATGTCGTTCACGCCGGTCGCGCCAAAAATCAGCGAGACCAAAAAGCCAAGCCCGGTGAATGTCAGGATGATGCCCAGCGCGTAGGTGGTTGCGTCGCGGACGGAGCGGCGGCGGGTGGTTTGCGTCCGCTTGGTGAAGAACGAGACGGTGATTGGGATCATCGGATAGACGCACGGGGTGAGCAACGAGCCAAGCCCAGCAAGGAACGCACGAATCAGATACCCCAGCAGCCCTTCTTGCTCTTCCGACTCTTTCGCCCCGACAGTGCTTCCATCCGCCTGTTTTCCGGTGGCTGGGGTTCCTGCGCTATCGCCGGCGGTGGGGGGGGCTTGGGCAACGGCGGCGGTATCGGCTGGCGTTGCAGCGGCAGTGTCAATGCTGGCAGCGGGGGGGACAACGGTGGTGTCGGCATTGCTGGCCGTGTCCTGGGCCACCTCCACAACGAACGTCAGTTTCACATCCGTTGGGGGCCAGCAGCGCGCGTCGTTGCAGGTCATGAAATTGACGTTCACCCACCCTTCGGCTTTCCCGGCTTTCACGGTTTTGGCAATCTTCACCGGCACAGTGAACGTGACCCCTTTCTCCCAGAACTCGGTGGTGTCCTCAAAATTTTCGTCATATCCACGTATCGGTTTCCGGTCGCCACGCACGCCGCCGTTCAGCGTAAACGTTTCTTTCTCGCCAACGGTAAACTCTGTTGGGGAAGCCCCTGCTGTTTTGGTGGAGTACAGGTGTTCTTTCGGGACCAGGGTGGCTTGCAGCTTCACGTTCACCACCTCCCCCGGTTTCCCTTTCAGGGTTGGGGTCAGCACTTTCCATGTGATGCTCTTGTTGGTTTGCGCCAGCGCGGCAACGGCCGTAAACGCCAGCAACGCAAAGGCAATCGGGAGTAAGCGATACCGTTTCATAGGTCTATCTGGTTGGAAAAGAAAGTTGCTTTGTAGAAAACGGGAAAGGAAGGAAACGCAGCCGCAACCGAACTGAAGAGTGGCAAAGCAGGAAGCGTGAATGCTCTTTTTCAGCCGCTGCTTGGGGATTGGTGCTTGTGCTGAAAATACTCAATCACCCTCCGGGCATCGCTTACCGGATTGCCCGAGGCAGCTTCCCCGTGGGCGATTTCCCGCGGGCCGGCAAGAAGACGCGCAGCGGCGGCACGAATTTCATCCGGCAACCCCGGATGCGAACTCACCCAACGAAGGTTCGCCATTGCGTGAGTTCCCGGGTCAGTTTCCAGCAGCGCGGCAATCCCCTGCAGAAATGCCCCAACCGCTCGCCGAGCGGAGACCCGCGCCCTCCCCATGTTGCCAATCTGCATTGCTGCGGCTGCATCGCGTAGCTCGGTTTCGGCATTTGCTAACGCTGTTGCCAGGGGAGGAGTCATCGGTTTTACTCAGTTTTTTTTACGCCTTCTCCCGCATCATCCCAACTTCGTTCGCTTCTGGCGTGGCGTGGTTGTTTCCGTTGCCGTTGGTTGTTGTGCCAGCGTGCGGTTCCACCCGGGTCAGCCAGTTGTGAGTGTCGGGGATTTCGCCGTATTGGATTCCGGTGATCGTGTCGTACATCCGTTGGCGGATGGAGTTGGAGCGTTCGTTAATCACCAGTGCTTCCCCTTTGTAGTTCAGCTCACCCACCGGCGAGATTGTTGCGGCGGTTCCGCTGCCGAACACTTCTTGCAAGGTTCCGGCGCGGCTGGCTTCCACAACTTCCTCCATGGTGACTGGGCGTTCTTGGAAATGGAGGTGCCACTGGCGGGCAAGGTCAATCACCGTCCGGCGGGTGATGCCATCAAGAATGGTTCCATCCAGCGGTGGGGTAATCAGGATGTCATCAATCACAAAGAAGATATTCATCGTCCCCACTTCCTCAACAAACCGATGCTCCTTTGCATCCAGCCAGAGCACTTGGTCGAATCCTTTGGCTTTCGATTCCTCGGCAGCAAGCAGCGATGCGGCGTAGTTCGCCGCGGTTTTTGCTTCCCCCAACCCACCAAGCGACGCGCGCGAGTAGGTCTCCTCGACGTAAATTCGTGTTGGAGCCATCCCTTTTGAGTAGTAGCTTCCCACCGGCGAGCAAATCACGTACATCAGGTAGTGGTCGGCAGGGCGAACGCCCAGGACGTTATCGGCAGCAATCAGCGTTGGGCGGATGTAGAGCGCGGTTCCGCGTTGTTTCGGGACCCAGCCCCGGTCAATATCCACCAGCGCTTCAATCGCTTCGGCAACATCGCTGGGGTGGAACAGCGGCATTCCCAACCGTTCGGCCGAGCGGACGAAGCGATCCATGTGATCCAGCAATCGAAAAATATAGACCGAGCCATCGGGGCGGGTAAACGCCTTCAGCCCTTCAAAGATTGATTGGCCGTAGTGCAGCGTTAAATTGGCGGGGTCCAGAAGGAAGGGGGTGTGGGGGGCAATCCGTGGCGAATGCCAGCCCGATTCTGGGGAATGATCCATCAGGAACATGTGGTCGGCAAAGTACTTGCCGAACCCCAACGCTCCTGTATCGGGCATGGTTTTTGGCTGAGTTGTGCGGCGAGCGGTAATCTGCATGATGACTCCTGAAGCAAAAACCTGAGTAGGAAAAGGTGGATTGGTCACGAAGAGGCGTTGTAAATATAGGCATATAGGGCGTAGTTTTCCGCCCCGGCAAACAACTTTGCACGTGCCGTTTTTAATCGCCGAAAACATCCAAAATTCAGCGGTTCCCGAAAAACTCCTTCCTGCATCAACAACATTCTGTATGCTGAAAGCTATCACCAACAAACTGTTTGGCAGCGGCACAACCGACCGCCGGTTGCTGAACGCACGCGCCATTATCTGCGACCTTGACGGGACGTTGCTGAACCGTGATGAGATGATTGGCGCGGCAACATCGCAGATCATTACCGCCTTGCGTGCGGCGGGAATCCAGTTCATTCTTGCAACCCGCCGCCACCACCAGGCCGCCGAGCCGTACGCCGATTTACTTCATCTTGACACCCCCATCATCTCCTTGGATGGGGCCATGATCTCCCTTCCGCATCAATCCTCCCCGATGTTTACGGCCCCGTTCGACCAAGAATTTGCCCGTGATATTCTGGAGGAGATTGAGCAAACCAGCGAAGCAAAATTCTGTGCGGTCACGCCGGGATGCCTGTTTGTTTCCGATGCCAACATGGCTCTTCCGGTGCAGCATCACCATTGGAATATCAACACCCAAACCGTGGATTCGGCAGCTGCCGTCCAGCAGCCGATCATCGAGGTGATTGCAACGGGGGGCTATCACAGCGTGAACGCCGTGTACAGCTACATTGAAGCGAAAATGAAAAAAGGGGAGTTGAAAGTGCGGCTGTACGAATCGCGCTCGCGCCAGCAATCGTGGATTCTGGAGGCCCGACCACGCAACGCAAACAAGCAAACCGCTGCCGACCAGATTGTTGCTTCGCTGGGGATAGCCATGAAGCAAGTAATTGCCATTGGCGACTACTACAACGATGTTGAGCTTTGCCGAAAAGCTGGGTTTGCGGTGGCCATGCAGAACGCCGTGCCGGAGCTGAAGCAGATTGCCGACTACGTCACCAACCGCCCCTGCCTTGATGACGGCATTGATGATTTTTTAGAAACGCTGATGGAGGTGCGCGGGCTTCAGCACAGACCCCACGGCGAACAAACAGAGCAACCGCAACAACGGCAACGCTCACGTTAAAAGCCAGCCTCTCCCTCTCCCGATAACCGATTCCTGACAGGAGTCATTGGTCATTGGTCATTGGTCAGTGGTCAGTGGTAAGAAGGAAGGAGGCTTTTTTCTAATCACCGAATCTCCTTTAATGAAGGGGCTTCTGGCAACCGCTCCCCGACAACCGATCCCCGACAACCGATTCCCGACAACCGATCCCCGATCCCCGACAACCGACAACCGATATGTCTGAACATCAGCGAAAAGTGTTATTCCAGCAGCGTAAGCATGGCGACCACCCGCAAGGGGGTGGAAGCGGAGCACTGCGGTGGAATCCGTGGATTCGTTACGGGCTGCTTGCTGTCACCACGGTGGCGATTGCCTTGCTGTTTCCGGGGTCGTCGTTGGTGCAGGATCGCTACGAGGTTGGCTCAATCTGGTATGGCGACACCATTCGCGCACCGTTTGCTTTCCCGTTGTACAAGCAGGAGAAGGACTATCAGCGCGACGTAAAACGGGCTGGCGACAGCGCGCTTCCGGTGTATGTTCCCACGGGGTTCACGTTGGCACGGGCGGATGACACACTGCGAAAAACGGTGGCGGCCATTGCGGCCAGCCCTACCTCGCCAACGTTCTTGTCCGATCGCTCCAAAAATTTCCTTGCTCAACTTCCCCCTGGCGAGGCCCGCCTTCCGATACTCACCCGGATTGCCGATGCCCTGGTGGGTGGGGTGAACGCCCCGTACAGCACGGGAATCATCAGCACCAACAAAGCGGAAGTTCCACAGGAGCGATTGCTGATCCGCCGGAGCGAAGTCTATGAAGAAGCCGTGCCGATCAGCACACTGTACGACAGCCTAAGCGCGTTGCAGGTGGTGGAGTCCAGCCTGGCGCGCTCGCTCATGCCAGAAGAAGCGGCCTTTGCGGTGGATATTTTCATTTCGGTGTATCAGCCAACGTACCAGTACGATCTGCGGCTAACCGAAGAAGCCCACCGGAACGCCATTGCCAGCGTCCCGATGACCCAGGGGATTGTGGCCGAAGGGGAATTGATTGTTGCCACCGGAAGCGAAATCACCAAATCCACCGAACTGAAATTGGGAAGCTACCAACGGTCGCTGCAACTGCGCGAGGTGGACCAAAAACCGCTGCGGCAGATTGGGGGGAACTTGCTGTACATGGTCATCCTTATCGGCATGGGGACGCTGTTCCTGATCAGCTATCGCCCCCGCATCTTCCACGACAACTTGCAGCTTGGCATCATCTGCGCCTTGCTGCTGCTGATTGGGCTGATGGCCTTTGTCACCATGATGATCCGCAGCACCCTGCCGATAGAGTTCCTGATTCTGCTCCCCTTCTTCGCCATTATCATCTCCATCCTGTTCGACTCCCGAACCGCCTTCCGCTGGCTGGTGATTGCGGTGCTGATGGTGGCGGGAATCCGTGGGAATGACTTCACGATTGCCATTGCTGGGCTGGCCGCTGGGGTTCTGGCAATCTTCACCGTGCGTGATATCAAAAGCCGCACCCAGTTGTTCCGCTCCATCGCTTTCTCGATGCTGGGCTACACCATCGCCATTCTTGCGTTGGGCCTGGAACGTGCCGACTCCATTGCCGATATGTCGCTGCAGTTGGGGTTTGCAGCCATCAACGCGGTCATCTCGCCAGTGCTCACGTTTGGGGTAATCTTGCTGATTGAAAACCTGTTCCACGTTGCCACCGATCTGAAGCTGCTGGAGTACGACGACCTGAACCACCCACTGCTGCGCGCCCTTGCCGACAAAGCCCCGGGCACCTACCAGCACACACTAACCATTGCTCGGCTGGCCGAAAGCGCGGCGGTGGCAATCAACGCAAACCCGTTGCTGGCAAAGGTTGGAAGCTACTTCCACGACATCGGCAAAATTGGGCGAGCAGAGTACTTCGTGGAAAACCAGATGCAGATGGGAAACAAGCATGACCGCATCAAACCGGAAATGTCCGCACGCATGATCCGCGAACACGTCCTTGCGGGAATGGACCTTGCACGCCAGTACAAACTTCCCCGACGCATTGCCGACTTCATCCCCATGCACCACGGGACAACGCTGATCCAATACTTCTACGACAAAGCAAAGGAAACCAACCCCAATGTTTCCCAGGAAGATTTCCGCTACCCAGGCCCGCTTCCCCACTCGCGCGAGACGGCCATTGTGATGCTGGCCGATGCCGTGGAAGCCACAACACGCGCACTGCCGAACCCAACGCCAAAAGCGATTGAGGAGACGATTGACCGGATTATTAAAAAGCGATTTAGCGAGGGGCAGCTGGACCACTGCGAACTGACGCTGGCGGATCTGAACCGAATCAAAACCGCCTTCCTGAAAAACTTGATTGGCATGAGCCACCCGCGGGTTCAGTACAAAACCGACCAGCCAACAACGCCCCCAGCCCAGGAGGTTGTGCAGAAAACAAAACGCGCCGCCCAGCAGGACCCCGTCATCCCCTACATTGATGATGCGTTCGGGAATCTGGATGCCAGGGGGCACGATAACGAGTCGCTGTCGTGAGGGCCGGGGCGGGTGAGTTGCCCACCCCGGAAAAGCAGAAAGAAACCGATTTATACTCGGCGCAAATTGGTTTGCGAAACACTACTCAGCTAGGTGTGCTATGGATTCCCGCTTTCGCGGGAATGACAGCGCGAGTTTTGTCGCAATCCACTTTCGTTGGAGTATAGATTTACTCAGCCTTGACTTGGTGCCATTTCGCCAGCAACTCACTCTCCCGTTTCGCGGCCATTCCGGCGCGGGGTTGGCGGTCCGGCGGAAGCGTCGCGCTCCATTCCAGCACTGCGCGGACGGTCTGGGCCAGTGGGCGGAACCGCAACCCGTCGCCGATTGCACGCCGGCAATCCACCTGCGAGAATCCAGCCATTGCGGGGTCTTCGGCAATCCACAGCGGAAGCTCCATCCATTGTCCCACCTGTTCGGCAAGCAAAAAATCATCCGGAATCCACGTGAACGTGGCATCGCTTCCGCTGGCATTTTTGCAGGCTTCAACAACATCAGCCATCGTCAATTCGTGGTCGGGGCCGGTTGCGCTGTACAGCCCGGTTTTCTTCTGCTCGGCCATCGTCAGCGTCCATGTGGCAAGGTCTTCAACATCAACAATTTGGACCGGGGCTTCCGGTTTGCCGGGGACCAGCACTTCGCCGCCGCCAGCAATCCGGCGGGGCCAGTAGCTGAATCGGTCGCTCCAGTCATCGCGCCCAACAATCAGCCCGGGGCGGATATTCAGCGCACGCCCGGGCATTGCTTCGGCAACGGCGCGTTCGCACAGGACCTTCAGCGAGCCGTAGTTCTCAAACGTCACTTCCTCCACTGTTTCATCTTCCAGCGTGCCAACCGGCCCGGTTTCATCCATTCCCGGCTTGCTAAAATCACTGAAGGCGCTGATGCTGGAGATGAACGTGTAATGGCCGATATTCCCCCCCACCGCATCCATCACCATCTGGATTTGCCGGGGGAACGACCCGCACGTGTCAATCACGGCATCCCAGGTTCGCCCGGCAAGAAGTGAGCAATCGCTGTTGCGGTCGCCTTTAATTTTTTCCGCTTCTGGGAACAGGTCGGGGTTGTGGATTCCCCGGTTGAAGAGCGTGACGGAGTGGCCCCGCGCAATCGCTTGCTGCGTGAGATGTTTGCCAAGGAAGATGCTTCCGCCAATGATGAGAAGGTTCATAGTGAAGTTGGAACTGTGAGTTGGTTGGAAGGTGCAGAATTGGGCTGGCCGCTACGCCCCGAAGTAAAGTGGGTTGCAGAAAATTTTTCCGGCTCTTGGATTCAACCCGCAGAAGCGCGAGTTTACAAAGGGCGGCCAACCGAAAACGTCCAACAAACACAATTTCCGAGAAGATGAACATGACCAACCGAGCAACCAGATTGCTGCGCCAAGCATTGATGACCGGGGCAATTGCCCTGTGCGGAATCGCAACCGCCGCGGGGCAATCGGCCACACAACCCATCCACCAAGCTGATGCCTTCGGCGCAACACCGCTGCACGCCGCCGCTGCGGCTGGGGACCTTGCCGCCGTCACGCAGATGGTGGCCGCCAACAAAGCATCCATCAACCAAACCGATAACTTCGGCGCAACACCACTGCACGCCGCCGCTGCCGAAGGGCGCATTGACGTTGTCACCTTCCTGCTATCGAACAAAGCCAACGTTGATGCCCGCGACATCTACGGCGCAACCCCGCTCTACCGTGCGGTCCAGAACGACCAGGAACTGGTGATCCGCCACTTGCTTGCCCGCAACGCCAACCCCAACGCTGCAACCAACGACGGATTAACGCCACTCCACTGGGCCGCGCTTCGCGGAACACTGACCAACGCCCAGCTTCTGCTGGAACATGGAGCCAACGTCAATGCCCGCTCCAAAGTGCAGCAGATTACCCCGCTTCACGAAACCTGGTCCGGCAACCGCGCCGATATGGCCAAACTGCTGGCCAGCCACGGGGCCGACCTGAACGCAGTGGAAAAATGGTACGGGTTCACCCCGCTTCACTTTGCTGGATTTAGCATGAAGATGGAGCTTGCCGAAGCATTGGTTGCCGCCGGAGCCGACCCAACAATCAAGGCTGCCGATGGCTTCACGGTGGATATTCAGCAGATGCGGAAATTCCGCGAAGCGGTGTTGCAGGGGGGGAAATAGAGTAGGCTGAAGCGAACGGACATCCGACAGAAATACGAGACCACAGGGGCGCAACGAAGCAACTGCCAAAAGGAAGAACCGCTTCTGCACCCTTGTGGTTTTGATTGTTCCACCAGACTTGTACATCCATTCTTGACGACCACACAGAAAACACCCGCACGGTTCCGCTTGCTTCTGATTGCGCTGCTGGTTGCAGCATCGGAAGTGACGTTTGCACAGCCGATTATTGATGCTGTTCAGAAGGAAGATATTGATGCCATTCGGGCTATCCTGAAACGCCAGCCTGATGAGGTGAACCACGCCGACCCCCAGGGCTTCACGCCGCTGCATCACGCGGTCCGCACAACCCAGATTGGCATGACCCGCTACCTTCTGGATCACGATGCCAACCCCAAAGCCGTTGCCAACAACGGCATGGAGCCGCTCCACTTAGTCTCTCACTCGGAAATCGCGCGGCTGCTTACCCGCTACAACATCCCCCTGGATGACCAGGACAACACTGGCTCGGCACCGCTCCACTACATTGCCGAACGTGGCCGGCCGGGGTTGGGTGAGGTGCTGTACGAGAAGTTTGCAAAGCTGGAGCTTCGCGACCGGGAGGGGATGACACCACTGCTTCGGGGGGCGCGCTCTGGGTCAGGGGAAATGGTGGGATGGCTTATTGAGCGTGGTGCTGATTTGGGGGCAAAGGATAACGCTGGCCGCAACGCACTCCATTGGGCTGCGGCCAACACCCCGCAATTGGTGCAACGGTTGCTGGAGAAAGGGTTCGACCCAAGCGAGCGGGATAACCTGGCGCGAACGGCACTTCACTACGCCCGCAACGATTCTGTTGTTCGGCTGCTTGTTGCCCGCAACGCCAACGCCAACGCCCCCGACACCAACGGCGCAACGCCACTTCACACCACCGCTTCGGCTGGATTAACATCGGCGGTGACAGGCTTGGCAACCGCTGGGGCAAACGTCAACGCCGCCGACAAAACCGGACGCACACCGCTCCACTACGCAGTCACCGCCGGGTTTGAAGCAACCTGTCGCGAACTGCTGCGGCTGAAAGCCGACCCCTTGATAAAAGCCAACGATGGAGTATCGGCAGCGGAACTTGGGCGGGCCAGCAAAAACTCAGCAATCAAGAAGCTGTTCCCGGCCGCAGCGCAGCCAAAAGGGGGAGCGAAAAAGGGGAAGAAGAAATAGGCAACACCCAACGCGGGTGACCCACGGCGAGCAGATGGGGTCTTGCTACAATCGCCCACAAACCGATACCTTGCGGGTGCGGTGAAGACTGCGGCAATCATTCCTGAACATTCTAACCTCATGCTCCCTATGCGTTTCTGTTTCCTGCTGTTCATTGCGTTTGTGGCTGTTTCGGCGGCTCACGCCCAGAAGCAATACAACATCTGGTATTTCGGCGACCGCATCGGCGTTGATTTCAACAGCGGAGCACCGGTGGCCAGAACCGACGGGCAGATGATACAGCCGGAAGGCCCAGCAAGCATCTGCAATCCCACCACCGGCGAACTGCTTTTTTACACCGACGGCATCAGCGTCTGGAATCGCAGCCACCAGTATATGCCCAACGGCGCGTTTGTTCTGCACGGCAGCACCAACACCACACAATCGGCAGTGATTGTTCCGGTTCCCGGCGATTCGCTCCGCTATCTGATTTTCACCGCCGACGACAAGGAGGACGACGACCAGGGGGTTGAGTACGCACTGGTGGATATGAGCCTTGATGCCGGATATGGCGACATCGTTTTCCGCAACCGCCAGCTGCTAACCCCCACCACCGAAAAATTAGTGGCCGTGACCCACAGCAACGGTTGCGACATTTGGGTGATTGCTCACGGCGTAAACAACAACTGGTTCTACGCCTGGTTGGTGGACCGCAGCGGAACGCCCAGCGCGCCGGTAATCAGCAAAGTAGGGAGCATCCACCCAGATAAAACCGGAAAAGTTGGCTACCTGAAAGCATCGCCCGATGGCACCAAATTGGTGGCGGTTATCAGCGGCGAGTATCTGGGGACCACAACCGTCCGCAGCTCGGCTGTTGACCTGTTGTCGTTCAATGCCGTGACGGGGGAAGTTGGGTTCATCGGCGACCTTCCCCCCGAACAGCGTGAGTACGGAGCTAGCTTCAGCCCCGACAACTCCAAGCTCTACCTGATCCGTTCTGGCAGCAGCAACGAAGGGTTCTACCAGTACGACCTCAGCAGTGGGGATTTGGCCACCATCGTTTCCACAAAAACCTACATCAGCAACGACCCCCAGCTGGGGACCGCACAGATTGGGCCGGATGGGAAGCTCTACATCACCCGCAACAACGTCTCGTTTCTTGCGGCTGTCGAGAATCCAAACGCGGCGGGGGTGGCCTGCGGCTACAACGGGACGGCGGTTCCGCTGGCCGGAAGGATTGGCGGCTTGGGATTGCCAAACAACATTGATGCGTTATCGAAAAACCCCGCCGGATGCAAGCTCCCGATTGCCGATTTCTCGCTGGATGACAGCACCATCTGCGTTGGTGGATGTGTGCTTCCGACCGACCGCAGCCGCAACGCGCCAACGCAATGGCAATGGCGTGCCGTTGGCGGAACACCTTCCGGTTCCAGCAGCCAATCCCCCGGCCCAATCTGCTTCAGCCAACCCGGCGATTACACCATCACCCTAACCGTCACCAACCCGAACGGGGTTGATGTTTTGGGGAAATCTATCACCGTGAAAGTTCTGCCAAGCCCAGCGATTGATGCCGGAGCCGACACCACCATCTGCTTTGGGAAACCGCTTGCGCTGCGCGCCACACAGGGGGCAAGCTACGCCTGGTCGCCAGCCGACGGGCTAAGCTGCACCACTTGCCCCGACCCCGTTGCCACCCCAGCAAACGACATCACCTACTACGTGGCCGGAACCGATACCAACGGCTGTGTTGGAACCGACTCCATCCGGGTGATGGTTAGCCAGATTCCAACGCCAACAATCACCCCGAACGGCCCTGTGGTGCTGTGCGCCGGCGATAGTGTGGTGCTGACCGTTGCCGAAAATTTTGCCGACTATCAGTGGAGCAACAACGCCCGCGGCCGCTCCATCACCGTGAAAACCGACGGCAGCTACACCGCTACCGTCACCGATACTTTGGGCTGCGTTGCTACCACCGCCCCGGTTCAAGTCACGGTGCTCTCCCAGTTGAACCCCACGATCACCCCAAACGGCCCCACTATTTTTTGCGATGGCGATAGCGTCCTTCTTTCGGCCCCCTCCGGATTCCAAAGCTACCGGTGGACCAACGGCGACACGGCCTCCAGCATCGTTGTCCGCAGCGGCGGCAGCTACGCCGTGACGATCCGTTCTGGGAACTGCGAAGGCTCGGCTCCGCCTGTGGTGGTCACGGTCAATCCCTCACCAAACCCAGTTATCGCCGCCAGCGGCCCGCTCTCATTTTGCGACGGCGACAGCGTGGTGCTGGATGCCGGCGCGGGATTCGATAGCTACCAGTGGCCCAGCGGCGACACCACCCAAACACTCACCGTGCGGAACTCCGGTAGCTACGCCGTCACCGTCACGAACGGGTTTGGTTGCAAGCGGACATCGGCCCCGGTGGAGGTTACGGCTGGGGAGGCAGCATCGGCAACGATAGGGCTGCCAACGGTGCAAGGGATTGCCGGGGAGCGGGTGAAAATTCCGATTGAGGTCCGCTTGCAAAACAACCTTGCGCGAAGCTGCGCAGCGCAATTCACCGCCACCATTCGCTTCAACCGGACTCTGCTTCATCCAGTTGGCAGCACCCCGGTTGGCACGGTGAACGGGATGGATAGAATCATCACCGTGAAGGGAAGTTCTGCGGGGGCAACAACCGGAGGGACCTTAACGGAGCTTGAGTTTGTGGCAACTCTGGGGAACGCAACCAGCACCCCACTGCGGCTGGAAAGTTTGATGTGGGATCGCGGAAGCGTGGCAACAACCATGGAGGATGGCGAGTTCCGGCTTGCGGAAATTTGTGCCGAAGGGACAACGCGGCTGATTGATGCCAGCGGCTCGTTCGGGCTGAAGCCAATCCGCCCAAACCCCACCAGCGGCAATGCGGAGTTAGAGTACAGCATCCTTGAGCCTGGCCGCACCCGATTGACACTGGCCGACCCGTTAGGCCGTCCCGCACTGCTGTTGCTGGATGGCGTTGTGGCCCCCGGAACCTACGTCACCAGCATTGATCTCAGCAACCTTCCCACCGGGCTGTACACGCTAACCCTGCAAACCCCAACCCAACGGGCAGCCGAGCGGGTGATGGTGGTGAGGTGAGGATTGAAGGTGTGAGCGGAGTCAAGAGCGTTTGATAAGGGTAGGGTTTTATTGGTCAGTGGTCAGTGGTCAGTGGTCAGTGGTCATTTGGCCTCGCGCGCCCCCCAATTCTGCAGGGCTGTTAAGTTATACTCCAAACAGAGTGGTTTGCGAAAAACTCAATCACTGTCATTCCCGCGAAAGCGGGAATCCATAGCGCACCTAGCTGAGCAGAGTTTCGCAAACCAATTTGCGCCGAGTATATCACAAGTTGATGGAGGCAGGAGATTTTGTTGGCGAAGGTGATCGTTGCATTCTTGATCGCATCATCGCCTCCATTCGCCTCCTGTGGAGGGGTGCCCGACAGGGCGGGGTGGTTCTTTGGTCGTGATGTTGGATGATCCTCCTGCGTAGCCCCACCACCCCGTCAGGCTTCGCCTGCCACCCCTCCACAGGAGGGGAATGTTTTCTTTCTCTGTCAGGCTTCGCCTGACATTCGTCGAATCCGTTCCATCGTTTCTTTGCCTCTCCAATACACTGCGTTCCAAAACTCTTAACAGCCCTGCCCCAATTCTGGGGGAAGAAATGATGAGGGGAGAAGTGCCAGTTCTTTCACTCTTCACTCTTCACTCTTCACTCTTCACTCTTCACTCTTCACTCCCGTAACTTGTTCTTCTTGGTGGTGTTGAAGCCGCACAGCAACGCACGGTTGCTCCCTTCCCGCTGCCCAATCTTGCGGCAGTTTCCTTCCAAACTAACGGTTGTTTCCCATGAACTTCCATCTTTTTCAGGCCCGCTACTGGGCGATGTTCGCCTTTCTTCTCGCATTCATTATTGCCGCTTGTTCGGAGAACACCCCGACGGAGGTGCCAAACGGCAACACCACCGTAAACGGCATGGTGAAAGACCCGGGCGGGCTGACAATCCCGAACGCGATTGTTGAGATTATCAACAGCGCAAACACACGGATTGCTGCCGACACCACCGACGACGACGGCGCGTTTCTGCTGGCCAAACTTCCCGACGACCTGAAAGGGTTGCAACTCCGCATC
This sequence comes from Chlorobiota bacterium, assembly GCA_016788565.1. Classification (GTDB taxonomy): domain Bacteria; phylum Bacteroidota; class Ignavibacteria; order OLB7; family OLB7; genus OLB7. The sequence continues at coordinate 28,242 of JAEUSP010000008.1, read as the reverse complement.
AGCCACAGCGATTTCCGGGTTGCGGCCCAAGAGCTTTCCGCCGCAATCGCGCTGGCCGGCGGGCCAACCGGCATCAGCTTCAAACTGGATGCCAACGACAGCAGTTGCGGCAGCATTGTGGTGACGGTGGTGGACGACTCCACCGGGGCCGCAATCACCGGCGCAGATGTGAAAATCAGCCGTGGCGAATCGCTCCGAACCAAAACCCAAACCGACTCGAATGGCATTGCCACGTTTGGCTCGTTGCCGGCAGCAACCTACGCCCTGCGGGTGTATAAAGCTGGCTACCGAGTGCTGGAGCAAACCCTGACGCTGGGTGAATGCGACACGCTTCTGGTGACAGCCGAACTTCTGCGGAGCGAAGGTGATAAGCCACAAACAAAGGATAGCTGCTGCAACGGGGTGCTCACCATCCTTCCAAAAGATTCGGCAACGGGGCTGGTGATTAGTGGCGCAGAGGTTCGCATCAACAAAACGGGAGCGGAGGGGCGGAAAGTAATCTCCACCGGCGACGGGGGAATTTTCCGCGAAGTCTGTGCGGGGAATTACGAAGTACGCATTGCCCGCGAAGGCTACCGCGTTGTGGAATTTTCCACCACAATGGGGTGCAACGACACCGTTACCGTCGAACGGATGTTGGTGAAAAACCCGGAAGAGAATGATTCCTGCTGCAACGGCGCAATCACCGTCACGGTCAGCGATTCGGCTTCCGGCTCGGCATTATCCGGCGCGATGGTGAAGGCGTGGAAAGATGGGAAGCTGGTGAAATACGAAACAACCGGCAGCAACGGAACCGTCACGCTGGGCGCGCTGTGTGCTGGCCGTTACTCACTCAGCATCCTGCGCGACGGGTACAAGGGGATTGAGTTTGTTGCCGAGCTTGATTGCAACGACACCATCATCACCACACGCACCCTCCGCTCCAACGGCACAACCGGTGGGGGCGATACCTGCTGCCGTGGCTCCATCACGTTAGTTGTGCGCGATTCGGCAACCAACAACGTGATCCCCAACGCTGCGGTGAAGCTCACCAAAGCCGGCGCGGTTGTCCGAACCGGAAAAACCAACAGCAACGGCGAAGTTGTTCTGAACGAATTATGCGATGCCGAGTATGGCCTTTTTATTGAGCGCGAAGGCTACACCAAAAAAGTGTTTGAGCTTGAGGTTGGTTGCAACCAAGCGATTGAGGAAACCATCCTGCTTGGCAAACCGAGCAAGCCCTCCACCGATAGCTGCTGCACAGCATCGTTAAGTGTGCGCACAAAATCGGAGGGGGCGTGGCTGAACGGGGTGACGGTGATAATTAATAAAGGGGGCGTGGTAATTGCCGAAGGGACAACCGCCGGCGAGGGGAGCCTGATACTGGAGCAACTGTGCGGCTACACCAGCTATGCCGTCACCTTCAGCAAAACCGGCTACAAATCACAGACGTTTGAAATCAGCTACGGCGAATGCAAGCGGTTAGATAAATCGGTGGTGATGGTGAAAGAGTAGGAATCATCAACGATTAAAAAACGAACAAGGCCTGGCACAGATGCCAGGCCTTGTTGTATTCTGGTTGCAGCAAATTTTTTTTTCACCTCACCATTATCACCTGCTGCACCAGCACCCCTTCCGATGTGGTCATTCGGCAGAAATAGATTCCAACGGGGAGATCGGCTCCTACATCGTCGGTTCCATTCCAGAGATATTCGTGTAATCCGGCTTCGGCTTCCCCTTCATCAATCAGCCGCACACGCCGCCCAAGCGCGTCAAAAATTTCCACACGCAACTCTGTTTTTACTGGAATTACGCATGCAAATTCCGTGGCTGTGCTGAACGGGTTCGGGATTGCCGGAAGCAACGCGTAGCCAGCATTATTTTTTCGCTCTCCACTTCTAATTCCAGTAATTGTGGTGTCCTTACGGACTTCATCGCCATCGGGGCCGCGAGTGGTGTCGCGGTAGTCGCGTCCACCTTCGGCGGGAGGGGGGATATATTCGGCGCGAAGGGCCATCACGCTGTCGCCAACCGCCACCAGTGTTCCATCGCCAGCGGCCATTGCTACTAAATCAATTCCCACGGTTGTTTCTTCTTGCTCCCAGGTTTCGCCGCCATCGGTGGTTAGCAGCATCAGCCCTTCTGGACCGCTCACCCAGCCGCTATCCTTGTTGGAATTAAAATGGAAATCGAAAAATGTTTTTTGGAATCCGCTCTTTTTTTGCTCCCACGATGCCCCGCCATCCGTTGTTTTTGCAATTAACCCGTTGGCCCCAATTGCAAAGCCAGTTTTACCATCCAACAACGCAATTTTGGTTAATTCGGGAAATTGGCTTAGCACGGCATCTTGCACATATTCCCAAGTTTTTCCTCCATCGCTGGTGCGTTTCAAAATTGGAATTGGCGGCTTGTAATTGTTATCCAGCCCAACAGCAAACCCGTTGGATTGATCGGAGAAATTGATTTTTGTGAACATCTCTCCATCTTTTTCTTGCGTTAGCGGATACCAATTTTCTCCTCCATCCTCGGTTCGCAGAATTATGCCGATATCACCTGCCGCCCAGCCGCGTAATTTATCCAGCATAAAAACCGTGTGCAGATCTACCTGTGTTGCGGTTTGCACTGGTTGCCACGTTACTCCGTTGTCGGCCGAGCGGATCATGTTGCCGTATTGGCCAACACCAATGTAGGTGCAGTCGCGGGCGGCAACGGCGTTTATTCGGTATTTGGATATTCCTTCGATAATTTCCCACGAACGTCCGCTGTTGTTGGTGCGGGCAATAATTCCGCTGTCGGCAGTGGCCACCATGGTGTTTCCGGTGGAGGCAATTCCGGTGAAAATAATTCGGCGGAGCAGTGAGTCGTCCAGATTAATTCGGGAAATAATTGGTGTGAAATCTATCCAGCGTGGGTCGTCCACATCTAACAGCCGTTCGTAGAAACCGTAGCCGAAGGTGGAAATTCGGAGTGTGTCGAATCGGTTATTTCCGTCGGCACTGGGGGCATACACCATTTGGTTCACCCCAACCACCGGAAGCCCCTGCTGCAACGGATACCACGTTGCCCCGCCATTGCGGGTTTTGAACACGCCGATGTCGCTGGAAACGTAGAGGATGTTGGGATTGGAGGGATTCCGCTCAAGGTCCCAATAATTGATTGTTTCCGGCAAGTCACCATCAATGCTGTCCCAGCGAACGCCACGGTCGGTGGTGCGGTAAATTTTGGAGGGCTGGCCCGGATTAAATCCCGTGAAAGCGTAGGCGGTGCTTGCGTCCCAGCGGTCGGCAACCACGGTGTGGACTGGTTCGCGCCCGGGCATTTGCACCGTTCGGCGCGTCATGCTGCCGGGGGTCCCCTCGTAGATTTTTACGGTGGAGGCAGTGGTCCAAAACGTCACGTAGGCGGTGACAGATGCGCTGGTTCCAACGTTCATTGCAATCCGGCGCGCACTGCCGTCGGTGGCAATGGAGTAATCGCGCGGGGCGGTGGTTGCGCGCCGCCAGCGGTTGGCGGTTGGGTCGTGGTAGTACAGCCACGCGGTGTCGGCAGTGAAGGCTTGGTTGGTGTTCAGTTTGTTCATGGTGATGGGGTTCATCCAAATCATCGGCATTCCGTTCGAGGTCTCGGTGAAGTTGGTGGCGCGGGCGGTGATTCGCCAGCGTGGGAAATTTCCGGGGCCGACCCATGAGTTGGCATACACCACATCAGGGTTTGTGGGATGAATGGAGATGTCGTCGGGGCCATCGCCACCGTAGGTGTGTTCCCAGTTGGCAACCACGCCGTTGCTGGTTTCGCGGGCAATGCTTAGGGTGCGAAGCGTTCCGTTATCCTGTGTGCCGCTCACCATAAATCCGCCATCGCTCCAGCCAATATCCAGGCCGTAGGATTGCAGCGGTGAGTTCCCGAGAAATGGAATATCCACACTGATTGCGCCAGTGGTTTCGTTCCGATTGAAGATGCCGCCATCGTTGCCGATGAACAGGGCATTGCTGTTTGCGGGATCGAACGAAACGAACAAATAATCATCATGGCCGCCATCTATTCCGGCCCAACGGCCACCGCCATTGATGGATTTTATCAGCCCCACCGATCCTGCATACACGATGTTTGGATTTTGCGGATGAACCGCAATGCAGTTCACGTGAATCCCTTGCCCAGCCCTCATATATCCGCGAAGGCTATCTATCGGGCAGACGCGATCCCAACGGCCACCGCTGTTGCTGGTGCGGTAGATGCCGCCAGCGCCAGCGCTGGTATCGCTGATTGCTGCGTACAGGATTGCGCTGTTCGATGGCGCGATTGCCAACGCAAGGCTTGCCCCCAACGCCCCGGGCGGAAGCAGTCCGGTATTGGCGGGGTTCCAACGTTCGCCGCCGTCGGTGGATTGGTACACACCAAACGCACCACCCGAGGGAAGCCCGCTTACCGCAGGAATACGGGTGCTTGCAACGTAGATGACATTGGGGTTGGCGCGGTCGGCAGCCATGGAGTTCAGCGCGATTTGTGGCACGCCGGTAACCACTGTTTTGCGTTGCCACGTTGCCCCCCCATCAATGGATTTCAGGAAGCCGAGATCGGTGGAGGCGTAGATTGTGGTGGTGTCCAACCGGGTTCCGGTTGCGCCGTTGATGATTGCATACTCCATTCCGGTAACGGCGCGTGGGGTAAGCGTTTCGCCAAAACTGCCGGTGATGGCCGCACGGGTCCAGGTCTCGCCACCGTCGGCGGTCAGGAAGATTCCGGCCCCCGCGTAGCGTGCCCAATCGCCAGTGCCAACAACCAATCTGCGGAAGTCCGTTGGGTGAATCAGAAACGCACCGACGGAGGGGTTAGGCAGGTTCTTCCCGATGTTCCGCCACCGCCAGGGTGAAGAAGAAGTGCGCCGCCAACGTGAGTAGATTCCGCCGCTGGATGAGCCAATCACGGGCCCCCATTGCAGCGTTGTGGGATTCTGCCACCAGCGGATGCAGCGGACGCGCCCTTGCGTCCGCCGCACAGCATCACCCCGAATGGTTGCCCACCCGGTGGGGCCAATCGCAACCCAACTTCTGCCAGCCGCAAGAACTCCCCCTTTTTCATTTGGTTGCTCCATCTCGGCTTCGGTGGGCATGGCCAACATCTGCTGGTAGGCTTGCCAGTATCCTTCTGGGTTGGCGTTGTACCAGTAGCTGTTTCGCAGCGGGTTGTAGGCTCCTTCTTCTTCCGCTTCCTCCGTTTTGCCATCGGGCTTGGTGGTGGCCGAAGGCTGCGGGAAAAATGGGCTGTGCTGGGCTGGTAGTTGCCCGGCAGAAATCATCACAAGCAGGGCGGCAAGCAACAGGAGCGTGTGGCGGCGGTAGGAACCAGCAATGTTCATGGTTTGTTCATCAATGTGATCGGTTGCGCGTGCTGTTCAGTGGCTGAAGAGCGGTTGTTGTTCGTTGGCGGGGAAAATAGTCCCGCGTTGGTCACGAAACCCTTGCCCGATGGTTACGCGGTGGAATCGCGCCAACAACTTCTGGTTGGCCAGCATGGTAGCGAACAAACAGGGAAAGGCGTACTTTCGCCGCGCAATTCAAGTATTGCTGTGGCGCAAGGGGGAAGCGTAGTGGCGAACGATGGCTTCCTTCTTTTTGCCAATCCAGCAATCCGATTCAACACACATCACAAAGCAAACACAAAAAAATGAAGCGTACAGGAATCAGCCTGCTGCTGTTGGCAGCCGTAACCGCATCGGCCCTGGTAATCGGCTGTGGCAGCAAAAGCGAAGCAGACAAAACGTTGGATGAGATGGAGGCGATCACCAAGGAAGGGCTGGCAGTGCTGAAAAAAGAGGGGAGCATAGAGAAGGCAATGCAATCCGAGGAGTTCAAGAAATTGATCGAACGGGCGCAAGCACTTGACAGCAAACTGGACTCGCTGGATAACACCTTCACCGAAGCCCAAAAAAAGCGGGCCGAAGAGATCAAGAAGATGGCAGAGGAAGGGGCGAAGGAGTATATGGGGAAATAAGCAGACAGTGAGTTTGACGGGTGAGCTTACAAACGCCCCCCCCAAAAAAACAGCAACGCTGCCAACGATAAGGCTGAATGCCTTTCCGCTTGGCAGCGTTGTTTTCGTCTATTCGGAATTGATGCTCTTACTTCCCTTCTTTCAATGCCCGCCACTGCTTCAACTGTTCTGGAGTAAAAACCCCCTCAAGGTTTTGAACAAATGTTGTTAGTGCCAGCGAGAGTTCGACTTCTTTATCAGCCCGTTGCTTCAGAACTGTTTTTAGCTGCTCGGTGTTGACTTTCGCGGCTTTTTTCAGCCCCTTCTCCTCTTCCAGCAGGCGGTTGATCTCGACCCGTATCGGCTCCGTTTCTTTACGGAATGCCTCGCGGAGCTTTTTCACCTGCTCACGTTGTGTTTGTGTAAGCCGCAGTTTTTCGATGATGTCGTCGGTGTCCTGGGCGTGAAGCGGTTGACCCAGAAGGGCAAGCCCAAACAGCATCGGCATCAACCAGCGTAGAAGATGGAACTTCATAACGAGCGTCCTGAAAGAAGTCAAACGGTTATTGGCAAATATGGCAAGAAATCCAACACAACCACCCTCCCCTTGCCCCCTGTTTTTTGTGTTGGCTGGGCTATGACCGAATGCCTATGCCTGAGTTTAAGAAGCACAAACGGAGCCGAAAGGCTTATGCCGCAGCCCCATTACCACGGCGATTCCGCCCGACCGTCCCCCCTTTTTTTGATGATCCCTTCGGTGAAGTTTTTGGTGATTTCTTTGGGTTGCTGGCAACGGTGTTCGCAACCGAACTATCGGCCACCGCCACTGGCATGGAGGCGTTCCTGAAGACGTGCGGGATTGCCTCCTGCAGGGTCTCCACCGGAACAATCTCCAAGCCTTCTTTCACACGGTCGGGGATGTCGGCAAGGTCCTTCATGTTCCCAGCGGGGATAATCACCGTCTGGATATTTACCCGGCGTGCGGCCAGCAGTTTTTCGGTTAGCCCGCCAATCGGAAGGATGCGCCCACGCAGGGTTATCTCGCCGGTCATGGCCACATCGGAACGCACCGGGCGTTGCGCTGCCGCAGAAATCACCGCCGTTGCCATGGTGATCCCAGCCGACGGGCCATCTTTTGGGATTGCCCCTTCCGGCACGTGCAGGTGGATATCCTTCCCCTTGTAGAAATCTTCCGGAACCCCCAGCGCGCCAGCATTCGCCCGAATGTAGGTGACGGCTGCCGATACCGATTCCTTCATCACGTCGCCAAGCTGTCCGGTCAAGGTCAGTTTTTCCATTCCCGGAACCAGCGAAACCTCGACGGTCAGTGTGTCGCCGCCAACGCTGGTCCAGGCCAACCCGGTGGCTGCGCCAATCATATCCTCCTTCTCTCCAATCCGGTTGCGGTAGCGCGGAACTTTCAGGTAGCTCTCCACAACTTCCGGAGTGACGGTGACGCTGGGCTGAGTTGCGCGAGGTTTTCTGCCTGCTTTTTTCGGGGCGGCGGCGGTTGGCTCTTCCCCTTTTTTCTCCACAATGCCTTTGGCAATTTTTCGGCAGAGCGAGGCGATTTCCCGCTCCAGGCTTCGCACGCCAGCTTCGGCGGTGTACTCATGAATTACCTTCATGATTGCAGCATCGGTGAAAGCGATTGCTTGGTCGGCAAGGCCGTGTTCCTCCAACTGTTTTGGGATGATATGCCGTTTGGCAATCTCCACTTTGTCGTGCTCCAGATAGCCGTTCAGCTCGATAATTTCCATCCGATCCTGAAGGGGAAGCGGGATGTTGTACAGCACGTTGGCGGTGGTGATGAACAGCACCTGCGACAGGTCATAATCCACTTCCAAGTAGTGGTCGTTGAATGAGGCGTTCTGCTCCGGGTCCAGCACCTCCAACATTGCCGATGAAGGGTCGCCACGGAAGTCGGCGCTCATTTTGTCAATCTCATCCAACAGCATCACCGGGTTCACCACGCCAGCCCGCTTCATGGATTGCACGATTTTCCCCGGCATCGAGCCGATGTAGGTGCGGCGGTGGCCACGGATTTCGGCTTCATCGCGCACACCACCCAGCGAAACACGGACGTACTTCCGGCCAAGTGCGCGGGCAATGGATTTTGCAAGCGACGTCTTCCCCACCCCGGGCGGCCCGGAAAGGCACAGGATTTGGCCCCGCATATCCTTCACCAAATTCAGCACGGCGATATGCTCAAGGATGCGCTCCTTCGGGCGTTCCAAGCCGTAGTGGTCTTCGTCCAGCACTTGACGGACGTGGCTGATGCTTAGGTGGTCTTCGGTACGGTGGGACCACGGAACCGCTGTCAGCCATTCCAGATAGTTGCGGTTGACGGCAAACTCCGGCGACATCATCGGCGTGCGGCGCAGTTTGTCTAACTCTTCCCAAGCGCGTTCTTCCACTTCCTTCGGCATCTTGGCGGTGCGGATCGCTTCGGCCAGTTTGGCAAGCTCGGGCGAGCCTTCGCCATCCTCTTCCAACTCAGTCTGCAAGGCGCGGATCTGCTCTTGAATCAGGAACTGGCGTTGCGATTTGTGGATGGTGTCGGAGACTTTGGTGTCAATCTCCTGTTCCAGCTTCAGCACCTCAATTTCTTCGTGCAGCAGCCGCACCAGTTCAAGGTACTGGTCGTCAAGGTTGTGAATTTCCAGAATCGCTTGTTTGGATTCGACTTTGGTGATGATGTTGGCCGCAACGAAGTAGAGTTTGCGGGCGATGTCATCAAGGCTTTCGAAACTGACCAACATCTCCTGGGGCAATCCGCGATTCAAGCGGATGTACTCCTGAAAAAGTTCGGAGGTTTGGCGAAGCAGAGCCTGCATTTTGCGATCGTCAGGCGTTGCTTGTTTGATAACCTGGACCTCGGCTTCCAAGAACTCATCGTTGTTCAGGAATCGCTGGACGCGCCCTTGATGCTCCCCTTCCACCAGAATTTTCATCAGCCCGTTTGGCAGGCGTAGCATCTGGATAATTTTAGCGACGGTTCCATCCATGAACACATCTTCTTGGCCAGGCTCATCAACCCCGGGGTTCATCTGGGCCACCAGCAGGATGTACTTATCGCGGCTGAGGGCTTCGGCGGCGGCACGCAGTGAGGATTCGCGCCCCACCAGCACGGGGAACACCATGCTGGGGTACACCACAACATCACGCAATGGCAATACTGGGAGAACGGTCGGCCCCTGTTTCTCCCTCTTCTTGGTTGTCTTTTTTTGTTGTTTCATCATAAGTAAGGCGGCAAAGATAGACCCCTCCCCCCCGATATGCAAGGTTACGCTGTATGTCGGGGAAGGGGTTTGGGCGGAGGGATGACGTACAAGCCAATGTTTTCCGGTAACTATTGTTTTTCTGTTGTGTATGTTCCCCCTAACCAATGGGAGCAACAACGACCATACGGAAATCGGAACTGCCAGATAACGATCTGTTCATGCAGGCAAAGGAGGGGAATGTTGAAGCATTCAACGCCCTGTTCTACCGGTATGAGCGGAAAGTCTATGTCTATTGCATGAAAGTGCTGATGGATGAAGACCAGGCGCATGATGCGTTCCAAGAAGCGTTCATGCGGCTGTACCAGCACCGACAAAGCTACGACGGGCGGAACTTCATGGTTTGGTTCTTCACAATCGTGAGGAACGTTTGCTTAAACATGAAGCGCAACCGCAAGACCACCGTCCCGTTCGAGACCTCGGAAGCGAACGTTTCCGATGCCGAAATCCGTGATGTCGTTCTGTACGAACAAGTTGCCGCAGCCTTGAACAAACTGCCGCATGATTACCGGGAAGCCATTGTCCTGTACGAATACGATGGCTACTCCTACCAAGAAATTGCGGAGATCATCAACGCCTCGATTGCAACGGTCAAGATTCGGATTTTCCGCGCCCGCAAAATGCTTCGCACAATACTCTACCCAGTGGTGCACGACCATGAACTTTGAACGACTCATCAATAAATACCTGGATGGAACAATCTCCAGTAAGGAACTTCAGCAACTGCAACAACTGCTGGAAGCTCCCGAGCGGATGGCGGACTTACGCCACACGTTAGAGATTCGTTCCCATATCCACGACGACCTTCTGCGGCTGAACCCGCCCTTGCGGTTAAGCGAGCGGACCCGCACCGCCGTTGCCGCAAAATTTGCTGGCTTGCAAAAGCCCGAACCGCTCCCCCCAATCTTTCACGACGAACCGAAACGCCGCAGGGTGATGCTCCCGTTCAGGGTGGCGGCTGGCGCGTTGGTTGCCGTTTGGCTAACCACAATGCTGGCACTTACGCCAACGTTACTCTGGGAACAACAAGGGGATGGCAAGCTAAGCCAAGTTGTTCCAACAACTCAGGGGGGAACGCAAGTAGCGGCGGATGATGCTAACCGGAACCGCCCCACCCAAGCCCATAAATGGAGACAGAAGAACCCGGCAGCAAGCCAGCACATTGCCTCAGCAGCGACTCCACTCACCCCGGCTGAGCACCAGGACGTAACATCGCCCACTGCTGTGGTCAGTGATACTTCCGGATGGCAAGCAATGGAGCAAGAGATGCCACCATTGGCCGATACCTCATCGTCTGTTTCATCGCTGGGAACAATGCCCCCGGCAGCCTTGTCGAACAGCAAGATTAATGCGGGCAACGACACCATCACCTTGCTGGCACACGGGATTGATACGCCGCCGATTGCCCCGCCACCAACGCCCGGCAATCGCCTGTTCGCCGTTGGGGTGACGCTCGGTTCCGGAAACGTGAACAACTTGCCAACCACCAACCCGCTGATGCAGAATACTTACTACTTCGCCTTCAGCATCAACAAGGAAAACCGCGTGGGTGTGGAAATGGGAGCCTCAACGTTTCATCAGCCAGCGGGGCTTGCCGGGGGAAATGGCGGATTTGCAAAAGGTTCCGTGGGGGACCCAACAGCGGGGGCAAAAGGCCCCGCCGGGCCACGGCTTAGCGCGCCAATTCCCGAAGAGACTACATCGGTTCAGCAAGGCCCAGAACGGAGCGTCACCTACGGCGCGATTTTCTACGACCGCCGATTCCCGGTCTCCCGCTCGATGGACCTTTGTGGCCGCGTCACTGTTGGTGCTGCCGATAACGCCCTGCTTGGAAATCTTCGGGCATATCTGGCCTACTCTCCTTCCAGCAACGTCACGCTAACGGCGGGGGTTGGTGGCGCAGGGTTGTACACAATCACCACAAACCACGGCGAGAACAGCCTGAATTACGGAGTCTATTACGGCATTGAAACCGGCTTCTAATTTTCTGAACCTATTCCATATTTTTTTTGAGCAATCGTAGAAGCGTCGTTCTTGCATGGTGTAAGATCGGCGCTTCCCATATTTTTACCCCAGCATTCACGCCTTTACCGTATCCATTTTCAGCTATGCCACATTCAGTTATGCCAACAGTGCTGCGCGTCTCATCGTTGCTTCTGGCAGCGGTTGTTCTGTTATTCTTGTCGGTGCCAACGGCCAACGCAGGGGGATCATTTCTGCTCCCATCGGGGAAAGGATCAGTGAGTATTTACGGTGGCTCGGGAAGTGCCGAAGGTTACTACGGAGCCAACGGAACCCAGCAGCGATTCGACACGCTGCAAACGTCGTTCGTGGCCACCACCTTTGGCATCACCGCCGATTACGGGGTGATGGATGGCTTGGAGCTGAACGCCGAGCTTCCCTTTGGATATTTCCGCATCCACAGCAAAGAACGATTCCCCGACCGCAGCATTTTTGCGCCGGTGTGGCTTGGGCTTGGCGGAACCTACCAACTCACCACCGGAAGCGTCCACACCTCGGTTAGCACCATGCTGAAAATCCCCCCGGGATTTCACCACGGGATTTACGATGACCCCAACCACCCCACGTTTCTGAGCGATGGATATTTCCAAGCCACCACCGCCGCCCATGTTGGCGTTGCAATGGAGGAAACATGGCTAAAGGGGAGCGTTGCCTACAACTGGCGCGACGAAGAGCCGTTAGATGAGGTCATCATCAACGCCGAAGTAGGGTTCTCGCGGGTGGAAGGGACGGGGGTGTTTGTGGGGGCGCAAGGTGTGATCAGCACCGGCGACGTTGCAAACCCAGCACGCGCATTCTACGCCGGGGCCGCCGGCAGCACCGAAGCGCAACAACGGATTGATGGTGGAACCGGAAAATTTCTGACGATTGACCGCGAAAACTACCTTGCAATATCTGCCGGCGCGTTCGTCTCTATCGGCGATGACCTCTCCATCAACGGACGCTACAACGTCCGGCTGCTTGGCGCCAACACGCTTGCGCTGCAAGGGGCGTTTTTGGGGTTGGGTTATCGCTTCTGATGCCCGGTGCTATGTTCCGCAAACTTCTTTGCCGCCCGATGCGTGCCACTGCTCCATATCATTTTCTGCTCCTTCTGCTTGTGGCCATTTGGGTCGGCACGGCGGAGCAAGCATCAGCCCAGATTTCGATCTACCCCACAGTATTCTACACCGGGCTGAATGTTCTCACCATCCGCGCCCCGCGTGGGGTGATGAAAGTTGAACGCCGCCAAGCCGGAGTTTGGGGGCCGTTTGTCACCGGGCAGGAATCGCGCGACTTGCGGATTATCACCAGCCCAATTTTTGCCCGCTGCGCCACCAGTGCCCAGTTTATCGCCCAGGTGAAAACCATCAGCCGCAGCGTGTCGCTTCACCTTCGCGTGACCGATTGCAGCGGGAGAACCGAGGAGCTTGTGATTGCCACCGAATATGAGTGGAGGATCAGCCGCGAAGATTTTGGCGAAATAGAGCCGAACCAGATTGCCTGCCGCGAGTTCCACGTCATCACCGAGAATCGTGCGTTTGTGGTGGATTCCATCGTTAGCCCGTCGCCGCTGTTCACCATCAAATTTTTGCAGCGGAAACCGCCGGTGACGCTCCCGGAAGGCTTCACCTATCGCTACCAAGTCTGCTTCAAATCGAACCGACCCGGGCTGCACAAAATGCCGATGCTGGTCTATCTGCGCCGCGACCAACCGGCGGGGGGCTTCAGCAACTACATCGTTGCCGACACAGCCTACGTTCGGGTGATTGCCCCCAGGGTTCTTCCCCCAACTCCTCCACGCCCAATCCCCCCGCGCCCACGCCCGCGACCACGTCCGCAGCCGCGCCCTGTTCCGGTAAAGCCACCCGACACACCAGTTGTGCGGCTTGCGGTGGCCACGCCGGCACCGCGGCTGCAATCACCAGAACCGTTGGCGATTGCCAAGCGGAAGGATTTTCTGATCCCGCCAACATCACTGCCAACAACCGGCCCGGCCCAGGCCGTTGTTGATCCCGCAGCGCACCGCCTGATTCTTGGCCCCACCGGGCGTTCGATTGAGGAAGGGGAAGGGTTTATTGCCAACTACGACGGCGCGGGGTGGCTTGCCGGATACGCCCCCGCCGACCGATTGACGTTGCTGGCCGGAGCCTTGTACGTCCCGTCGTTCATCAATTACTCACTGACTGCATCGGCGGGCGGGCGGTACGAAGTTGTTCGGGTTGCAGCCGTGCGCGGCGCGGTTGGCGTGCAGGGGCAATACTCAGAAAGTGACGTTTCCAACATCGTGGCGGCCTCACCCTATCTCTCGCTCAGCGTTGGCGACGACGACACCCGCGCCACACTTTCGGCGGCCTACTCATGGCGGCATCACACCCCCAACTACGAAGCTCCATTCGACCGCACGGCCTTGATTGTTGGCGGCGGAATGGACTACCGCATTGGCCGGAACTGGAAGGGAGTGGCCGAGGGCTACTGGCTGCAAGATTCCGATTACTTCCCGCTGGGGGTTGCCGTGCGCTGGTTCAACAACCGCTTTGCTGTTGATTTTGGGTTGAACCTGAACATCCCCACCGGGCAAAACCCCGCCGCAACGCTGATCCCCGCACCAATAATCAGCGCAACGTGGGCGTGGTGAAAATTGCAAAACGGCATCGCGAGTAAAAAGCTGCCGGGGCGATGCTTGTGGCGGAAAGAATAATACTTTTGCACCCTGCTTCCCGGGGCGCGATAGCGTTCAACCCTGGCCGCGAAGCTATCCAACGTTCTCTTCATGCTTCCCCTCTCGTATCGCTTATGTCATCTCCGCTTCGTTGCCTGCTTGGGTTGCTCACGTTCTGCTTACTGCTATCGGTGACGGTTACTCCATTGCCAGCCCAGGAACAAGACTCCGATTCTCTGCGATTCGTTGATCTTGCAATCAACCACGAAACCGGCACGCTGCTTGGCCAGGAATCGGAACGGTTTGGGCTGTACCGCTCGACTGATCTTGGAGAAACTTGGGAGGAAGTGGAGTTTCTCTGGAGTCCATTTCTCCGCACAATCGTTGCGGGCAACGGGGCAATCCTGGCGGTCCCGAACTCACCCTGGACCGATGATGATGGAAACCCCTATCCCACCTACCGCTCCACCGACGACGGCCGAACGTGGCAGATGCTGGAAGAGCTTGCCGGGGTCAGCGTCCAGCGAATCGTCACCACTGGTTCGGCCTGGTTTCTGATGACCACCAACGGCCAGTTGTTTCGCACAACCGATGCGGGAATTTTCTTTGAAGAAGTCGCCAACCCTTCCGATTCCACGTGGGGCCAGCTTGCCGCCGTTGATGCCGCGCCGGGCGTTGTTCTTCTCACAAGCTCACGTTCCAACTTGCTGATCTCACGCGATGATGGCCTAACATGGCAGCCTTTCGTGCCACCAACAACCGATTGCGGAACCCCACTGATTTCCGGCGGATTGCTGACCGTCGCCTGTGGCGATAGCCTCTATTTTTCGGAAACCGCCGGGCGCAGTTGGCAAGCCCGCCGATTGCTCACCGATGAGTTCCAACTCCTCTCGATTGATACTCACCTCTACCTTGCTTCCGGCCACGACATGGAGGGGGCGGGGCATAGTTACTACGTGGCCTCCATCAGCCAGCCGGGCGATTGGGTTGTGGTGGATTCCCTGCTGCCGGCGAACATCGGCAACTGGTTCTGGGATCGGGATGTGATGATTGCCCGCACGGTGGATTCGCTGGTCATCTCACGCGATGGCGGCGCAACGTGGCAGCGTGCAGCTTGTGCGGTTGCTGCTTCGTCATCAAGCTCCTTCGCCCTGTTCGACGACAGCCGCGACAGCGCGTTGTTCGGCTGCCTCGGCATGGCAATGGTTGCTCCGTCGGGGACGCTGTTCGGGGCATCGTCGGCGCAAATTCTTTTCAACTCACTCGATAGCGGGCGCTCCTGGGACCTCACCTACTTCCCCACCGAATCGTACCCAAACCGGTGGTGGTTTGCCGATAGCAGCATCATTGTGGAAACGGTGGGGAATGGGTACAACAATATCCTGCTGATAAGCCACAGCGAAGGAACCGGCTGGTGGGATGTTCCGCTGCCAGAAGGGGAAATGGCGTTCGGCGTTGCCAACAATCTTGGCATTGTGGTGAAGATGAACGATGGAGTGATCTACCGAAAAGCCGTTCAAGATAGCGTCTGGAAACGGGTGAAATTAGATAGCAACGTCACGGAGTTCACCGCCACGGAAACCACGATGTACGGGCTGATGGGAAGCAAGCCAGATATGCGTTCGGGGAAGCCAACGGAAGAATTTTGGATGCAATCGAACGATGGCGGCACAACATGGAAACGGTTGGGGTTGCCCAGCGGAGCGGCCGTGCAGCAAACCAACTCACTGCTGGTTTGGAGCATTGAAGAAAAGGAGATTGGGATTGAGATTGAAGGGAGAAAAAAGCCGCTCAGAAAGCCGTGGATGCCGGGGCAGTACGGAATCATGCAGGGGCGCGACAGCCTTTATTTGATGGGTGGCGATGACCCTTCCGGCAATCAATTTTTTGTCAGCTCCATTGCCGGCAACGATGGCTGGCAACCGATGGATGCCCGATTCCCCAAAGGGTACATCTCCATGTTTGCCGTGCATGACGCTATCCTGTACGCCACCGTCGAAGACATCCCCTACCGCTCCGAAGACCACGGCGTAACCTGGCAACGGCTGGGGTGCCGGTGAACGGGGATCGGCATTCTTCTCATCTCACTCTTCACTCTTCACTCTTCACTCTTCACTCTTCACTTTTCACTCTTCACTCTTCACTTTTCGCTAAAGGCGGATACAACAACAACTCACACAATCATCATCATCCATGAACCGTTCGCGTTTCGCAACGCTCTTTCTATTTCTTGCAGTCATGCTTGTTTCGCAGCAGGCCGCTGCCCAAGATGTTTTCGCCATTGCCGAATCGGGCGATGTGGCGGCGATGGCAAAGCTGCTGAAAAAAAAGCCGAAGCTGGCGCAAGCAACTCAACAAAACGGCGAGACACCGCTTCACCTTGCCACCCGTGCCGACGACACCGGAATGGCCACGCTTCTGATCCGCAACCACGCAAAGGTTGATGCCAAAAACAGCGATGGAGTCACCCCGCTGCAAGCGGCCCGCTCGGCAGAAATGGCCGAGCTTCTGATTGCTGCCGGTGCCAACGTCAACCACGCCGATGACGTTGGGGCCACCCCGCTCCACGATGCCTGCTTGCTGAATCATCCCGATGTTGTCCCGGTGCTGCTGCGCCACAATGCCGACGTGAACGCCCGCAACATCATCGGCCAAACGCCCCTCTGGATTGCGGTGGACCGCAGCGCGCCCGAAATTATTGGGCAACTGCTTGCCGCCGGTGGCGATCCCAACATCCCCGATGCCGAGGGCCGCACGCCAATTTTTGCAGCAGTCCAGCAGGAAGATATTGAGCTAACCCAAGCCTTGATTGAAGCCGGGGCCGAGGTGGATATTGAAGATGCCGAGGCCACAACACTGCTGCAAACCGCACAAGCAACCGCAAACGAAGAGTTGATAACCGTAATCGCAACTGCGCTTGGACTGCAAGAAGCACCCATTGATAACCCCGAACAGCCAACCGACGAACCGCAAACCGACGAACCGCAAGAAGCAACGCCGCCGGAAGAATTGGAAACCCGCATCGCCCTTTCGTTAGGGGCCAACGGAGGCGTTGATGAGCTGAAAGAACTGATTGCCGAAGACCCCGAAGATGTGAAAGTGAACGGCGCGGCCTACATCGTGCTTGCCAACGGCAACCGCGACCTGATCGCACTGCTGCGCGACAATGGCGCAAGCGTCAACTACCCCGCCGGGTTCACCGGAACCACCGCGCTCCACAAAGCCGCAGCGGCTGGCGACATTTCGATGATGGAGTTCCTGCTGGAAGGCGCGGCCAACATCAACGCTCCGGCAGATATGCTTGCCGACGATGGCGCAACGCCGCTGCACCTTGCCGCCGCCGCCGGGCAAACCGAAATGGTCAAGTTTCTGCTGAACCACGATGCCGCTCCCAACATCCAGGCACTGCGGAACGGAGTAACGCCGCTTCATGCTGCGGCAGAGCATGGCGGGATAGAGATGGTGCAGGCGTTGGTTGAGCATGGTGCCGAGGTGAACGCAGCCAGCTCGGCCGGCGAATCCACCCCGCTACACTACGCCGCGCAAGGGAACAAGCCCGATGTTGTGGCCTACCTGCTGGATCACGGCGCAGAAATTGACTACGCCGATCTACGCAGCCAGACCCCTCTCTTCTGGGCCGTCCGCAGCAACAGCCTTGATGCCGCCCGATTACTGCTGCAACGCGGCGCAAACCCCATGGCCATGGACTGGAACAGCCAAACCGTGATTGACTACGCACGCGAGGAGAAAAAAATCGAGATGGTGAAAATGATGGAAGAAGTGGGGGAATAAAATTTTCGGAACGAGCGGCGAGGCCGGGTTTGCGGGGTGATGGGTAGTGGTCATTAGTCAGTGGTCATTCGTGAGTTCGCGGCTTTGGCTCCATCTCACTCTTCACCCTTCACTCTTCACTCTTCACTCTTCACCGAGAGGGGTGCGGCGGTTTGCTGACCCAAGAATGCTCATCCAACATCGGCAAACTGCAACGACCGTTTGATGGAGTCCTGGAAGGCTTTGGCGATGCGCTGATGTTGCGGCAGCTTCAACTCAGGGTCGCGGCGGATGATGGCGAACGCTGCGTCGCGGGCCGCGCCAACGATTGGGCCATCGGTGACAAGGTTGGCGTGGTGGAATTCCGGCAACCCGCTTTGCCGGGTCCCAACAACATCGCCCGGGCCGCGCAACTCCAAATCAATTTCGCTGATGCGGAAACCATCGTTGGTTTCCTGCATTGCGGCCAACCGGCGGATTGCGGCCCGCCGCTCCTGGCGCGCTTCGTTCGGGCTAAGGCCCCGCCGCATCTGGTAGCGGTAGTGATCCTTGGTGAGCAAAATGCAGAATGATTGATCGGCACCCCGCCCCACCCGCCCCCGAAGCTGGTGCAGTTGCGATAGCCCAAACCGCTCGGCATTCTCAATCACCATCACCGATGCGTTCGGCACGTCAATGCCAACTTCAATCACGGTGGTGGCAATCAGGATATCTACCTTCCGCTCCAGAAAATCACGCATGGCATCCTCCTTTTCGTACCAGAACATCTGCCCATGCAGCAGCCCCAACCGCAGGTCCGGGAAGACCGATTCTTTCAGGAACTCATAATGCTCCACCGCCGACTTCAACTCCAATTTTTCCGACTTCTCCACCAACGGATAGACGACGTAGGCTTGCCGCCCGGCCACCACCTCGCTCCGCACAAAATTCCAGACTGAGTCAAGTTGATTCTCGAACCGAACTGCGGTTCGGATTGGCTTCCGCCCGGCGGGAAGCTCGTCAATGATGCTCACATCAAGGTCGCCGTACAGGGTCATCGTCAGGGTGCGGGGGATTGGGGTTGCGGTCATAATCAGCGTGTCGGGGCGGCGGCCTTTGTTCCGCAATCGCGCCCGCTGCTCAACGCCAAAACGGTGCTGCTCATCAATCACCACCAGCCCCAAATTTGCGTACTCCACTTCCTCCTGAAACAGCGCGTGGGTTCCCACAATGATGTTCGTTTCGTTGTTCCGAAGCTGATAGAGTATCTCCTGGCGGGCGCGCTTTTTTTGGCCGCCTACCAACTGCGTCACCTTCACCGGCAAGCCTTCCAGCAAGCGTTGCAGCGTGCGGGCGTGTTGCTCGCTTAGGATTTCGGTGGGGACCATCATCGCACACTGGTAGCCGTTGTGCACCGCCACCAACATTGCCAACACCGCCACGATTGTTTTGCCGGAACCAACATCACCCTGCAGCAATCGGTTCATTGCGGTGGGCTTTGCCATGTCGGCCAAAATCTCTTTCATCGAGCGGCGTTGCGCGCCGGTTAGCTCAAAGCCCAATTTGTCCAACAGTTGTCGTGCAAGCTCGCTGTGGGTGTCGAAACTGATCCCCGGCTCGGCACCAAGCTGGACTTCTTTCCGGTAGGCAAGGCCAAGCTCGAAGAAGAAAAGTTCTTCAAACTTCATCCGGTACAAGGCCCGTTTCAGAAGCTCTTCATCCCCTGGGAAGTGCATCTGATAGACGGCATCGGCAAAGGGGAGCAGGTCGTACTCGCGGATCAGTTCATCGGTCAGGGTTTCGCGAAGCTCTTCGGCAACGTACCGCTGGAACGTTGCCTCCATCAGCTTCCGAACGGAACGGCTGCTAAGGCCGGCAGATTTCATCCGTGCGGTTTCGCGGTACTGCGGGATAATCCGCCCGCTGTGGATCAACCCTTTCTCCTCCTCCTCCAATTTTTCAATTTCTGGATGAGTCCATTGCAGCACTCCGCTGAACAATTCCGCCGGGCCGCTGATGGCCAGAGTTTCCCCCACCTGGTAGGACTTGATGAAATACTGCGCCCCCTGGAAGAACACCAGATTGGCCTCGCCGGTTTGGTCGGCAACGCGGATCATCAGCCGTTTCTGGCCCCGCCCGCTTTCCAGAATCTGCATCCGGCGGATTTCCACAATGGCGGTGATCTGGTCGGGGATTCCTTCCTCGCCACCAAGCAGCAACCGGGTTTGCCGAAGCGGAAGCACCGTGCGGCGATCCAAGTACGATTTTGGGGTGAACAGCAGAAGGTCCCGAACGGTGCGGACACCAGCTTCGGCCAACGCAGCCGCACGCGCCGGCCCAATGCCTTTCACAAACTGAAGGGGGAACAGATCGGCCCCGGCGTTTTTCACATCCTCGGCCTTAATTTCTGTTGTGGGGCGTGTGCGTTTTGTGGGAGTTGTGGGAGTTGTCATTACCTTTGCGCCCGTCTTCTAACACGGCTGGGGAACTTCCGCCATTGCCGCATCTGAATTTACGACAACCACCGAACCGAACGCACTGCGCTTCCGGTTTGGCAAGCAACAAAACATCTGCCGATGCAAACACCGCTACGATTAGCCTTGCTGCTACTGGTTCTGGCAGCAACGTTGCGGCAGCAGGGGACCGCACAACCCCTGCCTACTGCTCCTTCGCAACTCCCTCCCTCCGTCGCGCTCCCCTTCCCCGTTCCGTTCGACCGGATCTTGAACCCCGACACGCGCGGCATTTTGATTGGCCCCTACGGCGGGGGCAACTTCAACATGCACAACGGCCAGTTTGTGCTGACCGAGAACAACATCGTTTGCTGCACCTTCGATGAAGGTTCGGGGATCGGGCCGGTGTTCGGCGCAAAAGCGATGATCCCGCTGGGTGAGCAACTCTCCCTTTCGCCACGGATTGCCTACGAGTCGCGGGCCGGAGATTTTGAAACCACCAGCGACCCCGTGCCGATTTTTGGGCAGAACAACCAAGTGGAAAACGTCATCTTCACCGACCGGTTGGAGGCGAACCTTGCCACGTTCAACATGGACCTGCTGGGAACCTACACGCTGACCGACTTCGGGTTGTACTTGGCATTGGGGCCATCGGCGGGGATTGTGATGGGGAAGGATTTCACAAAAACTGAGACGATCACCACCCCCGATGGAGTAGTCTATCAGAACGGGACCGGGACCGAACAACAGTTGTTCACCGGCGAGCTTGACATTGTGAACACTTTGCAGTTCGAGCTTCGTGGGGGGCTTGGCGCGATCATCGGAATCACCGATGCCATCTCCCTGAATCCCGAGGTGTTGTACGGCTTCCCGTTCACCAAAATCTCCAAGGAAGACGACTGGAAAACCAGCCCGATTCAGTTCACGATTGGCCTTCTTTTCGCACTCTGAACCAACCCGATTACCGCAACCATGAAACGCCACACGATTGCTACGTTGCTTCTGTTGATTGCTGTTGCCGGCTTGGCGCACGGGCAGGAGTTGTTCAACTACACGTATGAGATAAAAACGATTGAGGGGATCAACAGCCCCAACGACGATTACGCGCCGATGCTTTCCAAGGATCGCGGCTCAATGCTGCTGACCTCCAACCGCGAAGCCGGATCGCTGGGGGAAGCGGACATCTTCAGCGCAAACCGGACGCAAGGGGGATACGGCACGCCGGTGAACCCTGGATCGCCGCTGAACACTTCCGGCAACGACGGCGCGGTTTCCATTGCCGCCGATGGCAAAACCGTCGTCTTCAGTGCCGACGACCAAGCCGACGGGAAAGGAAGCACCGACCTCTACATTGCCGAGATTGCCGACGGGCGAATCGCCAACATCCGCAACCTGGGGCCACTGGTGAACACATCGGCGTGGGAATCGCAGCCAACAATCAGTGGCGACGGGAAAACAATCTGGTTTTCCAGCAATCGCAAAGGGGGCTACGGCAAAACGGACATCTGGTACACCACGCTCACCAACGGAAGCTGGGCCGCCCCGGCCAATGCTGGGGGGATGATTAACACCAAAAAAGATGAGCGTTCGCCGAACATCACCCCCGATGGCGGAACGCTCTATTTCAGCAGCAACGGACTATCGGGGTTTGGCGGCTACGACGTGTTCATGGCGGTGCGGGAAGGGGCCGAGTGGGGCCAGGCATCGAACTTAGGGTCGTTGATCAACAGCAAAAAAGATGAGATGTTCTTCTTTGCTCCGTCCAAACACGAACGATTCTACTTTGCCAGCGGACGCGACGGCGGGCAGGGGGGATTGGACATCTACTACGGCACGCCGAACGTCTTTGGCGACGGCATGACCCGCATCCTTGTTAGCGTGATTGACTCCACCACCGGCGCACCGCTCCCCAGCGTTGTGAACGTAATTGATGAAGCCACCGGCCAGACCGTGGCAACCTTCACCACCAACCCGCAGGTGAAGGAGTACGAGCAGTTTCTTCCCGCCGAGCGGAAGTACCGGTTTGAAGCAACGATTCGGGATTTGCCGCCACGCACCGCCAGCATCACCACGCCGTTTGCCAACGAGCAAGCGGTTGCAACGGTGAAGTTCGGCTCCATCTCGCTGGCCGAGTTCGATCTTGGCCGCTACAACGTGCCGTTTTTCGTCACCGGCTACTACCGGCCCAACACCCGCCAAAATCTTGATGGACTGTACCCACTGCTGGAAGGCCCACTCAGCGAAGCAACCTACATCGAACGATTCCCAAAGGGGTCGAAGCGGTACAAAGATTACATCGGCTACAGCCAAACGATTGAGGGGCTGTTCGATGGAGTAAAACACTCGGTGTTGAACGAGATTCTCCCACGCTTCAAAACCAGTATGCTGCCCGGTGAGGTGTTGGAGATTCGGGTGAGCGGATATGCCGACCCGAAGCAGTTTGTGGGGCAGTACTTGGAAAGTGAGTCGGCGACGTTCGAGGATATGGCCAAGACGCAGCATGAGGTTAGCCAGGGGGATCAGATTGGGAACCTTGAGCTTTCGGGATTGCGCGCTTGGTACAGCGGTCACTATCTGGATCAGCTACTCACCGCCAGCGGCAACGAAGATTACCGCCAGCTGAAAAGTGATGGGCGCGTTCGCTTCCGCTACATCGGCGGCGGCGAAAGCCGCGACGGAGCCGACCGCGCCGCGCAACGCCGCATCCATATCGAGATTGTCCGGACCGGCGGGGCCAGCAGCGGTCAGGAGTTTGATATGAAGTAGCGGATCATCGCCAACTTCCGGCGGACGGAAATAGAGGTCAGGAATAGAAGTTCGAAGCAGATCGCCACGTCGTCATCGCAAGCAGCGGTAGCGGCGTGGCGATGTTGCGTGTGGGAGTGTGAGGTTCGATTGAAGCATGTGCAGAGCCACCGCCGCTGCCTGCCCTCACCCCCTGCCCTCTCCCAAACTGAGGTTGCTGCTGGTTACCTCACATTCCGTCGGGTGGGAGAGGGAGCCAAAGCCAAGAGTGAAGAGTGAAATGTGAAGAGTGAAATAGAGCCAAAGCCGGGGAAGGAAATAGGAAATAGAAGCAAGAGTGGATGTCTGCGAATCCTGCCCTCCGCTCATGCTGAAGCCCCGTCGAAGTATGAGCGTGAGCCACCGGAACGCAAAGCAGCGGCATCGCCCCGACGGATCGAGGTCTTCGACAAGGAGCGTTGAGCGACGTGGAACCGCGCAGCAGCGGCGAAGCCCATCTCGCGGCTGGCAATGTGTCCGATGTTATCTCAGAAACCCGCGGGATGGGCTAGCGCCGCTGCTGTGCGGTGCTTCGTCGAAGACCCCTCGCAATGACGGGACGAGGGATGATAATGACCCCCGCCCCCCGATCCCCCACCCCCGATCCCCGACCAAAAAAAACCACCATCCCTCCCTTGTTTTTCTTCGGCTGAAATGGGATTTTGCCGCGCGTCCATGATCGCTGTTGTATCAACCGTACTCAAGGTGTGTTATGCCCCCCATGCTACGCTGCGCTTGGGCTTCTCTGCTGCTGCTGCTTTCGCTTGTTTCCTTCCTTTCCGCGCAATCGTTTTCGGTGTTTGGCGTGGATGTTTCGGCGTACCCTGAAATCTCCGCAAAGTACCTTGCGTTGGATCCCAGCGGGAAACCAATCACCAACCTTTTCACCGATGATTTTACGATCACCGATAACGGGGTTAATGCCCAGGTAGTGCTGCAATCGCAATGCCCGCCGGTGGAAGCTGCCGGCCCAGCAAGCGTTGTGTTGGTGAACGATCGCAGCGGCTCGATGAGCGAAGAAACGGAGTCGGGGGCCTCGCGGCTGGAGATTGTGAAAGGGGGAACCCGCGCATTCCTGACGGCCTTCGATTTTCAGCGAGGGAGCGCGGTGGCACTGACCGCGTTCAACAGCAAGCCCTCCATCCTCTCCGATTTCCGCACCAGTTCCGCGCCGCTGATCGCCGCGATTGACACCATGAGCCCCGATGGCGGAACCGACTACAACCCGGCATTTCTGGATGCGCTTGTTGGCGGCATTGCAATGCTGGCCGAACGCCCCAGCAACCACCGCAAAATTTTGGTTTTCCTGACCGATGGACTTCCGGGAACGCTGACCAAAACCGCCGAAATTATCAACCGTGCAATCGCGCTGGATATTGAAATTCACGTTATCACTATCGGGCTAACAATCCCTGCAACGCTGCGCCAGATTGCCGAAGCAACGGGGGGAACGTGGTACAGCAACGTCAACAGCAGTGCCGAGATGGAGGGGATTTACCGCACAATCGCAATCCGCAACCAGGGCTACGCCCCCTGCACACTTCGCTGGAACGTCCAGCCGATTTGCGGGACCGAAAGCATCTTCCGCACCGCCGAAATCCAACTGGTTCCGTACAACAAAAAAGCTGTGGTTCAATACATAGCTCCAGATGAAAAAATGGCCGTGCTGGAATCTCAGCCAGCGTTTCTCTGGTTTGGCGGCTACCCGGAAGGCTCCGGGCGGATACTGCAATGCACCATCACCGCACGGCGTGGCGCGTTCACGGTGCAAGGGGCAACGATAACTTCTGGGCAGCCGTTCACCATCACCGATTGGGGGGGAACCGCGCCGCCGTTCACCTTGCAAGATGGCCAGCAACGAACCCTCAGCGTCCGGTTCGATGCCGACCGCCCCGGAACCTACAGCTCGACACTTCGGCTTACAACGGAACCTTGCCCGGCCAACGATATTTTCCTTGCTGGCGGAAGCGACCAACCGATGGCGGGGGATCAAATCCAGCTGCTTTCCCCTGTCAGCGGGGCAAGCTACTCCGGCTGTGATAGCATCCTGATTCAGTGGGCTGGTGTCCCACCGGAGAGAACCGTCTGGGTGGAGTATTTCGGAAGCGATAAGCAGTGGCATTTTATTGACACCGCCACCGGCGGCCAACTGATGTGGGCGCCGCCCGGGGCCGGGTCGTACCGCATTCGCGTTTCCGCAAACGACTTCACCTCCTCCCCGCTCTTCACCGTTGCTGGCGGGGGCTTCGGTGGCGATGGCGGCCAGGCAACCAACGCGCTACTCCTCTCCCCAACCGGAATCTCGATCAGCAACAACCGGCTGTACATCGCCGAATCGGGGGGGCATCGGGTGCGGGCGGTAGATCTGCAGACTGGGATCATCAACACCATTGCCGGAACCGGAAACCCGGGGAACTCCGGCGACGGATTGTTGGCCACATCGGCACGGTTAGCCGGCCCCGCAGCGGTGCTTGCAACAAGCGACCGATTGTACATTGCCGACCACGACAACCACCGCATCCGCATGGTGGATTTTGCCACAGGGGGAATCAGCACCGTTGCCGGAATTGGCGTAGCAGGGTTCAGCGGCGATGGCGGCGATGCCCGGCAAGCGATGATCTACGGCCCTTTGCAGTTCACGTTTGGCACGCTTGGCAGCAACGCAACCCCCTCACTCCTCTTCTCCGACGAAAGCTACCGCGTCCGCGCCATTGACCTCACCAACGGAACAATTTCCACCGAAGTCGGGAACCGGATTTTGCTGGAACGCGGAACCGCACGCGGGGCGTATCTGCTTGCGCCAATCGGGATTGCCATGCGCCAGAACCACGTGTTCATTGCCGAATCGGCCAACAATCTTGTGCGCCGTGCGGACCTGGCCGCAAACCAGATTCACGACCTTGTTGGTGTCAGCCCCGACCCCGGCAGCAAGCCGATTAGTGCGTGGAAGCTGAGTTCCCCCACGGGGGTGGCGGTGGCCGGGCAAAACTTGTTTATCACCGATGCCAGCAACAACCGAATCCTTCGGGTGAACTTGGTGACAGGGGCAACCCGTGTGGTGGCCGGAACAGGAGTTGCCGGTTACGATGGCGACGTAACGATTGCCACCAGCAGCAAGGTCAATTTCCCGATGTCGCCGGTGGTGCAGAACAACATGCTCTACTTCTGCGATGTTCGCAACGGAAGGGTTCGGGCGTTCCAGCTTCCCGACGATGCGGGGGTTGATAGCAACACCACGGCGTTCACGGTTGCGCGCCCCTCCATTCTGCTGCGCCCCTGGACTGCAAACCACACCGTTGATTTTGGCCGCCAAGCCGCCGGAAGCGGGCGCGACACACTGCTGCCGCAAACCATCTGCAATGTGGGAACCGTGACGGCTGGCATTGATTCGTTCGCGATCCTGGGACCCGACTCCGCTTCGTTCGCCGGGGTTTCTGGGCTGACCTCCATCCCGCTGAACCCGAACGAGTGCCGCACGATTGAACTCCGTTTTCTTCCGCAACGCGCCGGATTGCTTTCGGCAACGCTAGTGATATTTGGCCCCTGCGGCATCAACGATACGCTGGCACTTCGCGGCGAAGGACTTCTTCCTTGCGGCCTTGCTTTTACCCCGCTTGCGCAGCTTGGCGATATTGTGCTGGGCGCGCAAGCAAAGGATACCGTGCTGACAGTCCCGCTGTGCAACACCGGGGCCGCGCCAATTACTGGACGGTTGGAGTTGAACCCGCCGAACGGCGCGTTCAGGCTTCTTTCCAACGGCGGCAAGTTTACGTTGCAGCCTGGCCAGTGCTTGAATGTGCAAGTGAGGTTCGCCCCGCTGTCATCGGGAAGGGTGACGGCTGAATTGGAGTACAACATCCCGACCGAATGTGGCGTTGCTTCCACCACGTTGCTGGGGCGCGGGTTGGCTCCGCAGCAGCTTGCCGCCATTGCCGCCGTTGGATTCCCCGCAACCGTTTGCACCGCCGCCCCGCACGACACAGCGTTGGCACTGCGGAACGTGGGCGATATTCCACTCAGCATCACCAGCGCCGATTTGCTTCCCACCGATCAAGGATTTACCGTGTTGAACCCGCCAACCGCAACCGTGCCGTTGGTGATCGCCCCCGGCGGAAGCGATACGCTGCGGGTGAGGTTCAGCCCGGCAACGGTTGGCCCAAAAGCGGCCATGCTTCGGGTGGTGTCGAACGCGCCGGACAGCCCGCTCAACATTCCACTCACTGGGCAGCGCGACACGATTGGCGCGATCACCGAACAAAGCTCACTCACCTTTGCTCATCCCGCCGCCAGCTTCCCGGTTGATTCGTTTGTGGTGATCCGCAACACCGGCACACTTCCGGTTTCCATCACCGATGCCGGGATTGTTGGAAACGATGCCGATAAATTTCTGCTGATCCCCGGGCAAACGCCGCGCACCATTCTTCCCGGCGATTCCGCACGGTTTGCGGTGCGTGCGTTGTCCCGTTCGGCTGGGTCCATTTTCCAAGCTGAGTTGCGCCTTTCTTTCAGCCCAAGCTGCGGGCCAGATACGTTGCAGGTGGCGTTGAACACGTTGGGCGCGCGCCCATTGCTGACGGCCACCACGCCGAACCTTCGCCAATTAGTCTGCGACCGCGACACGCTGACGGAGGGGACGTTCGAAGTAAAAAACGAGGGGAGCGACCCGCTGACGATTACGGAGGTAAGAATTGAAGATGACCCCGACGGTGAGTTCAGGCTGCTGGCCGCGCCGCCGATTGTTCTTGCGCCGCTTGCGGTGCAAACAATCACCGCACAGTTCCGCCCCCGCAGCAACGGGGTGAAGCAAGCCCATGCGGTGCTGGCCAACAACGGAGCCGACACCGCAATCAAGGTGCGGCTGGTGGGGATTAAGGAGACGATCAGCTTCATCACCTCTGCGTCGTCGCTCGATTTCGGGTCACTCCCCAGCGGCGCAGCTTCCCAGCAAACGTTCACGGCAACCAACACCGGAACCTTCCCGATTGAGTGGAATGTGCCACGCTCGGTTGGGCCATTTTCCATTCTTTCTGCCGAGCCGCCAATCGCCGCGCCAGGCCAGAGTTCGCTGCTGACTGTGCGCTTTGCTCCGGCCGCCGACGGCATCGCTGCCGAGACCATTCCGGTGGCCGAAAAACTGTGCGACCAGTCGCTTCCGCTTTCCCTTTCCGGGCGTTCGGGCCGGCAAACCACCACCACGGTGATGCTGCCGGTCGCCTCGGCCTATGTTGGCCAGCAAGTCCTGCTCCCACTCACCCTCCGCATGGATGACCCTGCGGCATTCCACGCCATTGCTCCCGACTCCTTCGCTACCACCATCGCCTTCAGCAACGCCATCCTCCGTTGCGATTCCGTCATCGGCGCA
>JAEUSP010000033.1 GCA_016788565.1 Chlorobiota bacterium | reverse complement strand
ATGGAGATATAGTCGTTGACACCATCGAAATAGTAGGCAGACTGTGCGTTACCGAATCGGTCGGGGACAAGGGTTGCGCCACCATTCACCGTCCCATGATGGCCGTTGCCGCTGGCATCGTTCGCGTTGCCGCTGAAGGGGTAGAATGCCGCCATTGGTTGGCCAACACTGATGGCAACCGAACAGAACATCAGGCAGAGTATCGTTGCTGCTGCTTGCATTTCGCTTCCTCCAAAATGTCAGTGTGATGATGGGAGATTCAGAGCAGAAATCCCTGCGCTGATACAACCGATGGGTACAGGGCTCCAGATAGAACTCTGTACCCATCGTAGCGTGTGAAGCTCTGGATATATACTCGGAACAAATTGGTTTGCGGAAATAGACCGCATGGATGCGCTGCGCAGGCCTAACGGCTCCCGCTTTCGCGGGAATGACAACGCGGGTGTTGTCGCAAACCACTTTCGTGGGAGTATAGCCCAGAGAGCCGGGCATTACTCTACAATAACAATCCGAATGGCTTGTTTGGTAGTTCCATTGCTGACAGCAACGACGTAGCTGCCTGCATTCAGGTGGTTTGTGGGAATATCCATTCCTGTACTACTCCACTGCATTGTAGCAGTGCTGACAACTTCGCCAACGGCATTGGCAATGCTCACCTGCATTGATGTTGTAGAATCGGTAGCAAGCGATGGTGCAGAAAGATGCAGAACGCTTCCGCGATGGAGCGGATTGGGGAACGAGCGGATTGTTCCTGGTGCCGAGGATTCTTGCATGATACCTTCGGTCGGTGGTAACGCTATTTTCCCAGCACCGGAACATGCCGGATCGCCCCAATCGTGGTCTTGCCCTGACGTTGGGCGATTCGCACTCCATGTCACCGATGTCACCCCTAATGTTGACACCGGATTCCAAGAGATGTCTGTACGTTCTGCCCCGTAGCTATCATCACACCCGCCAGAACTCCCATTGGTATCCGTTTTAATCAAGTACAGGTCTTGCGGATCGGCAGGGGATGCCCCTTCTGCGTTGCTTTGCGACATCCCAGCGATCACAAACCCTTGATTCCCGGTGCTGGTGACAGAGCTAATGGAAATCCCTTCCTCGTTATCCGTTGCGGTATCGGACTTCCCATACCGTTTCTTCATTGTGCCGAACTGGAACGTATAAGGGTTGAGTACCAACAAAAACGCATCAAGGTCGCTGTTGGTATTATCCTTGTTCGTTGCTCCAGTTACGGCAACGTAATTGGTTAGCCCAGAGCTTACCCCAGCAGGTATTTGCCGAACAGACCAAGCGTAGTCAACATACTGTCCACAGTATCGGGCATCCCCCATGATGGTTTGTTGCGCAGGAGTCCAAGGAATACCGGAGGCAATGCGGAGCATGTAGATATCTTTTGGTTGGTAGGCTGTTGTAAAGCCTGCAACCACCATATCGCCAGCGACATACGGGTTGTTCGATGGCAAATCACAGATGGAGGTGAAGACCTCCGATCCGCAAATCCTGTCAACCGCAGTACATCCACTTTGCCCAGCGGCTGTGGTGATACAATTCCCGTAAATGCCTCCACCATGGAAGGCTGGAACCGTCTGTGTACCAGTGTTGGCGTTTACTCGCACCACGTATCCTTGACCCAGATTCCCACTCCCATCCTGCATATCAATCGTGCCAACCGCCACAACGTCCTCCAACGCCACAAAGGAAAACCCGACGGGCGTATAGGATAACTGTGGTTCTGCTAATGAGATCAGACGAGCACGGCCCGAAGAGGAAGAGTTCAGAGCCGATCCCCAGATTACCCCACCCAATGGTGTTACCCGCATCAAGTATCCATCTTCCCAGCCAAAGGTGTTAGCACTGGTGCTCCAGCCACAGACGATGATGTCGCCAGGAGCAGAAGGGATAAATGGCGAAGGCGCTGTTCCGTATCGGGTCTCTATTAAGTCCATTCCAACTTCTTCTCCAGTTCCTCCATACGTTCGGGTCCAAACAACCGCGCCATCGCAGTCAACCTTCATCAGCACAATATCCAAATTACCCGTTCCGAGGTCTGTTGATCCCACAACAACGAAGCCGCTTCCATCGGTAATCTCAATGATGCTATTACCTGCATCCGCACCGTTAGCACCATTAACGTCGTAGGTGTTCTCCCAGATTTTATTCCCGTTGTTGTCGGTGCGGACAATGTAGATATCGCCAGGATTTCCATTGTTTTGATCCCAGGTCGAAGTCCCTGTAGCGATATACCCACCTGATACAGTGGAGCCTGTTGAGGATTTACATGTTTGGCATGTACCAGTCACAGGTTTTACTCCGAATCTCCCAATTTCTGTGTATGTGTTTTCTCCAAACACTTTCTGAAACGTCGTCTGCGCGTTGCTTGCCATCGGTAGCAGAAGCATACCGAGCAGTATCAGTACTGGAGTTATATTCGCACTCCATGTTGGTGTTGTTTTCATGGTTGTGTGTTATTTCCATGTTCAAGTTTTTGTTTGTACGTCGTTCGATTGCTGCGGCCCTATGGGCCGTCTGGTTTCCGTAGGCTTACTATTGGCGTAGTAGCGGTTCTTACCGTAAAGCTGATCTGAAATCATGGCGGGTCCATAGGGCCTCCTTGTGTGAAGTTTGGATGGAAATGGAAGTGGAGCGGTGGAAGGAGCACTGCGGCGACCAACGGTGAAACAGCCAGAGAGATGCCTGGGCCATCAACCGTGATGGCACTACCGTGATGGCTCCCCAAACAAGGGGAGCAGAGCAGGGGGAGAAGCAGGATGGAGGAGGCAAGAAACATCAGTCAATCATCACTGGAATCGTTCATCGTAAGTGGATGCTGAGTGCAACGGGCAATATAGGTGC
>JAEUSP010000024.1 GCA_016788565.1 Chlorobiota bacterium | reverse complement strand
GTGCAAACTCATTTCGTTATCAATGCCCGCACCAACCGAACTCCTGAACCTTGTTGAACGCTTCCATCGCTTCCAAGATGACTACCACCGCAGCCGTTTTAACGAAACCCAACTCCGCATTGATTACCTGAACCCACTGTTCCGGTTGCTTGGCTGGGATATGGATAACCAGCAAGGGTTATCCGAACACGTTCGCGAAGTTATCCATGAGTATTCCCTGAAGACCCCCGACGGCTCCAAAGCCCCCAACTACGGTTTCCGCATCGGCAAGGACTTGAAGTTCTTCCTTGAAGCAAAAGTAACTATTTAGGTACTCCCCAATCGATAATCAGAAATAATATCGTTAAAGGCCTTCAATAGTTCAGTGAATGGGTTGAACTTCTGCTTTCGAACGGTTGAGAAAAAACTGTTGATTCGTGCGTAGTGCGCCCCCCCAAGAATCGTTCGGAAGCATCCCGCCACTTTTACTTTTATTTTTACCGGCCGTATATCTTGCTCGGCCAAATTATTTGTGAATGGTACCACGTCGTGTTCCGCAAATGCCAATACTCCGGCTTGATGCTTCTCAAGCCGTTCAACTAAGTTCAATCCTTTCGACCTCGTTAATCGCCCTCGCTCGCCCCGTCGCCAAACAACAAAGTTCTGGTACAACGCAGCAGGGAACCGTGTGAAGAAGCAAGTAATCAACCATCTTGCAGCTGATCCCGAGGAGAGCAGCGTGACGTACTACGTGCGAGATGCAAACGAGGTAAGAAAAAGAATAACTACGGCACACCGCCGTAGCTATGATAGCAGACTTTAGGCTATGGGATCGAGCTAAAGAACCACAATGGGGATTGTCTTTACCATGCCATCCATGCGAATAATGACATGATAGTGACCCGCAGGAAGTTCAGAAACGTCCATACGTGATTCATAGACACCTGCTTCAATGTCAGCATTGACGACGGTTCCAACAGATAGGCCGAGCGCATCCATTATCTCGATTGATAGATACCCAGATGTTGGGGAAGTAAACCGGAGTGTGGTAAACCCTAACGTCGGGTTTGGGTGAAGTCGAATAGCCGTGAGCATGTCCTGCTCCATAGGAGTTCCAGTCGTTGGAACTGTTGGTTCTTGGCTATCTACTATGCTCCCATCTGGCTGCTGGTTTAACATCCGTAGCACGATTCCAGCATCTGGGTTTCCTAACTTCTTTCCATGGGCAACCTCGCTATTATTCCCATGCTCTTCGGTGAGCAATGCCATGTCGCCAGACGCAAGGAGTGCTAACTGCGATTGCCAAACAAACCGCGTGGTATCCCCAAAAAATGGTTGGTCGCCATGCCATTTCCATTGGTCATGCTGATCTGCAGAGTTCGTAAGGAAAAATGGTTTCCCTTGGCTCTGGTCGCTGGTATCAACATCCCAAGGCACACGGACGGCACTGATTGCCATTTGCCCTTTCTGATTGACCCCAACGGACAGATTCCGAAGATCATTCAAGGAGTCATTTTCTACATACGAAAGAGGGGGTTGCCAGCCGTCTTGTTGGGCGTTATAGACTTTGGTTCTAAGCCCGCTCGTAATTGATCCAGAGCTATCAATAAGTTGTTCAATCCAACCAAGAACAAGGTAGTTACCTGCCCCAGCGGTGCGTACAGCGGTAATATCACCATCACTCGTTGGAATGATTTCTGTCGGCTGCCACTGACCATTAGCGAGTAATTTGCTTGCTAACTGCTTCTCACCGGTCGCCATAGTGGTGTCGGGGTCAATAACCCAAACCACCATTGCGGCCCCGTTACCTGCCGTAGAAACGGTCGGGGAGTAATGGGAGCCGGGATACGTTGTGAGGAGCATCGGGGATGAACCACCGCCATCATGGATAGAGATGACAGAATACCATAACTCGGTTCCTGTACTGTTTGGTCTCAGCACTGACCACACAAGGAGTGCGGAATCAGCATTGAGCATACTCACTGCTGGCATACCATCGGCACGACCCGATTGAGCCGAAGAACGGTCATCTGGGATTGAATACCGTTGCAGTGTGCCAGCAGGGGGAACAATAGCATACTCAATATCCATTGCTCGCATTGCATCAGCAATCGGCTTGTCGGAAGGGGTTGTTGCCGAGGTATATCGGGAAGTCGCATAGGCGACAACCATCGTTCCATTGGGGGCCATAGCCGTAGCCGTGTTTGCTATACCGGTTGGCAGGGGAGCTTGAGTAGAAAACGAAGTCGCTCCTATCTTTGAAATGAACAAGGTAGAAGCGGTGGAGGATTGTTCTATCCATGCAACTCCAAGATCATCCCCGTTAGTACAAAGCAGGGGACGAGGATCATACGTTGGCGTAAGGAATGCGCGGTCTAAAGCCACCGTTGAAGCACGCAGGAACGGAGATTCTGCAACCCCTATGATCTTGCCCGGCATAGTGCCGAATGAGCCACTATACAATTCAGTTGGGCCAACGCTCCAAACGTCCCAGAACAAGAAACGTGCAGATGCTTCTCCTGTGATCCGTAATGAGCCACCAAATTTAGTTTCAATCAAAGAGGTGGGAACCGACGTGTATTCAATCCCTGCGCCAAGAGTGCCATCGAGGTTAATAGTTCCCCGAGCAGAAGCAAGGATACCCCACAAGATATTCAAGCTCCCTCGGAACCACCCATGACAATCCAGAAATGCAGCAAGGGTTGTTGCTTGGCTATCATGGCGGATAAAGCCCCACTGCCCATCGGATTCTCCAAAGACAACACGCCCTTTTAGTCGAGCAGAGAATCTTGCGCCAGCATCTATTTGAATATCCGCAAAGGAAAGAATGGGGATGTAGATTTTGGGGAGGGTGATTTTGAAGAGCGGAACCCTGATTGAATCTTCGGCTTTGAACGCAAGATTGAAGTTGGTATCCAATGCGACGGTGGCATCGGTTGGGATGTCGCGCAACGCAAAGCCTTGCCGGAAAATATCTATGCCGAATTGGATAGCAGGAGGCGATGTTGATGTCTCCCGGGATGTGCTATTCAGAACTCCAGTGAATGTAGTTCCTAAGCGAAGCATTTGAACGCGGCGGTTGCCGAACCCTGTGACAGAGGGATCCACAATCCCATCAATGATCCCATCAATCGGGGCAAACCCTGTAAATGTGATACGGTCTGGTTGAAGCGAAGTAGCTCTTGCTGTCCCTTCAATCAGCCAATCAGGGCGTTCAATGATGTTGAGGGGTAGCGGCCCTACAATAGCCAGCGTATCAAGGACACCAATGCAATACGCGATAACATTGGTCCCAGGAACCATTTCCCCCATATCAACGTCTTGCGCCCAGCCATTGGAGGGATTGGCATCAATACGTTGAGCAACTTCAGTCTTGGTTTGTGGTTGATACCACCGATAGGTAATCGCAATAGTTCCTAACGGTGGGTTCTCAACAACGAAGGCATTCTTGACCTCTGTCATCCCTTGGACAAACCATCCTGTCCCTAAAGTCGCCTTGAGGGATTGAGATTGAGCAGGTGAGGATAGAGCTAAGAAGAGAGCAGGAATGCAGCATTTCAGTATAGTGCGCATAGCAGTTGAGGAAAGAAGAAAAGGATGTAACGTGATCCCACAGCAGGGATCAAGGGAAGAAAACTGGCTCCGAATCCGTCCCGCTCAGGAAGGCTCCTGAGCGGGGACTTCAACGGGCGTAACAGCAGTATCCTCTTCCGAGTGTGCTTTTGCCTCTGGTTCCGCCTTCGGTTTTGTCGTTGCTTGCCGCAAGGCGGCCCGCCCCATCTTCTCGATCTTTTTGGTTGCTTCCTCCGCCTTTTCCCCTTCAACAACCTCACGCTTCAGCACGTCCTTCAGCAGCACTTCTTTGATCTCTTCAGGCTGCACTTTCACATCGGGGTTATACCGACGGAGTTCGCGCCGCATTACGTCCAACACTGGATCGGTAAGCAACACCGCAGCAAGGGTGAACTTGTTGGTGGCTTGAAGCTGGGTGTAATACATGCTCAGGGTGGACTTCGCCCATGCTTCACGAGCAATGAGATAGAGTTGCTCTAACTGCCCTGCATTCTTGGGGTTAATGTCCAGCAGGTTGATCTCGGTAATGACTTCATGGTCAATCGGCTTGGCAAAGATGACGCGGTAGATGCGCCAGATGATGCCGTTGGTTAGCACCACCCATTCCACACCCTTATTGGCCGCATAATCCACGACCTGCTTCACGTGTGGGTCTTTCAGATCAAGCCCTATGGCCTTCACCTCAATCAACAACTGGGGGGCGACCATCAAGCTCAATAGCCAAGTCGCAATAGGTCCCCCTGATTGCATACTCCTTCGTGATTTCGGTGTACTTATCATAGCCGTAGAGTTCGGCCAGCAGGTCGGTCACAATGGTGACGGTATCGGATTCATTTACATCACGCGCTCGGGCTGAAGATAGAATCGGTTGGAACCGTTTGAGGACAACCGATAGGCGTTCGGAAACCTTTGGTGGGATTGCCATAGTCGCATTAGGTTAGTGTGAGGAAACCACCACGAGCGGTCGGAGTAGTTGGTAGGATAGAATTACCAGAGCTTCAGAATAGTTGGTGGAGCATCTTCGCCTTCTACCCCTGTTGTCCCAGAGAACACCAAATCGAGATACACCGGAAGGTGGTCACTGGCATCAAACAGGGCGTTAGCCACCGTTTGGCTCACAATGCTATTGGCTGGCTCTGCATTGATAGAGTTATTGAAATGCTGGCCATCGTTGCCAAATGCCGTGTAGCTCCCTGCTGTGTATCGCTGCATCAACGAAGGGGAGAGGAGAAGGAAGTCGAACCGGTCATCCACACCGCCACTGATAAAGCCCCCTGTTGCTGAATCATGGGTTGCCTGAGTATGGATATTAGAGTTGTTCCGGAATAGGCCAAATTTCAAAAAAGGGCGAGATGTTGCCGTACTTCGTGGAAATTACGCTGCGATTCTAGTCCGTTGATAGAAGTTCGCCATGCCGCAACACGTCAGCATGATTGCATCGTCGAACCCTGCTCGACGATTGCGGTAGGTCTGGCTGATGCAACCATACCGCTTTGACAACCCGATGACATGTTCGACGGCGACTCTCGATGACGCTATGGCTCGGTTCTCGTGCTTCTGCTCGGGGGTCAGTTCCCCGTTTCGGGGCTTCTTGTGTGGGATGATGATCCCCGACCGCTCCTTCTGAATGCCGTGGTATCCCAAGTCCACTTCAATCGGGATGTGTTCGGGTATCTTCGAGACAAGCTCGTTGTTGTCGAGGTCCTTCTTGTCGTGGATCGAACCCGCAATACTACAGGTCAGCACCAGCACCTGCTTGCGGTTCGGGTCGGCCAGAATCGTGTTCTTGATCGTGTGCCGTTTCTTCTTCCCAGAATAGTGCTTCCGTTGTTCTTGCTTGTTTTTTGGCCGATTCCGTGGACGTTCGGTTCCGTCAATGACGACCTTCTCCACATCCGGGAACTGCTCAAGAAACTCTTTGATCGTCGAGATTTTCCGTTTCGGGAGGTCGTGGCTCTTGCCGAGAACGGCTTCCAAGATCGGCTGGAAGACTTGAACCCATGTGCAGGATCGACTTTTGGCGACACCGAAGAGGAAGCCGGCGAGTTCCATCGTCGGATAGACTTTCAGGTAGAACAAGATGAAAAACAGCATCCCTTCGGTGGTGGCCAACGTGTGAGGCCGACCAGCCCCCAGGGCTCGTTGGCGTTTGACGGTCGGGTTCATCTTTTGATGGAGGAGTTCAGCAGCGAAGAGCTGGTGAAGTTCCTGAAACTGCTTGCGGCGCAAGCCGGTTAACGAGCGCAACACCGATTCATTTCCGAGGGCACGCTGGATGTCGAACATACTTCTGACTCTTGGTTTTCCGCAATATCGCTATTCCAGAACAACTCTATTGGCGAATGCTTCGTTGTTATGCCAAGCACCCGGCTTATTGATAGGATCAACGACAACAGAGGTATTGAACGTGGTGAGTATCTGATAGGCTTCCTCTTCAGAGCTATACACATTCAGATCGCCAGCCACAACACATTCATAGCGGCCAGTGTAGGTGTGGAGGATTTGGTTGATGACCGCGGCTTCGGCGGCACGTTGATCCCGGGACGCTTGGTCGTCAGCAGCTTTAAGATGGCAGCCAACGATAAGCAGCGTGTCGGCAGTGCCATTGATCGCTACCGTCCAAGCATCGAGGTTGCGGAGGGAGGTAGTGACGGGAGTGTGTGCCACAACAGTCACACGGGTAGTATCCACATAGAGGGCGTTGTCGCTGTCTGGGCCGTCCACAAATGCCCCAAGCGCAAGGCGGCTGTCAACAAATTGAAGCACATCCTTCTGAAACCGTTCAGCCCCTATTTGCCCTGCAAGCTCGTGGGCAACAAGAATTGTCGGAACGATTTCATCGAGAACGGTTTCCAGTGCAGCCACACGCTCACCCGATGTTTGGTCGGAGAAGTTGAGAACGTTGTAGGTGCAGAGACGGATAGGCTCTTGTGCAAGAGCAGGGAAGGATAGGAGTAGAAAGAGGAGTAGGTGTTTCATGCAAAGGTTGTGTAGTCTTGGTTATGGGGCGGCATGGATTCATACCGCCCCTTATCATCAATCAGCGGTAGGGGGCTATTCCTTAATATCAAGAGTCCCAGACACCTTTTCCCACTTATTGGTCACGCTATCTTTCATCAGAGCGACAGAGAATTGATGCGTCCCATACACACCAAAACCATTTTGAGCATAGCAGTACCCGGCAACAGACGCTACGATATTTGATGGTGAAATCCGTATAATCAAGCTATCGCTTTTATACTTCGTGCCAAGAGAGTCTGTTATTTTCTCAAGAGTTGGCATCGGCGGAAATTTTGCACTGGAAGCATGTTTCAGTCCCCCACGAACTTCTTTTTGCGCAAGATCGTATAGCTCGCTTGGGTCTTGGCTGCCACCACAACCGACTAACGTCAAGCATAGAAGGGCAATGGCGCATAGGGTTGTTACCTTCATAAGAACATCTCCGAGAATGTGATTGATGTATGTGATTGCTAACAATGTTGTTAGCGCGAATCGCACTTAGTTGCGTGTTCCCATCGCAGCATATTGAGCAAGAGAATGTGCCGTTTAATCGCCCACCGCGCTCAGTGTTTTCTTCCCGTGACCATGTAGAATGCGCAACGTTGCTGTGATCTATAGCTTGCATCCCCATAGTTGTTGCTCACGACCTTCACATCATATTCCACCTCGTCGCCCATTGGGATTCTGGTGATTGTGAAGCCTATATGCCACCCTTTTTCAGGGTTAAACGTTTGGATCAGATTCTCTGAAGTTGTCTGAATCTTCATGTTCGACCTTTCGATGACCCATTGAGTAGCCCGTCCCCATGCTGTTGGGTCTTGGGATTTGGGGAGTCTAAACTTGGGAGACTGTTTGCTAACCAGATAATCGTATTCATCATACACCTGCCCTTCGGCTACATAGACGGTGTCTGATCCTTTGAGGGCAATGTAGTGGTATGTACCTACCTGCGATCTCTGATCTCGCGCCCCAAAGGTAGGGATGCTATCGCCTATCATTAGCTCCAGATAGCCAATGCTATCCCCAATCTCACCGCCTGGGGAGTATTGATAGGCAGCAGGATGTGATCTGGTAGCATAGACATAGGTAGGTGATCCAAATCGCGTGATCTTCGCAAGTGGACTACAACCAGCAAACAACAACATGGCAAGAAGCAAAGCTACCTTCATCTACAAAAACGTGGTTTGTGTGTAGTGGCTATCCCTGTTAGTACAGGGGAACGATAGGAATTGGTGCTTCATGGTTGTACAGGAAACTGGATAAGGAGTTGCAATATAACGTTTCATGTTTTGAAAGTAAAAAATAATCAACCAAACTTTTGTAAAAACGAAGAAAGCGGGGTAGATTTATGGGGTCTGCTATGGTCTTCCTCTCTTGTGCAAACTCATTTCGTTATCAATGCCCGCACCAACCGAACTCCTGAACCTTGTTGAACGCTTCCATCGCTTCCAAGATGACTACCACCGCAGCCGTTTTAACGAAACCCAACTCCGCATTGATTACCTGAAC
>JAEUSP010000023.1 GCA_016788565.1 Chlorobiota bacterium | reverse complement strand
GTGCAAACTCATTTCGTTATCAATGCCCGCACCAACCGAACTCCTGAACCTTGTTGAACGCTTCCATCGCTTCCAAGATGACTACCACCGCAGCCGTTTTAACGAAACCCAACTCCGCATTGATTACCTGAACCCACTGTTTCGGTTGCTTGGCTGGGATATGGATAACCAGCAAGGGTTGTCCGAACACGTCCGCGAAGTTGTCCATGAGTATTCCCTGAAGACCCCCGACGGCTCCAAAGCCCCCGACTATGGTTTCCGCATCGGCAAGGACTTGAAGTTCTTCCTTGAAGCAAAAAAACCTTCGGTCAAAATCAAGGAAGATCACACCCCCGCGTTCCAGCTTCGTTCCTACGCTTGGAACGCCAAACTCCCGGTCAGTATCCTCTCCGATTTTGAGGAGTTCGCCATCTACGATTGCCGATTCATGCCGGACCGGTTGGATCGCGCCAGCGTTGCACGGATGGAGTATTTCACCTTCAGCCAGCTTCCAGAAAAATGGGAGTGGCTAACCAACACTTTCAGCAAGCAGGCCATTGTGGGGGGCGCGTTCGATAAGTACGCCGAAACCACAAGAGCAAAGCGCGGAACCATTGATGTTGATGATGCCTTCCTTGCCGAAATCGAGCAGTGGCGCGAACTGCTTGCTGCCGACATCGCCAAGCGGAACCGAACGCTCACCGTCACCGAACTGAACGACGCTGTGCAGCGCACCATTGACCGCATCATCTTCCTCCGGATTGCCGAGGATCGCGGGATTGAGGAATACGGAAAACTGCAATCGCTCACCAACGGCAAACGGATATACCCGCGCCTTCTGCAGATATTCCACCAAGCCGATGCACGCTACAACTCAGGGTTGTTCCATTTCCGAAAAGAAAAAGGGCAGACCGAGGAGCCGGACAACCTGACAACCGAGCTTGAGGTTTCCGACGAACCATTGCAGGAGATTTTCCGCAAGCTCTACTATCCCTCGCCGTACCGATTCCATGTGATGCCAGCAAGTGTGTTGGGGCAGGTGTATGAGCAATTTTTGGGAAAGGTTATCACGCTGGATAAAAAACACCACGCAACGGTGGAGTTAAAACCGGAGGTCCGCAAAGCTGGCGGTGTTTATTACACACCAGAGTATATCGCCCGGTACATTGTGGAGAATACGATTGGGAGACTGATAAATCGGGGAATCGGGGAATCGGGCGCAAAAAATATCACGCCGTCGGATGTCGCGAAACTCCATTTTCTAGACCCTGCGTGTGGCTCCGGTTCGTTCTTGCTGGTAGCGTATGATTTTCTGCTGGATTGGCATCTGAATTTTTACAGCGATAATCCCAAAAAATGGAGTGCTGGGAAAAACGCTGTCATCTACAAAGCAGACGATGGATGGCGGCTGACCACCGCCGAAAAACGCCGCATCCTGCTGAACAATATCTACGGTGTAGATATTGACCGCCAAGCGGTGGAGGTAACGAAGCTCTCGCTGCTGCTGAAAGTGCTGGAAGGGGAAAGTGACGAAACGCTTGGCAGGCAGATGGCATTGGTTCACCAGCGTGTGCTGCCCGATTTGGGGAACAACATCAAATGCGGCAACTCGCTAATTAGCAGCGATTTTTACGACACCCCCGCCAACGCAGATCTAGACCTTGAAACCAGAAAACGAATTAACGCCTTCGACTGGGAACATGAATTCCCAGAAATAATGAAGGGCGGTGGGTTTGATGCGGTTATTGGGAATCCGCCTTGGATTGATATTAAAGGATTACCGAATATTGATGTGAAATACTA
Organism: Chlorobiota bacterium; assembly: GCA_016788565.1. Taxonomy (GTDB): domain Bacteria; phylum Bacteroidota; class Ignavibacteria; order OLB7; family OLB7; genus OLB7. The sequence goes on along the minus strand of JAEUSP010000023.1, from coordinate 5,534 downwards.
CTTCGCCAAATTCTCAACAGTTGCGAATCGCATGAATATTTATGCTGTTTTTATTGAGAAATCAATCCATTTGTTAAATCGAGAAGGGATTTTGGGATTCATTACTCCTAGCTCTTTTTTAACTCAAAGTTCATATTTCAAACTCAGAGTAAAGTTGCTCGATCACGGCATTAGAGAAATAATAAAAATGCCAGACAATGTTTTCAAAAGAGTAATCGCAGAATGTGCGGTGTTAATTTTAGCTCATGGTGCTTTAGATGAAGCAGCAAGAATTTCCATATTCTCTCCTAACCAATCACTTGTAGCTATTGACAGGACTATGGCACAAGTAAATAATCTTGTTTTTCAGGATCAATGGAATGAAGATTCGGAAAAAATTTTCAACCTCCATCTAAGTTCAATTAAAAATGAATTGATTAACAAGATCGTCACCATCAGCAATCCTCTATCGAGTTTTTGTGAATTTTGCCTTGGACTGACTCCATATGACAAATACAAAGGACACACCGAATACCAAATCAAAAACAGGGTATTCCATTCAAATACTCGATTAGACAACTCATACAAGCCACTGATTAAAGGAGCAGATATTCAGCGATTCATCATTTCGGATGGTGGAGATGAGTACATTAAATACGGCGAATGGTTAGGGGCACCACGAGAAAAGCGATTTTTTATTGAAAGAAGAATAGTTGTGCGCCAAATCGTTAGTGGGAATCCACTACGAATATATGCAGGATACACGAGTAAGGAACTCTATAACACTCAAATAGGATTCAATATTTTGCTTCGGGAAGAAAGACCTGAATCTTTATTGTTTATTCTTGGAGTCGTTAATTCTTGGTTAATGTCATGGTTCCATCGTGAAAAATATCTTGATCCTAATAAGCAGACATTTCAAAAGATATTAATTCAAGACGCAAAGAATTTGCCAATAAAGTCTGTAAACTTAATTGATAAAGGTGACAGTTCTTTGCATGATAAAATTGTTATGAACGTTGAAAAGATCATAGATGTGATTTCTCAAACTGCAAAAGCCAAAACCCCGCAAGACAAAAAATTCCTGCAACGGCAGATTGAGCAAACCGACCGGAAGATTGATCAGTTGGTGTATGAGTTGTATGGCTTGAGCGAGGAAGAGATTGCGATTGTGGAGGGGGAAGGGCAATAAAAAAGCCCAACGGGTCTCACTCCGTTGGGCATAGCCATCACAGGCTCCCCCGTAATGGCTGCAACCAACACTTCACGGCTCAGTTCTGAACCGAAAGGTTGCACGAATGTACAAAAGGTGGGGTATTCCGGCAAAAAACGAGTACAGATACCAACCAAATAAAACATCATAATCTAATACCATGAAGCAACTCCTCCTACTCGCACTTCTGATACTCATTTGTGGCACTACTGCCAATGCCCAGAAGAAAGCTCCATTACTGTTCATGGATATTCCATGGGGATCATCCGTATCTGATGTACGGAAAATCGTTGATTCGGTGGAAGGAATCAAGTTTGTTGAACAACGTTGGGGAGGAAATGACAATGGGGATGATGATACCACCCTTGTCGTGTTAGAATACTCAAATGGTAAGTATGCAGGATATACTGCCGAGTCTCTGCATTTCATGTTCTATAATAACAGGATGCTTCTGGTAAGGGTGGGATATAATCTTTCTGGTGCTGAAGCAATCGAACGATGGGAAAAAGTCGTGGAACTCTTGAGGGCTAAATTTGGGAAACCCAAGCATGATGGCAATGCTTTTCTTTCAAAAATGCGCAAACTGATAGATGACCAAGAATTATGGGACGAGCATCTTTCATCAGAGTTATACCTCCTTTCAACTTGGGAAAGAATCCAAAATAAACATGACACTCGCATTAGTTGTCAAACAGGCGATAAAGTAAACGGGGTCACTATTCGATTCAGTGATATGACAATATCAAAAGAACACACACAAGCAGAGAAAAAAAGAAAAGTCAAAGGGATGTGAAGCAACGCTAACGTAACAACCAAAAACCATGGAAAGTCTAATTACCGGGTATGCCATATGGTATGAAAAAAATGCTCAAGGAGAATTTGCAAAAGGCATACTTCAGCTTGATTTTGGTAGAAATCGGATAATTACCTTAACGACCATGTCCTATGTAGAATATGGGATATGGCTAACGACACTTCAACATCCTGAAGTATATTTTGTGTCTCCTCCGGGGATACTTGCAGCTAAGAAAGCAGTGCCTCGAACACCTTCAAAACGATTCTGAACCTAACGAAAACAAATGAAATCTACATCATTATTTCGCTTTCTCTCACTCAAGTGGGTGCTTGCCTATTTGATTGCAGCCGTAGTTATCTCGGTGCTTTTATTTGTTGGACTTAAAGGTGAAGTCGCATCTCAACTTGGGGATACATTCGGGATTGCTGGTGCGCTATTATCAGGAGTGGCTTTGGTTAGCCTTTCGGTCACTGTGCAGCAATTGAATGATGCCAGAAAAGATCAAGACAAATTGCTGGCGAATCAACAACTACAGATAGAGAAATCACAAGGGCAAATAGATGCTTTGAGTGCTATTGCCCAAGCACTTGTTGATCCGGTAGTTGTGGTGCGAGTTGAGCTAAAACGAGAATCATTATATTATCTGGTTGTCGAGAATGTTGGGAAATCTTCTGCCTATAATATAAAATTCGATGTTGAACCTAAAGAAGGGATTTACTCAGGTAGTAATGAGCAACATAACCTTGCGGATATGCCGTTTATCGCTAATGGGCTTCCGATGCTTGCTCCGAATCAAAAAATCAGTACAATCATTTTTGATGGGAAAAATCGCACTACACGTCGAGAATTGGGGATTGAAGTACCAACATTTGTTAAGGTGAAATGTGATTATGACATTGAGCGCGCCATGCCATCTGGTATAACCTATATTCATAGGTCATTTACTTACAAATTTAGCTTTGACGCTCAAGTGGGATCAATCCAATTCCGTGGGGAAATTGCTGACGAACTTTATCAAATGCACGAATACTGGAAAGAATATGTAGAAAAAAATTGCTGATACGTATAGCTAAGTAATACAGTTACTATCCCCAATCCCCCCGAAATCGAGGGAATTAAAACCACCGCAGCCTAAAACCCCGACTTGTATTTCGGAAGTTTCTTCTCCTTCTCTGCACTCGCCTTCAACGCCACCAAGTCAGTGTACGCTATCTCTGGTGTCCACACCTTCTTTGAGGATAAATGTAGCTTTATGGCAATACTCCACAAGGGATTTTTCTTCCTCTTGGCATCTTTATACTCTATCCACTCCACCATGGTATAAATGTGCGATGGCTCCATGTCAATAAGGCTTTTCCCCTCGATCTTATAGTTTACCTTCGTTGGCTTTCCGTACTTCTCTGTTAGCCCATGCTGGGCTACCTCGCACCACCCTAAAACCAACGACGCATAGCTGTATTTATAGTCTGTTCCCGTCACCGTCAGCCGCATCGCTTTCCCCTCGTATGGCTCTATCATCGCTTCTTGGAAGGAGTAGCAGGTATAGCTACCACGAACGTTCTCGCAGCCGATTACCATAAACGTATCCTTATCACTCACCCTATCCAGATTGTCAAAACTCCCGTCCGCGATGAGTGGATAGCCGTAGCCCTCGCGGTAAAAAATGGAATCGTCTTTTTCGGGTGCATTCTGAATTTTTTGATCCCGCGACTTCCATCCCCACCTCGTGGTGGTTATTAAGGCGTTGACCTCCTGGATCGTCATCCCCAGCCGCAGCCCTTTGAAATCGGGCTGCGCCAAGAGTGATGTTGATAGAAAAATGGCCATTGCGGCCAACGTTGTGATCTGTTTCATGTGCGTTGATAAGAATCCACCAAGCAAAAAAACGGCTTTTCAACGCCAAAAATAGGGGGAGTTTACCAAACCGTACAAACTCGCTATCTGAACTCTGGGAGCAATCGGGAGCAATTCCCCGCCCAAAACGCTCTATTCCCGTCTAAAAACACCGTTTTCACAACCCACTACGCTCTGATCCTTGGTTATAGGTAGGAGGGCACTGCAGTGCAGTGCCCTTTTGGTGTAGGGATAACCTACCCTCACACTCATCGCCGCATCACCACGCACATGGCGAAAACGCTAACGATCAATTTTGCGATAGACGCTCGGGCTGCTCGGCAGGCTGCGGGCCAGTTTTTCACCGAGCTTGCGCAGCAGTCGCAGCAGACGATCAAGCTCGATGCTGACGCAACAGCGTTGCGGCAAACGCTTCGCGCTGCCCAGATAGATGCCGAGCAAGCTGCCCAGGCTTACGCCAGAGCGTTCAAAGAGGCCAACGACAAGGTACGGTCGTTGCCCCGCAGTAAAGCCACACCAGACACGGGACTTGGAGATGCGTTCCTACAGACAAGGAAGCAGCTTCAGGAGTTAGAGCGTGAGCAAAAGGCGGCGATGGCCCAGCTTATCCTTGGCGGGAAGAGCGGGACAGCGGAGTATGCCAAGCTCGAAGCGGAGCTTGGGAAGACTACGCAGAGGCTGAAAGAGATCAAGGTCGCTGCCGAGGCCGCAGGTGTAGATAAAACGCCCCCACCACCGAAACTTCCGAAGCCAGAACCACCGCCCCTGACAGGGAATGATGCGTTAGCGGATTCATTCTTGAAATCGAAGCGGGCATTGGAGTCGTTGCAGCAGACGCAGAAGGCAGCGTTCGCCCAGCTTATTTCTGACGGCAAACAGGGGACGGAGGAGTATAAACGCCTTCAAGCCGAGATCAGCGATACCGAGCGGGAGCTAAAAAAAGTCGGGGATGCGGTGGAGCAGTCGGGGTTAGGGAAGCAGACCAAAATCTCTACGTCGGCATTCCGGTTCAACCAGATCAGCGAGGCGGCGCAAACAGTTTCCGATTCGTTGCAAGGGGTGGTGAACGTTGGCGTGGAGTTCCAAGCATCGTTAGCAGCGGTGGGAGCGATCACCGGATTCAGCGGGGCGGAGTTAAAGAAGCTGGGGGATGGAGCGAGAGAGTTAGCGGTGCAGTTCGGCGGCTCTGCCACCTCGCAGCTAAAATCATTTCAGGGGATACTCTCCAAGCTCGGCCCACAAGTGGCCGAGGATTCCGAAGCGTTAAAGCTTCTTGGCCGGAACGTGAACGTGCTGTCGGCAGCATCCGGTGATGATGCTGCTACCTCAATGAACGCCATCGTGGATACGATGCTGCAACTGGGGTTGGTGTCGGGAGATGCGGCGAAGGATGCCGAGACCTCAACGCGGGTCATCAACGCCTTAGCGGCATCGGCAAAAGTTGGTGCGGCAGAGATTCCACAGGTTGCTCAATCACTGCTCCAAGCGGGTGTGGCCGCAAAGGGGGCGAATCTGTCGTTGGAATCCACCAACGCGGCGATCCAAGTGCTTGCCGTTGGTGGCAAGACAGGTTCTGAAGCGGGGGTCGCGCTCCGCAACGTGCTGGGGCTGGTGCAGAAAGCATCGGGGCCGGCAGAAGCGGCAATGGGCAGGCTGGGGACATCATCGAAAGAGTTGGGGCAGTTGCTAACC
>JAEUSP010000137.1 GCA_016788565.1 Chlorobiota bacterium | reverse complement strand
GGCCAGCTTGGTGACGGTGATGGCTCCATCCACCACGGTCGTGGCGATGTCGGCAGTTGCAGCGTTATCGGCGTGGAAGGCGAAGGGGACTTTGGAGAGTTCGGTTCGCGGAAGCTCGGTCCCGTTGTTGATGGTCACGCCCAGATAGAGGCGTTGATTGAACGCCACGCTGGAGCCAGCAAATGGAGTTGTTGAGCCGAGGTAGGCTTTGAACAATCCCTTAGCGATTGCTACGGTCTGTGCCTCTTCCCAAACAGGAGTTCCTCCGCTACTTACCGAATAGAGCCGAAAAACCATGGTGTGCTGGCCATCGGGAAGGGGAGTGCCAGCAGTATTTGTCAGCAGCCCTTGATAGCTGATGGTGGTTGGTGTTTGAGCCAGAAGGTTAGGCACAAAAGCAAGCAAAAGCATGGGGATCAGATGCTGCAAGCGGTGTTGAAAATTCCGTGACGACATAGCAATTCCTTCCCTTTGGTTGTAAAGGCTTTTTTATCGGTTTTTGGTCAGTGATTGATGTTCGGCCGAGGTAGAAAGAGTTTACCCGCTTTCGGCACTTGCCATGACAAGTGCAATCTGTTGGTCAGTAAGTCCGATGCTTCGCAGCAATTGCAATCGCAAGTCTTGCTCGTTCATTTCTGGAGCAACGGCACGCAGGTCGTGTAAGAACTCATGGTGCAACTCCATCAGCAATTGCTGTAGCTGGGTGGCAGTAGGGCCGTTCCGATCCAGTTGTGCAAGATTTTCGTGGACGTTTTGCTCAATTTGGTTAATCTGCTGGGCGGCTCGCATCAGTGCATCCACAACGTTGTCGCGTAGTTGAATGCGTTCCTCGGCACGTTGCAACAGTTGCTGTGCCAGTTGGGCCAGATCGTGATGTTGTGGCTGCATTGCCGTGCGTTCTTTTTACAGCAACAAACATACAGCAGCAATAATGCGGTGGTGGTACTCAATTAGCGGTACAATTCTACTCAGGAGAGTGAACGGTTGATAGGGTGATGCGGAGGTGATGGTAGCTTCTGCCGAGGTGCGCGCTGATCGCCTATTTCCCACCGTGTGTTCTGCGATGGCGTTGCCCTAAACGGCGGCCAGCACCGTCGTTAAGTTTACATCGGCACCCAGCCCAAGTTTGCGTCGGATTCGATAGCGGTGATTTTCGACGGTTCGTTCGGAGCAGTTGAGCAAGTTGGCAATTTCCTTTGTGGAAAGATTTTGCCGAAGCAGCAGACAGACCTTCACCTCCGTTGTGCTGAGTGTTGGGTGAAGTTCGGCAAACCGTTTGGTCATTTCTGGATCACCGACCTGTATTGTTTCCTGTGCTTCGTGTGCATCGAAATTTTGCAGAAACAGAACAAGGTCTTCAGTTTCAGTAATCCCAATTTTTTTGCGGATACGGCGGCGGTGTGCGGTGATTGCCTCCTCGGTAACGTTGGCGATACTGGCAATTTCTTTGCTTGCAAGGTTGATCTTAAGCAGCGAGCAAATACGAAGTTCGGTGGGTGTCAGCGATGGGAAACGGCGGGCAAGATTCCGCACAAAATCGTGCTGTGTTTCGGCCAGCTTTCGCTCGAACAAATCCCATTGATCGCTGTCCTGGGTACGTCGGTCCATATCGGTGATGAGCATCTCCCCCAACTCCCGAACGTTTGTTCGCGCCTGCTGCAAGATCACTCGTATTTCTTGCTTGAACCAGGTAATCAACTCGTTTTTCTGAACCAACTGCAACGCCATCGCCGAAAGCTCACTCTGGCGGTGGTGCATCAGCATCTCCAACTGCTCGTTTTTCAGCCGCAACACCTCCTTCTCATGTTGTTCGCGCTGCAACTGTTGCTGCAACATCAGCTTCTCCAAGTTTCGCTGATTTTCTTGATCGAACGCCATGTTGAATGCACGATGATATTCTTCGTGATGATATAAGGCTTCGGCGTAACGGCGGCGTTTTTTCAGGAATTTCGATAATGCTTGGTGGATTTGGCCTACGTCGAGGTTGGCTCCAATCTGCTGGGCAATGGCAAGTCCCTTGCGGTGACATTGCATCCCTTTGACTCCATCCCCCATTGCTTGATAGACCAGCCCCAAGATGAACAGATCTTTCACCTCTCCGTGCGCATCGCCAACCGCTTGGCGCAACCGGATGCATTGGGTAAGATTGGTGGCGGCTTCGGCGTACTGCTGAAGGTGATACTGGCACAACCCAATGTTGTGAATCGCGTCGGCTTCCCCTTGCCGGTGGTTGGCTGTGCGGCATAATTCCAGGCTGGTATGGTGGTGCTGCAATGCCGGCTTGTAAGAACCCAGGTATTGGTAGGCCAACCCAACGTTGTTGCTGGCAATAGCAATCAGCCGCTCGTTGTTCAAACTCCGCCCGGTGGAGAGTGCTTCGGTGAAATAATGGAGTGCCTCGGCATGATTGCCAAGCTCGTTATGAACGTTGCCGATGCTCATCAACACCGAGGCTTGTGCCAATGGATCCGCGCCATGTTTGCGGCGCAATTCCAGCGACCGCGTAAAGCACTCCATGGCGTTGGCGTAATCGCCAATTTCTGTTTGCACTGCCCCAATGTCATTGAGCAATACAGCGATGCCCATCTGGTTGTCGAACGTCTGCTGCAACTCAATCGCGTGGTAGTAGTAGCGCAAGGCTTTTGCAAATTCGCCGTGAAGGAAGTGTGCAATCCCAAGCTCGCGCTCGGCGTGTGCAACGCTTCGCTCGTCGCCGATGGCGGTGGCTTTCAGCAGTGCTGTGGCAGCTAAATGGCGTGCAGCTTCGCTATCGGAATACCGAATCTTGGTCGCTTCCTCCAGCAACCGCGTAATCTCCGACAAACTCAAGCTCTCTTGCGCGTCCATAATGGCCGCAAATATACGGGAGCTATGTATGCGGGAAGGGGAGAGAATGATTAGATTCGTGAGGTGGCCGTTGCAGGTATTCCAGTTTCTATACTCCAATGAAAGTGGTTTGCGAAAAAAAATGCTGTCATTCCCGCGCAGGCGGGAATTCATGCGGTCTATTTCCGCAAACCAATTTGTTCGGAGTATATCAACAACATTGTGGGGTATCAACTATGAAACTTCTCATCTGCTTATTGCTGGCCATTGCTGGCGATCCAGCTGTTGGACAAGTGGTTGAGCTTGGTTCCCCCCATGAAAACCACTACCGCGAGGGATTACTTCGGTTGATTAACTCGTTAAAGATTCCGGGAATTACGGTGAGAGAATGGGTGCGTTATATGGAGGGTAGATCAATAATTCAGGATTCATCAATAGAGATTTCTGAGGTAACCACTACTGTACACGCGGAGTTTGAAAGAAAGCTGATAAATTCTAACCGATTACTCAACTTTATATTGAGGCGTGAAATCTCATTATTCTCTACCACACTTATTACCGAAGGGGAGCATATTATTGCAGCAGGAATTACTCAGGAATATCCGCGCCATGAAAGAATTAGCCGCGACACATTGATTTATTCCGCCGTTATAGATTCTACTGCCTTGCATCACCTGCTGCAGTCTTGGCGGCATCAGTATGGTGGCAATGTTGATTTGGTAGCAGACGCTACTTCTCCGTACCGCAATGTTGTGTTCGGGACAAAATGTGGCTATCTCGCCCGCAGGCTCTGGCCTTACCGAACAATGATGGAAGGAGTTAGGCAAACCGACACTGCAATGCTACAATCATGGTTGCGCTCGATGAATGTGGAAATTCAAGCCTATGGTGCTGAAGGTTTGTTGATTCTTAACGCCTTCGGACTTCCTATCCAAGACAAAGATTGTGAGTTAATTGAAAATCTTATTTCATCAAATCAAAAAATACTTTCCTGTAGTGGTTGTGTCGTTGAATTTGGGCGATGGGAGCTAGAAGATTTATCCGATGTTTCTTGGATGTTGGCTAATTATCAGGAATTTTTAAAAGAAGAATAAACACGCCGTCGTTGCCAAAAAAACTTTTGCACTCCTCTCAAACATTCCTCCCCCCCTTCAAGCCAGAAGGGGTGATTGGGCGGCAGCGTCGGGCTGATGGCCCGGTTGCCCGCATCTTGGTTTGCCGATTGCAGGCCTTTGGCGATGTGGCCATTACCCTGCCGCTGTTGGCCGGGTTGCGCAAAGCCTATCCTGCGGCGCGGCTGGAGGTCATCACGTCAAACTCCTATCTGCCGCTGTTCACCGCGCTCCCCTGGATAGATGCAGTGCATGGCTTTACTGATAACCGCAAATTGCTGCCACGCCTGAGATCAGTTGCTGGATTGGCCCGCACCCTGCGCCCAGCACCGCTGTTTCTGGACCTTCAGCGGCTGCGCGTCACCCGCGGGCTTACGCGGCTGATTGCCCCCGCAGCATGGTGCGCGTTCGACCGCTACGCCCCACGCCCTGCGCTGGAACGCTATTGCGAAGCGGCCCAGTGGCTTGGGTTGCAGGCCGAACCTCAGTTCAATTTTCCTGTTCAATCTTCCCTTACTCAGCGTGCTGGTGTGTTGCTTCGCGAAGCTGGGCATCAGCCACACCGCCCGCTACTTTGCCTGAACCCAGCCGGGGGGTGGCCCACAAAACAATGGCCAATAGATCGCTACATTGCGCTTGGCCGATTGTTCGTTCAACAGTTCAGTGCGCAAATTGTGGTGATGGGAACCGAGCACGTCCGCGTTGGCGGGGAAGCGATTGTGAGGGAACTTGGTGCGGATGCCATCAACCTGATGGGGCGCACCACAATCCCCGAAGCGTTGGCCGTGGTGCGGCAACTGCGGCTGATGATAAGCGACGACAGCGGCTTGATGCACCTTGCCTGGGCTAACCGGGTTCCAACTGTTGCACTCTTTGGCGCAACACGCTCAACGTGGAGCCGTCCGTGCGGCCCACATTCCCGCTGGTTTGGAAGCGAAGATTTACCTTGCGGAGCCTGCATGAGCACCGCCTGCGCCCGCCGCGATAATCACTGTTTGCAGCGGGTGAGTACTGAGAAGGTGAAGGAGATGGTGAGGGAAGTCATTGGTCATTAGTCATTAGTCATTAGTCATTAGTCAGTAGTCAGTAGTCATTAGTCAGTAGTCAGTAGTCATTAGTCAGTAGTCAGTAGTCAGTAGTCAGTGGTCAGTTGCAAAGAAGGAATCCTGAGCTACGAAGAGAGTGGAAACTTTGCTTTTATTCGACATTCGTCACTCGGCAGTACCAATTCCCCTCAATTAACCGAAACCTGATTCCCGAAACCTGATTCCCGACAACCGATTCCCGACAACCAATTCCCGACAACCGAAACCCGACAACCGAAACCCGACAACCGATTCCCGAAACTCGATTCCCGATATGGCTCAACAGAAAGATTACTATCAAGTGTTAGGTGTTGCCGAGAGTGCAACCGAGGAGGAGATCAAGAAGGCGTATCGTGAGATCGCCAAGAAACATCACCCCGACCGCAACCCGGGCGATAAGGCTGCCGAGGAGAAGTTCAAGCAGGCCAGCGAAGCCTACGAAACATTGGGCGATAAGGAGAAGCGGAGCAAGTACGACCAGTTCCGGAAATTGGGGGCGATGGGATCGCGGTTTGGCGGCGGCGGCGGTCGCGGTGGCTTTGGGTTTGGCGATACGGGAACCGTCTCCAGCGAGGAGATGAGCTACGAAGAATTTATGCGGAAATTTGGCGGGAAGAACCAGCAGGGGCGCGGCCAAAAAACTGGCTCATCCTTCAACTTCGATGACATTTTCGGCAACCTGTTTGGCGGAAAAAAGAAAGAAGATGAAGGCGCAGATTCCGATGAGCCACAGCCAACCGACGACCCATTTTTCAAGCGAAAGGGGAACGATGCTTACGTTGAGGTGACGATCAACCTTGCGCAAGCACTGCTGGGAAGCCGCATCCGCGTGCGAACTCCATCGGGGAAACGGGTGACGCTGAAAATCCCGCCAGGCATTGATCCCGAACGCCAACTGCGCATCCCCAGCATGGGATATGCCGAGCAGAAAGAGCTTGGCGACCTGTACATCCGTGTTCATCTGACGATGCCAAAAAACCTTACCGAACAGCAGCAGGAAGCCGCCCAGCAATTTGCCCAAGCGTTGGGGCTGAAGTGGTGATGAGGTGAGAGGGAGCAGCTCCCTCTCCGTAGTTTTTCCGTAGTGGTTTCCAAACAATTCTGCGCGATAGTTGTTGCGCCAATCGGGAAGTGGTAAGTTCCGTTTGGGAGTGTCTGCACACAATTCGTTCTGCAACTCAGTCACAGCGTTTGGCAACGGCGTGTGCGTTTTTGCCAACGTTAATCACAAGGAATATCACACGTATGAAACCGATCCGCTACCTTCTTGCGGCAATGCTGCCGCTTGCCGCCTTGCTGCTTGCTTCCTGCCAGGACGCGGCCGCGCCAGCCGCCATCAAGGGGAACGTTATCGCTATCGAGAATATCCTGTTTTCTCCCGTGGTGGTGAAAATCAACGGGATCAACATCGGCGTTGTTCCTGCAGATACCACCATCTTCATCCAGCGTGGGTGGTTAGATAAATCAGTGGTGGTGGATTGGCAAACCGTGATGCCAGTGGAAAACGGGAAAACGTTGGGTGACTCCATGGGGGCCACCTTCACCGATATAGGGCTGAACGATGGCGACACCGCGCTCTACTCCATTGATGCAGTTGTTGGCAGCGGCGCAAATGTTGATCTTTTCTTTGCCCCTCACATCACCAACAACTCCGCCGTCCCAATGCAGGTTGGGATCAACATGGAAACCGCAGTGGAGAACCGAACCGACGTTGTGGTTCCGGGGGGCACACAAGCCCGGTATATCGGCTACTACTTGCTGGTTCCGAACACGAACATCAGGGTCTATCGCCCCGAAGTGGCCTACAGCCCGCTCCTCTTTTTGGGTCGCGACTTTGGCGTGGATTTCGACTTGAATACTATTTCGGTCAGTGGCCGGTTGGATTGCATCTTTAACAACCCACCGCCACGCACCAAATCGGGAGATGTTCCTGCGGGCATCATTGCTCCGCACCAGAAGGGTGGCCGCGCCAACGTCTCCCAACCGCTGCAAGCCGGGCAACGAATGGCCAACGGATATATCTGGGCTGGCGATGACCAGCCACGCCATTGATTCCCTTCGCACACAGCCGCAACAACTAACGCTCACATTTCACACACACGCAACTATCAACAGGCACAACCATGAGTTTCCGGTACAGCCTTTCGTTACTGCTGCTTGCCGCTGCGGCTGCGCTGCCGCTTCGGGCGCAAGAAGATGTCCTCTATCCGTATCCATCCAAAGCCAAAGCCTACTTGCTGGGCGTTGAGATCGGCCCAAATTTCTCACTCTTCTCCCAGGATGTCACCCTCTCCCCGATTGATAACCTCACCTCCCCAGTGCGGGCGTTGGAGTCAGGGAACGGCATCGGTTTTTTTGGCTCGCTGATGGCCGAAGTCCCTCTGACTGATAAAATTGGCCTGCAAGGGAAAGTTGGGCTTGACTACAAACGATTCTCAATGTCGGGAAGTGGGATTGCGGATTGCCCGAACAACCAGCAGAACCCGTTCGATACCCTCTTGATGAATGTAGATCAAACCCTCTCCACACTCTATTTCACCAGCGGGCTTTTCCTGCGGTTCGATGTTGCCAAGGATATTTTTGTGACTGCTGGGCCGGTGCTGCATCGCTGGTCGAAAAGCGCGAAAATTTCTACCGAGCTTGAAATCACCTCACCCGGAACGTGCGTCTTCACCGCGAACGGGCAGAAGAGCATCGAAACCGAAAAGACCGACAAGACCTCGCTGAACGAATCACGACTGGGGCTGGAGGCAGGTGTGGGGATGCGGTTCACCATCGGCGAAAATCTGTGGCTGACCCCGGCACTCCGCTTCCAACTGATGCTGGACCCCTTTGCCCCCGATGGCGTCGGCGACGTTGACGATTTTCGGCAAAACACGCTGGGTCTGCTCAACATGAACTTCACCGACCGCGCACTGAACGCCCTGCAATTAGGAATTGGAGTTTGGTGGCAACCGTAGGGGGAATGTCGAGTGCCGAATGAAGAGTGGGGAATTTGGGAGCTGATTCCGAACGCCCCCCTGCTTCGCTCTGGCGAGCTTCGCGTCCCCCCAAGATTGGGCAGAAAGGGGAGGAAATAGGAAGTAGGAGCAAGAACAGATGACCGCGAATCCAGCCCTCCGCTCATGCTGAGCCACGTCGAAGTATGAGCGGAGCCACCGAACTCCGAATCCACGCCCCCCTGCTTCGCTCTGGCGAGCTTCGCGTCCCCCCAATTCTGGGGGAAAGGGGTGAAAGTGGCGCGCAATCCTCGCGCGCTAAAGCACGGGGTAATGGAGGAAAGAGTACCCAGCCCCCGATCTTCCGACTTCCGACTTCCGGTCCCCGACTTCCCGACTTCCCGACCCCCGATTTCCCGATCCCCGACCTCCGACTCCCGATCCTCGATTTCCCGATCCCCGACCTCCGACTCCCGATCCCCGACCTGCATTGCTTACTCGCTGATCGGTGTCTCCACCACAATGTCAACAATCCGGCAGTAGAACCGGCCTTCGGGAAGATCGTTGCTGAACAGCAGTTGGCTTTCGCCAAGCCCGCGCGTGGTTGGGGTTGTTCCGGTTAGCGCGGCGGCAACGGCAGCCGCACGGTCTTGTGATAGCTTCATGTTCACCCCGGGGTCGCCAACGCGGTCGGTGTGGCCGGTGATCGTCACGGTGGAGTTCAGCGTCACGCGCCCTTTCACAAACTCCAGGATGCGCTGGTTTGCATCGCCAATGGTTGCCTTCCCGAAATCGAATAAGATCAGGCTGTAGCGGCTTACCTCCTTGTCGGCAATGCGCTCGCGCCGCTTCCGCTGGATTGTCACCAGGTCGGTTGGGATCGAGGCCAGCGGGGTGGTGGTAAGGTTCCCATCGGTGTCTTCAACCTCCAACTGGTAATCAATCGGGGCGGGGACTTTGGGGGCGCGGGTTTGGTCTTCGTCAATTCGCCAATCAAGCTGCGTTGGCAATGCCCCTTCGCCGCTGAACTCCTTCAATGTGCGCCCGGCTTGCGATGCCGTCATTCGCCAGCGTTCCACCCCGGTTGCCGGCTGCGCGCTGGCACGGAAACGAACCGACGGCGGGTTCGCCGTGCGTGTGGTGTCGCTGGTGAAGACCGGTTCTAAAATTGCTGGATTGTCGCTGTACAACTCTGCACGGCGGTTCTCCACAATCCCATCGGGGTCGGCAATGTTGCTCGGTTTCTCGGGAAGGTTCGCGGCTTCGATTGGCATCCGCGCCATCTCAATTCCCCACGTGTCGTACAGATACTGGCGCACGGCAAGCGCACGGTTGCGCGATAGCGTGATGTTCCCTTTCTCCTTCCCTTCGTCGGAGTTCCGGCCAACGATTCGGAGCGTGGCGGTTGGGTTCTGCAGCATCCGCCGGCCAACGATGTTCAGCAGGTGGTGGTAGGTTTGCAGCACGTCAAGGTAGTGCAGGCTTTCCACACCGAAGGCGTTCGCTTCAGCTGGTTCCAGGGCATTGTAGCGCTCCGGTACTTCATCGGAGTTTTCGCCAAAGAAGACGTAGTTCAGCAACGGGCGCAGTTGCGACCCCAGGCTTTCTTCCACCCGAATCTGCACCACTGGCTTTTCGCTTCCATCGCTGAACAACCCGGTTGCTTGCACCGCCGCTTGCAGTGCCGAGCTGCTTGGCCCCTGCGGAATTTGGATGACGTTCCCCGGCCCGTACTTCAGTGCTAACCCAAGCCGGAACGTGGTGGAGTAATCTTGGGGTAGCGTTGGTGAGTTCACCAGATCGAGATGATACGCCGCCTCGGGGGCCAACACCAGCGACCGCGCAATCGGGATGTCGTAGCTAATCCCGGGGATTGCACTGATGGAGGGCGAGCCGGCTCCAACGCTCCCTTCTTGCCGGTTCCGCTCGGTTGTGCCGTTGGTGAACACCGCCCCTGCCGGAGCAATCAACTGCTCGCTGTAGCTGGCGTTGTCGCGGATGGGGAACCCGAATTGCGCCCCCAGATGAATGTTCAGCGGGATGCGAAACGGGCGGATCATCAACTGCGGCTCGATGCTGATTGCCCCTATCGTGAAATCGAACGAGTGCTGGCTGACGGCATCCACCGTGGCGTTGTTTTCCACGGCGTTGCCGATGTCCTCGGTCTGCTCTCTTGAGTCGCCAAAGGTGACGTAGCCAAGCCGAAGCATCGCTGCGAACGATTGTGAGAGTGGCGTTTGATAGAGTAGGCCTGCCGTCCAACCTTCTCCGTCACCATCGGAGCCAAGCGTGCTGCACGTCAGGAAATTGAAGGCATCGCCATCGGACTCGTGGCCTACAACACCACCATACACCCCAAAGGCATCGGTCTTCCAGTCGCGGACTTGTTGGGCTGGCGTTGGCCCGGGTTGTTGTGCAACGGCGTTTGGCGTTCCCCAAAAAATCCCCCCGGCAATCGCTGTGGCATACATCCATTGATTGATGTTCTGAATCATCTTCATTGCTGGGATCCTCCTTACTTCAGGATGATGAGTGATTCCGTTGCTTGGCGCGACGGCGTGGTAAGCAGAACGCGGTAGATTCCCGCCGACAGCGTGGCCGGCAACGTGAAGCTGCGAAGGTCGCCGCCGGGGCGTTCCACTGCCGAAACGGCTTCCCACCGAACGGCATAGACTTGCACCCCGGCAGCATCGAACACCGCAAGGGTTGTTTGGCCGCGCTCGGCGGTCAGCACGTCAACCACTGCGCCGCCGTGCGTTGGGTTCGGGGTGATTTTGGCGATTCCAAATCCCCCCGCGTTTGCCAGCATTCGCGCCCCCCCAACAAGGCACAGCGGGTCAATCGCCAGGCTTCCGTTGCGCGTGGCCAGCGTTGGGTTCAGCGGCGCGAAGGTTGCCCCTTCAATGTTCAACGCGGTGGTGATCGAGTCGCCCAGCAGAACATCCCCCACAATCTGGCCAAGCGTGTCGCCGGCTTGCAGTGCTGTCGCGCCGGTGAGGGTGATTGTCAGCGTCCTCCGTTTTGGGCCGATGCCGGGGGCTGGGCCGGGATCCAAAACAGCGGTTGCGCCCGGTGGCGCGGCGAAGCCAGTTGCACGGAAGCAGTTTGCGTTCACCGAGATAGCAAGCCGGATGGTGTCGGGGAGGCACCGTGTCCCGAAGTCGGCTGCGGCATCAATCCGCACCGGGATTCGGAAATCACGCCGGTGCGGGTCGGCAACCGTGTCGGGCAAGGCCAACGTCAGCGAAGGGCGTATCACCACGATGGTGACTTCTGCCGTATCGCTGCAACCGAAACTGTTGGTGGCCACCACTTGATAGGTGGTGGTTGCCAGTGGGCTTGCCAGCGGGTTGGCGATGGTGTCGCTGCTAAGCCCACCGCTTGGCGACCAGCGGTAGCGCGCCCCGGCAGCAACCTGAAGTTGGATGCTGGCTCCGGCGCAGATCGTGTCGGCGGCAGCGATGATGGTTGCCGGGGGAACAGGGTTCACAACAATGGTGACGCTGGAGGTATCGGCGCAACCCAAGCTGTTGCTTGCAATCACTTGGTAGGTGGTTGTGCTGCGTGGCGTGGCTATCGGGTCGGCAGCGGCTGCGTCGCTTAGGTCGGTTGCCGGTGTCCACTGGTAGGTGATTCCCGCCGATTGTGGCGCGCCGATGCGGATTGCTTCGCCACGGCAGATGCTGTCATCTTGGCCAGCATTGGCAACGGGGCGGGCATCCACCCGGATGGTGACTTGGTCGTTTGTTGAGCAGCCTTGCGGGTTGGTGGCCGTCACGGTGTAGCTCACATTCCCGGGCGTTGCTGAAGTGAACAATGGCTGCGCAACGGTGGTGTCGCTTAGCCCTGTGGCTGGGCTCCAACGGTAGGTCACTCCGGCCACCGGGGTGGTTCCAAGCTGCACCGTGCCATCGGCGCAGACGTTGGTGTCGGGCCCGCCAGCCGCTGCTGGAATTGGGTTCACGGTGATGGTGACGGTTGCGCTGTCGGCGCAGTTGTCGGCGTTCCGAACGGTGAGGGTGTAGATTGTTGTGGCCGTTGGGCTGGCGATTGGATTGCGGATGTTCGGGTTGCTTAATCCGGTTGCGGGTTGCCAGGAAAATTGTGTTCCGGCAACGCTGGAAGGGTTCAGCTGGAATTGATCGCCAGCACAAATTGCGGTGTCGCGTGGCATGGCAATGTCGGGCGGCGGAACCACCGTCACCACCACCGTATCCAGCCGAACGGTGCAGGGGGAAAACGGGCTGGTGACGCTGACGATGTACTGGCTTGTGGCCGTCCCGCTGAAGGTCGGTGCCGAAGTGTCGGTGCGGTCAAGCCCGGCCGATGGAGCCCATTGGTAGCTGTAGCCAGGGCGCGCCGGCGACCCAAGCTGGGCGGTTGCCCCGCGGCAGATACGACGGTCGGGGCTGGCGTAATCTGGCTCGGCAACTGCCTCCAGCACAATGTTCGGCAGCCCAAAAAAATTGGAGCGTGTTCCGGTCAGCAGGAAGCCATTATCAACGTAGTTGCTGGCCACGCCTACCTCGTCGGGGCAGGTGATTACGCCAAGCCGTTGCTGGCTAACGCGAACAACGTAGATGCGGCCATCGGGGCCAATCTGCATTGCTCCAAGCGAATTGGCCGAAGTCCCAACCAACGTCCGCGAAGCAAGGATAGCCGCTGGGGCGGGGTCATCAAGATTGTACTGAAAGATGTTCACCCCGCCTGAGGTCCAGCCAGTGTTGATGTACAGCCGCCGGCTGTTTGGCGAAAAGCTGAGCCCGTAATGCTGCTGGTTGCTGTCTAACCGTGCGGCAAACGTCACGGCCCCGGTTGTTTTGTTGAAGCGGAAAAGTTCGGCAACGAAGTCTTCGTTTGCGGTGGCAATCCATTGGCCATCGGGGGAGAATTTCATCTCGCCACGGGTGTCGAATTTATCGAGGTTGTAGTTCCCACTTTGGCGGATTGGGGTCCCAACGTTCGAGACCACCCCGCCGATAATTCCGGCAGCGGTCAGGTGGTAGGCGTAAAACGCGTTGGTTCCGAACTGATGAAACAGAACCCAGTAACCGGTTCCGGCGGCATCTTGCGTGGCGGTCACTTTCTCGCAAAGGGTATCGCCAGCTGGCCTTCCGGGAAGTGCTGGAAGCGGTTGGCGTATCTGCCCGGGCTCCAAATCTCCAAGCCCCCCTTGCAACGTCATGTTCACCACCGAGACCTCGATCGTACGAGTTGGATCCGCTTCCTGTGGCGTGGTGAAAACGTAGTAGCGGTTGGGGTTGGCAAGATCGGGAACCGCCAGCGCAGGTTGTGTGCTTGATGCTTGCCCCCCCAACGTTCCCCCGGGCATGACCACATTGTTCCGGTTGAACACTTGGATGCCGTTGGTGTAAAACAGCAGCTGTCCGGTTGTGCGGTCGCAGATCACAGCGGATCCTTCAACTGAATTCAGGCCGCTGGTGGTGATCTCCACCGGGGCGGTTGGCGTTGCTGGTGGGATGTTGAAATCAATCCCCGCAAGCCTTCCGAAAAGCCAGATGTTGGTTTCGCGGTTTTGCGCGGTGGCGGCTTGGCTCCAGGCCAGCATCAGGATGCAGATAAATGCAGATTGCGTTAGCACTGTTTTCATGCGGTTCTTCCGGTTACTCTCTTCTATTTCACCATTGAAAAATTGTGTGGGAAATTGTGTTGCCCGCCACCGTTCGGTTCGGGAATCGAACCTACCGCCAACCGCTAAAAATTTCCTAATGGTTTTTGGAGTGGGGAGGGGAGTTGGGTGAGATTTTTTGGCTCATCTCCAGTGGCCGGAGGGCGGGGATCGGAGGGTGGTAGTGTTGCTCCATTGTCCCGTGCTTCAGCGCGGGGATGGGATGCGTCTCACTGTTTTCTCTCATCCTTACCTCGATTCTCCACCAAACTCCAAGCCAACCCCACCCCCACCACTGCCACGCATCCAACCACGTTGTACCACAGGAAGCTCATCATCTGGCCGTCGGGGTTGAAGCCGTAGTGGAGTAGGGTGATGGTTCCCATGCCAGCAATCAGCCCAACAAACGCGCCGTTGGCGGTGGCGCGTTTCATACCGAGTGCCAGCACAAACACCCCAAGCAGCGAGCCGTAGAAGAACGACCCGAAGCGGTTCACAACCTCAATCAGCGAGCCAAGCTGCATGGCGTAGAAGGCAACCACACAAGCAAAGACCCCCCACAGCAACGTTGTGAGTTTAGAAACCCACAGATAGTGGGAATCGCTGGCGTTGCTGCGGTAGAAACGGCGGTAGAAATCAATCACCGTTGCGGTGGAAAGGGAGTTCAGTTCGGCAGCAATGGAGGACATGGCGGCGGCAAAAATGGCGGCGATAATCAGCCCAATCACCCCCGGCGGCATCTGGGTTGTCACGAACGTTGGGAAGACATGATTGACATCGCTGAACGTCTGGTTTTGGGTGGCCTGTTTCACCACGGCAATCGCTTGTTTGCGGGTTGCGCCCATCGCGCTATCGGCCCGCAAGTAGGCATCGCGCTGTTGGGTCAGATCCGCAACGCCGTTGCTGACGGCATTGGCCAGCGCAGTTGCTTGGGTGCTTCGGGCGGCGGCTTCGGCTTGGTACTGCTGCTGCAACTGGTGGAACTCACCGCTGAAACTGCTGCTATCCACGGCCGCAACATCCTGCCGGTTGAAGATGATTGGCGGAGCCTGGAACTGATAGAACACAAACACCAGAACACCAATCAGCAGAATCACGAACTGCATCGGGATTTTCACGAACGCACTCATCAGCAACGACGTGCGCCCTTCGCTAACCGAGCGGGCGGTCAGATACCGCTGCACCTGGCTTTGGTCGCAACCGAAATAACTCAGCATCAGGAACAACCCACCAATCAGCCCCGACCAGAAGGTGTAGGTTTCCTTTGGGCTGGTGTTGAAGCTCACGGTCTCCAACTTCCCGGCAGCCCCGGCAATCGAAAGGGCTTCGTTGATGCCAACGCCGCTGGGTAGTTGGGAGAAGATCACGAACAACACCACCGCAAGCCCCACAAAAATGATCACCATCTGCTTCACATCGGTCCAGGTGACGGCTTGCACACCGCCGAACATGGTGTACAGCGTTGTGGAAATCCCCATGGCAAGAATGGTGATGGTTTCGTTCCACCCCAACACAATCGAAAGGATTACCGAAGGCGCGGCAATGATAACACCGCACGACAGGCCACGCGAAAGCAGAAACAAAAAACTGGTGAGGGAGCGGGTTTTGGCATCGAACCGCCGCTCCAGATACTCATACGCGGTGAAGACGTTGGCCCGGTAGAAAAACGGGACCACCGTGACGCACAGGATCACCATCGCCAACGGCAACCCGAAGTAGAATTGGATGAACCCCATCCCTTTGTCGTACGCCTGGCCAGTGGTTCCCACAAGGGTGATTGCGCTCAGCTGCGTTGCCATCACCGACAACCCAACGGCCCACCACGGAAGGCTTTTGTTGGCAAGGAAGTATCCCTCAAGCCCCTGGCTACGCCGGGTCAGGCGGATTCCATCATAGACGATGTAGATCAGATATGCAACGATAATCAGCCAGTCGAGCCAGTGCATGAAGGAGGGGTTGGTGTTGGATTGCCAGAAAAGGAAGCCGTAGCCGTAGCGGCGGGCACGTGTGGTTGGCAAAGGTATTTGGTTGGGCGAACACCAGCAAATAACGCCAGCAAACAGCATCGAAGAAGGGATGCTGCCGGCTGGCGTTATCACACCTTGACCAAGTGAAGCAGCGTTGCTGCAACTGCCACTGGTCTGATCACTGTGCGCTTGGTTGTTAGAGTTTTACCGTAAATCGAATTTCCGGGCGAACAGCCACAAACCGCCAATCACCACTGCGGTGACAACCACCACAGCGATATAGACGCGGTTCCAGTGCGGGAATTCCGTTTCCGATTCCGGTAGGTCGAACGATGCCTGGGGGGCCATGACGATACCTGAAGAACGATGTGAATGAACTGTGAGTTCTTTCTTGCAGAAAGAACGATGGGCAGGAAGCCTGAAAGATCATGGAGAACGCTGGGGGCGTTCGCGCGAAGAAGGGATTCTTGTTGAGAACGATGGGGGGCGTTGCCGGAAGCGATTGGCAGCCCCCCGTTTTTGTTTTACGGGCGCAGCACTTTCACCTTTGCCCGCGCATTAATGGTGTCCTTTGCCGGACGTTTTGCGGTGTTGGCTTCTTCTGGTGCTGTTGCGCCCTCAGCCTTTGCTTGCTTTGCTGGTGCGTTCGCTTCGCTTGCGGTTGTGATTGCACGGCGTTGCAAGAAGCTGCTTGTTCCGTTGGCACCCCGCGCCGTGGCTGGGCGCGCTGGCGGAAGCGTTTCGGTTGCTGTCACCGTGGTAGCGGAAGGTAGCGTTGATTGTTCTATTGCTGCTGAGTTGGTTGTTGGTATGATTTCGCTGGGCTTCTGCGGTGCTGGCGCGTTGCTGGTTCCGTGCGGTTGTGCAACGCGCTGGACCGCAGCGGGAGGCTTGGCTTCCTGGCCAGAGCCGTTCATCATTGGCACCACCACAATCGCACCGGTTATCAGGGCAAACGCGCTGAACCCGGCAATCATCCAGATAAACGCGGTGGCGCTAACAAACGCCGTGCGGCGATTGAACCAGCCACCCACGATTGCAGCAATCCCCGGCCTGTACCGAATCGCTTGTTGCTGCGCGGGGGCAGCCGCGGCGGATTGGTGCAGCATCATCACCATCCGCTCGCGCGATTCTGGATGCTGAACCGGGATAGTTTCGCGGTGTTTATGGAGCGCGCTATCCACAACTTGGTATGCCTTCAAGGTTTGGCGAAGGTCGTTGTCGACAGCAACTTGGATGAAGAAATCCTGCTCCTCGGCACCGGTTAGTTCGCCGCCGATGTAGCGGCCCACCAGTCGTTCCTGTTCCCTGCGTGTCATTGTCCTTGCTCCTTTCTGTTTTGGGGTCTGGTCGTCTGCTTGTTTTCTTTGTCTTCTTCAATGCCGATCATGGCGGAGATCATCCGGGCCAAGTGGGTCCGTGCCCGCCAAGCGCGTGTGCGAATTGCTCCGACCGGCTCGCCAAGCATTTCGGCGATTTCATCGAACCGGTAGCCGCTGTAAGCGTTCAGCACCAACACTTCCCGCTGTGCGGCGGGAAGGTGAGGGAGCGCCAGCACAACCAACTCCTCCATGTGCGAAAGCTCTGGAATCGTATCCACTGGGTGGCTTGTTTCCGGCAAGTCGTCAATCGCCAGATGGTGGCGATCCTTCCGAAGCTCATCCAAGCAGAGATTCCGTGCAATCGTTAGCAAAAAGCCCATGGGGTTCTGCGATGTCACTTTCCGCTCGCGGCGTAGGCGAATCACCCGTTCCCACAGTTCTTGCGTCATGTCTTCGGCCCGCTGATGGTCGCGCACAAACTGCCGGCAATAGAGGAAAATCCGGTGATTGTGGCGATCATACAGTTCTACCAATGCCGAGTCGTCCCCGGCAAGGAATCGTTCAAAAGTCAGCGTGTCCGGATTGGCAGGCTTCGGCTGTGCCGCTTCCTGTACCCCTTCGCCGGGTGCTGTCTGGAATATTTGGCGGTACCATGCCATTCGTTCATTCCGTGACTAACGTGAAGCAGAGAGAGAGAGAGAAGAGAGAGGTATGAAGATAACGGAACAATGGGGGGGAACATCACACCAGAAGAAAAAATAACCGGAGCGGAGGGGGGGGATCATACTTACGCCGCAGAGGTGGAGCAAGTGGCGAGCCGCCCCCCGATAACGCGCATCATTGCGTGGGCGGCAAGTTTTGCGGTTTGGTTGTCGCGGTCGAATTGGGGATTGACTTCAACGATATCTACCGCCACCGTTTCCTTGCCGGAACCAAGCAGCCGCGCAGTATCCAAAAGCTCGGATGCCGCAAACCCATCCGGCATTGTGGCCGAGACACCCGGCGCATCGGCGGCGCGAACTCCGTCAATATCAAGTGTGCCATACACCGGGCATCCCCCCGAAGCAGCGATTCGATATGCCGTGGCAAGAGCGCGGGCAAATCCATCTTGGCGAACAGTTTCAAGCGGGATGATGTTTCCCCCCTTCCCTTCCAGCCATTCCACATGCGACCGTGCGTTGGCAAAACTCTGGATGCCGAACTCCACAAACCGCTCTGCCGCCAATTTTCCCTCCTCAATCAGCATCCGAAACGAAGTCCCGCTGTTACGCAGCGGGTTCGGCGGGCGAACATCAAGGTGAGCATCGAAGTTGAGTATCCCCAGTTGGCCATGCACAGCATGAACACCGCTGGCCGCCGCATACGTGGTGTCGTGGCCGCCGCCAAGCACCAGCGGAACAAGCCCGCGCCGGCAAACCGCAACAACCACCTGGGCTAATCGGTCGTGGATTTCTTCCAGCTCGCTGCCATCGCAACGGATGTTCCCCACATCAACAACCGCACCGTGCGGGACGCTTTGCTGGCTTGCGAAATCGTACGGTGTAAGCCGGTAGAACATCGCACGGATAGCATCGGGGGCCTGGGCCGCGCCAACGCGCCCGCCGTTCCGGGCAACGCCAAGGTCCTGGGGCACGCCGATGATGGCAACGTGAGTATGCTCGGTTATCGCCATCTCCCCTTTTCCCACCAGGTCGCCCATGCGTGGGTCGCCGGGGTCGTTCTTGGTGAAAAAAAGCGCGGGATCGGTAGGGATCAGGTGGTGGAACATTGGTGGAGATAGGATCAGTGGAAACGGAATTTTGCCCAGAGGATCGTCAGTTGCAGCACAAGGATCACCACGTTGGGAAGGATAATCGGGAGGTCATCTTGCAGGAAACCGTAGGCCGCCCACAAGGTGCTGCCGGCAGCCATCATCAAGTAGGAAGGGAGCGAGAGGTCGTGAGTTGATCGTGTCCGCAACACCTTCACGGCCTGCGGCACAAACGAGATCACCCCAACAGCCCCAGCCGCAAAGCCGAGTAGGCGGATGTAGTCCATGAAGTTGATTGCTTTTATGAGCTTTTATGAACTTTTATGAGCTTTTATGAACTTTTATGAACTACACTTCTGCAATAAACAGAGTGTACCGAGTACCTTTTCTTGTACCTTCTTGAACCAATTGCCCTTGGTTCATCATACGTCGAAGAAGCCGATTTGCCTCCGAAGCAGTACACTGTAAACTGGCAATCACATCTCTGCGGGTAATACTTCCCTGCTTACGCACTAAGGCTATAATGATCTCTTCTTGTCCTTTTTCTGAATGAAAAACCTCTGTTGAGGGGTCTGTTTTAGGCAATGTATAATACGCCCCGCCTCGGGTGCTGTGCATCATCAATACTTTTTTATGCATCATTCGGCGCAATGCTTGGGTTGCTTCGGTGCTGGTGGTAGCCGTAAGGCGTACGTAATCACGATTATAGAGCCGTTCGTTTGCCCACAAATAGGCAAGTGCTAACCGTTCCTGCCCCGAAAGCTGATAATGGTCAAACTGATGCAGCCACTGCAATGCTTCAGGGGACATCAGCAGATGGTTTTTCAGTAGCAGGTTGAACGAAGCACCGTTATCGGTTAGCTGTGGTGGTGCCAGCCCTGCTTCGCGCAGTGCCGCAACAATGCCGTTGAACCCATACCCACGCCGCTCCATATAGCCATAATCGGTAAGCAACGCAACAATTCCTTCGTTCCTTGTTGCTTGCTCATCTTCGATATTATCTACCGTGACTGGTGCAGGAAGCCCACCCGGGGTGTGAACCTCCAAACGATCAGGATAGAGGCGGATCTGGATACGTGAACCACGCAACGTGTAATCACGGTGGGCAATGGCGTTGACCACAACTTCACGCAATGCAAATCGCGGATATTCCGGCTCATCTCGGCGGCGGAATGTTTCAATGTGGCCACGGGTTGCCACCCGCTCCAACAGCAGTTGCTCGGCTTGGTCAATGATTTCCGGCAAGGTCCCCATCAATTCCTTGTTTACTCGCCAGCGCGAACCATCGGGGCCAAGTGTGGTTAATTCCGGACCCCAAAGGTGCAGAAACTCAACTGATGATTGTGGAAGCAATCGTTGCGGGTCACGGCTGAAAAACAATACACCGGTTGGCGTTGGATGCCATGCTCCACTATCATCTTTAGCAATTCCGCCTACGCTGTCGAGCAGTTCGGTGCGGGATAAACGATAGAGTTGCGAGTTAGGGCGAATTTTCCGCACATGGGCTATGTAGTCTTCAATCAACGCCTCATCCAGAATCTCAAGCCCAGCAGCGGGTATTGGCGTTTTATCAAACGGTGGCACAAGCCCGCGATGAATTGCATCGGTGGTAAGCTCGCGGGTTACTTCGTCGTGTGTCATCCGCCGGGTGGAGTTCCCGACACGAATCCAAGAACCTTCATGTACGCCATGTTTCTTGTAATGGCAGGGCCGATACCCCACTGGAGCTGGCGGCACAATCACTGCCAGCACTTGTTTCCCATCACGTTCCAACACCTCTGGATCAACCCGTAAAGGGGCGTTGAATGAATCGCTGGCTTGGTTCACAATCTGCTCCTGCACTTTTTCAATACTCTCAATTCCCAGTATCGTGAAGTCCGCTCCGATTCCAAGAAACAACACACCACCGTTCCGGTCGCGCCGATTGCTTAACGCACAGATCGCATCCTTTGCCGGATCGCTTGCGCTGCTTTTGCATTCGGCTTCGTCCAGCTCCGAACGGAACTCCAGCAGTTGATCCAACAATTCTTCGGCGTGTTGTCGTGTTAGCATCAAACCTACCTCTGGCCCTGATCTGCAAAGTTGTTTGTTCTCTGGCTGGTTCTATCCCCCCACCGCCTCGGCAAACAGTTGCGTAATCACCCGTGGGCGGGTGATGGCTCCGCCAACAATCACACCGTAGGCCCCGGCTTCCATCGCTGCGGCAGCGTCGCCCGTGCTCCAGATGAACCCTTCGGCCAGCACCGGAATTGTGGCCGCTGTGGCCAAGCTGTGCACCAACTCCAAATGTGCCTCGATGGAAATTGCTTGCTCCACCGTCTCCTTCGTCCGCCCAAACAGCACGGTGCTGATTGCCCCGGCCCCGGCTTCCGCAGCGCGCATTGCTTCGTCGTAGGTGGCGATGTCGGCAAGGATCGGCACATCGGGGTGGCGGGTTAGGGCTTCGCGGATGAACGCGGGCCCATCGGTCCCATCGGGGCGGGGGCGGAGCGTGGCATCAACGGCAATCACATCCATTCCCATCCGCGCCAGCCGTGTGTGGCTGGTTTGGTCCGGCGTGACCAGCACCCACCCATCCTTGAACTTGCCACGAATGCAGCCAATCAGCGGGATTCGGGTGGTGGCTCGGATTTCCTGCAAGTTCGGTATCCCTTCCCCGCGAATTCCCACTGCCCCGCCCTGTTCGGCGGCTTGTGCAAACAGGGAGCAATGCTGTGGGGTGTAGAGCGGTTCGTTCTCATCAAGCTGGCAGCTAACAATCAAACCGGGGCGAATCAAATCGGAGAAATCTTTCATTGCTGGACTTCACGCTCCTGCCAGTTAGTATCCACCGAGTCCTCGCCGCCATCCACCTGAATGGTGGTTCCGTTCACCCACCCGGCGGCATCGGTTGCAAGCAGGGCAATCAGCCGGGCAACGTCGTCGGGCGTTGTCAGGCGGTTGAACGGGTTGCGTTGGCGGGCGTAGGCAATCAGGCTTTCGGCACCGGGGATTTTCCGCAAAGCTGGGGTGTCGGTAACGCCGGCTTGGATTGCATTCACGCAAATTCCTTGCGGGCCAAGCTCGAACGCCAACTGGCGGCAGTAGCTTTCCAACGCAGCTTTTGCGGCGGAAACCGCGCCGTACATCGGCAGCACACGCCGCGCACCGGAGCTTGACATGGCAAGGATTCGCCCGCCAGCCGGCATCATCCCGCGCGCCACAACGTCTTGCGTCCAGTAGATCAGGCTGTTGGCCATCACGTTCATCGTCATCTCGATTTGGGCTTGCGTTAAGGCTTCTTTGGGGTTGGTTGCCACAAACGGCTTCAGCGCGCCAAACGCCAGCGAGTGCATCAGCAAACGGAGGTGTGCGCCCGGGCGTTCCCGGAACAGCGCGGCCACCTGGTCTAGCACCGAAGCACGCGCTTCTGCATCGGCAGCGTTCACGTTAAAAAAGTGAGCTTCGCGGCCATGTTGGCGGATTGATTCTTGCACAGCAATCGCCGCTGGCATGGTGCTGGCGCGGTCCAGATGAACACCGATGATGTTCATTCCAGAACGGGCAAGCTCGGCCGCGGCAGCCGCGCCAAACCCGCTGGAAGCACCAAGAATAAGAGCATACGTCATGTTGAAAATCGGGAATCGGGTTTCGGATGTCGGGTTTCGGGAATCAGGTTTCGGGAATCGGGTTTCGGGAATCGGGAATCAGGCTTCTGGCTAATGACCACTGACCACTGGCTACTGACCACTGACTTTTGTCGGAACTCCGCGAGTGTTGACAACACACCAGGCAACAGAACTCTTCCTTCATCACGTCTTCATCGCTTTTTTCCGGAAGAGCCTGCGAAGGCGGTTGAACTCGAAGGTGAGCGTCACCGTTTCGCGAGAGACGAGGATGGTGAGGTACAGGCCGATTGCGCCAATAATTGCATCGGCCATCCACATGGCGACGGCTGGGGGAAGCGCGCCACGGTCGGCAAGTTTTTCGCCGGTGACAAGGCAGGCCCAGTAGATCACAAAGAAGCCAAGCGTAATCGCTGCCGACACACCAAAATTTCCACGCCGAACCACAATCCCCAACGGCGCACCCACCAGCATAAACACCAAGCAGGCAGCGGGAATCGAGTACTTCTTGTGAATCTCCACCCAGTACTGATCTGATTCCTTCAGATGCTGTGTCACCACCGATTGCTCCGACTCTATCTGCCCTTTCAGCGTGGCAGTTTCCAACATTTTCTGGCTTGCTCCGGGGTCGCTACTCAGTGGGTTCAGCGCGCCTGCGCCGAACTCCATCACCCGCAGGGTGAACTCCATCAGCAAGGAATCACGCCGCGTGGCAACCCGGTTGGCACGGGCTTCGGCGCTGTCGGCACGGGCGCGCATCTGCTGGATGTTCATGGTGCGGTCGGTGCGGCCAACGGAGTTGGGGTCGGTGGACCCCAGATTAAAACCGGTGGCCGCCACCACCACTTGATGTTCGGCAAACGATAGCCGGGTGAATCGCGCTGTGTTGCGGCGATCCAATTGGTGGATTTCCCCATCGCGAAGGGTCATCAGCAAACGGCTGTAATCCTGGTTGAACACTAACTCCGCTGTCCGTGCGGTGATTGTGTTCATCTGCTCGCCATTCTGGGTGTAAATCGTGACATCGTACAAGGTGTTCCGTGCGCGATCCACCTTGCGCGCCAGAATGCTGTAACCCTGCAACGTGATAAGCTGCCCCGGCTCGATTGCCAACGTTGGCTGAACCTGCCTGATGTCGAGCAGCATCACCATTGCGGTGTGGTTGGTCTCGGGCAAAATTCGGTCGTTAAACAGGAACAGCCCGATAAACAACGTCAGCCCACCAAGCATTCCCGGCATCATTGCCCGCAACGCGCTTCCGCCAGCACTTTTTATGATGGTCAGCTCGTTGCTGCCGCTCAACTTTCCGTAGGCCATCAGCGAAGCCACCAGCACCCCAAGCGGAACCGCCAACACCAGCATCCACGCAAGGTTGTAGGCAATCAGTTTGGTGATAACCCAGGGGTCCAGCCCCTTCCCAAAAATCTCCGAACCGGCCTTGAACAGAAATTGCAGCAGGAAGAAAAACACCACACAGACGGTCCCGAACAGGAACGGTCCGATGTGCATTCGTAGGATATACCAAGCGATTCTCATGCTGCTGTGATGGCTGCCCGACGGCTGGCGTTGTTGCGGTATTGCAATCGGGTTGTGTGGGCTTAGTGCAACGGTGGTTGCTCGCTTAATCGCCGTTTCATTTCGGCGATTCGGGCTTCGTAATACTCAAGCCGCTCCGGCTTGGTTCGCGCCAAAGTTTGGAAGGCTTTCAACGCTTCGGCGTAGGCTCCTTGCGCAACTAAAATGTTGGCTAAAGTATCGCTAACAATGGACGGCTCGAACGGAACAGGGCGGTGGTGTTCCTCATCCTCAATCACCGGAATTCGCGCACTTTCTAACCGCTTTGCTAACTCCTCCAACGGGGTCATCTGCCCCATTGCCACGTCTGGCACGTCGGTCGGTTGGGTAATGTTTTTCCCCTTCAGTGCCGATTGCGCAACGCTCTTTCCCCCTCCCTCACTTTTCTTCTCTTGGCTCCTAGCTGATTGCGTTCCGGCACGTTGCTCCAGCGATTCCGGAATGGGCGAGCTTGGGCGTGCGGGTGTGGGCTTCAGCGGCGGAAGCGGAACCACAACCGTGGCGGCTGGCAAGGTGAACGCCGCGCCAGTTTCGGAAGGGGTGACGGAGGTTGCTGAACCTGAGTTGGCTGAAACTGAGTTGCCAGAAGCTGGGACGGAGGTTGATATCGGCGGCACTGCGGCGGCGCGCCCGGGAAGCTCCGGCCCCGGCATCGGCTGGTTAATCAGCGGAGCAATCCCCTGCTTCCTGGCTGATTCTTCGTGGCGAAGCGGAGCAAACTCCAACCCAGGAATCAACCGAAGATTCGCGCTCCGCAGCCGGGAAACGTTGCTCCCTTTATGAATTGCCAGCACCGAAATCGGGCGGATGTTGTTCCCCTGTTTTTCCTGCTCCCGCGTATCTACGGCGGCCAGCACACGAATCGTCCGCTGGTCGGCTTGTGCGGCCGGGG